>NZ_JAHFZF010000013.1 GCF_018619435.1 Rhodoferax sp. U11-2br | reverse complement strand
GCCCAGCGGTGCACCCACCCCGGTGCAGGTGCAGGCCCTGCTGCGCATGCGCGCCATGATTCTGGATGGTGAATGGCCCGGCGGCAGCCGCATCGCCGAACTGGCCGTGGTCGAGAAACTGGGCTTTTCACGTACCCCGATCCGCGCCGCGCTGCTGCGCCTGGAGCAGGAAGGCCTGCTGGATGCCCTGCCCAACGGGGGTTATGCGGTCAAAACGTTTTCGGAGCGGGATGTGTCCGAGGCGATTGAGTTACGTGGCACGTTGGAGGGCTTGTGTGCCCGCCTGTGTGCCGAACGCGGCGCCCCACCCAAGCTGCTGACGCAGGCGCGCGTTTGCCTGCAAGCCATCGATGCCTTACTGGACCAAGCCGCGCTGGACGCTGCCGCGTTCTCGCGTTATGTGGATTTGAACGCGCGCTTTCATGCGCTGCTCAGCGAGATGGCGGGCAGCAGCCTGATGACCAAGGAGCTGGAGCGGGTCTACGGCCTGCCCTTTGCGTCTCCGTCAGGCTTTGTCGTCGCGCAGGCCCACTCCCCCAAGGCGCGCGACCGGCTCGTCGTGGCGCAAGACCAGCACTGGCAGGTGCTCGATGCGATTGAGCGGCACGAGGGCAGCCGGGCCGAGGCACTGATGCGGGAACACTCGCGTATTGCCCAGCGCAACCTGCGCGATGCCATCCTGAACCAGGCCAAGCACCCCGTGCCCGGTGTGCAGCTGATCCAACAGCGCAGCTGAGCACACGCCCGCCTGGCGGCGGGTATCGGGCCAACACCTTGACCCCCCATTTGCGGGTCAATCCGGTGGCACACCCCTCGTCCCATTGATGCCCCCTACACTTTGCCGCGCTGACCCAGCGGCAGCTTCAGGTGGCGTTTGGGTTATTGCAAAGCGTTATAACAAAGAGTCGGGAATCGCTATTGCATGTGGTGGTGTTTCACGGCACAGTCACTGCAAATAGAAGCAGATCCGCAACACATATTGGAGACAAACCATGCACAAGAGATTGTTCCTTCACGCCACAGCCCTTGCCATTTGTGGCTTGGCAGCTACCAACGCCATAGCACAGGGCGACACCTTCAAAATCGGGCTGATCCTGCCGATGACCGGCCAGCAAGCCAGCACCGGTCGCCAGATCGAGGCCGCGGCCAAGCTCTACATGGCGCAAAACGGCGACACCGTGGCGGGCAAAAAGGTGGAGCTGATCGTCAAGGACGACACCAGCGTGCCCGATGTGACCAAACGCCTGGCGCAGGAGTTGATCGTCAACAACAAGGTCAATGTGCTGGCGGGGTTTGGCATCACACCCTCGGCCCTGGCCACCGCGCCGCTGGCCACCCAGTCCAAAACACCGATGGTGGTGATGGCCGCCGCCACCTCCAGCATCACAGAAGCCTCGCCCTATGTGGTGCGCACCAGCTTCACACTGCCACAGGCCTCGGTCGCGCTGGCTGACTGGGTGCCCAAAAATGGCATCAAGAAGGTAGTGACCCTGGTCAGCGACTACGGTCCGGGTATTGATGCTGAAAAGTATTTCAAAGAGCGTTTGGTCTTCAATGGTGGGCTGGTCGTCGAGGCCTTGCGGGTGCCGCTGCGCAGCCCGGACTTTGCTCCGTTCCTGCAAAAAGTGCGCGACATCAAACCCGATGCACTGTTTGTGTTTGTGCCCTCGGGTGCCGGTGCGGCGGTGATGAAGCAGTTTCTGGAACGTGGCATGGACAAAGCGGGTATCAAACTGATTGGCACAGGTGACCTCACCGACGATGACCAGCTCAACGACATGGGTGATGGCGCGCTGGGGGTGGTCACCTCCCACCATTACTCGGCCGCCCATCCTTCGCCGCTGAACCAGAAGTTTGTGGATGCGTTCAAAAAAGCCAACCCAGGCCTGCGCCCCAACTTCATGGCCATCGGTGGTTATGACGGTATGCGGATGATTTACGAAGCGCTCAAAACGTCCAAGGGCCAAGGTGGTGGTGATGGTCTGTTGGCGGCGATGAAGGGCCAGATTTTCGAGAGCCCACGTGGCCCGATGTTCATCGACGCACAAACACGTGATGTGGTGCAAAACATCTACCTGCGCAAGGTCGAGAAAAAAGACGGCCAGCTCTACAACATCGAGTTTGACGTGATCAAGGACGTGAAAGACCCGGGCAAGGCCAAGTAAGGGTTTAAAAAAGCTTGGGCACGAGTCCCGCCTTGGATGGAGTGATTGGGCGCAAGGACTGTGGGTATTGGGCAGGGCAACTGGGCAATGCGCATGCGGTTTCGGGGTGAAATCACGCGGGTGTTATTAGCGGGTATTCCCAGACTGTCTCCGCGCCTTCCACCCCGAAGCCCGGTCACATTGCCCAATCACCTTACCCAATCGATAAGTTGCTGCCGGTTGCCGAAAACTCCCTGATTTTTCCTGTTTGTTCCTAACCCTGATGAACACCCACTTCTCATGCTAACCATCCTCTTCGACGGCATCGCCTACGGCATGCTGCTGTTCATCCTGTCGGTCGGCCTGGCCGTGACCATGGGGCTGATGAATTTCATCAACCTGGCTCACGGCGCTTTTGCCATGGTGGGCGGCTACATCACCGTGCTGCTGATGCAAAAAATGGGGGTGCCCTTTTTGTTGTGCCTGCCGTTGGCATTCATCGGCTCGGCGCTGCTGGGTGGGGTGCTGGAGCGCACCCTTTACCGCCCGCTCTACAACAAGCCCCATCTGGACCAGGTGCTGTTTTCGATTGGCCTGACCTTTATGGCGGTAGCCTGCGCCGACTACTTCATTGGGTCGAGCCAGCAGATCGTCCAGTTGCCGGAATGGCTCAAGGGCCGCACCGAAATTGGCGAAGGTGTGTTGATGCTGGGCATGGGGCATTACCGGGTGTTCATCATTGTGGTCTGCGCCGCACTCACCGTGGGTCTGCAGTATGTGCTGACCCAAACCCGTTTTGGCAGCCAGCTGCGTGCCTCGGTGGACGACCAGCGGGTGGCGGCTGGCATGGGCATCAATGTGAACATGGTGTTTCTGGGCACCTTTGCCGTGGGCTCCGGCCTGGCCGGGCTGGGTGGCGCCTTGGGTGCCGAGGTGCTGGGCCTGGAGCCCACCTTTGCCCTGAAGTACATGACCTACTTTTTGATTGTGGTGGCCGTGGGTGGCACCTCCAGCATCACTGGGCCGCTGCTGGCCGCGCTGCTGCTGGGCATTGCCGATGTGGCGGGCAAGTACTACATCCCCAAACTGGGTGGCTTCATTGTGTACAGCCTGATGATTCTGATTCTGATCTGGCGCCCACAGGGCCTGTTTGTGCGCAAAGGAGGCAAATGACCATGGGCACACAGAAACTGTTGCAAAACCAGGGCCGCTGGAAGCTCTGGGAAATCCCTCTGTGGCTCCTTGCCCTGGCTTCACCCCTGCTGCTGGGCAGCCACGCGCTGATCATCAACGAGATTGCCATCGTGGCGCTGTTTGCCTTGTCGCTGGACCTGATCCTGGGTTTCACCGGCATCGTCTCACTCGGCCACGCCGCCTTTTTTGGCATGGGCGCGTATTCGGCAGCGCTGTTTGCCAAACTGGTGATGCCCGACCCGCTGCTGGGCCTGGCTTTTGGCATCTTGACCGCCACGCTATTGGGCGCCCTGTGCAGCGCCACCATTTTGCGCGGCACCGACCTGACCCGGCTGATGGTGACCATGGGGGTCGGCCTGATCCTGATGGAGCTGGCCAACAAACTCGACTGGTTAACCGGTGGTGCCGATGGCCTGCAGGGTGTGGTCATGGGGCCGCTACTGGGGCAGTTTGAGTTTGACCTGTATGGCCGCACCTCGGCCTGGTATTCCCTGACTGTGCTGTTATTGGTGTTTGCACTGGCCCGGCGTCTGGTCAACTCGCCGTTTGGTGCCACGCTGAAAGCGATTCGTGACAACCGGTTACGTGCCATGGCGATTGGCATCCCAGTCAACAGCCGCCTAGCCTTGATCTACACCGTGGCCGCTGCGGTGGCGGGCGCCGCCGGTGCGGTGATGGCGCAGACCACCGGCTTTGCCTCGCTCGACCTGTTCGAGTTTCACCGCTCGGCTGACGTGATGCTGATCCTGGTGGTGGGGGGTGTCGGCTGGCTGTACGGCGGCATCACCGGGGCGATTGTGTTCAAGCTGATGCAGGATGCACTGTCGAGCATCACCCCGCAGTACTGGACCTTCTGGATCGGCCTGTTCCTGGTGGTGTTGGTGCTGGTTGGGCGTGACAGGCTGCTGCGTCCTTGGCGCTGGTTCAAACCCGGTCAAAGCGGGAGCCACTCATGAGCACGACGGTTCTTTCTGCCAACAATCTGGTGATGAAGTTTGGCGGCATCACCGCCACCAACCACGTCACCCTTGATTTAAAACAGGGCGCACGCCACGCGCTGATTGGCCCCAATGGCGCGGGCAAAACCACACTGATCAACCTGCTGACTGGTGTGCTGCAACCGACCTCGGGCAGCATCACGTTGGAGGGGCAAGACATCACCCAACTGGCCCCCTACCAGCGGGTGCGCCGTGGCATGGTGCGCACCTTTCAGATCAACCAGCTGTTTGATTCACTCACCCCGCTGGAAACCTTGGCCATGACGGTGTCGCAACACCAAGGCCTGGGCAACCGCTGGTGGCAGGCTCTGGGCGCTCAACAAGGTGTGACCGAGCGCTGTGAGCAACTGCTGGAGCAATTTCATCTGACCTCCGTGATGGATCAGCAGACAAAGGTGCTGGCCTACGGCAAACGCCGCCTGCTGGAGATTGCCATTGCCCTGGCCTGCGAGCCGCGTGTGCTGCTGCTCGACGAGCCGGTGGCTGGTGTGCCCGCCGGTGAGCGTGAGGAGCTGCTGCAAACCGTGGCCGCCCTGCCGACCGATGTGTCGGTGTTACTGATCGAACACGACATGGATCTGGTGTTCAGCTTTGCCAAACGCATGACGGTGCTGGTCAACGGCACGGTGCTCACCGAAGGTGACCCCGACACCATCGCCAACGACCCGCAGGTCAAAGCGGTGTACCTGGGCCACGGTGATGAACTCAACGATACGCTGGGAGCCGCGACCCATGGCTGAACTGTTAAATGTGCAAGGCTTGAGCGCTGGTTATGGCGAAGCCGTGGTGTTGCATGAGGTGTCACTCTCGATCGACCCCGGTCAGACGTTGGCCCTGCTCGGGCGCAACGGCACCGGCAAAACCACCTTGATCAACACCCTGGCTGGCGCCACCCAGCAACACGCGGGCAGCATCCTGCTGGGCGGCCAAGTGCTGCACAAGCTGCCGTCCCACGAACGGGCGGCGGCGGGTATTGGCTGGGTGCCGCAAGAGCGCAACATCTTCAAGTCACTCACGGTGCATGAAAACCTCACCGCCGTGGCGCGGCCACAGCGTGCTGGGCGAGCGTCGAGCCCCTGGACGCCGGCACGGGTTTATGAGCTGTTTCCCCGGCTGGCCGAACGCAAGAGCAACCTGGGCACCCAACTCTCGGGCGGTGAACAACAGATGCTGGCCCTGGGCCGTGCGCTGGTGCTCAACCCGACGCTGCTGCTGCTGGACGAACCCTGCGAAGGCCTGGCGCCCATCATCGTGCAGGAGCTGCTGCGGGCCATCCGGCGTATCACGCGTGAGGAGGGTCTCTCTGCCATCATCGTGGAACAACACCCGCAGGCGATTTTGGCGATCTCGGACACCGCGGCGGTGCTGGACCATGGCACCGTGGTGTATGCGGGCAGCGCGCGCAGCCTGCAGGAGCAGCCCGAGCTGCTCGACAAGTTGCTGGGGGTGGCGCGTTGACGCCTTGCTTACTCTGATTTGTAGAGCTACAAGCCCTTTCAAAATAAGGGCTACAGCCTGTTTTGATACTCAAACCCAAGGGGAATCCAGTTGATCCACTCCAGCATTCAAATCATCCACGACGAACACACCGCCCTGGCCTCGATGCTGCGCTCCATCGGCATGATGCTCGACCGGGGCCCGGGTGCCAACCCACAGACTTTTTTTGAGGTGATGCGTGCGATGTTGTTCTACATCGACGAGTTTCCCGAACAACGCCACCACCCCAAAGAGACCGAGCTGCTGTTCCCGCCCGTGGCCCGGCTGGCGCCCGAAACCCGCACCGCGATTGAGCAGCTGGGCCAGGACCATGCCCATGGCGAAGTCGCGGTGCGTGAATTGCAACACCAGTTACTGGCCTGGGAGCTGCTGGGCGAAACCCGCCGCGCCGTGTTTGAGAACGCCGCCCGGCGTTACCTGAGTTTTTACATGACTCACATGCGCCTGGAAGAAACCGTGGTGTTACCTGCGGCCCTGCGGGTGCTCAGTGCCGAGGACTGGTCTGTGATTGATGCCGCTTTTGAGACCAACTGCGACCCCCTCACCGGCAAGTACCCACGCGACCCGATCTACGACCGCCTGTTCACCCAGATCGTGACCCAGGCACCCGCGCCAATTGGCTTGGGTGAGGCTTAAGCGGCGTTTTGAAAGAATTGCGCCTTGGCCCTTTTTTTATCAGGCCAGGGCGCTATGACTAACGCAGCAGACAGAGCGACTCAGAGATCCAGCACCAGCCGCGCCGTCTTGGCGCGTGAGCAACAGGGCAAAAACTGGTCGTTGGCGGCCTGTTCTTCGGGGGTCAGGTAGCTGTCTTTGTGCTCGGGCACACCTTGCAACACCCGGGTCAGGCAGGTGCCACAGACACCCTGCTCACAGGCAAACTCGATCTCCACACCCGCAGCAGATAGAGCCTGCAGCACCGTCTGGCCACCTGCCACGGGGATCACCTTGCCGCTGCTGGCCAGTTGCACTTCAAAGCTGGCCTCGTCTGCGCTGTGTTTCACCTCGGCAGCAAAAAACTCGTAGTGCAACTGTGCCTCGGGCCAGCCTTTGGCACGGGCGCTGCCCAGCACCGCGTCCATGAAGCCCTTGGGACCGCAGACATACAGGTGCTGACCCGGTGTGGGTGTTGCCAGCATCGCCGTCAGATCCAGTTGTTGTGCGGGTGCGGCGTCGTCAAAATGGAACTGGACACGCTGGGCAAAGGCCGACGCTGCGATGTGCTGGACAAAGGCGGTACGTTCCCGCGAACGGCTGCAGTAATGCAGCTCAAAGTCAGCCCCGCTCTTGGCCAGGTGCTCAGCCATGCACAGAATGGGCGTGATGCCAATGCCACCGGCCAGCAGCAGATGGCGTCGGGCATCCTGCTGCAAGGCAAAGTGGTTTTTGGGCGGGCTGATCTGCAAGGTCTGCCCGGTCTTAATCAGATCATGCACCGCCACCGAGCCACCGCGTGATGCCGGGTCACGCAGCACGCCAATCACGTAGCGATGCTGCTCTTGAGGGTCATTGCACAGCGAATACGAGCGAGTGAAACTGCCGAGCAAATGCACGTCAATGTGAGAGCCTGCCGAAAACGCGGGCAGGCTCTGCCCCGGTTGCGCCATCAGTTCCAAGGCGCAGATGTCTTGCGCCTCGGTCCATTTGCGCGTCACACGCACAGAAAGTGTCGAGCTTGTCATGTTGCTATGAGAAATGGAGTTAAGCAGCCAATGCTGACAAGGGCTGTGCGGCATCCTGTGCCAATAAGCGGTCTAATACGCGGCGCGACTGCACACCACCGGCGTCGATGTTGAGCATCAGCAAGGCGCGCTCGGGGTGCGCCAGCAGGTTCTTTTGTTGGCGCTCCAGCATCTCCAGGTCTTCGGCAAAAATTTTGCCCTGGCCCTCGCGGATGCTGGCGGTGAGCGCACGGTCTTCGGGTTTGAACTTGCGCGCCATGCCCCAGAAGTAATGGATCGAGGTCTCGGTCTCGGGGGTGATGAAGTCCACCACCACGCTGTAAGCTTTTTTGTCGTTGGGCGCGTCGTAACCACCATGCCCCTGGTGCGCCACGCCCACTTCAATCATCACATGGCTCGGCGGGGTGAAGCGGCAAATCTGCCAACGGTCCACCGGCACATCGTCGGCCAGGTTGTTGGCACGCAAACCCATTTTCCAAAACGGCGGCGGCTGGATGCCGCTCATGAAGCGGCTGGTGACCACCATGTCGCCCTCGGTGGTGGTCTTACAGGGCGTCTCATCAATTTCTTTCTGGCCGATGCTGGTGGCGTGCACATAGGTCTCGTGCGTCAGGTCCATCAGGTTGTCGATCATCAGGCGGTAGTCGCAAGCGATGTGGTACAGCCCACCACCATAGGCCCACTCGGGGTTGTCATACCAGTCCATGTGCGGGATTTGGGCCTCGTCGGCCTGGGCCGCATCACCCGGCCAGACCCAGATGAAGCCGTAGCGCTCCACCACCGGGTAACTTTTGATGGCGGGAAAACCGCGCACACGCTGGCCCGGCATGGCGATGGTCTTGCCCTCACAGCCCATTTCCAGGCCGTGGTAACCACAGACCAGTTTGCCCTCAGACACATAACCGAGCGACAGCGGCGCACCCCGGTGTGGGCAGAAGTCTTCCACCGCGGCCACCTTGTTGGCCTCGCCACGGTAGAAGGCGATGGATTCGCCGCAGATGGTGCGGCCCAGGGGTTTGTCGTCGATCTCGTTGGGGGTGGCAGCAACATACCAGGTGTTTTTCAGGAACATGGTGACCTCTATGGGGTGGGCTAAGGGTTAGGTAAACCGTTGGATGCACCAATTTTGTATACAACAACCCCCTAAAACAAGCTGATTTGCCCTTTATAAAGGGTAAATCCTAGGATACTGTATCCAATAGCAGATATAACAAGATGTTGAACAGGTCACCCCTGCGCATGCTGGCGGCCAAACCCAACGCCGCCGTGGGAAATGTGAGCGCCCCGGATCAACGGGGCAGGAGCTGGGGTGTTTTGAAGCGCGCTGCGAGGCAAACTCGTGTGCCCGGGTGGGGTGCCGGCCTGACCATGGGTTTCAAGCCAAATGGGTCTCTAGCCCTTATCCAACAAGGGCCAGTAGCTCCTGATATTGCAGTAGCTTAACGCTGCAACCAGCGTTGCATCGCTGCCGTGACGGCCTCGGGCTGTTCCAGCGTGCTCATGTGGCCGCAGTGGCGGACCACCACCAGCTCGGCATCCCGGATGATGCGGGCAAACGCTGCGTGTTGCTCGGGCGGGCTCCACAGGTCTTGCTCACCGGTCAGCACCAGGGTCGGGCCGCTGATGGTGGGCAACACCACCGCAGCGTCCGGACGGGCCAGCAGCGCGTGGATCTGTGCGGCAAAACGCTCGGGGTTGCTGCGCTCTAACATGTCCAGAATCGATTCAAACAGCGGCGTGCCATGCACGTCCGGGTGCACCATGTTGGGTAACCATTGGCGCCCCATGACCCGCATGCCCTGCTCTTTGGCCAAGGCCACCAAGGCCAGTCGGCCCGCTTTTTCCTTGACACCGGGCTCCCCCTCGGCCAGGGGGTGGGTGCCGGTATCGAGCAAGGCCAGATGTGACACACGCTGCGGCGCCAGGCGCACCACCTCCAGCGCCACCCGCCCGCCCATCGAATGGCCGGCCAGTGCAAACACCCCGGGCGGTGCGGTCTCCAGCACCTGGCGGGCCATGTCGGCCAAGGTGGTGCGCAGGCCGTAGTCCATCACGATGCAGTCATGGGTGGCCGACAAGGCGGGCAGTTGTGGTGCCCAGACGGCGTCATCACACATCAGCCCAGGGCAAAGGATCAAAACGGGTTTCATCTCAGGTCACTCCAGTCAATCGCAGGGGCCAACACAGCTGGCACAAGCACCAGGACACTGCAATAAGCTTGCCAGTATCCCGTCCAGAATAAGGTCGGGTCTGGTGCACAGCATGGTCTGACCGACATCCCGGCGCCTTCACCTCAGATCATCGCAGCCTGGTATGACAACTGGCTGTCAGATCACTCGACCCGTGTCACCGACGCCGGTTTGAAGCCCAGGTCCGCCAGCTTGCCCTTGCGCGCCCGTGCGGCACGGGCGTTGTTGAGGCTGCGGATTTCCAGGGTTTCATCACGCACTTTGCCACCACGGCCGATGCCGTCGATGCGCACACTGCGGTTGTAGGCGCAGGCACCAGCCAGCGTGTCCTTGTCTTCCAGGTCGATCAGCATCAGGCCACGCCCGCCGTTGGCCAGGGTCTTGAGTTCACTGATCTCAAAGGTCAGAATCCGCCCACCCACCGAGGCGCAGGCCACATGGGTGGCCGCTGGCCATGGTGCCGAGCCCGCCTCACTCGCCACCACCGAGGGCGCGCACAGCACCTCTCCGTCGTTGACCGTGACAAAGGCCTTGCCCGCCTTGAACTTGCTGACCATGTTCTCAACCGATGCCAGGAAACCGTAGGCACCGGAACTGGACAGCAGCAGCGTGGCGCTCATCGGCCCGGCAAAGTAATACAGCAGCTGGGTGCCTGCCTCCAGTTCGATCAGGCTGGTGATGGGTTGGCCATCACCACGACCACCCGGCAGCAGCGACACCGGCACCGAATAAACGCGGCCATTGCTGCCAAAGGCCAGCAAGGTGTCCACCGTGCGGCACTCGAAGGTGCCGTACAAGGCATCCCCGGCCTTGAAGGTGTATTCCGGCTGCGCGGCACCAACCGTTGCCGCGCCAGCACCTGCCGTGCGCTCCTTGGCCCAGCCTTTTTGTGCACGCACCCAGCCTTTTTGGCTGACCACCACCGTCACCGGCTCGTCCACCACCTTGACTTCGAGCACGACTTTTTTCTCGGCCTGGATCAGGGTGCGGCGTGGGTCGGCAAAGGTTTTGGCATCCGCCTCAATTTCCTTGACCATCAGGCGGCGCAACACGGCCGGGCTGCCCAGCAGTTCTTCGAGTTTTTGTTGCTCACCACGCAGACCAGCCAATTCCTGCTCTATCTTGATCGCCTCCAGCCGGGCCAGTTGGCGCAAGCGGATTTCAAGAATGTCTTCGGCTTGGCGTTCAGACAGTTTGAAGCGCTCTATCAGCGCCGCTTTGGGCTCGTCACTCTGACGGATGATGGCAATCACTTCGTCAATATTGAGGAGCACCAGCGCCCTGCCCTCCAGGATGTGGATGCGATCCAACACCTTGTCCAAGCGGTGCTGCGAACGCCGCTCGATGGTGGTCTGGCGAAACGCAATCCACTCGGTGAACATCTGGCGCAGCGACTTTTGCGTGGGTCGGCCATCCAGGCCAATCATGGTCAGGTTGATCGGGCTGGTGGTCTCCAGGCTGGTGTGTGCCAGCAAGGTGTTGATCAGTTCCTGTTGGCCGATGCGGCTGGTTTTGGGTTCACATACCAGGCGCACCGCGGCGTCTTTGCTGGACTCGTCACGCACCCCGTCCAGCACCGACAGCAGCGTGGCCTTCAGCTGGTTTTGCTCCAGCGTGAGCGCCTTTTTACCGGCCTTGACCTTGGGGTTGCTCAGGTCCTCAATCTCTTCCAACACGCGCTGGGTGCTGACACCGGGCGGCAACTCGGTCACCACCAATTGCCACTGGCCACGCGCCAGATCCTCGATCTTCCAGCGCGCACGGCATTTGAGCGAACCGCGACCGGTGCGATACGCCTCGGCAATTTCACCTGCGCTGCTGATGATCTGGCCTCCGCCTGGGTAATCCGGCCCGGGCACCAGGGAGAACAACTCGTCGTCAGTCAGCTCGGGGTTCTTGATCAGCGCCACACAAGCTTGTGCCACTTCACCCAGGTTGTGGCTCGGGATTTCGGTGGCCAAACCGACCGCAATACCGCTGGCGCCGTTGAGCAGCGCAAACGGCAGGCGGGCGGGCAGCTGGCGAGGCTCTTCGGTGGATCCGTCGTAATTCGGTGTGAAGTCGACCGTGCCTTCGTCGATTTCGTCGAGCAGCAGGCTGGTGATTTTGGCCAGGCGCGCTTCGGTGTAACGCATGGCAGCGGCACCGTCGCCGTCACGGCTGCCAAAGTTGCCCTGGCCGTCGATCAGCGGGTAACGCTGGGAAAAGTCTTGCGCCATACGCACCAGCGCGTCATACGCAGCACTGTCGCCATGCGGGTGGTAACGGCCCAGCACATCACCGACCACGCGCGCGCACTTGACCGGCTTGGCGCCGGTGTTGCCATTGGCCCCACCAAACCCTAAGCCCATGCGCGACATGGCGTACAAGATGCGGCGCTGCACCGGCTTCTGGCCGTCACAGACGTCGGGCAAGGCGCGGCCCTTGACCACACTGAGCGCGTACTCCAGGTAAGCACGCTGGGCGTAACTGGCCAGACTGGGGGTCTCGTCCGCATCAGGTTGGCTGGGCTGCGGTGGGTCAATCAAAATGATGTCGGTCATGGGGAAACTCTTGTGATCTGCTCTGACTGTTGTAGCTGCTAGCCCTTGACTTGTAAGGGCTGAAGGCAAAAATGACTAAATATCCAGGTCCACCGAATCGCCGTGCAACTCCATCAGGTCGCGCCGGGCACCGGCTTCACCCTTGCCCATGAGCTTGGTCATCAGCTCGGCGGTCTGTTTGGTGTCTAGACCGCCCAGCCCCACCTGCAGCAGGCGGCGGGTGTCGGGGTTCAGGGTGGTGTCCCACAGCTGTTCGGCATTCATCTCGCCCAGACCTTTGAAGCGGCTGATGGTCCAGGCGCCTTCACGCACACCTTCCTTGCGCAACTTGTCCAGTATCACCGTCAACTCACCTTCGTCCAGCGCATAGGCTTTGGACGCGGGCTTTTTGCCACGCGCAGGTGCATCGACCCGGAACAAGGGCGGGCGCGCCACATAAATATGACCGGCATCCACCAGCTTAGGAAAGTGTTTGAAAAACAGGGTCAGCAGCAGCACCTGGATGTGTGAGCCGTCCACGTCCGCATCACTCAGGATACAAATCTTGCCGTAACGCAGGCCACTCAGGTCGGGGGTATCGTCCGGGCCGTGGGGGTCCACACCAATCGCCACCGCGATGTCATGGATTTCGTTGTTGGCAAACAGGCGGTCACGCTCGACCTCCCAGGTGTTGAGCACCTTGCCGCGCAACGGCAGAACGGCCTGGCTTTCCTTGTTGCGGCCCATCTTGGCACTACCACCGGCCGAATCCCCTTCGACCAGGAACATCTCGTTCTCGAGAATGTCACGGCTTTCGCAGTCGGTCAGCTTGCCGGGCAACACCGCCACGCCTGAGCCCTTGCGTTTTTCGACCTTCTGGCTGGCCTTCTGGCGGCTTTGAGCGGCCTTGATCGCGAGTTCGGCCAACTTCTTGCCGTGTTCCACGTTCTGGTTGAGCCATAACTCCAGCGCCGGGCGCACAAAACTCGACACCAGCCGCACCGCGTCGCGCGAATTGAGGCGCTCCTTGATCTGGCCCTGAAACTGCGGGTCCAGCACCTTGGTCGAGAGCACATAACTGGCACGCGCAAACACATCGTCAGGCAACAGCTTGACACCCTTGGGCAGCAGCGAATGCAACTCGACAAAACTCTTGACCGCGGTGAACAAGCCATCACGCAGGCCGGACTCGTGGGTGCCACCGGCCGTGGTCGGGATCAGATTCACATAACTCTCACGCACCGGCTGACCGTCTTCGGTGAAGGCCACACACCAGGCCGCACCTTCACCGTCGGCAAAACTGTCGTTCTGCGCGTCGGCAAAACCCGCCCCTTCAAACAGCGGGATCACCGGTTCGGCCGTCAGGGTCTGTGTCACATAGTCACGCAAGCCGCCTTTGAACAGCCAGGTCTGGGTTTCCTTGGCCTTCTCTTGTGTCAGGCTCACCGTGACGCCGGGCATCAACACCGCCTTGCTGCGCAGCAAGTGCTCCAAGTGCGCCATCGGCAGCACCATCGACTCAAAATACTTGGCATCCGGCCAGACCCGCACCAGCGTGCCGCTGCGGCGTTCGCCGTCACCAGCTGGTCGCACACTCAAAGGCTCGATCACATCACCGCCCGAGAACACCAACCGAGCCACCTGGCTCTCGCGGTAGGTGGTGGCCTCCAGTCGGCTGCTCAAGGCATTGGTCACGCTGACACCCACACCGTGCAGACCACCCGAGAAGCTGTAGGCGCCGCCACTGCCTTTGTCGAACTTGCCGCCGGCGTGCAACTGGGTGAACACAAGCTCAATCACCGGTGCGTTCTCAGTGGGATGCAAGCCAAACGGGATGCCACGGCCATCGTCCTCGATGCTGACCGAGCCATCGGCAAACACCGTGACCTTGATTTTTTTGCCATGTCCAGCCAGCGCTTCGTCGGCCGCGTTGTCCAGTACTTCCTGGATGATATGTAGCGGGTTGTCTGTGCGGGTGTACATGCCCGGACGCTGTTTGACGGGCTCGAGCCCTTTCAAAACGCGGATCGAACCTTCAGAGTATTCAGAGTTGGGTTTGGTAGCCATAGCCTGTGATTGTAGTCATGGGCCGGCAATCCACTGGATGCAAAAACAGGTAATCAACAGCGTTTGGGCCTCAGACAGCGCCTTTTGAACCAATTGGCTATATTCCAGCGATGTCTGAACACAGCCCCAAACTCTCTCTCACCCAGATTCTGATCTGTGGTGCTGCCATCGTGACCGTTTCGATGGGTATCCGCCACGGTTTTGGCCTGTGGTTACAGCCGATTACACAAGCCCAGAGCTGGAGCCGTGAAACTTTCGCTTTTGCGCTGGCGATCCAAAATCTGGTGTGGGGGGTGTCCGGTATTTTTGCCGGCATGCTGGCCGACCGGTTTGGCGCCTTTCGGGTGATTGTGTCGGGTGCGCTGCTGTATGCGCTGGGTTTGTTGGGTATGGCTTATGCCACGTCGCCGCTGGTCTTTTCCCTGACCACCGGGGTGCTGATCGGCATGGCGCAGGCTGGTACCACCTATGCCGTGGTGTACGGCGTGATTGGCCGCAATGTGTCGGCCGACAAACGCTCCTGGGCCATGGGCATTGCGGCAGCAGCCGGGTCGTTTGGCCAGTTTCTGATGGTGCCCACCGAAGGTTTCCTGATCAACAGCCTGGGCTGGCAAAACGCCCTGGTGACCCTGGCGCTGGCGGCGCTTGTGCTGCTGCCGCTGGCCTGGGGGCTGCGTGAGCCCGATGCCCGAGGTGGTGCCGGGCATTTCCGTGAGCAATCCATCCTGCAAGCGCTGCGCGAGGCCTTGCACTACCGTAGCTTCCAGTTACTCATGGCCGGTTATTTTGTGTGTGGTTTTCAGGTGGTGTTCATTGGTGTGCACATGCCAAGCTACCTCAAGGACCATGGCCTGCCGCCCCAGGTGGCCAGTTATGCACTGGCCCTGATCGGCCTGTTCAATGTGTTTGGCACCTACGCGGCCGGTGTGCTGGGCCAACGCCTGCAGAAAAAACACATCCTGGCCTTCATTTACCTGGCGCGTGCGCTGGTGATCAGCGTGTTTTTGCTGGCACCGCTGACGCCGCTGAGCGTCTACGTCTTTTCAGCGGTGATGGGCCTGCTGTGGTTGTCCACGGTGCCACCCACCAATGCGGCGGTGGCCCAGATTTTTGGGGTGGCGCATCTGTCGATGCTCGGTGGATTTGTGTTCTTCAGCCACCAGATTGGCTCGTTTCTGGGTGTCTGGCTCGGTGGCTGGTTGTACGACCGCACAGGTAGTTATGACATCGTCTGGTATATCGCCATCGCGCTGGGGGTGCTGGCCGCCCTCGTGAACCTGCCGGTCAAGGAGACGGCGATTGTGCGCAGCCCCGCACCACAAGCCGCCTGAGCGCATGAAACCCGCCGTCAGACTTCTGGGGTACGCCATGATGCTCGGGCTGCTGGCGCTGGTGTTTGTTTTGTATGGCCAGGCCGACTTCATGTTGATGCTGGCAAACCAGGTCTGGGGCTGTTTCTGAGCGTCTGCGTGCCAGATACATGCGCCGTGTCACCCGCCAAACCTTTACCTGGATGCCGGTCTGGCGCAGCATCCACTCTCGCTAGAATAAAGGGCTAACCCTGGAGCCAGCTCGCAAGATGACCTCTCTATCCCGACCCATCACCGGCAGCATCGTTGCCTTGATCACCCCCATGCTGCCAGACGGCGCGGTAGATTACCCGGCCTTGCGCAAACTGATCGACTGGCACATCGCCGAGGGCACCGACTGCATTGGTGTGGTCGGCACCACCGGTGAATCCCCCACGGTGAGCATCCAGGAAAATTGCGAAGTCATCCGCGTCTCGGTGGAGCAAGCCGCAGGCCGGGTGCCAATCATGGCCGGATGTGGCTCCAACTGCACCGCTGAAGCCATTGAACTGGCCGGTTTTGCCAAAAGCGTTGGCGCCGACTGCCAGTTGCAGGTGGTGCCCTACTACAACAAACCCACCCAGGAAGGTCTGTACCAACACTTCAAGGCGATTGCCGAAGCAGTCGACCTGCCGATGGTGCTGTACAACGTGCCAGGCCGCTCGGTGGCTGACATGTCGGTCGAAACAACCCTGCGTCTGGCCCAGCTCCCGGGCATCATCGGTATCAAGGAAGCCACCGGCAACCTGGACCGTGCCCAGTGGCTGATCCGCGAAGCACCCGAAGGCTTTGCCGTCTACTCGGGTGACGACGCCACGGCGGTTGCCCTGATGTTGTGTGGTGGCCAAGGCAACATCAGCGTCACCGCCAACCTGGCGCCCCGCCTGATGCATGAACTGTGTCAAGCGGCGATTGCTGGCGACGCAAAAGGTGCCATGGCCATCCAGTTCAAACTGATGCCGCTGCACAAAAACCTGTTTCTGGAAGCCAATCCGATCCCGGTGAAATGGGCTGCAGCTCGCCTGAACCTGTGCGGCCCGACCCTGCGCCTGCCCATGACCGAGCTGAGTGCAAGCTACCAACCTGTCGTTGAAGTTGCCCTGCGCACCGTGGGCCTGCTCTGAGCTGACCCTGCCAACCTCTCTTCCTGAAGGATATTTTGTGAACCATTCCCCAAAATTTTTGTTGCTCGGTCTGACCCTGGCGCTGAGCGCCTGCTCGGTGTTACAGAGTGACAAGGTTGACTACAAAAGCGCCGCCACCAACAAAACCCCCACGCTGGAAGTTCCGCCTGACCTGACGCAGCTTTCCAAAGACACCCGTTACAACCTGCCTGGTTCGGCGGTGACCGCTTCGAGTTACCAACTCGCTCAAAACACGGTGGTGGCCACCCCCACCGCAACAGCGTCCCTGGGTGACGTGCGCATCGAGCGCTCCGGCAACACCCGCTGGCTGGTGATCAACCGCCCGGCCGACAAGTTGTGGGAGCCGGTCAAGGAGTTCTGGCAAGACAACGGTTTCCTGCTGGCGATGGACCAGGCCAACCTGGGCATCATGGAAACCGACTGGGCCGAAAACCGCGCCAAGATTCCCCAGGACTTCGTCCGCGCCACCTTGGGCAAGGTGTTTGACTCGCTCTACTCCACCGGTGAGCGCGACAAGTTCCGCACTCGCCTGGAACGCAGCACCGACGGCAGCACCGAAATTTTCATCAGCCACCGCGGTATGGTCGAGGTGTATGACAGCAAGGAAAAGGAACGCACCGTGTGGCAGCCCCGCGCCGCCGACCCCGAGCTGGAGGCCGAATTCCTGCGCCGCCTGATGGTCAAGCTGGGTGTGGGTGAAGAACAATCCAAAGCCCTGTTGGCAGCCGGTGTGGTCAAGGAAAACACCCAGGTCGCCACCGTGGGTGGGCAGCCGGTGGTGCAACTGGCGGACGGCTTTGATCGCGCCTGGCGCCGGGTGGGTCTGTCACTGGACCGCACCAACTTCACCGTGGAAGACCGTGACCGCAGCAAGGGCCTGTACTTTGTGCGTTATGTGGCCCCCAACGCCGACATGGAAAAAGACGAACCGGGCTTTTTTGGCAAACTGTTTGGCAAGTCCAAACCGGATGCACAACCGTCGAAATTCCGCGTGGCCGTGCTAAGCCAGGGCAATGCCACCACGGTGTCGGTGCAAAACGCTGACGGTAGCGCAGCCGCCGTGGCCGATGCACAACGCATCATCAAGGTGCTGGCAGAAGACCTGAAATAAGACCGCTTAGAGAAAAGCCACCTGCCGTGACCGGCAGGTGGCTTTTTTTATGGCCAAATTGGCTCCGGCCCTTATCTAATAAGGGCTAGTAGCTACAAAGACTGCAGCGCCTGAGTGATTGCCTGGCCCAGATCCTGGGTCTTGGCGCAACCACGCAGATCGGGCGTGCGGGGTGCGCCACTGCCGGGGGCCAGCACCTGTTCAATGGCTTGCAACACCGCGTCATGGGCAGCGCGGTAGCCCAGAAAGTCCAGCATCAGCGCGCCACTCCAGATCTGGCCAATCGGGTTGGCCTTGGCTTGGCCAGCGATGTCTGGGGCTGAGCCATGCACTGGCTCAAACAGCGAGGGGTGGGTGCGCCCAGGGTTGAGGTTGGCACTGGGTGCAATCGCAATTGTTCCGGTGCAAGCCGGACCCAAGTCACTGAGGATGTCGCCAAACAGGTTGCTGCCCACCACCACATCAAAAAAATCCGGCCGCTGCACAAAATGCGCGGTCAGGATGTCGATGTGGAACTTGTCCACCGTGACATCTGGGTAGGCTTTGGCCATCTCGGCCACCCGCTCGTCCCAGTACGGCATGGTGATGGCGATGCCGTTGGACTTGGTGGCGCTGGTCAGGTGTTTTTTGGGGCGAGATTGGGCCAGATCAAACGCAAACTTGAGCACCCGGTCCACCCCGACGCGTGACATCACAGTCTCTTGCATCACGATTTCGCGCTCGGTGCCGGCAAACATGCGCCCACCGATGCTGGAGTATTCACCCTCGGTGTTTTCACGCACGATCACCATGTCGATCTCACCGGGCGCACGCGCACTGCCGTCACGGCGCACCACCGGGCAGGTGATGCCGGGCATCAGGCGCGCCGGGCGCAGGTTCACATACTGGTCAAACTCACGGCGAAACAGCAGCAAAGAACCCCATAACGACACATGGTCCGGGATTTTTTCCGGCCAGCCCACCGCACCGAAGTAAATCGCGTCGTGGCCGCCGATCAAATCTTTCCAGTTGTCGGGCAACATCTGGCCGTGCCGCTCGAAGTACTGCCAGCTGGAGAAATCGAAGTGATCCATCTGCAGTTGGATGCCAAACTTGTCGGCCGCAGCTTCAAGCACACGCAGACCCTCTGGCATCACCTCCTGGCCAATGCCGTCACCGGCAATGACAGCAATCTTGTGTGTGGCCACGTGCTCTCCTTACTTGACCTTGGCGCGGATTTCCGGAAGGGCTTTTTGCAGGTAATAGACCATTGACCAGACGGTCATGATCGCGGCCAGCCAGATCAGCCAGACACCCCAGAGGTGGGTGTCGATCAAGCCGAACAGCAGCCCGTCATACAGCAGGAACGGGATCGCCACCATTTGGGCGGTGGTCTTGAGTTTGCCGATCATGTGCACCGCCACACTGCGCGAGGCACCAATCTGCGCCATCCACTCGCGCAACGCCGAGATCGCGATCTCGCGGCCAATGATGATCAGACCCACAAACACATCGGCACGCCCCAGGTGCACCAGCACCAGCACACAGGCACAGACCAGAAACTTGTCGGCCACCGGGTCCAGAAAGGCACCAAAAGCCGACACCTGGTTGAGCCGGCGCGCCAGAAAACCGTCGAGCCAGTCGGTGGCGGCAAACACCACAAACATCACGGTGGCAATCTGGTTGCGGTGGGCTGGCTCAATCGGCAGGTAAAACACACCAACGATCAAGGGAATGGCCGCAATACGCGCCCAGGTCATGAGGGTAGGAATGGTCCAGAACATGTCTCGATTGTGGCATGCAGCCACCGTCTCACCCGCACCGATCAGTGCAACGCCCGATAGATTTCTTCCGCCAGTTCATGCGAGATGCCTTCGACACTGGCCATGTCATCCACCGAGGCCATTGCCACCCCCCTGACACCACCAAAACGCTGCAACAGGCGGGCACGCCGTTTCGGGCCGATGCCAGGGATGTCTTCGAGCTTGCCACCGTCCATACGCACCTTGGCGCGCGCCGCGCGCATGCCGGTGATGGCAAAACGGTGCGCCTCGTCGCGGATCTGCGCCACCAGCATCAGTGCGGCCGAGTCCTTGCCCAGGTAGACCTTCTCGCGCCCATCGGCAAATACCAGCTCTTCCAGGCCGATGCGTCGGCCCTCGCCTTTTTCCACCCCCACGATCAGCGAGAGATCGAGCCCCAGTTGCGTGAACACCTCACGCGCCATGCTGACCTGGCCCTTGCCACCGTCGACCAGCACCAGGTCCGGCAAACGACCGGTGCCCGGTGGGGTTTCGCCCGTGCGTTTGGCTTCCTGCAAGACCTCGGCGAGCTTGCCGTAACGACGTAACAAGACCTGGCGCATCGCGGCGTAATCGTCACCCGGTGTGATGTCGGTGATCTTGTAACGCCGGTACTCGGCGTTTTGCATCTTGTGGTGGTGAAACACCACACACGAGGCCTGGGTTGACTCACCCGCAGTGTGCGAAATGTCAAAACACTCGATGCGAAGCTCGTCCAGGTCGTCCAGCCCCAGATCCAGCGCCTCGTAGAGGGCGCGGGTGCGCGCCTGTTGGGAGCCTTCTTCGGATAACAGCCGAGCCAGTTGCAGGTTGGCATTGGTTTGGGCCATCTCCAGCCAGACCCGGCGTTGTTCACGCGGCGCATGCACCGCCGTGACCTTGATGCCGGTCTGTGCGGTCAGCGCTTTGAGCAGCGCCTTGTCCACCGGGGCGCTCACCACCAGCGAGGGTGGCACCGGCACATTCAGGTAATGCTGGGCGATGAAGGCGTCCAGGATGTGTGATTCAACCGAACGTGCCGCCGCGCCCTCGTCCTCTAGCTCCAGCGCGGCGCCGTCTTGCACCTGCACCGGAAAGTAGGGCCGATCCCCCAGATGGCGCCCGCCACGCACCATGGCCAGGTTGACGCAGGCGCGCCCGCCCTGCAGCTTGACCGCGAGGATGTCGACATCGCGGTCGCTGACGTTGTCCACACTCTGCTGGTGTAACACACTCGAAAGCGCGGCGGTCTGGTTGCGCAACTCGGCTGCCTGCTCGAATTCGAGTTTGTCGGCGTGCGCCATCATGCGTGCCTGCAGGCTGCTCATCACCTCTTGTGCGTCGCCATTCAAGAAACGTTCGGCATCTGCCACATCCTGGGCGTAGTCGGCAGGTGAAATGTGGCCCACGCAAGGGCCGGAGCAGCGTTTGATCTGGTACAGCAAACAAGGCCGGGTGCGGTTGGCAAACACCGACTCCTCACAGGTGCGCAGTTTGAACACCTTTTGCATCAGCAAAATCGCTTCCTTGACCGCCCAGGCACTGGGGTAGGGGCCAAAGTAGTGGTGTTTTTTCTCGACCGCACCCCGGTAATAGGAGACGCGGGGGAACCAGTCACCATTGATCCGGGTCACCGACGATGGTGTGTCTTTTGGGCCTGTAGCCCTTACAGATAAAGGGCCAGGCGCCCCTTTTTTTGCAAGAAGGCTGCTGTCTTTGGGCAGAGGTGCCGGGGCGCTGATCTTGAGGTAAGGGTAACTCTTGTCGTCCCGAAACAGGATGTTGTACTTGGGGTTGAGCGTCTTGATCAGGTTGTTTTCAAGCAGCAGCGCCTCGGCCTCGGAGCGCACCACGGTGGTCTCCAGCCGCACAATCTTGCCCACCATGTGGCCAATGCGGGTGCCGCCGTGGTTCTTCTGGAAATAACTCGACACCCGTTTTTTGAGGTTGATCGCCTTGCCCACATACAACACCTGGCCTTGGGCATCAAAGTAGCGGTAGACCCCCGGCAACGCGGGCAGGCTTGCCACATCATTGAGCAGTTGCTCGGGGTGGACACCGGCAGGAGCCTCTGGCTCCCCACCATCGGGGCTGAGGGTCACAACGGGCGGCAGTTCGGCAGGCAGCTTGACGGGGTCAACGGGTGGCACGGGGTTTTCAGGCAAATCAGACATAGGGCGCTATTGTGGACAATCCCGGTCATGAATTTGCCACCTGCTCAGCCCAAATTGCACTGGGATATTTTTTGCCGCGTGATCGACAACTTTGGTGACATCGGTGTCTGCTGGCGCCTGTGTGTGGATCTGGCACAACGCGACCAGACCGTGCGGCTCTGGGTCGACGATGCCTCGGCCCTGGCCTGGATGGCGCCCGATGGTGCACCCGGAGTCACGGTGCTGCCCTGGACCAGCCCTTTCACACAACACGGTCAGAGCCCCGGCGATGTGCTGGTGGAAGCCTTTGGCTGTGAGATTGATCCTGAATTCATAGCTGCATACGCCCACAAGATAAGGACTACAGGCCAGATAAGCCAGTGGATCAACCTCGAATACCTGAGCGCCGAGGCCTACGTCGCGCGCTGCCACACCCTGCCCTCGCCCGTGATGTATGGGCCGGGCCAGGGGCTGACCAAGCATTTTTTCTACCCTGGCTTCACACCCAACACCGGCGGCCTGTTGCGCGAAGCCGATCTGCTGGTCCGCCAGGCCAGTTTCGAGCGCAGCGCCTGGTTGACAGCACAAGGCATAGCCTGGCAAGGCCAGCGCCTGGTCTCGCTGTTTTGTTACGAACCTGCAGGCCTGCCCGATTTGCTGCACACCTTGGCTGCGGACGACAGACCCACACAGCTGTTGGTGACCGCAGGACGGGCAAGCGCCGCGGTGCACCACATGGTTGAGAACAAAATTGACCTGAAGCCCTTATTTAACAAGGGCCAGAAGCTCTCAATTTCATACCTTCCTTTGCTGTCACAGACCGACTACGACCACCTGCTGTGGGCCTGTGACATCAATTTTGTGCGCGGTGAAGACTCGCTGGTGCGCGCCCTGTGGGCTGGCAAACCCTTGGTCTGGCAGATCTACCCGCAAGACGATGATGCCCACCACCACAAGCTCCACGCCTTCCTGGACTGGCTGCAGGCACCACCCGCATTGCGCCGCGCACACCAGCGCTGGAACGGTTTGCCGGGTAGGGGCACCGACGACGTCAACGCGCCATTGTTCACGACCGAAGACGAGCGAACTTGGCAAGCTGCCTGCCAGCGCGCCAGGCAAACGCTGCTGCAGCAAAACGATCTGGCAAGCCAATTGCTCGATTTCATGACAAAAACCCACTAAAATAGCGGGCTTTGCGGCATGTGGTCGATTTTTCATCGAGTGCTCCAGCCGCCCTCGCCGCCAGATGCGCGGCCTAACTTCACTCTGACTCTATGAAAATCGCTCAAGAAATTCGCGCCGGCAACGTCATCATGCAAGGCAAAGACCCGATGGTCGTCCTGAAAACCGAATACGCCCGCGGTGGCCGCGGTGCTGCCACGGTGCGCATGAAGCTCAAGAGCCTGATCGCCAACTTCGGCACCGAAGTCGTGTTCCGGGCCGACGACAAGATGGACCAAGTCATTCTGGACAAAAAAGATTGCACCTACTCCTACTTTGCCGACCCGATGTACGTGTGTATGGATGCCGAGTACAACCAGTACGAAGTGGAAGCAGAGAACATGGGCGACGCACTCAACTACCTCGAAGACGGCATGGAAGTCGAAGTGGTGTTCTACGACGGCAAGGCCATTTCGGTTGAACTGCCTACCACCGTGGTGCGTGAAATCACCTGGACCGAACCCGCCGTCAAGGGTGACACCTCTGGCAAGGTTCTGAAACCCGCCAAAATCGCGACCGGTTTTGACATCGGTGTGCCAATTTTTGTGGCTCAAGGCGACAAGGTCGAAATCGACACCCGTACTGGCGAATACCGCAAACGGGTCTAAGGACCAGCGAGCGGCTTCACTGCCAAAAACAAGCAGGGCTTCACAACGTGAGGCCCTTTTTTTTACCTGACAATTCGGACCATGGAACACACCCAACCCCTGACCCAACACGTCACCGAACACAAGCTGGCTGACGCCCTGGCTGATCTGTTGCACCACCCCGTCGAAGAGACAGTGCTGCACCCGAATGCCTACCGACTGGCCTTTGCCGACCCCGAATTCCTGCTGCGCCGCGACACCCGTGGCATCCGCATCCAGCTGGAAATGCTCAAACCCGAGATCGACCAGAGTGAACAAGGCATCGACAACACCATCGTGGTGTTTGGCAGCGCCCGTTTTCCTTCACCCGAAACCGCCGACGCCGCCATGCGGGCCGCCCTGGCCTGCGCCGACCCGGCCGACATCCAGCTGGCCCAGCGCCACCTGCGCAATGCCCGCTACTACGACCAGGCACGCCTGTTTGCCCGGCTGGTGGCGGCCTACAGCAACGACCAGACCCACAGCGCCAAACTCTACATCTGCACCGGTGGTGGCCCCGGCATCATGGAAGCGGCCAACCGGGGTGCCCACGAGCTGGGCGCACCCACCGTGGGGCTCAACATTGCACTGCCGCATGAGCAGTCGGCCAACCCCTATGTCACCCCGGCGCTGAGCTTCAAGTTCCACTATTTTGCGATCCGCAAGATGCATTTCATGATGCGCGCCAAGGCGCTGGTGGCCTTCCCTGGCGGTTTTGGCACGCTCGATGAGCTGTTTGAAGTGATCACCCTGGTGCAGACACGCAAAGCCCGACCGGTGCCCATCGTGCTGTTTGGCAGTGACTACTGGAAACGCCTGCTCAACATCGATGTGATGGTTGAAGAAGGGGTGATCTCACCCGAAGACCTCAAGCTGTTCCACTACGTCGACACCCCCGAAGCCGCCTGGGACGTGATCCGGCACTTTTACGCGCTGTAAGGCCTCAGGGCCGCACCGAGCCCGCTTTGGGTGGCGGGCGCAAAAACCAGGCTGAGCGTGCGCCCAGACCTACCGCGGTGCCCACGGTCCAGAACACCAGCGACACGCCCAAGGTGGCACCGGCGGTGCCAAACAACATCGGCATGAACACACTGGAGGCATTGATCGCCATCAGCCGAAAGCCCAGCGCTTCACCATGGCGTGACTCCGGGGTGATTTGGTGCAAGGTGCTCATGATCATCGGTTGTACCGAACCCAAGGAGAGCCCCAGCAGCGCCGAACACACGGCCATGGCCCAGGCCGAGTGGGTCAGCGGGTAGATGGCAAACAACAGTGCGGTGCTCAGCATGGCGCCGGTCACCACCACCCATTCCCGCAGATGTGCCACCAGAAACGGCAACACCACCCGCACGGCCGTGGCCGCCAGCGCAAACCCACCCAGAATCGCACCGATGGCCGAGGCACTGACACCGCGCTCATGCCCGAGCACCGGCACCACAAAGGTGTGGACATCCCAGCAGGACGACAGCAGCCAGTTCACCAGCATCAGGCGGCGCATCATGGGTTCACGCATCAGGTCCCAGGCGCGGCCTTTTTTGCCACCCGGCTGGGCCACCACCGGCGGCAATTCCAGGGTGTGACGCACCCACAGCCAGGTCATCAGCGGAAAACATGCCAGACAGGCAAAACTCAGCCTGAAACCACCCTGGTCAATCAGGATACCGGCCACCAGCGGCCCGACAAAATTGGCCAGCGCCGGTCCAATCGACAACCAGCTGAACATGGACTTGAGCTGCGTCGTGTCTTGCGCCGAGCGCCCGACATGGCGCTGCACACAGATCGATGCCACCCCAGTGGCGCCACCGGTCATCAAGGCGCTCAGGCACAAGACCGGAAACACCGGGAACACAAAGGCCAACGCCGCACCTGCACTGGCCATGCCGACAGCCAGCCTCATCGGCCGTTTGAAACCATGGCGGTCGGTGTAACGCCCGGCAGGCATGGCCAGGAACACCTGGGTCAGCGCAAACAAGGCCAGCAGCGTGCCCACGGCCAAGGCACTGTAGCCCTCACGCAGGGCCAGCAGGGGTGACGCGAGCCGCATACCGGCCATACAGGCGTGCAGGCAGATGTGGCCAGCAATCAGCCGCGCTAGGCCCATTTGGGGCAACACCGGATTCGGCGCGGCGGGCTCACTCAGAGGGGCAGAGCTCACGCGCCGGGTGTCCCTTCACTGCTGTCAAAGTCGCGGTCCAGCGTGATCAGCGACTGGGCCTGGGTCTCGGGCAAAGCCTCTACCGTTTTCAGAGCACGCCCCATCGCGCGGCTGCGGGTTTGGGCGCTGTCCAGCGTCTTGAGCACGGTTTCGGTCTGGGCCTTGACCTTGGCCAGCACATCACCAAATTTGCCAAACTCGGTTTTCACCGCACCGAGCACCTGCCAGACTTCGCTCGAGCGTTTCTCGAGCGCCAGGGTTCTGAAGCCCATTTGCAGGGAACTCAGCATCGCCAACAGTGTGGTCGGCCCGGCCAGCGTCACACGGCAGTCGCGTTGCAAAGCCTCCATCAGGCCGGGGCGGCGAAGCACCTCGGCGTACAGGCCTTCGGTCGGCAGGAACAAAATCGCAAAGTCGGTGGTGTACGGTGGCTCCAGGTACTTGTCGGCAATCGACTTGGCCTCCAGGCGGATGCGTTGCTCCAGTGCGCGCGCAGCCAGCTCGGCAGCCACCACGTCGGCACGCCCCTGGGCATCGAGCAGGCGCTCGTAATCTTCATTGGGAAATTTGGCGTCAATCGGCAGCCACAGCGGCTCACCCGAATCAGAACGTCCAGGCAGCTTGATGGCGAAGTCGACCACGTTTTTGCTGCCCGGACGCGTTGCCACCTGGGCCGCGTATTGGTCTGGCACAAAGACCTGCTCGAGCAGGCTGGCGAGTTGGGCCTCACCAAAAATACCGCGGGTTTTGACGTTGGTCAGCAGGTGTTTGAGGTCACCCACGCCCTGCGCCAGCGTCTGCATTTCACCCAGACCTTTGTGCACCTGCTCCAGCCGATCCGCAACCTGTTTGAAACTTTCACCCAGGCGGGCCTGCAAGGTAGTCTGCAATTTTTCATCAACAGTGGCACGCATTTCGTCGAGTTTGGCGGCGTTGTTGGTCTGCAACTGGGCCAGCTGTTTCTCAAGCGTCTCGCGGATCTCGCTCATGCGCCGCACATTGGATTCACTCAAACCCGAGAGCTGGGTCGAGAGCGTGTCGGACAAGGTTTTTTGCAGCAGCGCCAGCTGCTGGCCAAAGGCATCAATCTGGGTGTTTTGGGTGCGCGTGGCTTCGGCGCCTTGCTGCACCAGCGTCTGCTGGAAGGTGGCTAGGTTCTGCGCCAGTTCCTGGCGCGCGCTACGGGATGAGTCGCTGATGTCGCGCTGCAAATCACGCGCGAGTTTGTCGCTGCTTTGGGTGATGAGTGTTAGCAGCGCCTGATGGCGGGTCAGCTGGGCCTGCTGCTCTTGCTGCCGGTTGGCCAGTTCGATGGCGTCGGGCTGCTTGACCTGACTCAGGCGCTGCCACAGCACCAGCAACAACACCACATTGATCACACCCAGCGCCAGCGCGCCCCACATTGCCAAATCAGTCACGTTCAAATTTCTCCTGGGTTCCGATTGTGGTTCAAAACCGAATACCCCTGGCCTGCGGTTTTGACTGCTTTATATAAAGAATAAGCCTCCAGCCCTTTTATCAAAAGGACTATCAGCTATTATTTTCATAACAAATGATTCAACCCACAAGGCCAATCAGGGTTGGCACCGTGTCGATCAAAGCACCATCTGTTAGTGCGTGACCGTCGACACCAACTCAGGCTGCCAGCACCTGCGGGTTCAACGGTGTCAAGGGTTTGCCATGCAGCAAAAACCCGATCAGGTTGTCTGCCGCGAGTTGCGCCATGGCCAGCCGGGTGGGCTGGGTGGCGCTGGCAATGTGCGGGGTCAGCACCACGTTGTGGCAGGCCAGCAGGTCCGGGTGCACCACTGGCTCCCCCTCAAACACATCGAGTCCGGCGGCCGCCAACTGGCCGGTGCGCAAGGCTGCAGCAAGCGCGGCGTCATCCACAATGCCACCGCGTGCGATGTTGACCAGGGTGGCTGTGTGCTTCATCTGCGCCAGCTCCAGCTGACCGATGCTGTGGTGGGACGCGGCGCTGTAGGGCAGCACCAACATCAGGTGATCGCTGTTGCGCAACAACTCCTCCTTGCTGACCCAACGCGCCTGACAGGTCGCTTCGGTGGCATCGTCCAACCGCGAGCGGTTGTGGTAGATCACCTTCATACCAAAACCAAAGGCGCCGCGCTTGGCAATGCCCTGCCCGATGCGGCCCATGCCCAGAATGCCCAGGGTGCGGCCATGCACCTCAGCCCCGGCAAACAGGTCATAGCGCCAGTGGTTCCACAAACCCGCACGTAAAAAGTGCTCCGACTCGGAGATGCGCCGCGCCGTGGCCAGCAGCAATGCAAAACCAAAATCGGCGGTAGTCTCGGTCAACACATCGGGGGTGTTGGTGGCCAGCACACCAGCCTCCGTCATCGCGTCAAGATCAAAATTGTTGTAACCCACCGCCATGTTGGCGCAGATCTTCAGGTCAGGGCAAGCCGCCAGCAGCGCCGCATCAATCCGCTGGCTGCCGGTGGTGAAAACACCTTGTTGGCCCTGGAGCTGCTGCGCCAGCTCGGTGGGTGTCCACAACACATCGTCTTGATTGGACGACACCTCAAAATGCTGCGCCAGCTTGTCCAGAACCTCGGGGAAAACAGCACGTGCGACCAGAACAGCAGGTTTCATGGCGGGCTCAGTGTCCAAGCAGGCGCATCTCAACGATGTACCACAGGGCGCCCCCAAAATAGCCCAGCAGCGCCAGCCCGCTGATTTTTTTCATGTACCAGAAGAAATCAATTTTCTCCAAGCCCATCGCGGCCACACCCGCGGCCGAGCCGATGATCAGGATGGAACCGCCAGTGCCCGCGCAATAGGCCATGAACTCCCACAGGAAACTGTCCGCCGGGAACTGGGCCAGGTCATACATGCCCATCGATGCAGCCACCAAAGGCACGTTGTCCACCACGGCACTCACCAGACCGATGATCAACACAATGACGTCCTGGCGGCCCACCGTGGCATCGAGCCACTGCGCCAGCGAGGTCAGGATATGAGTGTGTTCCAGCGAGGCCACCGCCAGCAGGATGCCGATGAAAAACACGATCGAACCCATGTCGATCCTGGACAAGGCATGCACCAGTGTGAAGTGGTCCTTGTCTTCGTCAGACTTGTCGCGGTGCAACAGATCACCCACCAGCCACAAGATGCCCAGGCCAAACAAAATGCCCATGAAAGGAGGCAAATGGGTCAGCGTCTTGAACACCGGCACCGCCACCAGAATCCCCAAGCCCAGGAAAAACATGATGTTGCGTTCTGCGTTGGTGGACACCACCCGGTTTGAATCGGACTGGCGCTCTGGCGACACCACGGGTTTGCCCTTCAAGAGAAAAGCGGTCACAGCCAGGGGCACCAACAGATTGATCATGGACGGCACGAACAGTTCTTTCATGATGTTCAGTGCGGTGATCTGGCCACCAATCCACAACATGGTGGTGGTCACGTCACCAATCGGCGTCCATGCGCCACCCGCATTGGCGGCAATCACGATGATGCCGGCAAAAAACAGCCGGTCATCGCGCTTGTCGAGCAGCTTTTTCATCAGCGACACCATCACGATGGTGGTGGTCAGGTTGTCCAGAATGGAACTCAGAAAAAAGGACACAAAACCCACCATCCACATCAGGGTGGAGAGTTTGGTAGTTTTGATACGCGAGGTGATCACCTCGAACCCGTTGTGGGCGTCGATCACTTCAACAATGGTCATGGCACCCATCAAAAAGAACACAATTTGTGCGGTGCCCATGAGCGATTCGGACAGGTTCTCACCCACCAGATGGGCGTCTGCACTGGACACGGCGTAGATGGTCCATAACAAGCCGGCACCAATCAAAGCCGAGGCTGACTTATTGATTTTGATAGGGTGTTCAAGCGCGATGGCTGCGTAAGCCAGCACAAAAACAATGACCAGAGCTGTCAACATGAAAATACCTTTGTTTTTGATGGAACGACAGGGCGATTATCACCGTCGGTTTTGTCGACAACCCGACTTTCAGGTCCCTAAAAGCCGATAGGAAACCACGCAGCCCAGGTCACTAAGCAAAAAAAAAGCCACCCGAAGGTGGCTTTTTTGGGCTGGGTCCAATTACTTGGAAGCAGCAGCCTTGGCGGCTTCAGCAGCAGCAGCAGCGGCGGCATCAGCGGGAGCAGCAGCAGCGTCAGAAGCGGGGGCAGCAGGTGCTTCAGCAGCGGGAGCAGCAGCAGCGGCAGGTGCTTCAACAGCGGGTGCAGGAGCTTCTTCCTTCTTGCCACAAGCAGCCAAAGCAGCAGCAGCGATCACAGCGGCGAGTACGAGAGTTTTGTTCATTTGTAATTACCTAAAAAAAAAGACAATTTCCGGAAATTGTTGATGCAGTCACCTGCATCCCAACAAGCATACATCGCTGAAGCGAGCGTTGCTTGGGGCTTGATTATAGTCACCATACCAATGGTTTCTACCATTGACATACCACATATCTTATGCTTGAGGCCTAAATCAGGTGCAACCACCCTGCCACGGCCCATGCAGCAAGCAGCTTCTGAGCCTGCTTGCTGAGCTTTTGCAGCTCTTTGGCGCTCAGGCTTTTCTGATTGGCCAGCAAACGCATCAGCTCGGCATCCCGGCCAGCAGCCAGAAAACTCTCACCGTTGATGAAAATGTGCTGCTGATCGAACATCATCTTGGTGCGACGATCCAGTTGTACCGCGCAGCCAGCCAGCTCGACCCCGCCCTCCTGTGGCAAAGCTTCAAACCAGACCTGAGGTTTGGGTTCGGTCATGTATTCACCCAGTCCGCGCGCCAGCGCCAGCGGATCCTTGAGAGCGTCCTCGACCGCTTGGTGGGCAAACGCCAACATGGCGGCCGGTATCTCGGCAGCTTGCGCCACCGCAGGCTGGCTGGCATCACGGTACAGCACCTCACCGAGTTCGTCCTCGGCCTGCTCTGCCACACGCTGCAACAGCTCTCGCGCCAGCTCGGCTTTTTTGGGGATGCGAAAACCAATCGAGTAGGTCATGCACTCACCCTGGGCGATGCCATCATGGGCATAACCAGGCGGCAGGTACAACATATCTCCCGGCTCGACCACAAACTCCTGCTCCGGGACAAAGTTGCTCAGGATCCGTAACGGCACACCGTCCTGCAGCACCGGCTTTTTCTGCCGTCCGATGCGCCATAACCTGCGACCATGGGCTTGCAACAAAAACACGTCGTAACTGTCGATGTGCGGACCCACCCCCCCTCCATCGCTGGCATAGCTGATCATCACATCATCCAGTCGGGCATCGGGCACAAAACGGAACTGGTTCATGAGTTGGTGCACAGACTCATCATGCAGGTCCACACCCTGCAACAGGATGGTCCAGCCGGCTTGTTTGAACGGGGGCAAGGCTTTGCGCTGAAACGGACCGTGTTTGAGTTGCCAGCCGGGACTCTTACCCGGCTGTTGCACCACCAGACGTGAGGCCACATCCTCATCTGCGGCCAGGGCCATCAGCTCGGAGCGGCTCAACAGTGGCTTGAACTGAGGCAGCGCCTGGCGCACCAACAGGGGCTTTTTTTGCCAGTAGCGTTTCATGAACTGCTGCGGGCTGATGCCGCCCAGCAAAGGCAGGGCTTGGGTGATGTCCATGGAATGCTCCTCTAATGCGACAATTCTAGGTATGAAAATTACTGAACAATGCGTAGCCGCTTTAAGCTGGACCCTCAGCGACACCCTCGGTGAAGAACTGGACGTGCTCCAGGACCCGGTTGAATTTCTGATCGGCGGGGATGACCTGTTCCAGATCATTGAAGACGCCTTGCAAGGCTGCAGCGCAGGTGACACCGTCAAACTGCAGATCGAGCCCGAGCAAGGGTTTGGCGAGTACAACGAACAACTGGTGTTCCTAGAAAGCCGCGCCCTGTTTCCCGATGAACTCGAAGAAGGCATGACCTTTGACGGCAGCGCCCTGCCCGCTGGCTGCAACCCCGATGCACCACATGACGCGCTCTACACCGTGACCGAGATTTATCCGGAACATGTGGTGCTGGACGGCAACCACCCGCTGGCGGGTATCGCGCTGCGCCTGAGCCTGACCGTGCGCGCGGTGCGTGAGGCCACCGAGGAAGAAATCGGCAGCGGCACCGCTGGCACCGGTTTTTTCCGGATCACACCTATGCTGCAGGCACCCGGCAGCGACAGCTTGCACTGAAGTCACAGGGCGCCCGCAAGCGCCTGTTGGACTCAGGCTTTGCCGGTGGAGCCGTAACCGCCCTCGCCACGTTCGCTGGCGGGAAACTCGTTCACCACGTTGAAACGCGCCTGCATCACCGGCACCACCACCAGCTGGGCAATACGCTCCATCGGCTCGATGGTGAACGCAGTACTGCTGCGGTTCCAGGCGCTGACCATCAGCTGCCCCTGGTAGTCGCTGTCAATCAATCCCACCAGGTTGCCTAACACAATGCCATGTTTGTGACCCAGACCCGAGCGCGGCAGGATCAATGCCGCGTAGCCCGGGTCCTTGAGGTAAATCGCCATGCCTGTGGGCACCAGTTGCCAGGCATTGGGTTGCAAAGTCAATGGCGCGTCCAGACAGGCGCGTAAATCCAGCCCGGCACTTCCCGGTGTGGCATAGGTGGGCAGCTGGTCAGCCAGCCGCGGGTCGATGATCTTGATATCAATATCTAGCATATTTAGCCTGTAGCCCTTGTTTTGTGAGCGATGTCCGCTATTAATTTACGAGCCAGTGCAAGCTTGGAGTCACGCGACAACTCGCGCACACCTTGCTCGTCCACCAGCAGCAAGGTGTTGTCATCCTGACCAAAGGTGGCCGGACCGATGTTGCCCACCAGCAGGGGCACACCCTTGCGAAGCCGCTTGGCTTGGGCATTGGCCACCAGGTCCTGGCTCTCTGCCGCAAAACCGACGCAAAACAGCTCGCCGCTTTGCGCACGGGGTGACTGCGCCAGCGTTGCCAGGATGTCGGGGTTCTCTACAAAGCTTAGCGTGGGCGCTTGGCCCGAGCCGTCTTTCTTGATTTTCTGTTCGGCCTCTTGCGCAGGGCGCCAATCGGCCACTGCTGCAGTTGCTACAAAAATATCAGCTACTGGCGCTTTATCCATAACGGCTTCGAGCATATTGGATGCTGAACGCACATCCACCCTATGGATGCCACGCGGCGTCGGCAGGCTGACCGGACCAGCCACCAGCGTGACCTCGGCACCCGCCTCGCGCGCGGCACGGGCAATGGCAAACCCCATCTTGCCACTCGACAGATTGGTGATACCACGCACCGGGTCCATCGCCTCGTAGGTCGGCCCGGCGGTGACCAGCACATGCTGACCTGTGAGTAACTTGGGCTGAAAAAAAGCGATCAGCTCGTCCAGCAGATCCTGGGGTTCCAGCATGCGACCGTCGCCCGTTTCACCACAGGCCTGCTCACCGCTGCCCACCCCCAGCACCACCGCGCCGTCAGTCGCCACCTGCGCCATATTGCGCTTGGTGGCCGGGTGTGCCCACATTTCGCGGTTCATGGCCGGCGCCAGCAACAGCGGCACCTTGTCGATTGGCCGCGCCAGACACATCAGGCTCAGCAACTCATCGGCCTGACCGTGCGACAGCTTGGCGATGAAATCGGCACTGCAGGGTGCGATCAGGCAGGCATCGGCTTCGCGACTCAAGTTGATGTGTGCCATGTTGTTGGCTTCACGCGCGTCCCACTGTGAGGTGGCCACGGTGCGCTGGCTCAGCGCCTGCATCGTCACCGGGGTGATGAACTGCTCGGCAGCGGCCGTCATCACCACCTGCACCGTCGCACCTGCTTTGATCAGCAGTCGGCACAGCTCGGCCGACTTGTAGCAGGCAATTCCCCCAGTGAGGCCCAGAACAATGTGTTTCCCAGCAAGATCTTTCATGCGCCGCAATGTAACAGAGCGGTACCCGGTTACATGGCCGCAACAAGGCGGCCTTCTATAATCCTTTTTTACCAGCTCCATGAGCGTGCAGCTCCCCTCGACATGACCAAATTTGTCTTCGTCACCGGCGGCGTGGTGTCTTCCCTGGGCAAGGGAATCGCCTCAGCCTCACTCGCCGCGATCCTTGAATCACGTGGCCTCAAAGTCACTCTGATCAAATTGGATCCCTATCTGAATGTCGACCCCGGCACGATGTCGCCATTTCAGCATGGTGAAGTGTTTGTGACCAATGACGGTGCGGAAACCGACCTTGATTTGGGGCACTACGAGCGTTTTATTGAAACGCGCATGAAAAAGGCCAACAACTTCACCACCGGCCAGATCTACAAAAGTGTGCTCGAAAAAGAGCGCCGTGGTGACTACCTGGGCAAAACCGTTCAGGTGATCCCGCATGTGACCAACGAAATCCAGGACTTCATCAAACGCGGTGCCGACTTTGGCACACCGGATGCGGTGGATGTGGCGATTGTGGAAATCGGCGGCACCGTGGGTGACATCGAGTCGCTGCCGTTCCTGGAAGCAGTGCGCCAGCTCAGCCTGCGCTTAGGCCCGAACCAGGCCGCTTTTGTGCATCTGACTTATGTGCCGTGGATCGCTGCAGCGGGTGAACTCAAAACCAAGCCGACACAACACACGGTGCAAAAATTGCGCGAGATTGGTATCCAGCCCGACGCCCTGTTGTGCCGTGCTGACCGCTGCATCCCCGATGACGAGCGCGAAAAGATCTCGCTGTTCACCAATGTGGCGCAATGGGGTGTGATCTCCATGCCCGATGTCGATACCATTTACAAAGTGCCGCGGGTGCTGCATGAACAAGGCCTGGACGGTCTGATTTGTGACAAGTTGCGCCTGAACACACCACCAGCCAACCTCAAACGCTGGGATGACTTGGTAAATGAAACCGAACATCCCAAGGGCAATGTCTCGATTGCCATGGTGGGCAAATATGTCGAGCTGAGCGACAGTTACAAGTCACTCAACGAGGCGCTACGCCACGCGGGCATGAAAAACCATGTGCACGTCAACATCAGTTACATCGACTCGGAAACCCTCTCGCCTGACAACGTGGCGCAGCTGGCCAAGTTTGACGCGATTTTGGTGCCTGGTGGTTTTGGTGTGCGGGGTGTCGAAGGCAAGATCTGCGCGGCGCGTTTTGCCCGTGAAAACAAGATTCCTTACCTGGGCATCTGCTTAGGGATGCAAGTGGCCACCATCGAATTTGCGCGCCATGTGGCCGGTTTGACCGACGCCAACAGCACCGAATTTGTTCCCGATTGCCCCCATCCGGTGATCGCCTTGATCACCGAATGGAAAGACGCCGACGGCAGCATCAAGACACGCACCGAAGACTCGGACCTGGGCGGCACCATGCGCCTCGGCGCTCAAAGCTCAGATGTGGTCAAGGGCACGCTGGCGCACAAGATTTATGGCAACGTGGTCACCGAACGGCACCGCCACCGTTTTGAAGCCAATGTGAATTACCTCGACAAGCTGCGCCAGGCCGGGCTGGTGATATCGGCGTTGACCCAGCGTGAGCACCTGACTGAGATTGTCGAACTGCCGCAAGCGGTGCACCCGTGGTTCATGGGGGTGCAGTTCCACCCCGAGTTCAAGTCCACCCCTTGGGCTGGCCATCCGCTGTTTAACGCGTTTGTGCGCGCAGCCCTGGACCAACAAGTCACATCCACCCCTGAGAAAGCGTTGGCCTGATGAAACTCTGTGGTTTTGAGATTGGCCTGGATCGGCCGTTTTTCCTGATCGCCGGGCCCTGTGTGATCGAGTCCGAGCAATTGCAAATGGACACGGCGGGCACGCTGAAAGAGATCACGACCAGCCTGGGCATCCCGTTCATTTTCAAAAGCAGTTTTGACAAGGCCAACCGTTCCAGCGGCAACACCTTCCGTGGCCCCGGCATTGACAAGGGCCTGGAGATTCTGGCCAAGGTCAAACGTGAACTCGGTTTACCGGTGCTCACCGACATCCATTCTGAAGACCAGATCGCCCAGGTGTCGTCGGTGGTGGATGTGTTGCAAACCCCGGCTTTTTTGTGCCGCCAGACCGATTTCATCCGCGCTGTGGCCCAGAGTGGCAAACCAGTGAACATCAAGAAGGGGCAGTTTCTCGCCCCCGGTGACATGAAAAACGTCATCGACAAAGCCCGTGCAGCCGCACGTGAAGCAGGTCTGGTGGAGGACAACTTCATGGCCTGTGAACGTGGTGCCAGTTTTGGCTACAACAACCTGGTGAGCGACATGCGTTCGCTGGCCATCATGCGTGATACCCAGGCGCCCGTGGTGTTTGATGCCACCCACTCGGTGCAACTGCCCGGCGGCCAAGGCACCAGCAGTGGCGGCCAACGCGAGATGGTGCCGGTGCTGGCACGCGCAGCCGTGGCCGTGGGTGTGGCGGGCCTGTTCATGGAAACCCACCCGAACCCGGCGCAAGCCCTGAGCGATGGTCCCAATGCGGTGCCCCTCAAACACATGAAAGCCCTGCTGGAAACCCTGTTGGACCTCGACCGGGTTACCAAAAAGCATGGTTTTCTTGAAAATGACTTCTCGGCGTGATTCAATCACGCCCCATCTATAACCCCTTTTCCCGTGTGTTTAACTACTGAAAGAAGCCAATGAGTGCAATCGTAGATATCGTAGGTCGTGAAATTCTGGACTCCCGTGGCAACCCCACGGTCGAGTGCGACGTGTTGCTGGAAAGCGGCACCATGGGTCGCGCCGCAGTCCCAAGCGGCGCTTCTACCGGAAGCCGCGAAGCGATCGAGCTGCGTGACAATGACAAAACCCGTTACCTCGGCAAAGGTGTCCTCAAAGCCGTCGAGCACATCAACACCGAAATCTCGGAAGCCGTGCTGGGTCTGGATGCGTCGGAACAAGCCTTCCTGGACAAGACCCTGATCGACCTGGACGGAACCGAAAACAAATCCCGCCTGGGCGCCAACGCGATGTTGGCCGTCTCCATGGCTGTGGCACGTGCTGCCGCTGAAGAGTCCGGCCTCCCGCTGTACCGCTACTTCGGCGGCATGGGTGGTATGCAGATGCCCGTGCCGATGATGAACGTCATCAACGGCGGCGAACACGCCAACAACAACCTGGACTTGCAAGAGTTCATGATCATTCCGGTTGGCGCCCCCTCTTTCCGTGAAGCCCTGCGTTACGGCGCAGAAGTGTTCCATGCCCTCAAGAAGATCCTGCACGACAAGGGCATCAGCACCGCTGTGGGTGACGAAGGTGGTTTTGCACCCAAGGTTGAAGGTGGCCATGAAGCCGCGATCCAGCTGATTTTGCAAGCGATTGACAAAGCCGGTTTTGTCGCTGGTGAACACATCGCCCTGGGCCTGGACTGCGCTGCCAGCGAGTTCTACAAAGACGGCAAATACCACCTCGAAGGTGAAGGCCTGGTCTTGAGCGCTGAGGAATGGACCGACATGTTGGCCACCTGGGTCGACAAATACCCGATCATCAGCATCGAAGACGGCATGGCCGAAGGCGACTGGGATGGCTGGAAAGTCTTGACCGACCGCCTGGGCAAAAACGTGCAGATCGTTGGTGACGACTTGTTTGTGACCAACACCAAGATCTTCAAAGAAGGCATCGACAAAGGCATTGCCAACTCGATCCTGATCAAGATCAATCAGATCGGCACTTTGACCGAAACCTTCGCCGCCATCGAAATGGCCAAACGCGCCGGTTACACAGCCGTGATCAGCCACCGCTCTGGCGAAACCGAAGACTCGACCATTGCCGACATCGCCGTGGGCATGAACGCCTTGCAGATCAAGACCGGTTCCTTGAGCCGTTCGGATCGTATGGCCAAGTACAACCAGCTGCTGCGCATCGAAGAAGACTTGGGTGAAGTCGCTTCCTACCCTGGCCGCGCTGCGTTCTACAACCTGCGCTAAACGCCAGTTGTGGGCAGACGCCTCGTCCCGACCCTGCTGATCACGCTGCTGCTGCTGTTGCACGCGCAGCTGTGGTTGGGCCGGGGCAGTTTGCCCAAGGTGGCGCAATTACGCGCCGACCTGAGCGACCAGCTTCAGAAAAATGAGCAGTTCCAGCAGGCCAACAGCCAGCTGGAGGCCGAGGTGCAAGACCTCAAGGAAGGCCTCGAAATGGTTGAAGAAAAGGCCCGGATGGAACTGGGCATGGTGAAAACCAACGAGATCTATGTACAGATGTCGCGTTGAGACCGACCCGCTCGGCCTTGAACGAAAGGCAGGCTGACTTCCAGCCCCTCGCCACAAAAATCCCTCTCACTGCGTGTTGACCCCACATCGCCGCCTACAATGGGGCCGTCTGTCGTGTTCGCTGGGCTGTATATTCCTTGAACCAATGCTCATTGAGCCAGGGCTTGGAACATTGTGTTGTTGGCGTGATCATCTCGCGTTAGATGAACCCAAGACGACGCTGACCTCGCCCACCTGAACCCCGGTTCAGGATGCCGGTCTGGTGCCACGGCAGACACCTTTTTTGATATGGCCAATGCACTTTGAACCCTCCCTGATTCTTGCCCTAGGCCTGCTGGGTCTGATCTCGGGCTTTTTGGCGGGGTTGCTTGGGATTGGTGGCGGCATGATCATGGTGCCGTTTGTCACAGCCATTCTCTCCAGCCAGGGTGTAGACCCGCAGCTGTCCATCAAGATGGCCATTGCCACCTCCATGGCTACCATCGTTTTCACCTCCGTGTCGAGCTTGCGTGCGCACCACAAACGTGGTGCCATCCGCTGGGATTTGGTCAAAAGCCTGGCGCCAGGCATTGTTCTGGGCGCGGGTATCGCCAGCATCGGTGTCTTTGCCGTTCTGAAGGGCTCGACCTTGGCCTTGGTTTTTGCCTTGTTTGTGGGATTTTCCGCCACCCAGATGTTTCTGGACAAAAAGCCTGCACCAAGCCGCTCGGTACCCGGGCCGATGGGTTTGCTAGGTACCGGTTCGGTGATTGGCTTTTTGTCAGGGCTGGTCGGGGCTGGTGGTGGTTTTGTCAGCGTGCCTTTCATGACCTGGTGCAATGTGCCCATTCACGCGGCGGTGGCCACCTCGGCCGCCCTGGGTTTTCCCATCGCCCTGGCCAATGCACTGGGTTTTGTGGTGAGCGGCTCTGGTGTGGCCCAACTGCCCCCTTATTCCCTGGGGTACATCTGGTTTCCCGCTCTGGTGGTGATTGCCAGTTGCAGCATCCTGACCGCACCCTTGGGTGCGGCAGCGGCCCACAAACTGCCTGTCAAACGTCTCAAACGGGTGTTTGCCAGCGTCTTGTACCTGCTGGCGACTTACATGTTGTACCGCGCGGTGGTCAGCTGGTAAGGCGTGGCCCCATTGCTGGTATCAGGTAGGTCACGCACTTGTCTCGGTGAAGGCCACAGCTGTGGCCCCCGTCTGGTTCAGGCGTCCACCCAGCCACACTCACAGGTAAAGTGACGCAGAAAGGGCGGCTGTTTGGTGATCTTCACACCACGAATGCTGGCGGCTTTGCCCTTCACCTCGGCAATCACTTCGGCGGCGTAGTCAAAGTGGCTCTGGGTGTACATGCGCCGCGGGAACGCCAAGCGCACCAGCTCCATGCTGTGGTAGGTCTCCTTGCCATCGGCCAGGCGTTTGCCAAACATCACTGAGCCAATTTCCACACCGCGAATGCCGCCCTCGAGGTACAGGGCATTGCACAAAGCCCAGGCAGGGTAATGCGCCACCGGCATATCAGGCAAGACGGTACGTGCGTCGATGTAGACCGCGTGGCCACCGGTGGGCTTGACAAAGCTGACACCCGCCGCCTCCAGCCGTTCACCCAGGTATTCGGCGGTGCGCAGTCGGTAACGCAGGTAGTCTTCCTGCATGCCCTCCTCCAGCCCCACCGCCAGCGCTTCCAGGTCGCGCCCGGCCAGACCACCGTAGGTGGGAAACCCTTCGGTCATGATCAACACGTTGCGCACAGCGTCCATCCACTCCTCGCTGCGCAGCACGATGAAACCGCCAATATTGACCATGCCGTCTTTCTTGGCACTCATGGTCGCACCGTCGGCGTAACTGAACATCTCACGCACGATGTCCTTGATCGGGGTGTTTTCGTAGCCCGGTTCACGCATCTTGATGAACATCGCGTTTTCCGAGAAACGGCACACGTCCATGATGAAAGGCTTGCCGTATTTCTTGAGCAAGGCGGCATAAGCACGGATGTTGGCCATCGCCACCGGCTGGCCACCACCGGTGTTGTTGGTGACGGTGATCATGCCAAACGGGATCTGGTCACCACGTTCTTTCAGCAAGGCTTCAACGCGCTCCAGATCGATGTTGCCCTTGAATGGATGGATGGTGGCGGGTTGCAGCCCTTCGGGAACCACCAGATCCAGCGCCTCGATACCGAGGTACTCCAGGTTGGCACGGGTGGTGTCAAAGTGGCAGTTGTTGGGCACCACGTCACCCTTTTTGCATACGGCGGTGAACAGCACTTTTTCAGCGGCCCGGCCTTGGTGGGTCGGCACAAAGAAGTTCATGCCGGTGATGTCCTGGATGACTTTCTCCAGCCGGTAGAAGCTGCGTGCACCGGCGTAACTTTCGTCGCCTTCCATGATGGCGCCCCACTGGCGGCTGGACATGGCGCCGGTGCCGGAGTCGGTCAGCCAATCGATCAACACGTCTTCGGCGTGCAATTTAAAAACGTTGAGTTTGGCAGCTTCGAGCAGCTGAACCCGCTCCTCACGGGTCGTCATACGGATGGGTTCAATGCTTTTGATACGGAAGGGTTCGATCAGGGTTTTGGGCATGTTTTGCTCGTCTCAGTCAATGGAGGCGAGAAGTTAGCACCGGCTTAAACCCTGTGGTGTCGGTTAAATACAACAGATTTCAAATGAGGGGCCGACCCGCTCTGCCCCTGAAATACCCGCAACGCAAGCGTGTTCCTCAAAGCTTGAACAGCGCCACGATCTGCACCAGGTCACTTGCACGGGATTTCAAGCCGCTGGCGGCAGCGGCCATTTCCTCGACCAAGGCCGCGTTTTGCTGCGTCACTTGGTCCATTTGCGTAACCGCCTCACCCACCTGCGACACACCCAGGCTTTGCTGGCGGCTGGCTGCACTGATCTCACCCATCACATCGACCAGTCGGGAAATGCTGCTGACCACCTCGGTCATGGTGCTGCCCGCTTGATCCACCAAGGCAGTGCCACTGGCCACGCGTTCCACGCTGGCATCGATCAGGGTCTTGATTTCTTTGGCGGCTGCGGCACTGCGCCCGGCCAGCGATCGCACCTCAGAGGCAACCACGGCAAATCCACGGCCCTGCTCACCGGCACGTGCCGCTTCCACGGCCGCGTTCAAGGCAAGGATATTGGTCTGGAAGGCGATACCGTCAATCACGCCGATGATGTCGCCGATCCGGCGCGACGCCTCATTGATGCCGCGCATGGTGTCAACCACTTCGGCCACCACCTGCCCACCCTGCACCGCCACGCTGCTGGCTTGCACTGCCATCTGGCTGGCCTGAGCGGCGCTGTCAGCGTTGTGCTGCACGGTGCCGTTGAGCTGCTCCATGCTGGCAGCCGTTTGCTCCAGCGAGCTGGCCTGGGATTCGGTGCGCGCCGACAAGTCGTGGTTGCCATGGGCAATCTCGGCGCTGGCGGTGGCGACACTTTCAGAGCCCTCACGGACCTCGCGCACAATGGTGGCGAAGGTATCGCGCATGGCACCAATGTGAAACAACATGCTGCTGCTGTCGTTGGGCTTCAAGTCAATGTGCATCGCTAGGTCACCTTGGGCAATGCGTTGTGTCAAGGCGCTGACATAGCTGGGTTCACCACCCAGTTGGCGTTGGATGCTGCGCGAAATCAGCAGACCCAAAGCACCCAGCAGACCCAGCAGCAGCAGGGTGCCACCGGCGAAACCGGTGGTCCGACGCCAGACCGCAGCATCGACATTTTCGACATAGACCCCGGAGCCAATCACCCAGCCCCACGGCTCAAAACCCTTGACGTAAGAAATTTTCGGCACCGGTTCGGTATTGCCTGGTTTGGGCCAGACATAAGACACAAAACCATCCCCACCGGTTTTAACCTGATTGACAAAGTCCACAAAAATCAACTGTCCCGTGGGACTTTTCAGGTTGCTGACGTCTTTGCCTTCGAGTTCGGGCTTGATCGGGTGCAGCACGATGTTCGGATGCATGTCGTTGATCCAGAAATACTCGGCGCCGCTGTAGCGCAGCTTGCGCAGCATCTCGATGGCCTGCCGTTTGGCCTCGTCCGGCGGCAGCTTGCCCTGTGTTTCCAGACCATGAAAATGCGTCAACACCCCCTGTGCAATCTCGACCGTTTGGCGCACAGCCGCCTGGCGTTCCTCCAGGATCAGGGCGCGTTCAGACCACAGGAACACACTCGCCAGCAACACCAGACCCAACATGGCACTGGCAATCAGCCAGGTCAAGCGACGGGCGATGCTCATCGACGTCAGTTTCAACATTCAAGTGCCTCCGTGTGATCAGCGCTTTTGCAGCGCCATATCGACCCCCCGATTTGCAAGTTCATCGGCTCGCTCGTTACCCGGGTGACCATTATGACCACGCACCCAGCGCCACTCGATCTGATGAGCACCGCCATTCACCAAAGCATCCAGCCGTTGCCACAGATCAACATTTTTGACCGGTGCCTTGGTGGCGGTTTTCCAGCCGCGTGCTTTCCAGCCCGGCAGCCACTCGGTCATGCCTTTGAGCACATACTGGCTGTCCACATGCAGCGTGATCTTGCAAGGGCGCTTGAGCGCCGACAAGGCCTCGATCACCGCCATCATCTCCATGCGGTTGTTGGTGGTGTCGAGTTCACCGCCACACAATTCTTTTTGCGCCTCTGGCGACTTCAGCAACGCGCCCCAGCCGCCCGGGCCGGGGTTGCCCTTGCAGGCGCCGTCGGTATAAATATCAATGCTGTTCAATGTGTTTGCCCATGTGTTTAGGTTTATGTGTCATTTTTGGCCTGTAGACCTTATGTTACCTGAGCTATTAGCTACAGTAACAGGAGCAACCGCCAAGCGTCTGACGGCCTTTCGGGCCGGGTTGATCAAGGTCATGCCACGCACCCGCTTGACCGCCACCAGACAGTACACCGAGCCCAGTATCGGCCACCAGCGCGCACCCGCCTTGTCCATCCAGTTGAAGCGCTGCAACCAGGCCTGGCTGGAGCAGGCGGGCCGATAGCAGCCAAATTGGCTGTCTTCGATCTCCAGACTCAGCAGGCTCAACCAATCACGCAAGCGCAAATAGCCAATACATTCCCCCGCCGACGGCAGCAGCAGCCGCTGCGCCCCCATCCAGCGGAACCAGTTCGGTCGCCGCTGGCAAAAGCCCCACATACTTAATGGGTTCAGTCCACAAATCACCACCCGGCCTTCAGGCATCAGTACACGCGCCACCTCGCGCAAGACGCCGTGTGGATCGGCGGAGAGCTCCAGCGCATGGGGCATCACCACCAGATCGAGGCTGTTGGCCGAGAACGGCAAGGCTGAAAAATCCGTGACCAGCGCCGCTCGTGGGCTGGCGGATGGCTCCTGCGGCAAGATGCTGGTTTCTGTCGGGGTTTGCGTGGCCAGCCAGCGGTGTGGCATGCGGTTGGCTTCGAGTGCGTCCAGCTCGGGCAAGCCCAGTTGCAGCGCGTGAAACCCAAACACATTGCCCACCGCCTGTGCCATTTGCGCCCGCTCCCAGGACAGCAGGTACTGCCCTGGCGGAGAGGCCAACCAATCGTGCATCCCTATAATTTGACCGCTCATGAACTTAATTCCACTGCCTGCTTTCAACGACAACTACATCTGGATGCTGCACGATGGACAGCGTGCCCTGGTGGTGGACCCCGGCGATGCCCAGGTTGTTTTTGAGGCAATTCAAGATCTGGATGTCCAACTCGAGGCGATTCTAGTCACGCACCACCACCATGATCACACCGGCGGCGTGGCCGAACTGCGCGAGGCGACCGGCGCGCGGGTGTTTGGCCCCATGCTAGAGCAAATGCCTGAACCGCTGACACGCCTGTCGGGTGGTGATGTGGTTGAGTTGCTGGGTTGGCGCCTGCGGTTGATCGACGTGCCCGGACACACCGCTGGCCACATTGCCTTCTACACCGAGCCCGAGGGCCAGGACCCGCTGCTGTTCTGTGGTGACACCTTGTTCAGCGCAGGCAGTGGACGCCTGTTTGAAGGCACTCCTGCACAAATGCTCAACTCGCTGGGCAAACTGGCCGCCTTGCCGGACAACACGCGGGTGTGCTGCGCCCATGAGTACACGGCCAGTGGGCTGGTCTTTGCACATGCCGTTGAGCCCAGTAACCAGGACGTGCTCAACCACCAGGCCACCGTCCAAACGCTGCGTGAACAGCACTTGCCCAGCCTACCTTCGAGCATCGGTCTGGAAAAAGCCATCAACCCTTTTTTGCGGACACACCTCCCCAGTGTGATCCGCGCCGTGCAGCAATTTGACGCCACCGCCCTTGACCCGGTGCGTGTGTTTGCGGCGCTGCGAACCTGGAAAAATCAGTTTTGACACATTTTTTGAAATCGGCAGCGCTGCTGCTTTGTCTTGTGCTGGTGGGCTGTGCCAGCACCACCCCAAGTGGCCAACCAGACACCTACACCCTGGCCACCTCACCCAGTGCACCAGGCGTACGTAGCGACAACAGCGCCCCCGGATTGCGCAACCCGGTCTACCCCAGCGGCGGTTTGCGTGCCCTGCCAAGCCTGACTCTGAATGCCTTGCCGGTGCACGCGCTGACCCCACCCGCCGACATGTGGGACCGCATCCGCCTCGGGTTTGCCATGCCCGAGCTCGACAACGACCTAGTACGTGACCGCGAACAGTGGTACGCCACCCGGCCCGACTATGTGCAACGCATGACCGACAGGGGTGGCAAGTACCTGTTCTACATTGTGGAAGAACTGGAGCGGCGCGGCATGCCCACCGAGCTGGCCCTGCTGCCCTTTATTGAAAGCGCGTTCAACCCGCAGGCGGTCTCCAGCGCGCGCGCTGCCGGCATGTGGCAGTTCATGCCCGCCACCGGCAAATACTTCGAACTCAAGCAAAACATGTTTCGTGACGAGCGTCGTGATGTGCTGGCCTCCACCCGCGCCGCGCTGGACTACCTGCAACGTCTGTACGGCATGTTTGGTGACTGGCACTTGGCACTTGCCGCCTACAACTGGGGCGAAGGCAGTGTCTCCCGGGCCATTGCCAAAAACAAAAAGCTGGGCCTGGGCACCAGCTACCTCGACCTCAAGATGCCGATGGAAACGCAGTTTTATGTGCCCAAGCTGCAGGCCGTTAAAAACATCGTGACCGACCCGGACAAATTCAACACACGTTTGCCCGCCATTGGCAACCATCCGTATTTCCAAACGGTGGAAATTCGCCGCGACATCGATGTGGCGCTGGCAGCCAAACTGGCCGGGGTGCCTTTGAACGACTTCCGGGCGCTCAACCCGTCGGCTTCCAAACCGGTGCTGCTGGCAGCAGGCACACCCAGCATCCTGCTGCCCTGGGACAACGCCGAGGTGTTTCAAGCCAACCTAGAGGCCTATGGTGGCAGTGGTCTGGCCAGCTGGACGGCCTGGATTGCACCCGCGACCCTCAAACCTGCTGACGCCGCCAACCGCTTCAACATGTCAGAGAACGAGCTGCGCGAGGTCAACAACATCAAGGGCCGCATGCTGATCCGTGCCGGCTCGACCTTGCTGGTGCGCCGTGACAGCAGTGTGCTCAATGATGTGAGCAACCATGTGGCCGATAACGGCCAGCTGTCGCTGGCGCCCGAGGTGGTGCTGCGAAAGACCAGTGTCAAAGCCGGCAAAAAAGACAGTGTGGCCTCCCTGGCCAAACGTTATGGTCTGAACGTGGCGGAAGTCGCGCGCTGGAACAACATCAGCGCGTCAGCCGTCTTCAAGGCCGGACAAAAAGTGGTGGTGTATTTGCCCGCACGCGCGAGTCGGGCCGTGAGGGCGGCACCGTCAAGCAAAGCCGCACGCTCATCACCGGGAAGCAGCGCCAAAAAAGCCGCCAAGGTGCCAGCGCGCAAAAAAGCAGTTGTAGCGCCCACGAAAGCGGCGCCAGCCAAAAAGAAGTGATCCGAGTGAGGCCGGTAAGCGTTTGACCGGCGCGCCAAGCACCAGCCAGCTCACTATGCTACCGGCCTGAGTTCTAACGGTAACCGGCAAACAAAATGGCGATGTTGAGCCCCAGGCCCAACAGCCACACCACACTGCGCAGGCTCGCCTGGTTGGCCAAATACAACAGGATGTAGACCAGCCGCAGCACCACAAACAGGGCGGCCAGCACATCCAGCCGGGCTTGGTACGCACCCAACTGGTGGGCGATCACCACGGCACCGATGAAAAATGGCAGCGCCTCAAAACTATTGGCCTGCGCGGCATTGGCGCGGGCACGCCAGCCGGTCTGGCCAGCCAACCAGGCGCGCGGGTGTTTGTTGTCAAAGCCCCCTTGCTGTGGCGACTTGGTGAACGTCCCCCACTTGGCGACACCGGCACAGACGATCGGTAACAAAGCGGCGATCAACACACACCAGTAAGCCAGGGTAAATGAGGGCAGCAGCATGACAACTCCTGAGGGGGTTAACGCCGGTCGACCAGCGCGTGGGCAATGGTGCCCAGATCCACATATTCCAGCTCGCTGCCCACCGGCACACCCCGTGCCAGACGGGTGAGTTGCAGGCCCCGGCCTTTGAGGCCTTCCGCTATAACGTGTGCGGTGGCTTCGCCTTCGGCGGTGAAGTTGGTGGCCAGAATCACCTCGTGCACGGTGCCGTCCAGCGCCCGATCAAACAGCTTTTTCAACCCAATGTCCTTGGGGCCGATGCCGTCCAGCGGGCTGAGTTTGCCCATCAGCACAAAGTACAGACCCTTGTAAGCGCCGGTGCGCTCCACCGCCGACTGGTCGGCCGGCGTCTCCACCACACAGAGCTTGCTGGTATCACGCCGCTCATCCAGGCAGGTGGCACAGACCTCGGCCTGGGTGAAGGTGTGGCACAGCGCACAGTGCTGGATGCTGTGGGTCGCCTCATTCAAGGCCCGCGCCAACGTCTCAGCGCCCGCACGGTTGTGCTGCAACAGGTGAAACGCCATGCGCTGCGCCGACTTCACCCCCACGCCCGGCAGGCAGCGCAGCGACTGGATCAGCACTTCTAGCGCATTGGTGTCAGACATAAAAGGGAGTGCTCAGTAAAAGAACGGTATTGGCAACCAACGCAGCGGGCGTAGCGAGCCTGCGTCAGCCTAGGCGGACGGAGCGCAGCAACCGGAACGTACTTCTTTGCACGTGAGGATTGCGAGCACCGCCCAACGACGGATCACGCTGGCGCAGTAGCCACCCTCAGAAAGGGAATTTCATGCCGCCGGGGAGGCCTGGCATCCCTGCGGTGATCTTGCCCATCTTCTCGGCCGATGTCTCCTCGGCCTTGCGCAGCGCCGCATTAAACGCCGCCGCCACCAGGTCTTCGAGCATGTCTTTGTCGTCGGTCAACAAACTCGGGTCGATGGTGACACGGCGCACCTCGTGTTTGCAGGTCATGGTGATCTTGACCAGGCCCGCGCCGGATTCACCGCTGACTTCGATGTTGCCCAGATCGTCCTGGGCTTTTTTCATGTTTTCCTGCATCGCCTGCGCTTGTTTCATCAAGCCTGCGAGTTGTCCTTTGTTGAACATGGGGTTCCTTCAGTTGGTGATAAAAAAGATTCTCGAGCACCAGCGCATCACAACGGCTTGATGCTGCCCGGCACAATTTTCGCGTCAAATTCCCGCATCATCGACTGCACAAACGGGTCGTCAAAAACGATTTTTTCGGCAGCCAACTGGGCTTGCGCCGCTGCCGCCGCGTTGCGTTTGGCCGGGCTGTCCGTGACACGCCCCACTTCAATCACCAGGCGCACCGTGTGCCCGGCGGCGGCCAGAGCGGTGGTCAGGCGGTCTTTGCTGCCAGCATGGTTGAGCGACTCGCGCTCGACGCGCAGCAGCCAGTCGTTGTTGTCACGCGCCACCAGCTGTGACTGCAAGGCCAGTTCACGCGCCATGGCATTGATGGCTTCGGCGGCAACCAAGGCCTGCACCGTGTTATGCCAAAAGTCGCCCTCGGGCGTGGTGCTTATCGCGTGGGGGGTGCTTGCGGCCACCACATCACGTGCTGAGTCGGCCTGTACCCGGACAGGGAATGCTTCAATGTTTGTAGCCACCTGCCCTTTCTCTACCAGGGCTGGAGCATGATTTTGCTCAAAAGTCTTGCTGGCAAGCGGCGGCTCAGAGGGATCTCTGACCGGCAGGCGCTGACCTTCTGGCACAACCTGCATTGCTTCATTTTCAGGAGCTACTTCCCCTTGAGATACGTGGGCTACAAGTTGATTTTGCTCATCTGTCTCGGCGCCATCGTCCAGCGCATCGCCAACAATCCGGGCCACCGGAGCAACCGGCTGAACCGGCGCGACAGGTGCACTGGGTGGCGGTGGCGCCGGACGCTCAGGCGCGGGCGGCGGGGTTTTCAGTGTTTTTTTTTCAGCCACAGCGCTGGTAGCGCCGGTCGCCGGTTTAAACGCCAGCAGCCGCAGCAGCACCATGGTCAGCGCCGCGTAATCGTCGGGGGCCAGACCCAGCTCGGTACGGCCATGCAGGCAGATGCTGTAAAGCAGCTGGGTTTCGTCCATCGGCAGCAGCGCGGCCAGGCGTTGTAACTCGGCCTGCTCGGGGTCGGTGTCGTCCTCAGCCGCCATGCCAGGCACCGCCTGTAACACCGCCATACGTTGCAACACCGCGCTCATTTCCTCCAGCGTCGAGGCGGCACTCAGGCCATTGAGGCGCAGCGTCTCGGAGGTGTCGACCACCGTCTTGCCATCCCCCCGCGCCAGCGCGTCGATCAGGCGAAACACATGGGAGCGGTCCACACTGCCGAGCATCTGGCGCACCGTGGCCTCGGTCAGCGCACCGGAGCCAAAAGCAATCGCCTGGTCGGTCAGACTCAAGGCGTCGCGCATGGAGCCCCGCGCAGCGCGCGCCAACAGGCGCAGCGACTGCATATCAGCGGCCACCTGCTCGACCTCCAGCACCTTGTGTAAATGCTCGCGAATGGTTTCAGGGGCCATCGGGCGCAAGTTGAACTGCAGACAACGCGACAACACGGTGACTGGCACTTTTTGTGGATCGGTGGTGGCCAGCACAAATTTGAGGTACTCGGGCGGCTCTTCCAGCGTCTTGAGCATGGCGTTGAAGGCGTGCCCGGTAAGCATGTGCACTTCGTCGATCATGAAGACCTTGAAACGACCCTGTACCGGCTTGTACACCGCCTGCTCCAGCAGCGACTGCACCTCGTCCACACCGCGGTTCGAGGCGGCATCCAGTTCGGTGTAATCGACAAACCGGCCGCTATCAATATCCGTGCACGCTTGGCAGACACCACAAGGGCTAGCGGTGATGCCACCTGTGCCATCTACCCCTTGGCAGTTGAGCGACTTGGCCAAAATACGCGACACCGTGGTCTTGCCGACACCACGCGTGCCAGTGAACATGTAGGCATGGTGCAGCCGCTGCGTACTCAGGGCGTTGGAGAGCGCCTGCACGACATGGTCCTGCCCGACCATTTCGGTGAAGTTGCGGGGGCGGTACTTGCGGGCGAGCACGAGGTAGGACATCCGGCGATTCTAAGGTGCCCCACCCCACCCACCGCGGCGCCCAAGCCCGACTTGGCATGTTGCCGGGATTCAAATGCAAGACGCCCGCGACCCATTACAATAGTGAGTGACGGGCCTTCCCACATGGTGAAGCGGCCAACCGGGTCAGGTGGGGAACCAAGCAGCCCTAACTGTGGAGCCAGTGCTGGGGTTAAGGTCCGTCAACTCCCCTTTTCTCTCTCAATACACCTGCATCCGTTTGGCCTGTTCGATCAGCTCAGCGCGGAAATCCGGGTGGGCAATACCAATGAGTTCGCGGGCACGCTGTTTGGCGGATTTGCCGTGTAACTGAGCCACACCAAATTCAGTCACCACATAGTTCACGTCATTCTTGCTGGTGCTGACGTGGGTGCCGGGTGACAACACCGGCACGATGCGCGAGATGCTGTCGCCCTTGGCGGTGGACGGCAACACAATGAAGGACTTGCCGCCGTTGGACATGTTGGCGGCGCGCACAAAGTCGGCCTGCCCGCCCGTACCCGAATACTGCACATGACCCAGGCTCTCGGAGCCACACTGGCCCAGCAAATCAATCTGCAAGGTGGCGTTGATGGCGACCAGGTTGTCGTTTTTGCCCGCCAGTGCCGGCGGGTTGGTGAAGTCAACCGGGTGTATTTCGAGCGCCGGGTTGCGGTCCATGAACTGGTACAGCCGCTTGGAGCCCAGCGCAAAGGTGGCCACCATCTTGCCAGGCAGGTAGTTTTTGCGCTTGTTGGTCACTGCGCCGCTCTCTACCAGGGTCAGGATGCCGTCGCCAATCATTTCGGTGTGGATGCCCAGGTCGTGTTTGGTGGTCAGTTGCATCACCACCGCATCCGGGATGCCGCCATAACCAATTTGCAGGGTGGCGCCATCGTCGATCAGATCGGCAACATATTTGCCAATGGCTTCCTGCACCGGGCCAATTTGCGGCAGGCCCACCTCCAGCACCGGCTCATTGCTTTCCACCAGCGCTGCCACCTGCGAGATGTGCACATGGCAGTTGCCAAAGGCAAACGGCACGTTGGGATTGACCTCCAACACCACGGCACGCGCTTTCGCAATGGCGGCCATGGTGTAGTCGGCCGCCAGGCTAAGCGAGAAGTAACCATGTGCATCCATGCCCGATGCCATGCTGAACACCACATCGGCTGGCATCTGATCGCGCCGGATCAGGCTGGGGATTTCTGAAAAGTAGTTGGGAATGAAGTCGACCCAACCGGCCTGCCCGCCCGCTCGGGTGGCCGCACCGTAAAACAGGGCCACGTGGCGGATGTGGTCCATGGTGTCGGGGTCCAGATAGGCGTATTTGCGAATCGCCAGAATCTGGGCCACCTTCACATCCAGCAGACTGCGCCTGATCTCCGACAGCGCAGTCAACAGCGCGGGCGGCTCGCCCACGCCAGTTGGCACCACAATCATGTCACCGTTTTTGACCAGCCGGACCGCATCGCTGGCGGCCATCTTTTTCTGTGCATACAGCTGCTGAACACTCATGTTGTCTCCCGTTGAAGGCTTAGGTGAACGAAACGTGCTGGCCACGACGCCTGTGTGCCAGGGCGTGTGTTGGGGCTGCCGATGCGGACATCGGGAGCTATATCTTACATAGCAATATACCCTTACTAAAATTGGGCTAGAATCCTATTTCTTACTCAAGTAGCTCAACACGCCCTGCCCCGCCTTGGCGCCACTGGCCAGGCAAGCAGTCAGCAGGTAACCACCGGTGGGAGCCTCCCAATCCAACATTTCACCTGCGCAGAACACACCTGGCAACGCTTCGAGCATCAAGTGGTCGTCAGCGGCCTCGAACAACACACCTCCAGCGGTGCTAATGGCCTCGTCTATCGGCCGGGTTGCCTGCAGCGTGATGGGCAAGGCCTTGATGGTTTGCGCCAGCACAGCCGGGTCGTGCATCTGCTCTTTGGACAGGGTTTCGTGCAACAACGCCGCCTTGATACCTTCGATATGCAGGCGGCTCTTGAGGTGGCTGGAGAGTGATCGGGTGCCACGCGGGTAAGCCGCCTGCGCCAACACCCACTCGGGCGAGCGATCCGGCAACAAGTCCAGGTGAAACGTGGCTTGGCCGCTGGCAATGATCTCGTCTCGCAACAGATGGGATGCGGCGTAGATCAGGCTGCCTTCCACCCCGGTGGCCGTAGCGACAAACTCGCCCCGTCGCTGGAACTGCACACCTTGCGAGGTGGTCAGCGAGATCGCCACCGACTTGAACGGCTGCCCGGCAAAATGGCTGGCAAAGTGGTCGCTCCAGCCACCCAACACGTCAAAACCACAGTTGGCAGGCAACAGCGGCGCCACCGCCACACCCCGGTCGCGCAACCAGGGCACCCAGGCGCCGTTGGAGCCGAGCCGCGCCCAACTGCCGCCCCCCAGCGCCAACACCACTGCGTCGGCCTGCACCTGCACCGGGCCGTGAGGCGTGTCAAAGTGCAGGTTGCTCAAGGCGTCCTCGCCAGTGTTCCAGCCCGTCCAGCGGTGGCGCATCTGAAACTGCACCGCCGGGCCGTTCGCCGGATGGCGCAGACGGCGCAGCCAGGCCCGCAACAAGGGCGCAGCTTTCATATCGACCGGAAAAACGCGGCCCGAACTGCCCACAAAGGTCTCAATCCCGAGTGAACTGGCCCAGCTGCGCACGTCGCCCGAGTCAAAGGTCTCAAAAATCGCCTCAATCTGCTGGCGACGTTGCCCATAACGAGAGGCAAAAATATCCGCGGGTTCGGAGTGGGTCAGATTCAGCCCCCCTTTGCCCGCCAACAGGAATTTGCGCCCCACGCTGGGCATGGCGTCATACAGGCAAACCGCCACGCCAGCCCGTGACAAGACCTCGGCCGCCATCAACCCGGCCGGACCGGCGCCAATCACACATACATTTTTCATAGAGACCTTAACTTTCTTTTGCGGATATTTACAGGCCTGCTAGCCACATGGCTAAGGCAGGCGGTGACGGTGAGCCGGGGATATTTCTGTCACAATTTCGCTATTAATTATTTTTTTAAAAATCTGTAACAGGAACAAACATGGCTAGTGAACTGATCAAACATGTGTCCGATGCCTCTTTCGAGACCGATGTCCTCCAATCCGGCGTACCGGTGCTGGTCGATTACTGGGCTGAATGGTGTGGCCCCTGCAAAATGATCGCGCCGATTCTGGACGAAGTATCGACGGCTTACGAAGGCAAAGTGCAGATTGCCAAAATGAATGTGGATGAAAACCGTGACATCCCGGCCAAGTTTGGCATTCGTGGCATCCCGACCCTGATGCTGTTCAAAAACGGCCAGCTGGCAGCCACCAAGGTGGGCGCCCTGAGCAAGGCCCAACTGACCGCTTTTATTGACCAGCAACTCGCCTGAGTTAACGTGGTAGCGGGCCGCGCTGCGCCCGCGTTTTCCTGCAGCGCAAAACCCGGTTTTTTCCTGTCATAATCCGAGCACTCGCCAATCGCCCCAGTGGGTTGGTCAGAGTCTCCGGCAGAGGCTAACGCGACTTCTCACAACAAGTCCGGCCGTCAAATCCTCCCCCACATTTGCTTTTCACATTGATTGCGTCAATCCATGCATTTAAACGAACTCAAGGCACTGCACGTGTCAGAAGTCCTCAAGCAAGCCGAAGATCTTGAGATTGAAAACACCGGGCGCATGCGCAAACAGGAGCTGATGTTTGCGATCATCAAGAAACGCGCCCGCGCCGGGGAACAGATTTTTGCCGACGGCGTGCTTGAAATTCTGCCCGATGGCTTTGGCTTTTTGCGCAGCCCGGACACCAGCTACACCGCTTCGACAGACGACATTTACATCAGCCCAAGCCAGGTGCGGCGCTTCAACCTGCACACCGGCGACATGATTGAAGGCGAAGTGCGCACACCCAAAGATGGTGAGCGCTACTTTGCCCTGAACAAGCTCGAAAAGGTCAACGGCGGTGGCCCCGAAGAAAACAAACACAAGGTGATGTTTGAAAACCTGACGCCGCTGTTTCCCAAAGAGCAGATGCGTCTTGAGCGCGACATCAAGGGTGAAGAAAACATCACCGGTCGCATCATTGACATCATCGCCCCCATCGGCAAAGGCCAGCGCGCCCTGCTGGTGGCCCCGCCCAAGAGCGGCAAGACGGTGATGATGCAGCACATCGCCCACGCCATTTCGGCCAACTACCCCAACAGCCACATGATGGTGCTGCTGGTGGATGAACGCCCTGAAGAAGTGACCGAAATGCAACGAACCGTCAAGGGCGAGGTGATTGCCTCCACCTTTGACGAACCCGCTGCCCGTCACGTGCATGTGGCTGAAATGGTGATTGAGCGCGCCAAGCGCTTGGTCGAACTGAAAAAGGACGTGGTGATTCTGCTGGACTCGATCACCCGTCTGGCACGTGCCTACAACAACGTGGTGCCCTCCTCAGGCAAGGTGTTGACCGGTGGTGTCGACGCCAATGCACTGCAACGCCCCAAACGCTTTTTGGGCGCCGCCCGCAATGTGGAAGAAGGAGGCTCACTTACCATCATCGCCACCGCGCTGGTGGACACTGGCAGCCGCATGGACGAAGTGATTTTCGAAGAGTTCAAAGGCACCGGCAACTCGGAAATCCACTTGGACCGCCGTCTCTACGAAAAGCGGGTGTTCCCGTCGATCCAGCTCAACCGCAGTGGCACACGCCGCGAAGAGTTGCTGCTGCAGCCAGAAATTTTGCAAAAAACCCGCATCCTGCGCCAATTTCTCTACAACATGGACGAGATCGAATCGATGGAGATGGTCTTGAAACAGATGAAAGCCACCAAGAACAATTCCGAGTTCTTCGACATGATGCGTCGGGGTGGCTAAGCTCAGCTGGTCTATAATCCAAGGCTTTTCGCGAAAAGTACGAGCGGCTTTGAATTGCACATCGGGTTTGTGCAAGGGCTGACGCGGCTAACGCAACTGATGGAGAACATATGAAAAAAGGCATTCACCCCAATTACCGCGAAATTTGCTTCCAGGACATGTCCAATGGTTTCAAATTCGTCACCCGCTCTTGTGCCAGCACCAAGGAAATGATCACTTTGGAAGATGGTCGCGAATTGCCTTTGTACAAGCTCGATACCACCAGTGAATCGCATCCGTTCTACACCGGTACACAAAAGTCGGTGGACAACATGGGTGGCCGTGTCGAGCGTTTCCGCAACCGCTTCGGCAAAACCGCTGCCAAATAAGCATTTCTTGCGTTCTGCCAAAGGCAGCCGGGTCATTCCGCGCTGCCTTTTTCTTTGCGCAAAACATCCATTCCATCTGAGCTGGCCCCTACTGTGAATCTCCCCACCCCGGCCATTGTTGCCCAGGATGCCGTACGCCGCCTGCCGCGAGTGGCACTGTGGTTGTTTTGTTTGGCCTATGTGTTACCCGGGTTCCTGGGGCGTGGACCCTGGAAGCGCGAAGACATCACCACACTGGGCTACATGGCCGAACTGGCCAAAGGCTCAGCAGACTGGTTACATCCCTCGCTGGGCGGTCTGGCCCCCGAAGTGCATGCCTTGCTTCCCTACTGGTTGGGGGCTTGGGCCATGCAGTTGGCACCCGCCTGGGTATCGGCGGACTGGGCAGCACGTTTGCCCTTTGTGTTGCTACTGGTCGCCACGCTGCTGGCCACCTGGTACGGCACCTATTACCTGGCACGCAGTCCACTGGCACAGCCGGTGGCGTTTGCCTTTGGTGGTGAAGCCAAACCCACGGACTACGCCCGCGCCGTGGCAGATGGCGGCTTGCTGGCCTTCATCGCCTGCCTGGGTTTGGCCCAACTCGCTCACGAAACCACACCGGCACTGACGCAGCTGTGTTTCACCGCACTGGTGTTTTACGCCACGGCGGCCCTGCCCTACCGTGTTTTGATGCCGGGCATCGCAGCGGTGGCCGGACTGCTAGGCATGACCCTCTCAGGTGCACCGAGCATGGCCTTGGCGCTGGGCGTGGGTTGTGCTGCCATTTACCTGCTGGAATCCAGCCACAACAGCAATGAAACCGGTACCCGCAAACTCAGGGCGGCTGGTCTGCTGGTCATCACTCTCGTGTGCGCAGCGCTGTCGACCTGGCTCAGTCTCTGGCAATGGCGGATCGACTTGCCACACGCCAGCTGGCACGAGTGGCAAAGCCTGGGGCGGCTGTTTTTGTGGTTCACCTGGCCAGCCTGGCCGCTGGCACTGTGGACACTTTGGCGTTGGCGCCACATGCTGCTGGGTGAGCGTTTTGCCAGCCGACATCTGTGGCTGCCTCTGTGTTTTGCTCTGGTGGCCAGCGCAGCGACCTTGACCACCCATGCGGCGGACCGATCGCTGCTGTTGGGTTTGCCAGCCCTGGCGGCACTGTCGGCATTTGCCTTGCCGACGCTGGGGCGCAGTGTGGCGGCCTTGATTGACTGGTTCACACTGATCTTTTTCAGCGGCTGTGCGTTGATCATCTGGGTGGTGTGGATCTCCATGCAGACCGGATTCCCCGCACGACCAGCGATGAATGTGGCAAAACTGGCACCAGGGTTTGTGCACAGCTTCTCAGCAGTTCCTTTTTTGATAGCAATAGGTGCAAGCTTGACATGGGCTTGGCTCGTCTACTGGCGTGTAGGTCGGCACCGCGCGGCGCTATGGAAGAGTGTTGTCCTGCCGGCGGGTGGTGCTGCCTTGTGCTGGCTGTTGTTGATGACACTGTGGTTGCCCTTGCTCGACTTTGCCCGCAGTTACGTTCCGATGGTGCAACAAGCCACCAGGTTGCTGCCTGACAGCCCAGGCTGCGTGTCTACGCTGGGTCTGAGCCGCAGCCAGACCGCCGCCTTGCAGCTGCATGGTCAGCTCACCCTCATGCCCTCCAGCTCTGGGGTCAAATGCGCCTGGCTGATCGCCAACGGAGAGAATCCCAGCACCACGGCGGGCTTTGTACCCGGCAAACCCTGGCTGCTGCGCGGCAGCATCCACCACCCGGCCACCCCTGACGAAAAGATCTATATCTTTGAACGTCAAGCTCACTGATGTGTGACACGCAGGCGGGTCGCCGGGAAAGTGATGCGAAATCGTGCCCCCTGACCCAGCTTGCTCTCGATCACCAGATGGGCGCCGTGGCGTTGAGCAACGTGTTTCACAATCGCCAAGCCCAGACCGGTGCCACCGGTTTCGCGAGAACGACTGCGATCAACACGGTAAAACCGTTCGGTTAAACGCGGAATGTGTTCGGGTGCGATACCTGGACCCGCATCCACCACCTCAAACTCGGCCTGCCCATCTGGCAACTGCCTGAAGCTGACCCCGATGTGACCACCCGGCGGTGTGTAGCGAATGGCGTTGCTGACCAGATTACCCATGGCACTGTGTAACTCAGTGGCCACGCCGGCGATCTCGCCTTCAAAGGCACAGTGAAAGTCCAATGCATGCACCTGCTGCTCATTGAGGTTGACCACCGCTGTCAGGGCACGCGCGTCTTGTTCCAGTTGCCGCATCAAGGTCGGCACAGAGCTCCAGGTGTCCACACTGGGTGCCGGACTGCCCTCGAGTCGCGACAGCATCAACAAATCACTGACCAGGCTTTGCATACGCATCGATTGCTGCGCCATCAGCGTCAGGTAACTGTCACGCTCTTCAGCGGCCAGCTCCAGGGTTTGCAAGGTTTCCACAAAACCAGCCAACACCGTCAGGGGTGTGCGAATTTCATGGGACACATTGGCCACAAAGTCACGCCGCATGGCTTCGGCCTGTTCAACCGCGGTGACGTCACGCGACAACAACAAGAGACGCCCCCCACCATAGTGATAGAGCTGTACCGAGAGGCGAACCGGGCGTGTTGCCGTGCTCTCGCGCCCGGCCATCAGCAATTCATGGTCAAAAGCCCGCCCGGACAGGTAAGCCGCAAAGGCTGGGTCACGCACCAGATTGACCATGTATTGCTGCAGATCACGCTGCGCATCGAGACCAAAGTGCACCGCAGCTGTCTGGTTGCACCATTCGATGCGAGATTGGTTGTCCAGCAGCATCACGCCGTTGGGAGACGCCTGCAGCGCGGACAGAAAATCATGGAGGCGGTTTTCACCCTCTTCAATAGTCCTGCGTTGCGAGCGCAACAGCCGCTGCGCCCGCTCCAGGACTTCGCCCCACAACCCCCATTTGATCGGGGGCGAGTCTGCGCGCTCTGGGCTCAACCAGTGCAGCGCCTGGGCAGCGCGGGTGGTGTCAAGCACCAGCCACAACGCCGAACCACCCAGGGCGCCCAGCAAGGCATCCACCAGCTGACTCAGCCCCGTCAGGCCAAGAAACCAACCCAGAACCGCGCCTGCCAACTGGAAGGCGACAAAGCCGCAGATTCGCAAAAACATCAATAATTCTTCTCGGCAGACTATGCCACAGCAGAGGAGGTACCAGTGCTCTGATTCTGGGTGGTGATGCGGTAGCCGGCACCGCGCACGGTTTCGATCATCGCAGCCGCGCGTTCGCCCAGCGCTTCACGCAGCCGCTTGACGTGGACATCCACGGTGCGTTCTTCGATAAACACATGGTCACCCCAGACCTGGTCCAGCAGCTGCGAGCGGCTGTGCACACGTTCGGCGTGGGTCATCAGGTAATGCAACAGTTTGAATTCCGTCGGACCCAGCTTGAGCGCCTGGTCGCCAAAGCTCACCCGGTAGGTGGCGGCATCCAGACTGAGCTGACCCATGGTGACCAGCGTGGCTTCCTGCTCGGGGGCACGGCGGCGTAGCACGGCGCGAATCCGGGCCAACAACTCCCGTGTTGAAAACGGTTTGCTGATGTAATCATCAGCACCAGCATCCAGACCAGCCACGCGGTCTGGCTCATCACCACGCGCGGTCAACATGATGATGGGCACATCTTTGGTGCGAGGATGGGCACGCCAACGTTTGGCCAGGGTCAACCCTGACTCACCGGGCAGCATCCAGTCCAACAGGATCACATCTGGCAACACCGAGTCGAGTTCGGCCTGAGCCGTTGCGCTGTCCATCGCCCAAATCGGACGGAACCCACTGTGGCGCAAATTCACCGAAATCAGCTCGGCGATGGCGGGCTCATCCTCGACGATCAGCACACAGGGGACTCGCCTCATTTCACCACCGACTCAATCTCGTCCATGGCCGCGTGCCGCACATCAGCCCCTTTGACGATGTAGATGATCAGCTCGGCGATGTTTTTGGCGTGGTCACCAATACGCTCAATGGCCTTGGCCAAAAACAGCAGATCCAGACTTGGCGAGATCATGCGCGGGTCTTCCATCATGTAGGTGATGAGTTTGCGCACAAAGCCGTCGAACTCCTTGTCAATCAAGTCATCTTCCTTGAGGATGGACAAGGCAGCCGAGGTGTCCAGACGGGCAAAAGCGTCCAATGCTTTTCTGAGCAGGCCGGAGGCCAGATCAGAGGCTACCCGCAGCTCCAAGGAAGGCAATGCGCGCGGTGCACCACTGCTGATGATGGACAACACCATACGCGCAATTTTTTCCGCCTCATCACCCACACGCTCCAGGTTGGCGGTGGCTTTGGAAATGGCGATCAGCAGTCGCAAGTCACGGGCTGTCGGTTGACGCCTGGCGATGATGCTGGAGAGTTCCCGGTCAATATCGACCTCCATCGCATTGACCTTGGCCTCAGACGTGACCACCTGCTGGGCAACTTCCACACTGAACTGCGACAAGGCATAAATGGCTTGGCGGATTTGCGATTCCACCAGCCCCCCGAGTTCCATGACACGGGTGGAAACGGTACCCAGCTCGCTGTCAAATTGGGACGATAAATGTTTTTCAGGCATGAGATTCCTCGGTGTTGACTAACCAAACCGGCCAGTGATGTAGTCTTCAGTTTCCTGACGGTTGGGCTTGAAGAAGATTTGCTCGGTGGCGCCAAACTCGACCAGGTCACCGAGGTACATATACGCCGTGTAGTCGCTACAACGTGCAGCCTGCTGCATGTTGTGGGTGACGATGACCACGGTGTAATCCTGTTTGAGTTCGATGATCAGCTCCTCGACCTTGGCGGTAGAGATCGGGTCCAGCGCAGAACAGGGTTCATCGAGCAGGATCACCTCGGGCTTGATGGCCACACCACGGGCGATACACAGCCGCTGTTGCTGACCACCCGACAGGCTGGAGCCACTTTGCTTGAGCTTGTCCTTGACTTCATTCCACAGCGCCGATTTGCGCAGTGCCCACTCCACCCGCTCTTCCATATCGGTGGGGCTCAACTTCTCGAACAGTTTGACACCAAAAGCGATGTTGTCATAGATGGACATGGGAAAAGGCGTGGGTTTCTGGAACACCATACCGACTTTGGCGCGCAGCAGTGCCACATCTTGTTTACTGGTCAACAGGTTTTCACCGTCGAGCACAACCTCACCCTGGGCGCGTTGTTCCGGGTACAGCTCGAACATGCGGTTGAACACCCGCAGCAGCGTAGACTTTCCGCAACCAGAGGGGCCGATGAAGGCCGTGACCTTCTTCTCGGGAATGTCGAGGTTGATGTTCTTGAGTGCGTGAAATTTGCCGTAGAAGAAATCCAGGTTCTTCACCGCAATCTTGGCGGACTGTGTTTTTTCAGTAGTCATGGTCATGAAGTTGTTTGAGGTGTGTCTACGGGTCTAGTTCTTTTGCCGTGTCAACACACGCGCCAGAATATTGAGGCCCAGAACCGCCAGGGTGATCAAAAACACGCCAGCCCAAGCCAAGTTCTGCCAGTTTTCATAAGGGCTCATGGCAAATTTGAAGATGGTGACTGGCAAGCTGGCCATGGGTTCACTCAGGCTCGATGTCCAGAACTGGTTGCTCAAAGCCGTGAACAACAAAGGTGCGGTCTCACCAGCAATGCGCGCCACCGCCAACAAAATCCCTGTCACCACACCGGCCCGTGCCGAACGCATGGTGATGCTCAGAATCACTTTCCATTTGGGTGCACCGAGTGCATAAGCCGCCTCACGCAGGCCCGGTGGCACCAGTTGCAACATGTTTTCGGTGGTGCGGATCACCACCGGAATCACAATCAGGGTCAGTGCCATGATGCCCGCATAGGCTGAGAACGATTTGAAGCGTGTCACCACCACCGCATACACAAACAGGCCAATCACAATCGACGGTGCCGACAGCAAGATGTCGTTGACAAACCGTGTCACATTGGCCAGCCAGCCCTTGGTATCGAACTCGGCCAGGTAAATGCCGGCCATGATGCCAATGGGTGTGCCCACAAAGGTGGCCAACATCACCATCAGGAACGATCCGTAGATGGCGTTGAGCAAGCCCCCTTCGTCATTGGGTGGCGGTGTCATCTGGGTCAACGCGGCCCAATTCAACCCGGCAGTCCCGAGCCGAACGGTTTCAAACAAAATCCAGAACAACCAGAACAAACCAAAAGCCATGGCCATCATCGACAAGATCAAGGCGATGATGTTGACCCGTTTGCGCGCGGCATAACGGGTGGCCCGCATCTCGTTGAGCTCTTTGGCTCGGAGCAGAGTTTCAGCGGTGCTCATGACTTGGTTCCTTCGCTCTTCTTAAGTTGTGAAAGCAACAGCTTGGACAACGAGAGCACCACAAAAGTAATAAAAAACAAGACCAGCCCCAGGTACATCAGCGACGCCTGATGCAAACCTTCACCCGCTTCGGCAAACTCATTTGCCAAGGCCGAGGTGATGCTGTTGGCCGCCTGGAACAGGCTCAGCGAATCCAATTGGTTGAAATTGCCGATGACAAAGGTCACGGCCATGGTCTCGCCAATGGCGCGACCCAAGCCGAGCATGATGCCACCCACCACACCCGCTTTGGTATAGGGCAACACCACGGTGGAGACCACTTCCCAGGTGGTGGCGCCCAGGCCGTAGGCCGACTCTTTGAGCAAGGTGGGAGTCACCTCAAACACATCACGCATCACCGCCGCAATGAACGGGATGATCATGATGGCCAGAATGATGCCGGCCGACAAGATGCCAATACCCACCGGAGGGCCAGAGAACAGCGCCTCGAAGTAAGGCACACCCTTGAACAGTTTTTGCAAGGGTTGCTGCACATAGGTCGCCAAAATGGGACCAAACACCAGCAAGCCCCACATGCCGTACACAATCGACGGGATGGCTGCCAGCAGCTCAATCGCAGTCCCCAGAGGGCGCTTGAGCCACGCTGGCGAGAGCTCCGTCAAAAACAGGGCGATGCCAAAACTGACCGGCACCGCAATCAGCAGCGCGATGAACGAGGTCATCAGCGTGCCGTAAATCATCACTAGGCCGCCAAACTCTTCCTTGACGGGGTCCCAGGTGGTAGAGGCCAAAAAGCCCAAGCCGTATTTGCTGATGGCAGGCCAAGCACTGACCGTCAGGGACAGCAGAATGGCGATCAGCAAGCCCAGCGTCAACCAGGCCGCACCCTGGGCCAACCAGCCAAAAAGGCGGTCAGCCAAGGGTCCCGAACGTGCTGTCTTGACAGGAGGAAGTCTGTTCATATCACGCGCGTCAGTGGTAGATGAAGGGATGGTGTCATCCCGCGCAGAAAGTGTAGCTGACACGTGTGGCTCTCCTGCTGTCAAATAAACGGGCTGGGACGGTGATTTACTTCAATGCCACAGGTTTGCCGGAGGCATCCTTGACGTTGGCCCATGACTTCTCGATGGTCGAAATCACCGCATCAGGCAGCGCCACGTAATCCAGGTCGGCAGCCGCTTTGTCACCGTTTTTGAAGGCCCAGTTGAAGAACTTGAAGGTCTCGGTGGCGTTGGCCGGTTTGTCCTGCACGTTGTGCATCAGGATGAAGGTGGCGGTAGAAATAGGCCAAGTGCCTTTGCCTGGCTGGTCAGTGATCAGCTGGTAAAAGGATTTGTTCCAGTCAGCGCCGGCAGCTGCGGCCTTGAAAGCATCTTCGCTGGGTTCCACAAAAACGCCGTCCTTGTTTTTCATCAAGGTGTAGGTCATCTTGTTTTGTTTGACATAAGAGTACTCAACATAACCAATCGAGTTGGGCAGGCGGTTCACAAACGAGGCCACACCTTCGTTGCCTTTACCACCCGCACCCACTGGCCAGTTGACCGCTGTGCCCTCACCGACCTTGGCTTTCCATTCGGCATGCACACGACTCAGGTAATTGGTGAAATTGAAAGTGGTGCCAGAACCGTCAGCGCGGCGCACCGGGGCGATGTCTGCGTCCGGCAAAGCCAGACCAGGGTTCAGTGCCTTGATGGCAGCATCGTTCCATTTGGTGATCTTGCCCAGATAAATGTCACCCAACACTTGGCCGTCAAGCTTCATCTGGCCCGGACCAATGCCCTTGATGTTGATCACTGGCACCGTGCCACCAATCACAGTGGGAAACTGGAACTGGTTTTTGGCTTTCAAAACATCGTCAGTCAACGGCATGTCGGAAGCACCAAAATCCACGGTTTTGGCATCGATTTGTTTGATGCCTGCGCCAGAACCCACCGACTGGTAGTTCACCTTGACACCGGTGGCTTTGTTGTAGTCGGCTGCCCATTTGGCATACAGTGGTGCGGGGAAGCTGGCGCCCGCGCCAGTGATTTCTTGTGCACTGGCGGCGCCCATGCCGATAAACGCGAAGGCGGTGGTGGTCAAAATGGTTTTGAACGTGTTGGTCATCATGTAGAACCCTTTCAAGGTTGAAGCAGAAAAACGGGAATGCCTGCTGAACGAACCGTAATTTAAGACATGAATATGTCAGTACCGTGACAACCACTGTGACAGCTTGTGGCCATTGGCCTGGTTTGCGCGACTGTCACACGACCGTCATCAAAATCAACCCCTCACTGAGATACCCTAGAAGCTGAGCCATGCGCTGGGCGCTGGCGACGACATCAAGCGGGCCGCCAACAGCGGCCCGCATTCACTCTACCTACGGAAAGAAGCTACATGCTTGCGATCAAGAAAGCCCGCAAACTCATCGAAACCAACCCCAGTGATCCGGCTGCGCAAATCATTGCCCGCCTGGTGCTGGCGTTGGAAAGTGCAACCAGCATTTCGGTGGCGCAGCTTTACCAACTCGACGACAAACGGTTCGAACTGGCGCTGGAAATACTCGACGAATGGCGGCTTGACCGGCATTACGCCAGCAAACTTCGCCTGCTCGACTCCAGCAACCTGGCGCAGGAACTGGAAGCCTCTGCGATCAATCCACAACTGGCCCCGACCGCGTAAGCGCGTGCAAGCAGCGGCAGACTGACCCTGCCACAGGCCTCACACAGCGGCGCAAACAGCCCGCTGTGCGAGGCAAGTCCGGACCTCCAGCATCAATATTGATAGCTGTCAGCCCTTATGAATCGAGGGCTAGAGGCCAAATATCCTTAAAAGCCAAACAACCGGATTGACCGGTCGCTGTGCGTGGCCCTGCCGACCTGCAGCCCTCCGCCAAATAGCAGCTGACAACACAATTCAGAGTCACTGAAATGTCTTGTACTTGCCATCAACACGTCACATGCTGGCGTCACCATCACGTATCCAAACTGCGGAGCGTGACATGCAAGCACTGCCTCAACCCACTTTGTTCCCGGCAGAGCAGGCGCTCTTTGAAGCCTTGCGACGTGTTGACAACGGTCTGATACCTCCCTCCCCCCTGCCTCTTGGCCACGAACCTACAGAGCCCGGCCACACCCATTACCGCGCCATTTTTATTTCTGACCTGCATCTGGGCACACCGGGCTGCCAGGCCCAGGCTTTGCTGAGCTTCATCAAGGCCAACCGCAGTGACTACCTGTACCTGGTGGGTGACATCGTGGACGGGTGGCAGCTGCGGCGGCGCTGGTACTGGCCGGAATCACACAACGATGTGGTGCAAAAGCTGCTGCGCCGGGCGCGTAAAGGCTGCCGCATCATTTATGTACCCGGCAACCATGACGAGTTTGCGCGCGGCTTTTTTGGCCACCAGTTTGGTGGCATCGAGGTTTCTGACGACACCATCCACACCACTGCCGACGGCCAGCGGCTTTGGGTGACACACGGTGACGCCTTTGACGGTGTGATCCAGTGCGCCAAATGGCTGGCCTACCTGGGTGACAACCTGTACGAGTTCACCCTCAAACTCAACCGCTATCTCAACCATTGGCGTACCAAGCTGGGTCTGCCCTACTGGTCCTTGTCGGCCTACCTCAAACACAAGGTCAAAAAAGCCATGATGTATGTGGCCGATTTTGAAGAAGCTCTGGCCCACGAGGCCAAACGCCGTGGTCACCACGGCGTGGTGTGCGGCCATATCCACCGTGCCGAAATGCGTCAGATTGATGGCATCCTGTATTGCAACGACGGCGACTGGGTGGAGAGCTGCACCGCCCTGGTGGAACACCACAACGGACGGCTGGAACTGGTGCACTGGGCGCCCTCGGCGGTGTCTCAGAGCCAAGCGGATACAACAACGGCCTGCCAAACCGTGTAAGCCTTTGGCCAAATCGTCACAGAAATGTCATGCGCGTTTCATAAACTGCGCCGCTGGCCCACGGCTCCTCCATCTTGATGAACGACTTACACGTATTGACGTCTTTTTTGCCACCTGTCGCACAGTTCCATGCGAGGGGAAGCCGCTGTGCCGCCTCTGAGCCTCTGACGCCTGTTCTGAGTTCCAACGCGGTACGGCGTGGTCGTGGCACCCTGGCGACTTTGCTGCGGCGCAAAATGCTGTACCCGGTGTTTCAGCCAATCGCCTCTCTCGAAGACGGCAGCATCTATGCCCATGAGGCGCTGATCCGGGGGCCCGAAGGCTCTGCGGTGCACACCCCAGACAAACTCTTGCATGCGGCTGAGCTGGAAAACTTGAACTTCGAGTTCGAGAACCAATGTGTGCTGACCGCCATGGCACGCTGGGGCAGTTTGCGTGAGGCTGGACGCCTGTTCCTCAACATCAGCGCGGACGCACTGATCCAGGCACTGGCGCAATGTGAGTTTGAGGGTCTGATGACCATGGCCAACACACTGGGCATCTCGCCACGCATGCTGGTGCTCGAGATCACCGAGTACGAGCGGGTGGCAGACATGGACCAACTGGCCGTGGCGGTGCGCCAGATCCGCGCTGCGGGTGTGAGCCTGGCGCTGGACGATTTTGGGGATGGCCGTTCGAGCTTGCGCTTGTGGTCCCAGATCAAGCCTGAGTTTGTCAAGATTGACAAATACTTCACCAAGGACATCAGCCAGTACGCCGACAAACTCAAAACCATCCAGGCCTTGCAGCAGATCGCGGCCATTTTTGGCACCTCGCTGGTTGCCGAAGGCATTGAAACCGAAGAGGATCTCCATGTCTTGCGCGACCTGGGTATTCCGTATGGGCAAGGTTACCTGCTGGGGCGCCCGGCCCAAGTGCCACGCTTCCAAATTGAACCCAAAGCCCGGGTGACCTTGCGCGACCGCAGCATCGCCGTGTTTCCTGAGATGCGACGCACGGCCAGCGCGGGCTCAATCAGCCGCCTGGCGGTGATCAAGGCGCCGACAGTGAGCCCGAGCGCCACCAACGACGAGTTGGCGCGTGTGTTTTTCAGCCATCCCAAGCTGCATGCCATCGCTGTGGTGGATGAGGTCCGCCCGGTGGCCATCATCAACCGCACCACCTTCATGAACGAGTACAGCAAGCTGTATTACCGCGAAATTTGGGGGCAAAAATCGTGCATGAGCCACGCCAACCTGGAGCCCCGCGTGGTCGAGCGTAACCACAGCGTGGACGACCTGGTCGGCATCCTGACCTCGGACGACCAGCGTTATCTGGTGGACGGCTTCATCGTCACCGACAACGGGCGTTATGAAGGCATGGGAACCGGTGAACAACTGGTGCGTTCGGTGACCGAAACCCGTATCGAAGCGGCCCGCCATGCCAACCCGCTGACGTTTTTGCCCGGCAATATACCGATCTCACAACACATTGAACGGCTGTTGGCCAGCGGTGTGCCGTTTGTGGCGTGTTACGCCGATTTGAACAACTTCAAACCCTTCAACGACCAGTACGGCTACTGGCGCGGGGACGAAATGATCCGACTGCTGGCCAGCCTGTGCCAGGCACATTGCGACCCACGGCGGGATTTTGTTGGCCATGTGGGTGGGGACGATTTCATCTTGCTGTACCAAAGCGACAACTGGCAGATGCAGTGTGAAGCCATCATTGCGGAATTTGCGCAGCAGGCCCAGGCCTTGTTTGACGAAACTGCACGCGCAGCAGGTGGCATCCAGGCCGAAGACAGGCACGGCGTGCCACGTTTTTTCCCGCTGACCACCTTGTCCATCGGTGCCGTCATCATCCACCACGACGAGTTCACCAATGCCGAACAGGTGGCCTCGGTCGCGGCACGTGCAAAACACGATGCCAAGACCAGCGAAAAAGGCCTGCAGATTCGTATCAACAAAGGCATGTTGTTATCAATTTTGTAGCAATCAGCCCTTAATTAATAAGGTCTGGAAGCACTTTTTACCAATAAGCACGGCACACCAGGCCGATCTCAGAACAAGGCCACTTCCTGCCCCAGCATCACCCGGGTGACCAGGGTCACCCCACCGGCTGTCACATGAAAACGCTTGGCGTCTGCCACCGGGTCCAGGCCAATCTGGGTGCCCTCCGGCACGGTGCAATTCTTGTCAATGATGCATTTTTTCAGGATGCAGTTGGCACCCACCTGGACATTGGACAAGATGATCGCGTCCTCCACCAGGCAATGGTTGTGGATACGCACGTCGGAGAACAACATGCTGCGCCGCACCGTAGCGCCGCTGATGATGCAGCCACAGGCCACCAGAGAATCCAGGGCCGTGCCTTGACGGCCGGGTTCGTCGTGCACAAACTTGGCGGGCGGGCTGTGCGGCTGCCAGGTCCAGATCGGCCACTCGTTGTCGTACAGGTTCAGATGCGGCGTGACCTGAACCAGATCCATATTGGCCGCCCAATACGCGTCCAGACTGTGCACATCTCGCCAGTAGGCAGGTTTTTCCAGGTCTCCCACACGGCTGTCTGCGTAGTTCTGCGCATACACCCGATGCTGGTGCACACAATGGGGAATCACGTCTTGGCAAAAATTGTGGCTGGAGTTGGGGTCATCGGCATCCCGCTGCAACTGGGCGTACAAGAAGTCGGCGTTGAAGACGTAAATGCCCATGCTGACCATTACCGAGGCGCTCGCGCCACTCTGGGGCTGCTCGGTGGCGTTGCCCAGCCCCACCACACGCTGCGTGTCATCCAGCACCAGCGACGCAAAACGCTGCGCCTCACTGGCTGGCACTGGCATACAGGCCAGGGTCAGGTCGGCCTGGCGCTCCACATGCGCGGCCAGGATGCGACCATAGTCCATGCGGTAGATGTGGTCCCCCGAGAGCACCAGCACATAACGCGGCGCCGCCCGGCGGATTTCGCGCAGGTTCTGGAACACCGCATCCGCACTACCCCGGTACCACTGCGACTCGTTGAGTTGCTGCTGGGCCGGCATGATCTCAATGAACTCGCCCAGGCGGCCATCCAGAAAACTCCAACCCAGTTGCAGATGCCGGATCAGGCTTTGTGCCCGGTACTGGGTGGCCACACCTACGCGCCGCACCCCGGAGTTCACACAGTTGGACAACACAAAATCGATGATGCGGAACTTGCCGCCAAAAGCCAGCGCCGGCTTGGAGCGCCAGTCGGTCAGCTCGTGCAGGCTGCCGGCATGGCCGCCCTCCAGGACCATCGCAAAGGTGTTGCGGGTGACCTGGCTGACAAAACGTGGTTCATGGCGGCGCCCGCTGCGCTCGTCTTGCTCTGGCTCGAATGTCATGGTGTGTCTCCTGGTTTAGACCAAGCGCCAGCGCCAACAGTCTCAGGTCAGCAACAGCGCCGAATTGGGCAATCTGAACTGGGCGGCCACATCGCGCAGCCCTGCGGCCTGGTCCTGCAGGTTCTGCGCCGCTGCGGCCGACTCTTCGACCACCGCCGCGTTCTGCTGGGTCAGGCTGTCGAGCTGGGTCACCGCCTGGTTGATGTTGGTCATGGTGCCGCTCAGGGCCTGACTGCCAGCATGGATCTCGCCAATGGCCGCCGAGACACGTTTGACCGAATCCACCATGTGCACCATGGTGTCAAGCGCTTGTTGGGCCTTCTGGGTACCGAGTTCGATCTTGCTGGCAGAAGACCCGATGAGTGACTTGATCTCACGGGCCGCCACCGCAGACCGGTTGGCCAATGTCCGCACCTCGGCCGCCACCACCGCAAAACCACGTCCTTGCTCACCGGCACGCGCTGCTTCCACGGCGGCATTGAGCGCCAGAATATTGGTCTGAAAAGCAATGCCATCAATCACGGAGATGATCTCCACGATCTGGCTGGACGAGGTGTGGATGTCTTGCATGGTCTGCATCACTTCGGCCATCACGGCGCTGCCCTGGGTGGCCTCCAGACTGGCTGATTTGGCCAGCGCATCACCCCGGCTGGCGGCCTCCAGCGAGCTATGCATGTTGGCCACCACATCCTCAATGGAGGCAGCTGTTTGCTGCAAATAGGACGCGGCCGTCTCGATCCGGCTCGACAAATCCAGATTGCCAGCGGCAATCTCGGTGGAGCCTTGGGCCACGCTGTGGCTGGCGGTCTGCACCTGGTGTACCAAGCTGTGCAAAGACGTTTGCATGCGGCTCAGGGCAATCAGCAGTCGGCCGGCCTCATCGCGGTTGTGGCCGTCAAAATGGTGCGTCAAATCGAGCGAGGCCACCCGGTCGGCGGTGTCCACCGCCAGCTGGATCGGTGTTTTGATGCTGCGAATCAGCCAGACCGACAACACCGCACCAAGCAACAAGGCACACACGCTGAAGACCACCAGGCCCCAGCGTGCGCTCAGGCTCAGTCCAGCAATCCCCTGCGCCGAGGTGTCGATCTTGGCCCGCTGGGCATCACCGAGTTGTTTCACTGCAGCCTGCAACTCACTGGCTGCGGGTGTGAACTGTTCGGTGTAGGCCTGCTCGATCTTGGCGGTGACGCCACCGTCACGCGCCGCAATCAGATCCTGCAGTGATTTGGCGAACCGGGTGTTGGCAGCTTGCATGCGCGCCAGGGTGGCCTGGTCTTCTGGCACGGTGAGTTTGTCACCGAGTTGAACCAGCAAGGCCGCCACCTGGTCGGCCGTCTGTTTGATCTCAGGCATCAGGGCGTCACCAACCTGGGGCTCGGAACTCAGGGCCAAACCTTTGGTCCGGGCCACATTCACCAGAATATGGCGCTGCAGGTCAGCTGCCAGGCGCTCGGTGGCCATGACCTCACCCACCATGCGCTCGGTGTCCCCACTGACACGTTGCAGCGACCAGAACCCAATGCTTGAGCCCAACAAAGCCACCGCAAGAACCAGCGCCAGAACGACCGCTATCTTGCGCGAAAACGAGCCCGTGGCCCTGGTGGCAGACGCGTCATAACGATGTGACATGAACGACTTCTCTTTCCGAATCATCGACCTGTGCTGGCCAGACAAATGACGTCCCAAGACCAGCACTGAGCCTGTAGAAAGTATTGTGTGTCACTGATATTTCAGCGCTGTGACAGCCACTGCGCCACACGTGCCAAGACCCAGGGACCATCGTCCAGCGGCAGATCGTGCCCGGCGCCAGGATGCACTTGCAAGGGGCATTGCCACACCGCCGCCAGGCGGCGTGAACAGGCCACACTGACAAGCTGGTCCAGCTCGCCAGCCAACAACAGACTGGGCACAGCCAAGGGGCCAGCAGGCGCAGAAAAGCGGGCCGCCGCCCACAGCTGGCACAGGGCATTGCGGCCCGAGACCGGGTTGGCACGACGCAGCGCCAGCCACTGCGGCAACACCGAAGTATCCTGCCGACGGCTGGTGATGCGCAAAATGGTGTGCTCACACAGCTCGGCCGAGGTACCAGGCCAAGCCAAACGCAGCAGGCTGAGGTAGTTGGCGGGTCGCAGCCGCTGGTAAAACGGGTTGAAGGGCCGCATGCTGGTGTTGATGAGCACCTGGGCGGCCACCTCCTGCGGGTGGCTGTGTGACCACGCCACGGCCACCATCGCACCCAGCGACATCGCCAACAGATGGTAGGGTGGCGCTATCTGGCGCTGGACCAGCTGAGCGCGGCAGTCCGCGACCAGGCCCTCGACAGTCGTTGGGCTGCGCTGGTGGTTCAGACGCCCATTGCCAGGCAAGTCCAAGGTCACCACCCTGGCCTCTGGAAAAGCCTGTTGGAACAGGCCCGCAAAGTCACCCCAATGTCGGCTCTCCCGAGTCAGTCCACGCAACAAAATCCAGGTGGCCATGGGTGTTCAGTACCAGTCTTGCAAAGCTTGGGCATGGTGTTGCGCCCGGGTCTCTGCGGTGGGCAACCACAGGCGACAACCACAGGCCGCACGCGACAAAAAGTCCAACAGCAACTGGTGCTGGCGCAGCACACGCTGCTGGCGATGCTCGATCAGCGGGTTGAACATGCCGTGGCGCGAAAACAGCTGACGCGGATTTTTCTTGACCCACAGCCAGGAGCCCATCTCCAGCGTCAACGGCAGAAAAACCCGATCTGACTGCGCACAGGACTGCAGATACAAGTGATCCCACACATCGCCATGTGCCAGATACTGCAGACTTTGCGGCTCGATCAGGTAGCGGTGATGGTTGTTGGACTGCACAAAAATGTGTTTGAGAGCTTGCATTTCCGCCAGGTGTGCCATGGGCGCACGTTTGTGCGCAAACGGAAACCAGACACGGTCACGCGCACCAAAGCCGGAGTGGCAGTCAACCGAAACACTGAAGTCGCGCGTCAGCAGTTCAGCCGCCACCACCTCACACAGCGCCTGGTTTTCAATCTCCATCAACCCGCTTCTGGGGCCGCGATACCAGGGCAGTCCCGAACTGATGCGCTGCCCACCCACCAGGAACGGCACCGGCTCGTGGGCGTTGACCGGGGCATTGCGCATCAGGTCCACCCCGTTGGGGTTGGCCCGCGTGCCCAGCGCCATGCCACCTGGGTTGATGATTGGCATAAACACCAGGCGCACGGTTTCGAGCTGCCGGTGCAAGGCACTGTCCCACTGTAGCCGCATCACCAGGCTGTGCAGGTACGCAATCACCACTTCAGCCCCAATGCGCTCCAGACCATGCACCCCCCCAAAATAGCCTACCCCAGGCACAGCCACATCGGGGTTGCCAAGGCAGATGACATGCACCGGGTAGCTGCCCCCACCGGGCAGGCTCACCTGGCACACCACGCGGGACGACAGACGCCCGGCACCCAGTTCGATGACACGCTCCAGCGCATCCAGCTCAGGCAACTTGGGTGCCGTCACGGAGTTTGTGGACCAAGGGGGCGTTGTGCAGGCAACATGCGACAAGAGGCTAGTAGACAGACATGTCAACAGCGTGACAAAAGGCAGACCCAGCTGTTGTGAACCCTGTCACACGGTCGTCACACAGGGTGGATAACTTCGTCACCAGACCGCAACCCTGACACCCCCACACCATGCCCCTCAAAGCCAATTTTTTTCGCCTGTTGGCCATACCTGCCTGCCTGGTGTGGGGCATCCTGGAACTGATTTCGCTGCAGCGAGCACGTCGCTTGACCAAACGCTGAGCGCTTCACAGCAGCCAGGCATGGCGCCTTGGGATCACCGCACCAGCCCAGCGGCTCACAGCCTCTTGACGCGGGTCTGTCGACTTTCCAGATGTTTGAGTGCCAGAAACGTGATGACGCCGATCAGTACCGCCCCACCCAGAAACGCGCCATAAGCGATCGGCCAGGGAATGCCTTGGGTCATCATCGAAAACTCGGACATGCCACCCATGCCCGCCAGAATATTGATGGGTGTGAACACCACACCAAACACCGTCAGCTGGTTGATGCGCCGGTTCTGGTTGATGTTGATGAAACCAATGGTGGCATCCATCAGGAAGTTGATCTTGTCAAACAGAAACGAGGTGTGGCTGTTGAGTGACTCGATGTTATGCAAAATCTGCCTGGCGTCCTCCCCTTGTGAGGTCGACATGATCTTGCTGCGGATCAAAAAATGGATCGCGCGCTGGGTGTCCAGGATGTTGCCCCGGATGCGGCCATTGAGGTCCTCTTCCTCGGCAATGTCGCCCAGAATGGCGGCGGCCTCACGGTCGGTGATGACCTCGCTGAGCACCTGGCGCCCGACCTCACCCAAGGTGGCGTAAATGTCTTCGAGTGAGTCGGCCGAGTACTCCACATCAGCGCCATACAAATCCAGCAGCACATCGGTGCAGTCAGACACATAACCCGGCTGGGTCAGGGTGCGCCGACGTTGTAATCGGAACACCGGCAACTCCTGGTTGCGCAAGGTGAACAGGACCCCCTGGTGCAACACAAAACTCACCGGAACACTGCGCGACTTGCCCTCGCGGTCCAGCAAAAAGTTGGAATGCAGGTGGATGTCACCGTTGTCTTCAATACGGTAGCGTGAACTCGCTTCCAGGTCGGTCACATCATCGGGGTCCGAGAAGCTCAAGCCAAAGTGCAGACCAACAAAATTACGCTCGGCTTTGCTGGCACCCAGCAGGTCAATCCAGATCGGCTGCAGACCTTCCAGACTCTTGCGACCTTCCACGGCAATTTGCCGCAGGCGGCCATCCACCAGCACAAAGGCGTTGATCTGGCTTTCGTTGAACGCAGGCTCCCGGTTGTCGGCCAACAGCCCACGGAGTGAATCGGAGATTTCCCACAGAACGTCGTTTTGCCGCTCGGCAGACAGCTGCGCCCACAACAACATCGCCTCGTCTACCGGCAAAGACTCCAGGATGGTGCCAATCTCGCTGGCAGGCCATGGGGACAGCAGATTGTGCAGCTCGGCCAGATGCTGGCGCTGAACCAGCGTTTCCACGATGGCCTGGCGCGGCATGCTCTGGTTGTGGACCAAACTCTCAATGCGCTTTTGCTTCTTGAGCAGCTCGGACACCTTCTCTGCGGGCACACTCATGCAGCCCGCGCCTCAGACCAGCTCACCTTCGGGTGTGCCGCATGAATTCGCTGTTCTGATCCTTGATCAGATGGCGATAGGGAACATTCCAGTCTTGCTGCAGACCGGTGATCGGCTCGACCGCCTTGCTGTCCTCAAACTCCACTTGCGCTTGTCGACACAGCGGGTCATCGGGGCCATAACGGCGGTAGAGTTTGTGAAAAAGTCGTTCGAGATTGTCCAAGTGCCTTGTCATGATGATTCCAAGCTTTCAGACCCTAAACACGCAGACATATTAGCCAATGGACAAGTCACCCAGATGACAAAGCGCCAAAGTTTTGACCCAAGGCAACAAGCGGCCAATTGCCAGCAAACATCGCAGCCATCCGGCCACACTGTCATCAAGATTTCACATAACAAGCTTAGGAAATTCATCCCATCCACAGGAGATGACGGCTTGGACGCCCCGATGGCCGTGCCGCGTTGGGTGCTATGCTGACACCCGTCAAAAAAAAGCAATCACCAACATGCAAGATGGAATGCGCCTGGCGGCAGTGGATTTGGGCTCCAACAGTTTTCGCCTGGAATTAGGCCATGTCGAAGGCGGCAGGTTTTGCCGCAGCGACTACCTCAAAGAAACGGTGCGACTCGGCAACGGGCTCGACCAACAGTCCAGATTAACGCCACAGGCCATGCAACGGGGCTGGGACTGTCTGGGCCGCTTTGGTGAACGTTTGCGCGACTTTGCCCCGGACCGGCTCAGCGCGGTCACCACCCAGACCCTGCGTGAGGCCCACAACCGCGACGAGTTCCTGACCCAGGCAAGCAGCTTGCTGGGCCATGCCATTGTGGTGATCTCGGGCGAGCAGGAGGCCCGCCTGATTTACCAGGGTGTGGCGCAGGCCCTGCCCGACAACACCGACGAGCGCCGTCTGGTCATCGACATTGGTGGGCGCTCCACCGAGTTGATCATTGGCTGCGGCAACCAAGCCCTGCAGATGGCCTCTTACCCGGTAGGCAGCGTCGGCTGGTCGATGCAGTATTTTCCGGACGGTGAACTCATCGCGCCCGCCTTCGCTGCCGCAGAACAGGCTGCCAAGACGGTGTTGGCGCCCGCATTGGCTTTTTGCGGCCCCCACCAATGGGACAAGGCCTACGGCTCAGCGGGCACCGTCAACGCGGTGGTGGATGTGCTGGCGGGCGCGGGCTGGCCACCAGGCCACGTCAGCCAGGACGGCCTGGACTGGCTGCTGGAGAAGTTGCTGGCCGCGCACAGCGCGGGCCAACTCAGCATGATGGGACTGCGTGAAGACCGCAAAGCCATCATTGGCGGCGGCTTGAGTGTGATGCGGGCGCTGTTTGCCCTCTTGGGTATCACGCGGCTGGAGCAGTCACTGGGTGGCCTGCGCCATGGCCTGCTGATGGACCTGATGCGCGAACCAGCCTGAGCCTCACCCGGTCTCTGGCGCCCACAAAAAAGCCCGACGTTTGCCGGGCTTTTTTTATGAATCACACACAGCCCAGGGGCTGTGGCAAGTCACTCACATGTGGTCGATCATGACCTGGCCAAAGCCCGAGCAGCTCACTTGGGTTGCACCTTCCATCAGGCGGGCGAAGTCATAGGTGACCTTCTTGCTCTTGATCGAGCGTTCCATCGACTTGATGATGGCATCGGCCGCTTCAACCCAGCCCATGTGGCGCAGCATCATTTCAGCGGACAGGATCTCGGAACCGGGGTTCACATAGTCCTTGCCAGCGTACTTGGGGGCTGTACCGTGGGTGGCTTCAAAACAGGCCACCGAATCCGACAGGTTGGCGCCCGGGGCAATACCGATACCACCGACTTGTGCAGCCAGCGCGTCAGACACGTAGTCGCCATTCAGGTTCAGGGTGGCAATCACGCTGTACTCGGCCGGGCGCAACAGGATCTGTTGCAGGAAGGCGTCGGCAATGCTGTCCTTGATGGTGATTTCTTTGCCGGTTTTCGGGTTCTTGAACGAGCACCATGGGCCGCCGTCGATCGGCACCGCGCCAAATTCTTTTTGTGCCAGACCGTAGGCCCAGTCACGGAAGCCACCTTCGGTGAACTTCATGATGTTGCCCTTGTGCACAATGGTCACGCTGGGTTTGTCATTGTCAATGGCGTATTGCACAGCCTTGCGCATCAGGCGCTCAGTGCCTTCGCGCGAAACCGGTTTGATGCCGATACCCGAGGTGTTGGGGAAACGGATCTTGGTGACACCCATTTCCTCTTGCAGGAACTTGATGATTTTTTTGGCTTTGTCGGACTCGGCCTCAAACTCGATACCGGCGTAGATGTCTTCCGAGTTTTCGCGGAAGATCACCATGTTGGTCTTGTGTGGCTCTTTGACTGGGCTGGGCACACCGTCAAAGTACTGGATGGGACGCAGGCAGACATACAGGTCCAGCTCCTGGCGCAGTGCCACGTTGAGCGAACGGATGCCACCACCCACGGGGGTGGTCAGCGGGCCCTTGATCGACACCACATACTCGCGCAGGGCAGCCAGGGTTTCTTCGGGCAACCAGACGTCGGGGCCATAAATCTTGGTGGATTTTTCACCGGCATACACTTCCATCCAGTGGATCTTTTTCTTGCCGCCGTAAGCTTTGGACACAGCTGCATCCACCACCTTGATCATCACCGGGGTGATGTCAAAACCGGTGCCATCACCTTCAATGAACGGGATGATCGGCTGATCCGGCACGTTCAGCGAATAGTCGGCGTTGACGGTGATTTTTTGGCCTTCGGAAGGCACCTTGATGTGCTGGTACATGAATATAAGTCTCCGTGGATGGATCAAAAACAAGGCTCACCCACTCGGAATGAACCAGAATTTCATTCTAGACGCAATACTTGACTATTTTCCTCCTAATCACCTGCAAGTGCATGCCTTGCGCCTGCATCCAGCGACAACACATCACCCGCGCCGTGCCATCCACTGCAGCATTTGCGTGAAAATAAGGCCATGAAAAAACTTCTCCTCACCCTCTTGTGCTGGGCCGCCGCCAGCGCCAGCCTGGCCCAGAACGCACCCCAAATGGACCTGCCACGTATCAAGCTCAGCGCAGGCATGTACCTGATCGACACCCAGGTGGCAAGCACCCCCGAGCAACGCGAGATCGGCCTGATGTTCCGCCAGCAAATGCCCCAAAACGAGGGCATGTTGTTTGTGTTTGGGTCACCCGCCGAACAATGTTTCTGGATGAAAAACACCCTCTTGCCACTGACCGCTGCCTTTGTGGCCGACGACGGCAGCATCGTCAATCTGGAAGACATGAAACCGCAAACCACCGACTCCCATTGCTCGAAAAAACCGGTGCGTTATGTGCTGGAGATGAACCAGGGCTGGTTTGCCAAAAAAGGCATCAAGGCCGGGACCAAGCTCGGTGGTGAGCCCTTTGCCAAATAGACTACTGGATTGATAGCTATCAGCCCTTGAAAGATAAGGGCTAGAGGCAGATTTTACTTATAAAAAAAGCCACCGCGAAGGTGGCTTTTTTGTTGACAAAGACGCGTTGATCAGGCGAAGTTGGCCTGGGCAAACGACCAGTTGACCAGCTTGTCGAGGAAGGTTTCGACAAACTTCGGACGCATGTTGCGGTAGTCGATGTAATAAGCGTGTTCCCACACGTCGACCGTCAGGATGGCGGTGTCGCCGGTGGTCAGCGGGGTGCCAGCTGCGCCCATGTTGACGATGTCAAGCGAGCCGTCCGCCTTCTTCACCAGCCAGGTCCAGCCCGAACCGAAGTTGCCAACAGCCGACTTCACAAACGCTTCGCGGAAAGCCGCGTAGCTGCCCCACTTGGCAACGATGGCTGCCGCCAAAGTGCCGGTGGGTTCGCCGCCACCGTTGGGGGTCATGCAATTCCAGAAGAAGGTGTGGTTCCAAATTTGCGCGGCGTTGTTGTAGATGCCGCCGCTGGACTTCTTGACAATCTCTTCGAGGGTGAAGTTTTCAAACTCGGTGCCTTTTTGCAGGTTGTTGAGGTTGACCACATAAGCGTTGTGGTGCTTGCCATGGTGGAATTCCAAGGTCTCTTTGGAATAGTGGGGGGCCAAAGCGTCGATGGCAAAGGGCAAAGCGGGCAAGGTGTGTTCCATAATTTCCTCAGAGTGGTTTTGCGAAAAATCAAATTGTAGGAAGTTTCAGGTGATTTGGTCGGTCACGGTCAATTCAACCGTGCCGTCCATGAGGGTGGCAGACAAGGCCTGCCCGGCATGGGTCTGGCTGACACGCGTCACCGCCTGGCCTTGTGCATCACTGAGCCAGGCGTAACCCCGCTCCAGCACCAGATGGGGGTCCAGCAAACCCAGGCGCAGCTCGGCGCGCTCCAGCCGCTGGGACTGCGTCTGTAAACCACGGCTCAAGGCCACCGGCAGCTGCGCGGCCAGACGCTGCAGATGCTGGCTGCGCAATTGCAGCGTATGTCGGGTGCCACTTTGCAAACGCTGGGCACAGGCACTCAGGCGCAGCTGCTGGCCCGCGAGTTTGGCCGAGGGCCGACCCAGCCGTGTCAGCGCGTTGTCCAGGCGCTGGTGTTGCCGGTCCAGGTGCCGCTCCAGGGCGTCTTGCAGACGACGCTGCACCGCGTCCAGCGCGCCCAGCCAGGCCTCACGCGGCTGGGCCACCAGTTCGGCAGCGGCGGTGGGGGTGGGGGCACGCAGGTCAGCGACAAAATCGGCGATGCTGAAGTCGGTTTCATGGCCCACACCACAGACCACCGGCACCGGACTCTGTGCAATGGCCCGGGCCAGCGCCTCGTCGTTGAAGGCCCACAGGTCTTCCAAAGCGCCACCACCGCGCACCAGCAGGATCACATCGACCGGCGGTGGTGGCGCCACCCCACGCGCCCGTTTATATGGCAAATCGGCCTCTAGCCCTTGTTCTACCTGGGCCAGACGGTACAAAGTTGATAGTGACTGGATCAGCTCTGCGGGTGCCGCCAAACCCTGCACCGAGGCCGGCGCCAGCACCACCGGGATGTGGGGCACACGTCGGCGCAGCGCCGTTACCACATCATGCAAGGCCGCCGCACCCAGCGAGGTGACCAGCCCGATGGCGCGTGGCATGACCGGCAAGGGGCGTTTGCGCGATGCATCAAACAGACCCTCTGCCTCCAGCTTGGCCTTGAGCAACAAAAACTGCTCAAACAGGTTGCCCTGCCCGGCGCGGCGCATGCTCTCGACAATCAGCTGCAGGTCACCACGCGGCTCATACACCCCGAGTTTGCCCGTCACCTCCACCAGCTCACCGTCGCGTGGCGCAAAGTCCAGCCCGGTGGCGGCACGCTTGAACATGGCGCAGCGCAACTGGCCGCTGGCATCTTTCAACGTGAAATAACAGTGGCCACTGGCCGCGCGCGAAAAGCCCGACAACTCGCCGCGCACCGTCACCGGGTTAAAGCGCGCCTGCAGCGCATCGGCAATCGCTCTGCACAAGGCCCCCACGGCCCACACCAGGGGTTTACCCTGTGTATTTTTTATATCAAACATGACACAAACCCGTTGACAAATGGCGTGAGCCGGAGACGCCAAATACAAGTCGTCCACAGTTTGGTGAAACTACCCGGGACCCAAAAACAGGAGCGAAGAATCTCGCAACTTCGGTAAAGACCATTGATTTCATTGAATTTTTTACTGCCTAATTTGTCATCAAGGTGTCAGGATCCAAGCTGCACGCGGCTTGCAGCCACTTGCACCAGGGCTTCTCCACAAAGTTATCCACAGAAATTGTGGGCAGTCGGTGCGCTTCACGGCACAAGGGCTGCGCCATAATTGCCCGGCTATTCTCACGAGCGGAGTCCCAATTTGTTTTCCATCATACAAGCCGCAGGCTGGCCGATCTGGCCCTTGATCGCCTGCTCCATCCTGGCGCTGGCCCTGGTGATTGAGCGTTTTCTGAGTCTCAAAGTGGCCAAGGTGGCGCCCCCCAGTTTGCTCGACGAGGTGATGACGGTGACCCGCAACGGTGTGCCCGGTGCCGAAGTCATCAACCAGCTGGAGAAAAATTCGGCCTTGGGTGAGGTATTGGCCAGTGGCCTGCGCACCCTGACCCAGAACCCGCGCTGCAGCGACGATGAGTTGCGCGCCGGCATGGAAAGCACCGGCCGCCTGGTGGCGCACCGGCTGGAGCGTTACCTGAGTGCGTTGGCCACCATCGCCTCGGCCGCACCACTGATGGGCCTGTTTGGCACGGTGATTGGCATGATCGAGATTTTTGGCTCACAAACCCCCAGCGGCGCCACCGGTGGCAACCCGGCGCAGCTGGCGCACGGCATTTCGGTGGCCTTGTACAACACCGCGTTTGGCCTGATGGTGGCGATCCCGGCGCTGATTTTCTGGCGTTATTTTCGCGCTCGGGTGGATGAGTATTTGCTCACGCTGGAACTGGCCGCCGAACATCTGGCACGCCACCTGATCAGTTTGCGCAAATGAACCCCCACGCTTGCCATTTCATGTGCTGCGCTGCCCCCCGAGGGGGCCTTCGCGCCTTGGGGCGGCCCGGCGGCGCTCAACCGCATTTCTAAAAGACCGTATGAATTTTCGCTCCCGCCCCAAGGAAGAGCCCGAGATCAACCTGATCCCGTTCATCGACGTGTTGCTGGTGATTCTGATCTTTCTGATGCTCTCCACCACCTACAGCAAGTTCACCGAATTGCAACTGCGTCTGCCAGTGGCCGATACCGAGGCGCAGCGTGATTACCCCAAAGAGGTGCTGGTTTCGGTCAGCAGTGAGGGCAAGTTCAGCGTCAACAAGCTGCCCGTGCTGGGCCGCAGCGTGGCGGAGTTGGCCGACGCTTTGCAGACGGGCGCCAAGGCAGGTGCCGAGTCGGTGGTGATCATTTACGCCGATGCCGCAGCACGCCACCAGTCGGTCATCACGGTGATGGAGGCCGCCAAACGCGCTGGCCTGTCCCACATCACCTTTGCCACCCAGTCGTCCGGCGCCAACTAGCGCGCCGGTGCCAGCAGCAGCCTGGACACCCCCCTTTTTTCTCAGACCCACTGTCGGCCCCATGCCTCCCTCACCCACCCCTGCCTGGCAGCAGACCTTGTTACGCGCCTGGACACAACGCGGGTTACTGGCCTGGGCGCTGTGGCCGCTGTCCCTGCTGTACCGGCTGCTGATTGGGCTGCGTGCTGCCTTGTTCCACACGGGCCTGTTGGCGACACGGCGTGTGGCGGTGCCGGTGGTGATTGTGGGCAATGTGGTGGCGGGTGGCGCTGGCAAAACCCCGGTGGTGATCGCGCTGGTGGAGCATTTACAGCGACGCGGCTTCCGGGTGGGTGTGATCTCGCGTGGTTATGGTCGCAGCCAAGCGGGTTGCCAGGAAGTCACCCAACAGCGCGCAGCACAAGAGGTGGGGGACGAGCCGGCACTGATCCACCGGCGCACCGGTGCCCCCGTGTTTGTGGCCGAGGAACGCGTGCACGCCGCCCAGGCCCTGCTGGCGCGCCACCCGCAAACCCAGCTCATCCTGAGCGATGACGGGCTGCAACACCTGGGCTTGCACCGTGACCTGGAGATTGGTGTGTTTGACGAGCGCGGTGTGGGCAACGGCTTTTTGCTGCCAGCCGGGCCTTTGCGCGAACCTTGGCCGCGTCGGCTGGACCTGGTGCTGCGCTCAGGCACAGCGCCCACGTTTGATGGTTTTCGCATCCGGCGCACACTGGCTGACCATGCCGTGACGCAGGACGGCAGCCAGATCCCGCTGCGTGAGCTGGCGAGCCAGCCAACTGCACCCCTGTTGGCGCTGGCCGCGATTGCCCAGCCCGAGGTGTTTTTTGCCATGCTGCGCCAGCAGGGTTTGACACTGCAGAGCACCCTGGCGCTGCCGGATCACTACGATTTCAAGAGCTTTTTAACCAATGAATACAAGGGCTACAGGCTGATTTGCACCGAAAAAGACGCGGTCAAACTGTGGCCGCTGTGCCCTGATGCCCTGGCCGTGCCGCTGATGGCGGTGTTGCCAGACGAGGCCTGGCAGGCTTTTGACAGCCGGATTGAGACCCTGTTGGCCCCCGCCACGCCCCCCTGAGAAGCTATCATCACGCCATGGACACACGACTACTTGAACTGCTGGTTTGCCCGGTCACCAAAGGACCGCTTGAATACAACCGCGAGACGCAGGAACTCACCTCGCGCAGTGCCCGTCTGGCCTACCCGGTGCGCGACGGCATCCCGATCCTGCTCGAAAACGAAGCCCGCACACTCACCGACGAAGAACTCGGGCTCTGAGCCCACACGCCACCACTGCACCGAGGAGTTTTCCCGTGAGTTACACCGTCTTGATCCCGGCCCGGATGGCCTCCACCCGCCTGCCCAACAAACCCCTGGCCGACATTGCCGGTGTGCCAATGGTGGTGCGGGTGGCGCAACGCGTGATGTCACTGACCCAATCGCAGGAAGCGGTGCGGGTGGTGGTGGCGACCGACAGCCCGGAGATTGTGGCGGCCTGTCAGGCCCACGCGGTGGACGCCATCCTGACCCGCGCCGACCACCCCTCGGGCTCAGACCGCCTGGCCGAGGCTTGTGGCCTGCTGGGTCTGGCCGATGACGAGATTGTGGTGAATGTCCAGGGTGACGAACCACTGATGGCGCCCACCCTCGTCACAGCTGTCGCGGCCTTGTTGCAAAACACGCCGCAAGCCCATATGAGCACGGCAGCCCATACTATTGATACGGTAGCGGACTTCCACAACCCGAACTTTGTCAAAGTGGTGCTGGATGCGCAGAACATGGGCCTGTATTTCAGCCGCTCACCGATCCCCTACCCGCGTGACAATCCGGCCCAGTTGCCCAACCCGCTGCCACTGCGCCATATCGGCATTTATGGTTATCGCGTGGGTTTTCTGCGCCAGTTCCCGCAGTTGGCGCAGGCACCGCTGGAGGTCACCGAGGCGCTGGAGCAACTGCGGGCCTTGTGGCACGGCTATCGGATCGTGGTGCATGTCACCGAACACGCCCCTGGCGCGGGGGTCGACACCCCGGAAGACCTGGCGCGGGTGCGTCAGGTTTTTGACCAGGCATCGGCCAAGCTGTAAGCCATCCGGCAGCTGGCCCATGCTATTCTGAACCACCCACGTTTCGTGCTTTGGACCCGTCCAACTGAGCAGAGAACGGTTTTGATTTTTTTACAACTTCCCGAGGACACGCATGAAACTGATCTTGTTGGGCGCACCTGGCGCTGGTAAAGGCACCCAAGCCACCTTCATCTGCCAGAAATACGGCATTCCACAGATTTCCACCGGCGACATGTTGCGCGCCGCTGTCAAGGCCGGCACCCCGCTGGGCATCCAGGCCAAAGCCATCATGGACGCCGGTGCCTTGGTCAGCGACGACCTGATCATCAACCTGGTCAAGGAACGCATCACCCAGGCCGACTGCGCCAACGGCTTTTTGTTCGACGGCTTCCCACGCACCATCCCGCAGGCCGACGCGATGAAAGCCGCCGGTGTCAAGCTCGACTATGTGCTGGAAATCGATGTACCGTTTGACGCCATCATCGAACGCATGAGTGGCCGCCGCTCCCACCCGGCCTCTGGCCGAACCTACCATGTCAAGTTCAACCCGCCCAAAGTGGCCGGTGTGGACGACGTGACCGGTGAGCCGCTGGTGCAACGCGTCGACGACCAGGAAGAAACCGTCAAAAAACGCCTGGAGGTCTACAGCGCCCAGACTCGACCGCTGGTGGACTACTACTCGGCCTGGGCCAAGAGCGAGCCCGCAGCCGCCCCCCAATACCGCGCCATCAGCGGCACCGGCAGCGTCGAGGACATCACGACCCGGGCATTTGCCGCATTGGCCAGCTAAAACCGTTTGCCTCCGCACCCCACAGCCTGATGCCCAGCCTGGGCCTCAGGCTTTTTTTATGCTCTGTGCCTCGCCAAAGAGGCTACTGGCCTCAAAAACCCGGTAGCTTCTGTGCTCAGACCCGGTGCCAACCGACACCGAGTCAACCTCCGAGCCGCCCACCCGGAAGCTGAACCGGCTGCCAGCGTGCCCGGGGATGAGTTCCACCACACGCTCAACCAACACAGCGCGCAAGCCCACTGCCACCTGCAAAACCATGATTCGCAGCTCAGCGCTGTCCTGCGACGCAGCCTGGCCCTGCGCCAAACGCATGTCCACCAATGGCAGAGACTGCTCGCGCCACTCCAAAGCGCCTGGCAAAGTCTGGTGTTCACGCAGCTGTTGACGCAGGCTGTCACTGGGGCGGATGATTTCGCGCAGCTGCAGCATGGGCGCAGCCCAGAGCTGATTACTGTGAAAAACCACCCATGACCCGGTACTCGCTGCGCTGTGGTTCTTGATCAACAGAGGAGACGCTGCGCTTTGATCTTGCGCCAACTTGGCCTTGGCAATGGCGTGGCTCAGGGGAACCAAATCGATGAGTTTCTTGGCATCCAGCAGGTAGATGCGCGCACCCTCAGCGTCAAGCAGACTGCCAGTGGCCACGGCCTGCAGGGCACTGCGCAAGGCGACCTCCGTTTGAACCGATGCCGCTGGAAACGACCCGACCGAGACCAGGTCCTGCACGTCAAAAGCCAGTTGGCGGTTGGCAAGACTCAGCACCAACAGCCAAGACGGTTGCGCTCGGTCAAGAGCAGGCAAGCCCAGCATCTGGCTCAAATCAACCACCGGCACATCGTGGTCACGCCAATGCGCCATGCCAAGAAAGCCACCACCTAGTCCTGCCATGGCTTGTATCGGCAATGGCATGGCCACTTCACCAATCACATCAGCAGGCAGTGCCAGCTGTTGGCCGCCAACACGCAGCACAGCGCATACCGGGGTTTGCTTCAGGTCGGCATCACGACCAAGCAGCGCTTGCACTTCTTGCCCGCTTGTGCCGTCGGGTCCAAGCACATCGCTCCAGATGTGTGTGAGCGCCGCCAGACGCAGCGGATCGAGCAGCGCCAAGGGGGCTTTGCCGCCGCCCACCTCCACCACGCTGTGGAACAGCTCGGTCGAATCACGGTCATGGCACACCGGGTGCACGGCATCGTCTGTGGTACGCAGCAGCCCTTTGACCGCATCGACCCGGACTGCGAGCAACTTGCTGTTGGCCCTGAGCACCAACAGTGTCATGAGCGCTGCCTGACCTGGGTCGGAGGCAGAGCAACCCATCCACTGTGCCAGGTCGATCACCGGAACCATCTGGCCACGGTGCGAAAAAACGCCGTACAAGGCGCCCTGGGTACGGGGAACGCGGGTGAGATCTGCAGGCTCTACCAGGGCATTCACCACATGGCAACAGGGCACACCAAAACACTGCGCGGCCACTTCAAACAGGGCAATGTCGATGTTGTTGTTCATCGTGCGAAAACCGGACGAGGTGGTTCGGCAGCGGTCAGCGAACCTGAATGCGTTGTTGCAACTCGGCCAACAGCGTGGTCACATTGCGGGTGGCGTTGGCCTGTTCTGCCGTCGCCTCGGTGATCAGACCGACCGATGTGGAGGTGCTGCCCACCGAGGTCACGATCTTGTCGAAGGCCACATCCACCTGCGCGGAAACGTGGCCGCCGTCATCCACCCGTTGCACGGTTTCACGGATCAGCTTGGCGATCTCGCGCGCGGCCAGGGCCGACTTTTCAGCGAGTTTGCGCACCTCATCAGCCACCACCGAGAAGCCCAAGCCGTGTTCGCCGGCGCGCGCAGCTTCGATGGCCGCGTTGAAGGCCAGCAAATTGGTCTGGCTGGCGATCTCGCCAATGGTGTCCACAATCTCCTGCACACTTTGCGAGGACTTCTGAATTTGCGCGATGGATTCTCTGGACTTGGCCAGCAACAAGCTGCCTTCACTGGCATCTTGCTGCGTTTGCTGGGCCAGCTTGCTGGACTCGTTCGAGTTCTGGGAGATACGCTCGATGGAGGCGGACAGCTCATCGAGCACCGAGGTGATGGCTGCAATCTTCTCTTGAACCTGTTCCTCAGCGTTGACCCGCTCGGTGATGTCCGTGGCGAACTTGACGATCTTGTAGGGACGCCCTTTCAGGTCAAAAATCGGGTTGTAGGTGGCCTGGATCCACACCTCGGCGCCATGTTTGCCAACCCGCCTAAAACGCCCGCTCTGAAACTTGCCCTCAGCCAGGTCAGCCCAGAAATGGCGGTAGGCCACCGACGTCAGCAAGGCCTGGTCGCAGAACATTTTGTGGTGCTGCCCAACAACTTCCTCTGCGGTGTAGCCAAAGGTGCGCAGGAAATTGGCGTTGGCCTGCAATACGTGGCCGCGCATGTCGAACTCAATGATGGCTTGCGAGCGTGAAAGAGCTTGGATTTTTTCTTCAAACTCGGCGTTGCGAAGCTTGGCCTCGGTGATGTCGGTGGCAAATTTAACCACTTTGACCGGCACACCCTCTGGATTAAAAATCGGGTTGTAAGAGGCCTGTATCCACACGTCCTTGCCCGTCTTGCTGACCCGAAGGTATTCACCCGCATCAAATTCGCCTTTGCCCAGACGCTCCCAAAACATCAGGTAGTCCGAGGTGCGGGTGTAGGCCGGGTCACAGAACATGCGGTGGTGCTGGCCCACGATCTCGTCTTCGGTGTAGCCAAACGTATGCAGGAAGTTCTGATTGGCATGAAGGATGCGGCCCTGCAAATCAAATTCGATGATGGCCTGAACCCGGTGGATGGCCGCCACCATGGCGATCAATTCCGTCTGCTGTGTGTCCTTGGCCAAAGCGGCGTTGTGCATGTCTTTCTCCCTTCAGGCTGCTGAAGCAGTCACAAATTCTGGACGCTTGCGGCGCGGAAACACCAAAACAAGCGCATGCCGCCTTGGCTTGAAATTCAGGCCAAGCGGTGTAGTGCTACAGCGTTTGCAGCACTTCGGTTTTTCAACACTTGGCTTCCAAGCGACTCAGACCTCTAGCCACGACCTGAGACCACAGTCAGATGTCAAAAGCTTTCCCACTCATCACCGCCCGCCTTGGCTGGGCTGTTGTGGCTCAAGGCCGCAGCTGGGGGCGTTGCCTTGGCCACGACCTTCTTGGCTGAGGCCAACGGCTTGGATGTGCTGTGGTTCAGTGGTGCGGAGGGACGTGCAGCGGGCGCTGAGAAAGCACCTTCTTGCCCCGCCGCGAGTTTGAACACGGCCACCGTACCCACCAGGTCCTGTGCCTGGCTCTTGAGGCTGCTGGCCGCTGCGGCCATTTCCTCGACCAGTGCTGCGTTTTGCTGGGTGACTTGGTCCATCTGTTGGATGGCTTCACCAATCTGGCCCACACCCTGGCTTTGTTCGGTGCTGGCCGCACTGATCTCGCCCATGATGTCGTTGACGCGTTTGATCGAGGTCACCACCTCGGTCATGGTGGCACCGGCCTGGTCGACCAGGGTCGTGCCTTGTTCCACCCGCTCCACACTGGTGCTGATCAAGCTCTTGATTTCTTTGGCGGCTTCGGCACTGCGGCCAGCCAAGCTACGCACCTCGCTGGCCACCACCGCAAACCCCCGACCCTGTTCACCGGCACGGGCTGCTTCGACGGCGGCGTTCAAAGCGAGGATGTTGGTCTGGAAGGCAATACCGTCGATCACGCTGATGATGTCGCTGATCTTGCGTGAGGCTTCGTTGATGCCTTTCATGGTGTCGACCACCTGGGCCACGACTTCACCACCCTTGACGGCCACACTGCTGGCGCTTTGGGCGAGTTGGTTGGCCTGGCGGGCGTTGTCGGCGTTTTGTTTGACGGTGGAACTCAACTCTTCCATGCTGGCGGCGGTTTCTTCGAGCGCGCTGGCTTGTTCTTCGGTGCGTTGGCTCAGGTCGTTGTTGCCTTGGGCGATTTCGGCGCTGGCAGTAGCGACCGATTCGGAGCCTGTGCGCACCGTAGAGACCACGCCAATCAGGGCGGTTTGCATGCGATCCAGTGCCTGCAGGACCAGACCCGTTTCATCTTGGGAGGTGATGTTGATCTTGCCAGTGAGGTCGCCGGCAGCCACACGGCCCGCTGCTTCCACGGCCTGGGTCAACGGTCCTCTGATGGAGCGGATCAGCCAGAAACCGGCAAGCAAGGCCAGCACCAGACCCACCAGGGCAGCGCCAATCATCATGTTACGAGCAAAAATGTCCGCTGCATCACTGGCCTTGCCCTCGGCCACCGAGCCCTCGTGGTTGTAGTTGATAAGCTTCATCAAGGTGGCAGAGAAGCTGTCATAGACTGGCTTGCTTTCTTTGTCGAGGATGGCCCGGGCACGCTCGGTCTCGTTTTTGCGCGAAGCATCAAGCAACTGCTCGTGCATCTGCAAATACACCTTCCAATCTGCGACAAAGGCGTCATAGAGTTTGCGTTCTTCGTCGCTGCTGATCAGTTTGGCATAGGCATCGTGGTTCTTGTCGAAGTCTGCCTTAACTTTGGCCATGTCCTTCTCGATAGCTGCCATTTCCTGCTGGTCGGTGCTGAGCACATGGCTGATTTCGGTGATGCGGTAGTCCGAGGTGTTGGTGTTCATCATGTTGATGAACTCCACACTGGGCATCCAGTTGGTGGTGATCTGATGTGTGGAGGCGCTCATCACCCCCATTTGCCACATGGCGAGTCCGACAATGCCAAACAGCATGGCGGTCATGAAGCCCAAAATCACCTTCAGGCGGGTGACAATTTTCAGGTTGTTGAAAAAATCCATGGCTTTCCCCTTGTGTTAAACGACAGATGACAGCTCAATGCAGCCAACTTGAAACCGGACCCACAGCTGCGCTGGGCATGCGCTTCTTGAGCAGCAGGCGCTGATCACCAGTAACCGATGAAAAGTCGGGCACCGGGCGCCGTTGCCCTGGCGCGAAAATGATCTGGCCAGACACCTTGCCCATCACCACTCCAAAGACCTGTTCGTCAAAACTCAGACTGATCGGCGCCTTCACACCAAGCAGGTTGGCGTCAACCAGGATGGGTGCGGGTGGATTGGCCAGATCGGTGGGCTGCTCAAAGCAGCGGATACCGTACACCTGCAAGTTATCGATGTCGTTGTCCTCGTCACGCCGCTCGAAATCCCAAATTTCACTGAATGCCAGCTCCTGCTTGTCGGCTGGAGAGGCCACTGTGCGCCTTGTGCTGCTACGCACTGTTGCTGTTTGAACCATGTCATCACCTTAGTCAGCAGCACAAAACTACATTATTTGTCAAAATTATATATTTTTTTAAAACTTTCCTGCACACCACCGACCGAAACGTCGTGTCCATGGGTGCTGTAGATTTGAATGTCCCCAGGTTCCTCAGAGGCTTGGTACAAACCCTTGGCGCAAGGATTAACTATCCCCAGCACGGCGCGATGCCCCTTGCGCACGGGTTGAGTGGCGCAGACAAGGTGAGACTTGGGCTATCGGTCGGCACCAACATGACAGGTGAAGCCCCAAAAAAGAGGCACCATCTAGCGGCAAAGCCGCCAAGAGCGCGAACTCAACTGACGGGGTTCACCACACAAGCAGCCCCAGAGCCGACTTCAGGCGCTCAAAAGCGACAGCAGCAAGGCCACCCGTGCTTTGACCGGAGACAGCCCCTGCGCATGGGGAAATTCGCTCTGGGTGGTCGCCAACACACGGCCCTGGGCGCAGCGGGTGGAACGCACAACCGTCACTCCGGCCAACACCGCGCGGCGCAGCGCCGCTTCCAGATCGTGGTGCATCGTGCCGTTGCCGGTGCCAGCCACCACCAGGCCACGCAGTGGCGCAACACCTTCACGTGGGTACAGCAAGGCATCCACCACCTCACCACCACAACCGGCATAGTTCATCACAATCTCGACACGTGGCCAGAGCGCTGCATCTGGTATATCTTTGATAGCTATATGCCCTTTATCCATAAAGGCTAGAGGCCAATTTTTTACTATCCTGACCTGCCCTTCCTCCACGTACGCCAGCGGGCCTGCGTCACCGGAGTTGAAAGCATCTATCTTGTAGGTGTGTGCCTTTTGCACGTCCAGGCCGCTGTGCACCGTGCCCGCACATACCACCACCACCCCGTGGGCGCCGGGCGTCAGGGCCACGGCCGCCGCATCCATCAGGTTTTGCGGGCCATCCGGCGACTGCGCCGAGGCCGGTCGCATGGCGCAGGTCAGCACCACCGGCTTCTCATTGATTAAGGCAGGGGGCAAGACCGCGTGTAAAAAATAGGCTGTTTCCTCCAAGGTGTCGGTGCCGTGGGTGATGACCACCGCGCTCACATCGGCCTGCGCCAAGTGATGGACAACCCGTTGCGCCAAGCTCAGCCAGACGTCGAAGCGCATGTCCTTGCTGTCGACCTGAGCCACCTGCTCACTGACCAAGTCATGGTCGCGCAACACAGTTTTCAGGGCGGGCACTGCCGCCAGCAACTGCGCCACACCGACCTGGGCGGCGGTGTAGCCAATGTTGTCGGCCGGGTTGCTGGCGGTGCCGGCAATGGTGCCGCCCGTACCCAGCACCACCATTTTTTTGGGAATTAATTCAGATACCACTTGCACACTTTCAAAAACTGATTAAAAATACAGTTACTGGATAAGAAAACAGTACCACCCACAAGGAGTCACCATGCTCACCCGTCCCAAACTGACCGACCGCCAGCAACAGATCCTGGATCTTATCCAGAGTGCCATAACACGCACAGGTGCCCCACCTACACGCGCCGAGATCGCTGCAGAGCTGGGCTTCAAATCCGCCAACGCAGCCGAAGAACATTTGCAGGCACTTGCCCGCAAAGGTGCCATTGAGCTGGTCAGCGGTACCTCACGTGGCATCCGGCTGCGCAGTGATGACTTGCGCTCCATCAACGAGTCGCGCCATGCCCAGCTGGCGTCGCCCCTGGCGGCGCTGGCCCAGTTGGCCTTGCCATTGATTGGCCGGGTGGCTGCTGGCTCGCCGATCCTCGCGCAAGAACATGTGGACAGAACCTATTACGTCGAAAACAGCCTGTTCCAGCGCAAACCCGACTACCTGCTGAAGGTGCGTGGTATGTCCATGCGGGACGCCGGCATCATGGACGGTGACTTGCTGGCGGTGCAAACCACCCGCGATGCCAAAAACGGCCAGATCGTGGTCGCCCGTCTCGGTGAAGAGGTCACCGTCAAACGCTTCATGCGCAACAAAAACATCATCGAACTGCACCCAGAGAACCCGGACTACCAGACCATTGTGGTTGAACCCGGTGAGCCGTTCGAGATTGAAGGCCTGGCCGTGGGCCTGATCCGCAACACCATGCTGATGTGAACCCGCTCCTCCACCCTGCACTTCACCCCTGAACCACCTCTGTGAAAGCACGCACCATGAACCACGCATCCACCACATCGTCTGTTTTGCAATCGTTCAAGGTGCTTTGGCAGTGGCTGATGGCCAAGCCAGGGCAACCACTGCCACGGGGGTCCGTGCCAAGCACAACCTCAGAAAGAGCCGCTGCACTCACCAGGACAGATGCCAGCACATCGGACACTCCAACCCACACCACAGAGGCCAACAAGCAACCGGTGCGATCCAGTCGACCCGTGCGAGTGCTGCAGGTGATGGAGTCAGGCCAAAACCCCAGCCAGTCAGGACGATTGCGGATTTCCGGGCGCATGGCCGACGTGTGTGCCGAACTTGACCGACTGGCAGCCCGTGAGGCACTGCAACACTAGGCCTGGCTGACACGCTCCCGGCGCAGCTGGCCAGGCGGGTAAAAGTTGGTAATTCAGGATCACTGATTCCATCGGGTTGTCCCCGCCGAGGCACAATCGGTGGCATGAATATTGTGATTTTGGACGATTACCAAGACGTGGTGCGCAAGCTGGCATGTGCAGCCAAACTGGAGCCCCTTCAGGCCAAGGTGTACACCAACACCGTCAAAGGACTGGGGCAATTGACGGTCAGACTCAAAGACGCCGATGTGATTGTGCTCAACCGTGAGCGTACCCACTTGTCTCGTGCCGTGATTGAGAAGTTGCCCAAGCTCAAACTGGTGGCACAAACGGGTCGGGTCGGTACCCATCTGGATGTCGGTGCCTGCACCGAGCGCGGTATCGCGGTAGCCGAGGGTACCGGCTCACCGGTGGCACCCGCCGAACTCGCTTGGGCATTGATCATGGCGGCCATGCGCCGCCTGCCGCAATACATCGGCAATCTCAAACACGGCGCATGGCAACAATCTGGTTTGAAGTCCAGTGCCATGCCGGTCAATTTCGGTCTGGGTACCACCTTGAAAGGGCGCACGCTCGGGATCTGGGGTTATGGCCGCATTGGCCAGTTGGTCGCGGGTTATGGACGGGCTTTTGGCATGCGGGTGCTGATTTGGGGCCGAGCTCCGTCACGAGAGCGCGCCGTGCTCGACGGGTTTGAGGTCACCAGTAGCCGAGAGGAGCTGTTTGAGCAAAGTGATGTGTTGTCCCTGCACCTGCGCCTGAACGAGGAGACCGCTGGCGTGATCAGCGCAGAAGATTTGTCCAGAATGAAACCAACTGCGCTGCTGGTCAACATCTCACGCGCCGAGCTGATCCAGCCCGATGCGCTGCTGGGTGCACTCAACCGGGGTCGCCCTGGCATGGCCGCCGTGGATGTCTACGAGTCAGAGCCGATCCTGCAAGGCCACGCTCTGTTGCGCTTAGAAAATTGTGTGTGTACACCGCATATCGGTTATGTCGAACTCGACAGTTACGAAATGTATTTTGGCGCCGCGTTCGACAATGTGGTGAACTTCATCAAGGGGCGCCCCACCAACATCGTGAATCCCGGCGCCCTACAGGTCAGGCGCTGAACACCTGCGCAGTCGTTTCTGCGCGACTGTGCTGAGCAGCCATTTTCAGAAAAGGTACGCTGCCAATCCATCAAAAATAGCTGTTGTGCGAACGGGCCAAAGTCACGCAGAATACCCTTGCACCGTTGTTGAACCGAGATTAGGCTGAGGCTGTACATATTTGAAGCTCTCGCTTTTTGTTGCCTTGGTTTGAGGCCAATCGATTGGGCGGCACAGCTATTGCTTACAGCCATGCTTCGTTTCTTCTATTTTCGGAGTACCCAATGAAATTCGAGTTATTGATGCGCCGCCTGAGCATCCGCATGCGTATGTGGGGTGCGATAGGCATGGTGAGTACCGCACTATGCCTGATTGGCGGCATCGGCATCGCTGCTCAGCTGTACGCCAACAGTATCACCGTCCATTTGGTTACCCGTGACGTAACCTCCATGACCGAGGTGGGGCACCTTCAACAAGCCATGCGTGATTTGCGAATCAACGAGAAAGACATGGTGATCCAGTATGAAAACTCGGTCGAAGCCTCAAAACACAAGGAAGCCTGGACAGCCGCTTATGCACAAATCGAGAAGTCGGCGCAAACATTGTCCCCTTTGCTTCCTGAAGAGGAACAACGCCAACAGTTGACAGTGATCCTCAATGACATGCAGCAGTTCAAGACCGAGTTTGCCCCCATGGCGACACAGCTTGAAAACATGGGTTTCCCCTCTGCACAGGTGGCAGCGGCGACCATTGGCAAACTGCAACCCATCATTGATCGAGCCAATGCCAGCCTGACCGCATTGGCCTCGGAACTGCAAACTGCCACAGAAACCAACCAACAAGAACTACAGGTGACCCTGAACAAGGTGATCTGGCTGATCGTTGGCATGACGCTGTTGGTGCTGGCCATCATCATTCCTCTGACGCTGGCCAACATGAACTCCATTTGCCACCCGATTGACCAGGCCGAACGCATGGCACGCGCCATTGCCACTGGCGACTTGACACGGCAACAGATCGACACCGGAGGAAACGACGAAACCACGCACCTGCTGGTGTCCTTGTCCGACATGCAGACTGCACTCACCCAGTTGGTCGGGCAAGTACGCAACACCACCGATAGCATCGCCACCGCCAGCGCTGAGATCGCCAGTGGCAATCAGGATTTGAGCGTCAGAACCGAACTGACCGCCAACCAGCTGCAACAGTCGGCTTCCAGCATGGACCAACTTACGGCCACGGTGCGCCAATCAGCGCAAGCCTCACAACAGGCTAACCAACTGGCGGCCTCCGCTGGCCAGGTGGCTGCACGTGGTGGCCAAGTGGTGGCCCAAGTGGTCAGTACCATGAACGACATCCAGGTCAGTTCCAGGAAGATCAGCGACATCATCAGTGTCATTGACGGCATCGCTTTTCAGACCAATATCCTGGCACTGAATGCGGCAGTCGAAGCCGCACGAGCGGGTGAACAAGGGCGCGGTTTTGCAGTGGTTGCCAGTGAGGTCCGCAGCCTGGCCGGGCGTTCAGCAGCAGCAGCCAAGGAAATCAAGGGGCTCATTGGTGCAAGTGTGGAACGCATTGACGCTGGCACGCGCCTGGTCACCGATGCAGGTCAGACCATGGAAGACATCGTCGCGTCGGTTCAGCGCGTGACCGATATCATGGCCGACATATCGAGGTCGTCTTCAGAGCAGGATCGTGAAATTCAGGGGGTTAACGCGGCTGTTGCCAATCTGGATGAAATGACACAACAAAATGCCGCCTTGGTGGAACAATCTGCCGCTGCGGCTCAAAGCATGCGTGAACAGGCACAAGTGCTGTCCACGCTCGTGGCTACTTTCAAATTGAACGACATCATCCAGGACACCCCCCGACTCGTCGGATCACCAAGCTTACTGACCATGTAGGCGATCTGTAACCCAGCAGCTCAGAAACTGTGCGCCCCGGAACCAAGTGACGCACAGGAGTCAGTCAAGCTTAACGTGACAGATGACTGAGCCCCGACCATAAAGCATTGAGGTCCAGAAAGTTCCACTGTGCAGGGTCTTCGCGGTTGACGATCTTCTCCTGTGTCAACGGGTGCGACAAGTCAACCACGAAGGGCACGATGCGCATATTGGATTTGGTGGAGAAGAAGGCTTTGATGATGGGCATGGTCAGCGACTTGGGTGACTGTTCGATCACCACACCAATGCGTCCGGACTTCAAACGCACCAGCGAGCCCACCGGATAAATACCCATGCTTTTGACAAACGCCTGAAACACCTTGGGGTCAAAGTGTCCGGCCCATTCGGCCATGCGGCGCAAGGACTCGGCCGGATCCCAGCCAGATTTGTAAGGTCGGTTGGATGTGATGGCATCGTAAACGTCACACACCGCAGCCATCTTGGCATAGAGGCTGATGCCGTCGCCGTCCAAACCTTCAGGATAGCCACTCCCATCCATTTTTTCGTGGTGGTGGAGTACCACATCCAGTGACACGGCATCCACAGCACTGCTGGCGGCGAGTATCTTGTAACCCTCGGCGGGATGGGAGCGTATGACTGCAAACTCGGCATCGGTCAGCTTGCCAGGTTTATTGAGCACTTTGACGGGCATGGCCACCTTGCCCATGTCGTGCAACAGACCCGCCATGCCGCACAGTCGTGTCTGAGTGTCATCCAATCTCAGCTGTTTCGCCAACGCCACCATCATGGCGCACACTGCCACCGAGTGCATGTAGGTGTAGTCATCGGCCGTTTTGAGACGAGCCAGGCTGATGATCGCCCCAGGGTTGCGCGCGATCGAGGCAGAAATCTCTTCAACCAGTTGCAGAGCACCACCCACGTCAACGGCTCTGCCCATCCGAGCCTCTTGAAACATGGATACCACAGCAGCTTTGGAGCGTTGGCAAATGAGCGCGGCACGCTCCAACTCCTGGCTGGCCGGCACCGTGTTGGCGTGTTGTGAAGATGGAGACGGGAGTTCAACAATGGGTTGCGGAGCAACTGGCGCCGATAACACATCTTGCCCGGCGCCTGCAGTCACACCAAGAGGCACATCCAAACCCTTGCTGCAGTCGATCATCACCTCTTTGACGCCGCTGGCCAAAATCAACTCAATGTCTTTTGGGTCCTTGAGCACAAACTCTGTCCGCCAAAACGGATGATCTATCCAGGAGCCACAAAACTCCTTGAGGTGCATTCCCAACTTGAGTTGATCAACTTGAATACGTTTAAGCATGTTTTGAAGTTGCCAGCACCCACCCATTATCGGATGAGGCTGTGACAGTGCGACTCAATGCACTTGCCTTGTCAAAAGAGTTTGCCACAGACGCAGGAACAACACCGAGATGCTGGATGTAATGTACTTGGGCACCCACCACCCTGTTACGCGGCACTGACCTATAAGACCGTCGGTCAGACTAATGTAAATGACGGGGTTTGCGCCCACCCCCATGACCCATGCCACTGGAACCACCACCCGAACCACGTGGCGGCTTGCCCAACTGCAAGGAGTTGACCAAGTCGTCAAATCGCTGGCTGAACAAACTGTCGATGGCGGCAACAACACCGCCAAGTTCGGCACCATCAAAGTGGCGCTCCATCAGATTGACCACATCCTGCACCAATAAATCACGTTGAACCTGCATGATGGATGCTGGGTCTGGTCCAACAAACAGCATCACAAAATCATCGCGTGACTCGGCATCGGAGGCATCTTCTTCGTCTTCGTCGAACTCGGTGTCGTAAAAGGTAACCTCGATGGCGGCACCGGATTGCGCCACATCGTTGAGGTTCATACACATCTCATCAAGCGCTTGGCGAAAGTCGTCGTCACCCTCAACAGTCCAGCACATTTGCAACAAATGCTCCTGGGCATCAAACCTGATACCTGGTTCATCTTCGTAAAAACTGCCAGACGCAGCAACCAAAGATTTGGCACCAGCATATTTCCACAGGGGCTTGAGTGCATCCTGCAGATTGTCAAACGTCACATCGGTGCGCAAAGCCACCTGACCATGGACATGAATTTCAAAAGGGGCGTTATAACGTGCCATAGCGCTGGAGTTTAAGTGGTGCCCGAGACCGGAATCGAACCGGTACGCCCGTTATTCACGAAGCGGCGGATTTTAAGTCCGATGTGTCTACCTATTTCACCACTCGGGCACGGGTCTATTGTGAAACAAAAAAGCCCCGCACATAGAACTTGCGAGGCTTGCTTGAGCATTTTTGAGCCCGTATCTGGAGGCGCGACCCAGAGTCGAACTGGGCTAGACGGATTTGCAATCCGTTGCATAACCGATTTGCTATCGCGCCAAAACCTTGACAAAAAAGGGAAGCGGTCGCTTCCCTTTTCAAATATCTGGAGCGGGAAAAGAGTCTCGAACTCTCGACCTCAACCTTGGCAAGGTTGCGCTCTACCAACTGAGCTATTCCCGCACGGATGCGAACATCAGTCCACATCAAATAAAAAAACCTGGAGCGGGAAAAGAGTCTCGAACTCTCGACCTCAACCTTGGCAAGGTTGCGCTCTACCAACTGAGCTATTCCCGCGTTGCAAGCCCATGAGTATAAGATAAAAATGGACTCGGTTAGCCTGAAAAACAAAAAAGTTTATCAGTGTTTCACAGCACCTGACAATTGTGCGGGTTCAATCACCACCTCAGTTGAGGCGGCAGCCACAGGTTCTTCTTCGGGCAGCGGTGTTGGCATGCGCTCAAGCGCAATCTCCAACACCTTATCGATCCATCGTACCGGCACAATTTCAAGCCCATTCTTGACGTTCTCAGGAATGTCTTGCAAGTCCTTGGCATTTTCTTCTGGAATCAACACGGTCTTGACGTTGCCCCTCAAGGCTGCCAACAGTTTTTCTTTCAAACCACCAATGGCCGTGACTTCGCCCCGCAAGGTGATCTCACCAGTCATGGCCACATCGCAACGTACCGGAATACCCGTCATGGCAGACACAAAGGCGGTGGTCATGGCTGCGCCCGCACTCGGACCATCTTTGGGCGTTGCACCATCTGGGACGTGGATGTGGATGTCCTTTTTCTCAAAAAACTCATCCTTGATACCCAACCTGCGAGAGCGACTGCGCACCACCGTACGCGCCGCCTCGACCGACTCTTTCATCACATCGCCCAAAGAACCGGTGCGAGTGATCACGCCTTTGCCAGGCATCATGGCCGCCTCAATGGTCAACAAATCGCCACCGACCTCGGTCCAGGCCAAACCCACCACCTGACCCACCTGATTCTTCTTCTCGGCACGGCCATAGTCATACTTTCGTACGCCCAGAAAATCGTTCAGATTGGCACCGTTCACCGTGACCAGACCCGACATTTTCTTAAGCTGTAAACCCTTGACAACCTTGCGGCAGATTTTTGAAATTTCTCGTTCCAGAGAACGTACACCCGCCTCACGTGTGTAATACCGCACGATGTCGCGTACCGCTTCTTCGGTCACCAGCAGTTCAGACTCCTTCACTCCATTGTTCTGGAGCTGCTTGGGCAACAGATACTTGATAGCGATATTGGTTTTTTCATCCTCGGTGTAACCCGCCAAACGAATGACCTCCATGCGATCCAGCAGCGCCGGTGGAATGTTCATGGAATTCGATGTCGCCACAAACATCACATCACTCAAATCAAAGTCAACCTCGACGTAGTGGTCGCCAAACTTGTGGTTCTGTTCTGGGTCAAGCACCTCGAGCAGCGCACTCGACGGATCACCACGGAAGTCTGTGCCCAGTTTGTCAATTTCATCCAGCAAAAACAAAGGATTGCGTGTGCCTACCTTGGACAGGCTTTGCAGCACTTTGCCCGGCATGGCCCCGATGTAGGTGCGTCGATGCCCCCGAATTTCGGCCTCATCACGCATCCCCCCCAGCGCCATGCGCACATATTTGCGCCCAGTGGCCTTGGCAATAGATTGCCCCAGCGACGTCTTCCCTACGCCCGGTGGCCCGACCAAGCAAAGGATAGGCGCCTTGACCTTATCCACCCGTTGTTGCACCGCAAGGTATTCAAGGATACGGTCTTTGACCTTGTCCAGCCCGTAATGGTCTTCGTTCAACACAGCCTCGGCATTGGCCAGGTTGTGCTTAATCTTGGTCTTGGTGGCCCAGGGCATACCGGTGAGCACATCAATGTAGTTGCGCACCACCGTTGCTTCGGCCGACATGGGCGACATCAGTTTAAGCTTTTTAAGTTCAGCCTCAGCCTTCTTCAAGGCCTCTTTCGGCATCTTGGCTGACTTGATCTTCTTCTCGATCTCTTCAATGTCAGCGCCGTCTTCACCTTCACCAAGTTCTTTCTGAATGGCTTTGACTTGCTCATTCAAATAAAAATCACGCTGGTTCTTCTCCATCTGCCGCTTGACCCGGCCGCGAATTTTCTTGTCCACATTGAGGATATCGACTTCGCGTTCAATCTGGCCATAGAGGTTTTCCAGACGATCCTTGATGCTGGCAAGTTCAAGAACGGCCTGTTTGCTTTCAAGCTTCAAAGGCAGATGTGCTGCGATGGTGTCCGTCATACGACCTGGATCATCGATGCTGGCAATTGAGGTCAGTATTTCTGGCGGTATTTTCTTGTTGAGCTTGACGTACTGGTCAAACTGTTGCATCACCGCGCGGCGCAGGGCCTCGATTTCACTGGCCTTGTTCTTGGATTTGCCTTCAGCCTCAGCAACAACCTCGACCGGTGTGATACTGGCCACAAAATAAGACTCACCATCGGCCACTTTGGTCACCACCGCACGTTGCTGCCCCTCGACCAGCACCTTGACAGTGCCATCGGGGAGTTTGAGCATCTGCAAAATGGTGGAAATACAGCCAACATCAAACATGTCCGTGACCAACGGATCATCCTTGGCTGCTGCTTTTTGCGCCACCAACATGATGCGCCGATCCACACTCATGGCTGCCTCAAGCGCTTTGATGCTCTTGGGACGACCCACAAAAAGCGGGATAACCATGTGAGGGAAAACCACCACATCGCGCAATGGCAGCAGCGGCAAGTCAAGAGAATCAGCAGGTAATGGTGTGTGGTCAGACATAAAACATCCTTTTGTTACCTGTTGGATATGGAGCGACGTGACCGCATTTCAAGCGGCCAGCCTATTATCTGCAGGTCATAAAAACGCGATGGGGGCAAAACCCCCCCGAAGACAGACCAAATCAAGCCTTTTTGGCCACTTCGCGGTACACCAGCAAAGGTTGCTTGTTTTCTTCGATGGTGGACTCGTCAAGCACCACTTTTTCAACGTTAGAGGCATTGGGCAAGTCGAACATGGTGTCGATCAAGGCCAGTTCCAGAATAGAGCGCAAACCGCGCGCACCTGTTTTACGAGCCAGCGCCTTTTTGGCAATAGCGTTCAAGGCCGACGGACGGATCTCGAGATCAACACCTTCCATCGCGAGCAACTTGCTGTACTGCTTGACCAAGGCATTTTTTGGCTCGGTCAGTATCTGCACCAGTGTCTCTTCGCTGAGTTCTCCCAACGTCGCCACCACGGGCATACGACCCACCAGTTCCGGGATCAAGCCAAACTTGATCAGATCTTCCGGCTCAACCTCCTTGAACACCTCGGTCAGATTGCGGTTTTGCTTGCTTTTAACAGCAGCACCAAATCCGATCCCTGATGATTCTGTGCGGTTATCGATGACTTTTTCCAAGCCCGCAAAAGCACCACCGCAGATAAACAGGATATTGGTGGTGTCAACCTGAACAAAATCCTGATTGGGGTGTTTACGCCCGCCTTGCGGAGGCACACTGGCCATGGTGCCTTCAATCAGCTTCAGCAATGCCTGCTGGACACCTTCGCCCGACACGTCGCGGGTGATCGATGGGTTGTCAGATTTGCGCGAAATCTTGTCGATTTCATCGATGTAAACAATCCCGCGCTGCGCACGCTCCACCTCGTAGTTGCAACTTTGCAGCAGTTTGAGGACGATGTTTTCGACGTCTTCACCCACATAACCTGCTTCGGTCAAGGTGGTGGCATCCGCCATGACAAACGGCACGTCCAGCATACGTGCCAAGGTTTGCGCCAACAGTGTCTTGCCGGAGCCCGTGGGGCCAATCAGCAAAATATTGCTTTTGGACAACTCCACATCGTCTTTGGAAGACTTTTCCTGGTGCTTCAGGCGCTTGTAATGGTTGTAAACCGCCACCGCCAAAATACGTTTGGCTGGCTCCTGACCAATCACATAATTGTCCAGATTGGCCTTGATTTCAGCCGGCGTGGGCAACTCGTTCTTGCCAACGGTGTCAGTGGACTGAGGCAACTCATCACGAATGATTTCGTTGCATAGCTCAATACACTCATCACAGACAAAAACCGAGGGGCCAGCAATCAGTTTCTTGACTTCATGCTGGCTCTTGCCACAAAACGAGCAATACAGCGTTTTTTCGCCGGAGGAGCCTTTTTTTTCGGCCATTTTGAACTACGCCCTTTTTGAGATAACTTGGTCAATCAGACCATATTCCTTGGATTCATCAGCCGACATGTAGTAGTCACGTTCGGTGTCGCGTTCAACACGTTCCAGCGGTTGCCCTGTGCGCTCTGCCAAAATTTTGTTGAGCTGTTCACGGGTTTTCAGAATTTCACGCGCCTGAATCTCGATCTCTGTCGCCTGCCCCTGGCTGCCGCCCGAAGGCTGGTGAATCATGATCTTGGAGTTAGGCAGTGAAAACCGTTTGCCTTTTTCACCTGCAGCAAGCAGAAACGCACCCATGCTGGCGGCAAAACCAGTGCACAGTGTGGACACCTGCGGCTTGATGAAATTCATGGTGTCGTAAATCGCCATACCGGCGCTCACGGAGCCACCTGGCGAGTTGATGTAGAACGAAATGTCCTTATCAGGGTTTTCGCTCTCCAAAAACAACAACTGCGCCACCACCAGATTGGCCACATGGTCATTAACCGGGCCGACCAAAAAAATGACACGTTCCTTGAGCAGACGCGAGTAAATGTCGTAAGAACGTTCACCACGGCCTGACTGCTCAATCACCATGGGCACCATGCCCAAATTCTGTATGTCCATTGCACTCCCGCGAAGGTTTGGGTTAGATCTCAAAAACTGGCTCTACTGTAGCTAAAAACACAAGCCAATAAATGAAATGGGGCTTGTTTGTCTGACTACAAGCCAGACCCAAGCCCCAATTTAAAGACCGACAGTGGCAAACGCTTAGTTTTGCGCCATCAGCTCGTCAAAGCCAACCGCTTTTTCAGTCACTTTGGCCTGGGACAACACAAAGTCAGTCACGTTGTTTTCCAGAACAATGGCTTCCACCTCGGCCAGACGCTTGTTGTCGCTGAAATACCAACGCGACACTTCAGCGGGTTTTTCGTAGCTGGCAGCCAACTCATCCACATGGGCCTTGATTTGCTCCATCTTGGCTTGCAAGCTGTTGGCACGCACCAACTCAGCCACCACCAGACCCAAACGCACACGGCGCTCAGCTTGGGGACGGAACACATCATCGGGAATCGTGACCTTGTCCGCATCTTTGATACCGCGTTGCTTGAGGTCAGCGCGGGCACCTTCGAGCAAACGGGCAATTTCAGCCTGAACGCTGGCATTGGGCAAATCGAGTTCAGCCTTCGCCACCAGCGCATCCATCACGGCGGTCTTGTTACGGGCCAGCAAGCGGAACTTCACTTCACGCTCCAGGTTCTTTTTAATGTCAGCGCGCAAACCTTGCACGGTGGCATCTTCAATACCGAGCGATTTGGCCAGCGCATCATCCACCTCTGGCAGGTGAGCTGCTTCGATTTTCTTGACCGTGACCATGAAGTCAGCAGTTTTACCCGCCACATCCTTGCCATGGTAGTCAGCAGGAAAGGCCAACGGGAAAGTCTTGCTCTCGCCCGACTTCAGACCCAGCGTGGCCTCCTCAAACTCCTTGAGCATTTGGCCATCACCCAGGATGAACTGAAAGTCTTGCGCCTTGCCGCCGTCAAACGGCTCGCCGTCAATTTTTCCTTCAAAGTCAACGGTGACGCGGTCACCCGTAGCGGCCTGGCTGTCATGGGCGCGCTGGGAGAAAGTGCGACGTTGTTTGCGCAGGATTTCCAGGGTCTTGTCGATGGCGGCGTCGGTCACCTCGGTGGTGATTTTTTCCACATCAGCGGTGCTCAGATCACCAATCTTGACCTCTGGATAGACCTCAAAAATGGCTTCAAATGCCAATTCGCCCTCGGGTGCACCGGCTTTTTCGTTGATCTTGGGCTGACCTGCCACGCGCAACTGCGCCTCGTTGGCGGCATTAAAAAACGCCTCGCCTACCTTGTCGTTCATCACTTCGTATTGCACGGAATAGCCGTAACGCTGGGCCACCACATTCATCGGCACCTTACCCGGGCGAAAACCATCCATCTTCACGGTGCGGGCCATCTTCTTCAAACGCGCGCTCACCTCTGCCTGAATGGTGTCCAGGGGCAGGCTCAACGTCATTTTGCGTTCGAGCTTCTCAAGAGTTTCTACAGCAACGGCCATCTTTCATCTCCAAAAATATGAGTGGTGCGCGGGGCGGGACTCGAACCCGCACACTGTTGCCAGCGTCAGGACCTAAACCTGGTGCGTCTACCAATTTCGCCACCCGCGCAAATTAATGGGGGCTGGTAAAAACCGCCCCCAGAAATTGGTCAGCCTCGAATTTTAACCTGAGGCCAAGCCCTCACCCGAGCGACCCCAGCGCTTAAATCTTGAGAAATTGCCGCAGCTCAGTTATTTGCTGTGGACAGTCACCCTGAACCAGGCTGCATACATGGCGGGCAAAGCCAACAGCGTCAGCACCGTGGCCACGATCAAACCACCCATGATCGCCACCGCCATCGGCCCCCAGAACACCGAGCGCGACAGCGGAATCATCGCCAGCACCGCAGCGGCTGCGGTCAGCACAATCGGGCGCAGTCGGCGCACTGCCGCCTCCACAATTGCCTCCAAGGGGGCTACACCGCGGGCGCGGTCCTGCTCGATCTGGTCAATCAGAATCACCGAGTTGCGCTGGATCATGCCCATCAACGCAATCACCCCCAAAAGCGCCACAAAACCAAACGGCCGATTCAGCAGCAACAACGCCACAGCCACACCCACAATGCCCAAGGGCCCGGTCAGAAATACCAGCACCGCCCGGCTGAAGCTGTGCAATTGCAGCATCAGCAGCGTGAAGGTGATGAACAACATGATCGGGATACCCGCCACAATCGCCGCCGATCCTTTGGCGCTCTCCGCCACCGCACCAGCGACCACAATGCGGTAGTCACCCTGCCCGGTCTGCGCCCATTGGGCCTCCAATGCCCTGAGCTGCGGCAGCAACGCCTGAGTCACGGTGGCGCCCTGTTTGCCATCGGCAATGTCGCTCTGCACGGTGATGGCGTAATCCCGCCCCTCGCGCCAGAGAACACCGGGCTCCCAGGTGAACACCGGCTTGGCGATTTGCAGCAGCGGCACCGACTGGCCCGAACTGGTGGGCACATAGGCATTGGCGATGTCGGTGATGGCGCTGCGCTCATCGAGCGGCTGGCGCAGCACGATGTCAATCAGTTTGTCTGCCTCGCGGAACTGGCCAATGCTGCTGCCGCTCAGCGTGGTTTTGGTCGCCTGGGCAATGGACTGGCTGCTGACACCCAGCGCACGCGCCTTGGTCTGGTCCACTTCCAGTCGCATGACCTTGATCGACTCATTCCAGTTGTCATTGACACCCCGGGTGTGCGGGTTTTGCCGCATCAGGGCCTTGACCTCGTCGGCACGACTGCGCAAGCCCTGCGGGTCTTGGCCGATCACCCGGAACTGCACCGGGTAGGCCACCGGTGGCCCGTTGGCCAGCAGTTGCACCCGCCCCCGCACCTCGGGAAACTCCTGGGCCAGCAGCGCCGGCAGCTTGTGGCGCAAACGCTCACGTGTCGCCAGATCCTGGGGCAACACAATCAGCTGCGACACATTGGTCTGCTGAAAAATCTGCTCCAGCGGCAGGTAAAAACGCGGCACGCCAGAACCCACCCATTGGGTCACCGACACAATGCCCGGCTCGGCCAGCAGACGCGCCTCCACCCGTTTGGCCACCTCTTCGGTGCTGGCAAAAGCGGTTCCCTCGGGTGACCACAAGTCCACCGTGATTTCCGGGCGCGCCGAATCCGGGAAAAACTGCTGCTGCACCTGGCCCATGCCCAGCAGCCCCAGCACAAACAGCAACAGCGTCACCGCGATGGTGAGCCAGCGTCGGCGCACACAGGCGCTCACCGTGCGGCGAAACCAGTTGTAAAACGGGGTGTCGTACATGTCATGCACTTCGCCTTGTGCCAGCACCGCACCACTCTCGGCATGGGCCACCACATGCGGCGGCGCAGTCAAGAGGCGCACACCGAGGTAAGGCACAAAATACACCGAGACGATCCAACTCAAACACAGCGCAATCACCGTCACCGCAAAAATTGCAAAGGTGTATTCACCGGTCATCGACTTGGCAATGCCAATCGGCAAAAACCCGGTCGCGGTGATCAGGGTGCCGGTCAACATCGGCATCGCGGTGATCTCGTAGGCGAAGGTGGCGGCGCGCACCTTGTCAAAGCCCTCCTCCATCTTACGCACCATCATTTCCACCGCAATGATGGCGTCATCCACCAGCAGACCCAGCGCAATGATCAGCGAGCCCAGCGAAATCTTGTGCAGCCCGATGCCCCAGTAGTGCATCGCCAGAAAGGTCATCGCCAACACCAGCGGAATGGTGATGCCCACCACCAGACCCGGGCGCATGTCGAGCGTCCAACGCTTGAAAAGCGGGTGGGTACCGGGGCGCTTGTGCAAACCCAGGCTCAGGAAACTCACCGCCAGCACAATCGCCACGGCCTCGATCAACACCCTGACAAACTCGTTCACCGAGTTGGCCACCGACTTGGGCTGATCCTGGATTTGCGCCAGTGTCACCCCCACCGGCAAGGTCTTCGCAATGTGTTGCGTGGCCAGGTCCAACGCCTTGCCCAGGGCAATGATGTCGCCCCCCTTGGCCATCGAAACACCCAAGGCCACCACCTCCTGGCCCTGAAAACGCACTTTCACCGCCGGTGGGTCCACATACGCCCGCCGGATGGTGGCAATGTCGCCCAGTCGGAGCTGTTTGCCAGCCACCCCGGGCGCACGAATCGGCATCGTAGCCAGCTCATCCACCGCGGTGAACTGGCCAGCCACACGCACCTGCACCACATCCAGCGGGGTTTGCACCGCACCGGCCGACTCCACCGCGTTTTGTTGTGTCAGTTGTGCCAGCACCGTGTTCATGTCCAGGCCCAGCTGAGCCAGCCGTTTGGCCGAAATCTCCACAAACAGTTTTTCCGCCTGGTCACCAAACAACTCGACCTTGGCCACATCGGGCACCCGCAGCAACTGCTGGCGCACCTCGTCCGCAAAGGTTTTGACTTCGGCATAACTGAAACCCGGCGCTTGCAGCGCGTAAATCACGCCAAACACATCCCCAAAGTCGTCGTTGAAAAACGGGCCTTGCACACCCTGCGGCAAGCTGTTGCGCATGTCGCCAATTTTTTTGCGTGTCTGGTACCAGACGTTGGCCACCTCGTCGCCGCGCGCATGCTCCTTGATCTGGAAGATGATCTGTGACTCACCCGGCTTGGAGTAGCTGCGGATCTTGTCGGCGTAAGGCACCTCCTGCAGCGTGCGCTCAAGCTTGTCGGTGACCTGCTCGGCCATTTGCTGCGCACTGGCACCGGGCCAGTAGGCACGCACCACCATCGCCCGAAAGGTGAAGGGCGGGTCTTCATCCTGCCCGAGCTGGAAGTAGCTGGCCGCGCCCAGCACCATCAGCACCACCATCAAAAATCGTGTCAGCGGCGCGTGCTCCAGCGCCCAGCGTGACAGGTTAAACCCTTGGTTGTTGTCCAGATCGGGCCTCGTCATACGCGCCTCACTGCGCCGGGGCCGACACGGCAGCGGCCGGGGCGACACCAATCGCCGCCAGTGGCGCTGCACCATTGATAGCTGTCTGCGCTTGACTGGTCAGGGCTTGAGGCACATTTGGCTTGTAAATCGTGACTTTCTGGCCGGGTGTCAACACATGCACACCAGCCGTCACCACCAGCATGCCGGGGCTCAGGCCGCTGGCCACCACCACCTCGTTGCCGTCGGCGGTGGCGATCTGGATCGGCTGCAATCTGACCGTCATCGTGCCGGTGTCCAGCAGCCAGACCACGGTGGCTTGCCCCTCCTGGCGCAAGGCGGTGGTCGGCAGCTTGATGGCCTGCTGGTTGCTGCGCTGCAAACCGGCAGGCAACACCGACACGGTGCTGCCCAGCGCCAGATCACTGGTAGCTGGCAGCGCCGCCTTGACGGTAAAGGTGCGTGTCACCGGGTCGGCACTGCCGGCCACCTCGCGTATCTTGGCGTTGTTTGAGCTGCTCGCCACCCAGCCACGCACCAGCACGCTGGCGCCCACCTGAATCCCGCCCAGTTTGTCCTCGGGCACGGCAAACACCACATCGCGCGCGCCTTCCTGCGCCAGCTGCACCACCGGTGTGCCAGCGGCCACCACCTGTCCCACCTCAGCCAACACCGCCGTCACCACACCGGACACATCGGCCAGCAGGGTGGCGTAGGCCGCCTGGTTGGCTTGCGCCGAGAGTTGCGCCTGGGCGGCGTCCAGCTGCGCCTGCGCGGCTTTCAGGCTGGTGTCGCGGCGCTCCAGTTCGGCCGCACTGATGAAGTTCTGCTCTTTGAGAGACTGGTAACGCTTGAAGTCAGCGGCGGCCAGGTCGCGGTTGGTGCGGGCTGCGGACACCTGGGCGCGTGCCGCATCCGCTGCCAGCTTGAGGTCTTGCGGGTCCAGCTGAGCCAGCACCTGTCCTGCCTTGACACGCTGGCCAGGCTCCACCGTGCGGCTGATCAGCTTGCCACCGACCCGAAAGCCCAGACGCGACTCCACACGGGCACGCACCTCGCCCGCATAGTCCAGCCCGGCCACCAGCGGCTGGACACCCACCGTCATCACCTTCACCGCACGCACCGGCTCCTCGGGGACCGCTGGTTTGGAGCAGGCCATCAGCAGCAGGCCCAAGGCTATAGTCAGGCTCAAACCCGGCCAACGGATGGTGGATGCTTGCAAGGGCATAAGACGGTACTTTCAAGAAACGAACACACTACTGACCAATTGGTTATTAATTTTAGGCCATTGCACTGCCCTGTCAATTCATCACTTGCCCCGCCACCTCGCCCCACTGTGACGCACTGAAACCGATCCCGCCATGAGCCCGTCAGCACCCACCCCCCCAGTCACCACCACACCGGCGCCGCAAGCCCTCACCCATTACGAGAACTTTCCAGTGGCATCCCTGCTGTGTCCGCCACACCTGCGCCCGGCCATCACTGCCATCTACCACTTTGCCCGCACCGCCGATGATCTGGCCGATGAAGGTGAGGTCGATGTACGCACCCGTCTGGCTGACCTGCAGGCCTACCGTGCCGACTTGCTGGCCAGCACCCACGGGCAAACCGACAGCGGCCGCTGGAGGAGCGTTTTTGCGCCTTTGCAACACATCGTGCAGACCCACCAGTTGCCGGTGCAGCTGCTCACCGACCTGCTTGACGCTTTTGAGCAGGATGTGCGCTACACCCATGAGCAACGCCGCTACACCGGCGAGACCGAGCTGCTGGACTACTGCCGGCGCTCGGCCAACCCGATCGGGCGGTTGCTGTTGCATCTGTATGGCGTGACAGACCCCTTGTCGCAGCAGCAAAGTGACCAGATTTGCAGCGCCTTGCAACTGATCAACTTCTGGCAGGACGTGTCAGTGGACGCCCAGCGCGGGCGCTGGTACATCACGCAGGCCTCGCTGGTCCGTTTTGGCCTGACCGAGGCCGACTTTTCACCAACCAGCCACAACCAGAATGCTGCTCTTTTAATAGCTGACAACGTTGAATCTGCAAGGGCTCTGATGCTCAGAGGTGCAGCACTCCCGATGAAGGTGCCAGGACGTGCGGGCTGGGAATTACGACTGGTGGTGCAAGGTGGGTTGCGCATCCTGGACAAGATCGAGGCTTTGGGTTGTGCCACATGGCGGCAGCGGCCCAAGCTGGGGCTTTGGGATGTGCCGGTGTTGCTTTGGCGGGCGATTTGGATGAGGTGAGTTTTCTATATTCCATTTTTGTTGACTGTCCCAATCGTCCCTCGTGCATTTTTGGCTTGCCAGCCGGGTGACTGACCCCCACTCACTCCCCCGCCCTCTCCCGCCCCACCGGGCGGAAGAGGGAGCTAACCGCCGTATCTGGCCAACACCTTGAGCCAGGA
>NZ_JAHFZF010000012.1 GCF_018619435.1 Rhodoferax sp. U11-2br | reverse complement strand
AGTCATACGTGGTGTGTGGGCCAAAAGAAGGCCGCATTGTGCTGGAAACCCGGCGAGCAGCCGGGTGTTTGGCCGCCAAAGCCAGCGCCAGCTCACGGCTTTTCATCGGCCAGGTCGGTACGGTGACGCGCGCCAGGCCCGCCTGCGCTTAGAGGGGCATGCTCAAACAAGGTTTGGGGCGTTCCCCTGGTTGGCTTTGGCGCCTAAACTGGCCAAACCATGACCGACCCTGAAACACCCCAGTCAAGTCCGCTGCAAGACACCCTGGCCCTGCAGCGCCAGGCCTATCTGGCCCACCCCGTGCCCAGCCTGGCTGAGCGCCAGCGCGATTTGCGCACGCTGCAGCGTTTTATCCGTGAACACCAGGACGCTTTGTGTGAGGCCATCAGCTTGGATTACGGCCACCGCTCGCGCCACGAGACCCTGCTGGCCGAGGTGTTCCCGGCGGTGGACGGCATCGATCACATCCTCAAACACCTGCGCGGCTGGATGCGGCCGCAGCGCCGCAGTGTGGACTGGCGCAATTTTCTGGGTGCGCGCAACCGGGTGATCCCGCAGCCGCTCGGTGTGGTGGGTGTCATCGTGCCGTGGAACTTTCCGCTGAACCTGAGCCTGGTGCCGCTGTCTTACATCTTTGCCGCAGGCAACCGGGCGATGGTCAAGATGAGTGAAAACTCGCGCCATCTGGCGGCGTACCTTATCAAGCACATACCGGCCTATTTTCCGCCCGAGAAGCTGCAGTTTTTTGACGAAACCGGCGGTGTGGGTGTGGAATTTTCCAAACTCAAGTTCGACCACCTGCTGTTCACCGGCTCCGGCCAAACCGGCAAAGCGGTCATGGCTGCTGCCGCGCAGAACCTGTGCCCGGTCACGCTGGAGCTCGGTGGCAAGGCGCCCGCCATTGTGTGTGACGACTTCCCGCTAAAACTCGCGGCCGAGCGTATTTTGTTTGTCAAACTGCTCAACGCTGGCCAGATCTGCACCACCGTGGACCACGCCTGGTTACCCGCCGCCAAGGTAGAGGCTTTTGTGAGCCTGGCGCGTGAGCTGGTTGCCCAGCGTTACCCGCGCCTGGACTCACCCGATTACACGTCCATCATCGACCAGCGTGCTTTTGACCGGCTGCTGGCTGCGCTGGACGATGCGCGCAGCCGGGGCGCGCAGGTGCTGCCGCTGCTGGATGGCCCGGCTTTTGACCGGGACACGCGCAAGATCGCGCCACACATCGTGCTGAACGCTCCGGCTGACAGCGTGCTGATGCAACGCGAGATTTTTGGCCCGATCCTGCCGCTGCGCAGCTACACCCGGCTCGACGAGGTGATTGCCAACATCAACGCCGGGCCGCGCCCGCTGGCGGTGTACCCGTTCAGCTACGACGCGGCCCAAGTGCAGCACATCATCGACCATGTGATGAGCGGCGGTGTCTCGGTCAACGACGCGCTGTTCCATGTGGGCCAGCACGATCTGCCGTTTGGTGGTGTAGGTGACTCGGGCATGGGGCATTACCACGGGCATGAAGGGTTTGAGACCTTCTCCAAAATGCGCCCGGTGTTCTACCAGACGCGGTTCAGCACGCTCAAATTCCTGTGGCCGCCGTACGGCAAGTTCGCCGACAAGGTGCTGGCTTTTTTGATCCGGTAGTTCTTGGTCGTATGAAAAAATGCTCTCTAGCCCTTTTCCTGTAAGGGCGGGTTGCTAACTTTCCTGTAGTGTTTTGAACCGCTGGTTCGCGTGTCGTCTGGCGGGTGAGGGGGCCGTTCTGAGCCATCCTCGCAGGACATGGCTTGGGTTGCAGGCTTGTTGGGGTGTTGTCGCTGTTGGCCAGCAGTCACTGTTAGAAACTCTTCCACTCTGCATTTTCCGATTTGCCACCGGTGGTGTGCCCCAGGCTTGCCAGCTTTGGTGTGGCCCTGGCCGTCATCTTTTTGCTCGGGACCAGCTTCTTGGTTGGGGCGTGGGCAGATGGTGCGGCAAAACGCACAGCGGGGGCCAAATACCCACCCTCTTGCCCGGCTGCCAGTTTGAAGAGGGCCACTGTGCTCACCAGTTCCTGCGCCTGGTTCTTGAGGCCGCTGGCTGCGGCGGCCATCTCTTCAACCAAGGCTGCATTTTGTTGGGTTGCCTGATCCATCTGGACCACCGCTTCACCAACCTGCGAGACCCCCAGGCTCTGTTCGACACTGGCCGCGCTGATTTCACCCATGATGTCGGTCACGCGCCGGATGGCGCCCACGACCTCGGTCATGGTGGCGCCGGCCTGGTCGACCAAAGCGCTGCCTTGCTCCACCCGCTCGACGCTGGCGCTGATCAGCGTTTTGATCTCTTTGGCGGCTTCGGCCGAGCGTCCGGCCAGGGCGCGAACCTCGGTGGCCACCACCGCAAAGCCACGACCTTGCTCACCCGCACGCGCAGCTTCAACCGCTGCGTTGAGCGCCAGGATATTGGTCTGGAAGGCGATGCCGTCGATGACGCTGATGATGTCGCTGATCTTGCGGCTTGATTCGTTGATGCCCTTCATGGTGTTGACCACCTGCTCAACAACTTCACCCCCCTTGACAGCGACGCTGCTGGCGCTTTGGGCGAGTTGGTTGGCCTGGCGGGCGTTGTCGGCGTTTTGTTTGACGGTGGAGGACAGTTCCTCCATCGACGCTGCGGTTTCTTCCAGCGCGCTGGCCTGGGACTCGGTGCGTGAAGACAAGTCATGGTTGCCTTGGGCAATCTCGGCACTGGCGGTGGCCACCGACTCAGACCCGGAGCGCACCGAGGAGACCACCTCAATCAGAGCGGTTTGCATACGGGCCATGGCTGCCATCACACTGTGTGTGTCGTCGCTCTGGACGCGGAACGAGGCACTCAAATCACCATCTGCAACACGGCTGGCCGCCAGGCTCAACTCAGCCGGCTCGGCCCCGAGCGCGCGGGTCAGGCTACGGGTAATCAGCACGCCGGCTAACACCGCCATAACAAACACAAAAAGACAAACCGTGATCAGGATATTGCGTTGGGTGATGTAAAGGGCACCAGACTCTTGCACCAACTTGTTGGAGCGCTCTAGGGCGAAATTGGCATAGTTGGCTTGCGCAGTAGCCAATGCAGCCAAAAGTGGGCGGCATTCGGTGTCAATTTTGGTGATGGCTTCCTCACGCTTGTTGTTGAGGGCCAGTTCAACAATGCCCATGGCCACGGGGGCATAAACCTGTTCGATCTTGTCTATCTCTGCAATCAAACGACGTATTTCATCAGGAACGTCTGGCGCTTTGGCCATCTCTTTGAGCTTGGTCAGGTGTTCGGTGACGTCTTTTTGCGCCTGCATGACCCGGTCCTTCTCTGCGGCCTTGTCTTCTGGTTTGGTGACTAACACCAGATTACGTGCGGCAATGGCGCGGCGATCCACAGCTTGCCCTACCCCTGCAGCCTCCAGGGCACGTGCATTGACGCCGTTGATGTAGTTGTCAAACTGGCTGTTGGCGTCACTGAGCATTTTTGCGGCGAAGCCCGAGATCAGCAAAATCATCAAGGCCAGTCCACCAAACGACCACGCCAGCTTGGCACGTACTGTTAAATTGTTCATGAAATATCCAGGTCGTTGTGGCCGTGTAAAGCCGTGGACGAAGGCAGGCCCAAGGAGGTCGCTGTTAAAGCGGCGATGTTGGCGGTGGTGTGATGCATGGTGAGTGTCCGATCTATGGGGTTGTCAACCGTTGTAAATATTAAAAAATGTTAATAATTAACAAAATTATATGGTTTTTGATATTTTGGCGGCATGCTGTGTCGTGTATGACCCTTCCCCGCGCATGGCAGGGTGCTACAAAACTGACCCGAAGTGATCGCCGGGCGAGCATCCAGGTGGCGATGTGTTAACGGTCTGCCTGGGCTCAACGCAATGGCCGAAACGCAAATGGCCGGGCTGTGGCAGTACGCTTGTCCTGCGGTTTAACCTGCGTCGTGGCGGCAGGGTCGAGGCCGCGACGTTCGCAAAAGTCCTGGGGGATGCTCTGGCTCAGGTCATACGCTTGCCGCTTTTGGCGGTCTGACAACACAGCGTAGGCGCGGTTGATGTTCATCATCCTTTGTTGCGCGTCTTCAGAGTCCGCGTTTTTGTCCGGATGGTGTTGTTGGGCAAGGCAACGGTAGGCCGCCCGGATCACGACACCGCTGGCGTGTGGGTTGACCTCAAGCGTCTCGTAAAAAGATGTCATGGACCTCCTGGATGCTCTGTCCCCTTCCCGGTGAAGGATGTGGGAACACAGACACAGGGGATTCAATACCGTTGCCAGCCGGTTGTCTGTGTGTCAAAACACATTGCTGCGTGGCGCCTGGCGGTTGACGGGGTAACCGTTCTCCGGCCCCCTCGCGGGAGACGGAGTTGGTTGGGTGTTTTGCTGGGGTGTTGCCGCTGAGGGGGGTGCGCAACCAGTTTTATCACGCGAATGGGTTCTGCGCCCGGTTACCCCACCACCCGCCTTCAACAGTTGTGGATACGTCGATGGTTGGGAAAGTCAGCCTGAGGCCGGTCTAAGTCATTCGTGGCCGGCCGCATGGGTAGCTGCTTTGGTCACAACCTGTCAGTTGACGAGCAGCGATGCGTATAGCAGCAGCTCACCAGACGCCCGGAACTCGATTCCGCCAGGACGTCTCATGCCGGACCGGTCATTTAAGATGGAATCGCTGCCGCCAGCTGTCGTATGTGGTGCCGTCTGACGATGCCGCTGCGATGGATCGAGGGCTAGGAAAACGGATTACTGTCCACGAGCGCTCGCGTTCGCCAACGCGGTCTTTACCTGTTCGACGCTGAGCCATGTGCGCCTGGAGTGGACAACGCGATGGCAGTTTGAGCACAGGAGCACCAGGTCAGTCACCTTGGTTTTCTCTCCCGGTTCCAACGTGTGGACCGGCTTTGTGTGGTGAACGTCAATGATGTTTGCACCGACATCACCATAGCGCTTCGAGAAGTCAAAATTGCAAACCGAGCAAACCAACCGGCCGTGCTTCTTCATCGCTTGCACTTTCGCCTCAACCACGAGCCGCCTGTCCCGCTCCCGGTAACGATGCATGCGCGTGGCGACCTTACCCTCTTCCGCTTCTTCAATGCCGGTCTCATCAGGGCCGGCCAGGTTCTCATCGCTCAGATGCTCGGTGATTCCCTTGCGAATGAACCGTGCAACTTCGGCCAGTCTTGCTGGGTCAACAGCGAACTGATCCCAAACTCGAGCCTCATCTTGGTTACCTCGCGTCAAACCCTTTTTACCCTCTGCCGTGTAGTCGGGATCAAGGCGCCTGAAGTTCATCAACTTCATGTAGACACCGTTCGTATTCCGATAGGTGCCATTAATTCGCTGACCCAGCACAGTACCAAGCTGGTTTAGCACCTCAGACAGTTCTTCGATCTCCAGAGAGTCTCTTGCTGGCGGTGAAGCGCGGTGCCTCATATAGAGGTCAAGCGCGAGGATCAACTCGTCTCTCGACCAGATAGCGTTGCGCTTGGCCCTACTTTCTTCGATGTCTTCGCCGGTTATTTCTTCCGTCGAGAAGCTGTACGCCCAGGCTTGTATCGCTTGCTCTTCTTTCGCAAAAGCGTCCTTCCAGATTAGATGTGCTTGTCCGGGAAGCCGCTCTGTTTCCCGCAGAACCCTATCGAAGTCCTGGTCGGTCCACTCCCTTAGCTGAGCGGCACGCTGCATTTGCATTACCGGGAATGCCCACGTCCTGCGATCTTGCGACCAAGCTAATTCAAACGGTTCCTCTGCCGCGAGGCCTAGTGGGGGAAGCTCTACCCGATAGCACGCGAAGTCGATGCGCGACTGCATGTTGCCGTGCGCACGACCGTACTTCTGCATGTCGTTGCGGCCGATCGCAGCAGCTGCCTCATCGTTGGTGAATAAAGGAATGATGCCGTCGTTGATTTTTGCCGCTTTCTTCAACCATGCAATGAAACTTGTGGTCTTAGTCTGGATATCGCTGCTATCTTGAGCAGGGGGATTCGACAAGGTGTTGGGCATGCCGAGGGCGCGGCGTGAGTACCAGATAGCTCGCTCGCTGAACTCCTGCGTATGGTCTACAACGATTTGCTCATAGGAGATGTCACTATGGTTCGCCTCCGCGAGCGTCCGAAAGCCCTCCGTGGGACTGCCCCTGCAAACTGCACTTTCCGCAGCGCCTATAAGTCCCCGGTTGCGTAGCTGATCGAAGGTGCGTGTCGCATGGCTGGACTGAAACTCCTTGAGCGCCACGTACTGGCTAACCGCCAAAACGATCTTCTGTTCAGCGGCAGATAGGCTGGTTAAGTCTAGCCCGGTCTTTCGAGCCATCAGTTCTCTTCCAAGTTCAACTGAGCGTTGGTCGAGCGCCTCCTTGACATCTGGCGTGAGGCGATCTCTCGCAGCAGCGTTCTTCGTGAACGCTTGAAGCTCCGCCCAGTCCCTCAAGCCAGCGATTGTTCGCACAACCCTCTCGTCCATAAGCTTCTCCCTTGTTGTATCAGCAATATGCAAAATCTATCGCCAAAGCAGATTTAGAGCGCCCGCTTTTTAAGCAGGATTCAGCAATCCCCATTAGGCAACTGTACCCGTCCGAACTGACGGAAAGAACAGCCATCGGCGTAGCAATGACCGCCTAGAGTGGCCATTGGTTGCCGTTGCACCTGACTCGGCAGATATTGGTGTTTTCCTCGGCTGTCAGAGCCAATGACCGCTTGCAGGGCGCTAGCGTGAGTTCGGCGAGCGGCATCGACAGACAGCAATCGCTGCATTGGCGACGCACTGAATTCATTCCCCCGGTTCGAGTCCCAATAGCGCAGCCTTCCAGTAACCCACCAGCGCAATGGCATGGTCAGCCCCGACGGGGTTTGTGATGATCAGAGGCGTTTCTTCCAAGGATGTTGGCGAAAATGGCCTCTAGCCCTTTTTTCGTAAGGGGTTGTAGCTATCTTTTGTGAAGTGATTAGTGTTTTGGGTGAGGGTGACGCCAGGCGGCAGGCAGGCCTGTCGTTCTCCGCCCCTCTCGCTCAGCCAAAAGCGATTGGCGCGGCGAGGTTGCGCATCAAGGCCACGACGCTCCAGCCGGCAATGGCGCTGGTGCGGGAATAAGTGTCGACAACAACATGAACCTCTTCACCACGAACCTCAATGCGGTGATCGTCACCCAGGAAGCCCGGCACACTGTTGATACTGACCTGCGTGGCAGCCACACCTGCCGTGGCAAGCGCCGTGGCCACAGACACGTTGACCTTGGTCGGGAACAGGCTGATCGCGTCACGGGCATTGCCGGAGAACACCTCGCTTGGCGCGCTGGCCGTGAGCAACTCCTCATTGAAGATGGGTGTCCCGCGCAGTGACGCAGGCCCTTTTTCGGTGCGGATACCGGCGTCAATGGCACCCATCAGCGCGGCAGTGCGCAGCACGTCGAAGCCACCTATCGCACCCGACGCAAGGTGCACCCGCCGTCCCGTTGTGCGCGCAAGCGTTTCGACTTGAGAGAGAAAGTCTGCGTCGGCGAAGGCGCCGATGGACAGCACAATCAGGTTGGCTCCTGCGTTTAACGTGGGTTGGGCAATGTCACGCAGCAAACCGGGTGACGCCGCCTCCACCACATAGTCAGGTCGCAGCGCGAGCAACTCGTCGAGGGTTGCGCAAGGCTGGCAGGCGTTTTTGTCGGCCAGTGCTGCTGTGGATGCCGCATTGCGGCCAAAACAACCGACCAGTTCATAGTCCGCCAGCAGCCCCTGCCGCCAGGCGTCAGCCACGATGTTGCCGAGAAAACCGCAACCGGCGATGGCAAACTTCAATTTGTGCATGTTTTTATCCTCTGTTTTTCTGAGGTGACGATTTTCACATTCAGGTAGCGACACCCGTGACGCGGCACATGTCGCGACCCATGGTTGTCGGGTAGCCCTTTTAAAATAAGGGCTTATTGCTATGAAACTTAGATAATCCATGTCTGTGCCCACGCCGCTTGTCACCACCCCCTGCAACCCGCAAAACACGCTCCTGCGGGTGGACGGGCTGGCGTTTTCTTACCCGCAGCGTGTGCTGTTTGACGGCTGGTCGGCCTGTATTGGCCCCGGCGTCACCCTGGTGATGGGGGGTGAGAGCAGCGGCAAAACCACGCTGCTGCGCCTGCTTGCGGGTGATCTGGCGGCGCAGGCGGGCAGTTTGCAGATCAAGGGCGTGTCTTTGCAGGCGCAGCCGTTGGCTTACCGGCAGCAGGTGTTCTGGATCGACCCGCGCACCGATGTTTTTGACGCCATTTGTCCCAACCAGTTTTTCGCACAGCAGCGCGCCAAGTGGCCGGGTTTTTTGCCGCCCGAAGCTCCGGCGTGGGCCGAGTTGCTGGCGGGGCTGTCGTTGGTTGAACATCTGGACAAGCCGCTCTACATGTTGTCCACCGGCAGCAAACGCAAGGTCTGGCTGGCGGCGGCGTTTGCGGCGGGGGCTGCGGTGACTTTGCTCGATGACCCGCTGGCGGCGCTGGACCGGGCCTCTATCCGTTATGTGTTGCGGCAGTTGGAGGTTGCTTCACAGCAAACTGATCGCGCTCTGGTGCTGGCGCAGTACGAAGCACCCGCGGGTATGGCCTTGGCGCAGGTGATTGACCTGGGCGACTGAGGCCGTCACTTGGTGAGCTTGCCGCTGTCTTCTGGCAAAAGCTCGCGGCGGATGTCGTCCAGGATGTCGTGCCATTCCGGCTCGGCCATTTTCAAGAGACCAAAACAACGCAAAAAGAAGGCGCCTTCGGTGGCCAGAAACGCGATGCGCGCCCGGCGGCCCTGCGGGGTGGAGAGGTCTGCCAAATCCAGGCGGCTGCGGTACCAGTCATTGGACTTCTGGCGCTGATCGGCGGTGCTTAACAGCACGGTCAGCAGCCCGGCGGCACGGTGGGCTTCGGCCTCGTCGATGTCGCGGGTGAGGTCGATGTGAGCCCCCAGCGCCTGCAGCGGGCTGGGTGTGGGGCCAACCTTGGCCGTCAGCTCGCTGTCGTATTCACCGACCCAGCGCGCAAAGAGTGCGTCCATCAGCTGGTCTTTGGTGCCAAAAATGGCCTGCACGCCGCCTTTGGACACCCCGGCGGCCAGGGCCAAGGCCCCCAAGGTGAGCCGCGCCACACCCTCATGGCGGGCGATGTCTTCGGCCATGTCAAGCAAGCGTTCACGGTCAATAACCCGCGGTCTACCCATGTTTGGAGCTTTCTAATTAAAATACGGTCATATTTTAATCGTATGGTGATGGTAATGTCTTCTTCTTACGCCAAGCGCTGGATCATATTGGCGATCCTCTCAAGCGCCTTGTTCCTCATCGTGACGGACATGACGGTGCTCTACACCGCCTTGCCGACCCTGACCCAGGCCCTGGGCGCTACCGCGTCGCAGAAGCTGTGGATCGTGAACACCTACGCGCTGGTCGCCGCAGGCCTGTTGCTGGGGGCGGGCACGCTGGGCGACCGGCTGGGTCACAAGCGTCTGTTTGTCAGCGGCTTGGTCGTGTTTGGCCTGGCATCGCTGCTGGCGGCTTTTTCGCCCACGCCAGAGGTTTTGATCCTGGCGCGCGCCCTGCTGGCGGTGGGCGCCGCTTTGATGATGCCGTCCACGCTGTCCATCGTTCGCCTGATCTTCACGGACGAGCAAGAGCGCGCTGTGGCCATTGGGGTGTGGGCCTCGGTGGCGTCTGGCGGCGCCGCGTTTGGCCCGGTGCTGGGCGGCTTTTTGCTGGAGCATTTCTGGTGGGGCTCGGTGTTTTTGATCAACGTGCCGATTGTGTTGGTGGCGCTGGTGCTGGCCTGGCTGCTGATTCCCCGCATGGCGGGGGATACCTCCCGGCATTGGGACGGTGTGGGGTCTTTCCAGGTGATGGTGGGTTTGATTGCTCTGGCCTATGCCATCAAGTCCATGGGGCTGCAGGCGTCGTCGTGGTCGGAGGTGTGCTTGGCCACCGCGCTTGGCGTGGCTTGTCTGGTGGTGTTCACACGTCGACAGCGTCGTTTGGCCCAGCCCATGCTGGACTTTGCGATCTTTCGCACGCCCGGGTTTTTTGCCTCGGTCTTGGCGGCCGTGGTGGCTGCGGCAACCCTGATGGGTCTGCAACTGGTGCTGAGCCAGCGCCTGCAGTTGGTGCAGGCCATGTCACCCCTGCAAACCAGTTTGTTCATGCTGCCTTTGCCACTGGCCTCCCTGGTGGTGGGGCCGCTGGCAGGGGCTTGGCTGCACCGTGTTGGCGCCATGCGAATGCTGATCGGGTCCTTGTTGTTGGCGGCCGTGGGTATTGGCGGTTTGCTGCTGTGGCGTGATGCCAGCACCTGGGTGCAGGGCAGCTGTCTGGTGGTGTTGGGCCTGGGCGTAGGGGCGGTGATCAGTGCCGCCTCCACCACCTTGATGAACAGCATTGCCGAACAACAGGCGGGCATGGCGGCCTCGGTGGAGGAGGTGTCTTACGAGTTGGGCGGCGCCTTGGGTGTCACGGTGGTGGGCAGTTTGATGTCTGCGGTGTATGGCAGCCACATGGCGACGCAGGCCTGGTTGTCGCCAGACGCGCAGGTGGCAGACAGCCTGGAGGCTGCATTACGCGCGGCCCAAACGCTGCCTGGGTCTGCCCAGGCCAGCTTGGTGGCGGTGGCCCATGCCTCGTTTGAATCGGCCTACGCATCCAGTCTGGGGCTGTTGGTGGCTCTGTTGGTTGCGGTGGCCGCCTGGGTGTACTGGAAGAACGGTGCGGGTGCCGCCAACGCAGCACAGGTGCGGGAATGTTAGGCGCCACGGCATCGGCCAGCGCCCCTCTGGCGCAGGCAACGCCAAGCCCTTGGAAATGGCGCTTTGGCCTGATTTATGGCGGCCAGGCGTTGTCGCTGATGGGTTCGGCGCTGACGCAGTTTGTGTTGTTGTGGTGGATCACAGACACCACGGGCGACATGTCTTCCCTGGCGTTTGCCGGTATGGTGGCGCTGCTGCCGCAGGCACTGCTGAGCCCCTTGGGCGGCACCCTGGCCGACCGCTATAGCCGCCGTGTCCTGATGATCGCGGCAGATGCTGTGAGCGCCCTGTGTATGCTGGTCTTGATGCTGCTGTTTGTCACCGAACAGGTGGCGCTGTGGCATGTCTACGTCATGATGGGTATTCGCAGTGCGATGCAGGCGTTTCAGATGCCTGCCGCCGAGGCCAGTGTGGCCATGCTGGTGCCCACCAGCTTTTTGCCACGTGCCGCTGGCTTGAACCAAACCCTGCAAAGCCTGACGATGGTGGCCGCAGCCCCGCTGGGGGCGCTGGCCATCAGCGTTTTGCCGATGGGCTGGGCTTTGGGCATCGATGTCATCACCGCTTTGTTGGGCATCGTGCCGCTGCTGGTGCTGGGTATACCGCAGACCTTTGTGCGCCAGGCGGGCAAACATGCCATGTGGGGCGAGTTTGTCGAAGGGGTGCACCTGGTGTGGCGCATCCCGGGCTTGCGTCGGCTGTATGGTTTGCTGGCGGCTGTGGTGCTGGTGGTGATGCCGACCTTCACCCTGGTGCCCTTGCTGGTGAAAACCCATTTTGGGGGCGGCGCGCCCGAGGTGGCCCTGATGGAGGGGCTGGAGGGCCTCGGCATGATTCTGGGCGGCTTGTTGGTGACAGCTTTGGCGCCGCAGCGCAAAGTGCCTTGGGTTCTGGCGGGTTTGGCGGCCTCGTGTCTGGCCATGGCGCTGACCAGCCTGATGCCCAGCGGCTGGTTCCAGGCGGCGGTGGTTTGCTGGATCATCAGCGGGGTCACGTTTGCGCTGGGTAATGCGCCCCTGGTGGCGCTGTTGCAAACCAGCATTCCGAACCATCTGCAGGGGCGGGCGCTGTCCTTGCTCAACGCGGTCATGGGGCTGGCGGCACCCGTGGGCTTGTTGTTCGGGATGCCACTGGGTGAGTGGATGGGTGTGCGCTGGATGTTTGTGCTGCTTGGGCTGGTGGGGGCGGTTGTGGCGCTTCTTGGGTTCACCGCCAAGTCCATCCAGGCATTGGATGACGGCTTGTAGAGCCCGTGCCCCAATTCCCGCCGCCCGCACCGGAATTGGGTGGGCGGGACAGCATTGCGCACCAAGCGTGTGCGATTTTGTATGCAATCTGTGATTTAGCCTGTACACAATCCTGGCATAGCTTTTGCTGACGTGATTGGCATGAACGCCAAAACGCCTGTGACCCCCCGCGACGCCGTTGAACTGGTGGCGCTGACCAAAAGTTATGCCGCCGGTGCCAAACCCGCTGTGGATGGCATCAACCTGCGCATCGCCAGCGGCAGTTACTGCTGTTTGCTGGGGCCCTCGGGCTGCGGCAAAAGCACCACGCTGCGCATGATTGCCGGGCACGAGTCGGTGACGGCGGGTGACATCCTGCTGGAAAACCGCAACATCACCGATTTGCCCGCCGCCGCGCGGGGCACCGCGATGATGTTCCAGAGTTTTGCGCTGTTCCCGCACCTGAGTGCGCTGGACAACGTGGCCTTCAGCCTCAAGATGAAAGGTGTGGACAAGGCCACACGCCACAAACAGGCCGCAGATTTGCTCGAACGTGTCGCCATGGGCCACCTGAGTGCGCGCAAACCGGGCGAGCTGTCAGGTGGCCAGCAGCAGCGTGTGGCGCTGGCACGGGCATTGATCACCCAGCCGCGTGTGTTGTTGCTGGACGAGCCGCTGTCGGCACTGGACCCGTTTTTGCGCATCCAGATGCGTGCCGAGTTGCGCCGCTGGCAAAAAGAGCTGGGCCTGACCTTTATCCACGTCACCCACTCGCAGGAAGAGGCCATGGCCCTGGCCGACACCATGGTGGTGATGAACCACGGTGTGATCGAACAAATGGGCAGCCCGCATGAGATCTACAACCGCCCGGTGAGTGAGTTTGTGGCGCGTTTTATGGGTGGCCACAATGTGCTGGCCACGCCCACGGGCAAGATCAGTGTGCGCACCGACCACATGCAGCTCTCGGCCGATGTACCCGGCCTGGCCGACGGCGCGGGCAACCAGCGTGCGGTGATCACCGACATCGAATACCAGGGCACCTATGTGCTGGTGGGTCTGCAACACCCCGGCGAGGACCGCTCTGCCAGTGCCACCGCCGAGATCTCGGTGATGGTGCCTGAGGCTGCTTTTGCGGCGCGCCCGTACCAGCTGGGTGAGAGTGTGCAGCTCCACTGGTCACCCGATGCCGCCCACGCGCTGGCCCATTAACACCCAACCGTTCTTCTCCCCCCCCCCCCACCACTTCGCAAGAAGATTTTTCAGCCCTCCAGGAGTTTTTGCCATGACTGACATCACCAAAACCATCACCGACATCGCCAGCGGTGTTGCCACCGGGGCGTTGAACGCTTCTGTGCCACGCCGCAGCCTGCTCAAAGGCACGGCCGGCATTCTGGCCGCCGGCATGTTCCCGGCTGTGCATTCGGCCGAGCCGATCGTGCTGCGTTACCTGGGCACCGCCGTGAACCAGGACAAGGCCATTGGTGAAAAGTTTGAAAAAGACACCGGCATCAAGATCCAGTACGTGGCCGTGACCACCGACGACGTGACCAAACGTGCTGTCACCGCCCCCAACAGCTTCGACCTGATTGACACCGAATACTTCTCGCTCAAGAAGATTGTGCCCACCGGCAACTTGAAGGGCATTGACGTCAAACGCATCAAGAATGCCGACAAGATCACCACGCTGTTCACCACCGGCACCGTGGCCGGCAAGGCTGTGGGTGAGCAGGGCACCGCGCCCAAGAAGGTGATTTATTTGGAGGGCGAAAAGAGCAAGGTGTTCTCCAAAACACCAACCCAGTTCATGAGCCTGATCCCCACCGTGTACAACGCCGACACGCTGGGCATTCGCCCCGACCTGATCAAGCGCCCGATCAACTCCTGGGCCGAGTTGTTGAACCCCGAATTCAAGGGCAAGGCCGCCATCCTGAACATCCCGTCCATCGGCATCATGGACGCCGCCATGGTGGTCGAAGCCATGGGCATCTACAAGTACCCCGACAAGGGCAACATGACCAAGAAGGAAATTGACCTGACCATCAAGACCCTGATTGAAGCCAAAAAAGCTGGCCAGTTCCGCAGCCTGTGGAAAGACTTCAACGAATCGGTGAATTTGATGGCTTCTGGTGAGGTGGTGATCCAGTCGATGTGGTCGCCCGCCGTGACTGCGGTGCGCACCAAGGGCATTGCCTGCAACTTCCAGCCTTTGAAAGAAGGTTACCGCGCCTGGGCGGCCGGTTTTGGTCTGCCCGCCACGCTGTCTGGACGCAAGCTCGACGGTGCTTATGAGTTCATCAACTGGTTCCTCGACGGCTGGGCCGGTGCCTACCTGAACCGCCAAGGTTATTACAGCGCCGTGCTCGACACCGCCAAGTCCAAGATGGAAGCCTACGAGTGGGCCTACTGGATGGAAGGCAAGGCCGCCACCCAAGACATCAAGAGCCCCAATGGAGACGTGTTGGCCAAGGCCGGTGCCGTGCGCGACGGCGGCAGCTACGAAGCCCGCATGGGTGGCATCGCCTGCTGGAACGCGGTGATGGATGAAAACAACTACATGGTTCAAAAATGGAATGAGTTCGTCGCGGCCTGACCTTGACCGCTCCCTCTCCCGCCTGCGGGAGAGGACAGGGGTGAGGGCAGGCGGCGCTGCCATCGGTTAGGTATTGATTTGATAGCTATATCCCCTTGTAGATAAAGGGCTAGAAGCCAATTTCTCTTATAAAAGCTGCTAGATCAGATGAGCGCCAAAACCCCTCACCCCATCCCTCTCCCCCAAGGGGCGAGGGTGCAAGACATGAAACACACACCATGAGCACATCCACCACAACCCTCCCAGCCTCCACCCAGGCACCCGGTCGCAGCATTGCGGCTTGGTGGCAGGCGATGCCGCTTTCCCTGGTGTTTGTGTTGTTTTTCCTGATCCCGCTGGCGCTGATTGGCATGGTCAGCTTCTGGGACTTCAATGAATACGAGTTGCTGCCGGCCTTCACCTTCAAAAACTATGTGTCGGTGTTTGACGGCTGCAGCAACATGGACGAGATGTGTGTCACCTTCAAGACCTACCTGTCCACCTTCAAATTCAGTTTTCTGGTCTGGCTGATCACGCTGGTGATTGGTTTCACCGTGTCTTACTTTCTGGCGTTTTATGTGCGCTCCAGCGGGGTGCAGACGCTGCTGTTTGTGTTGTGCACCATCCCGTTTTGGACCAGCAATGTGATTCGCATGATCTCCTGGGTGCCGCTGCTGGGGCGCAACGGGCTGGTGAACCAGAGCCTGCAGGGCATCGGGCTGATCAACACGCCCATTGAGTGGCTGCTGTTCTCGGATTTTTCGGTGGTGCTGGCCTTTGTGCACCTCTACACCATGTTCATGATCGTGCCGATTTTCAACAGCATGATGCGCATCGACCGCAGCCTGATCGAGGCCGCCAACGACAGCGGCGCTAGCGCCTGGCAAACCCTGTGGAATGTGATCGTGCCGCTGTGCCGCACCGGCATCATCATCGGCTCGATTTTTGTCATCACCATCGTGATGGGCGACTTTGTGACGATTGGTGTCATGGGTGGCCAGCAGATCGCGTCGATTGGCAAAATCATCCAGGTGCAGACCTCTTACCTGCAGTTCCCGCTGGCAGCAGCCAATGCGGTGATTTTGCTGAGCATTGTGTTGATGATCATTTGGGCGCTGACCCGGCTGGTTGATATCCGAAAAGAATTATGAACACCCCCGTTGCTTGCTCGCTTCGCGTAGCCGCCTCCCCCCTCAAGGGGGCAACACCAGCGGCCCGGCAAAGCCGGTTCCGCGGTGTTTCGCGCTTTGTATCGCTGGCCGCACATTGAATAGGATGTTTATCCATGTCACATACTTCTGACCAACGCTCCGCAGGCTTCTGGTTGCTGGCCGCTTTTTTCACCGCCTTTGTGTTGTTCCTCTACGGCCCGATGCTGGTCATTGTGGTGCTGAGTTTTCAGGGGCCTGAGGGTGGCCTGACCTTTCCGCTGCGGGGCTTTTCGCTGCATTGGTTTTACAAGCTGGCCGAAGGCTTGGGTGTGGTGGACATTGGTGCCGCGCTTAAACGTTCGCTGGCGCTGGGCACGGCGGTGATGGTGCTCACGGTCTTGTTCTCGGTGCTGGCGGGGCTGGCGTTTCGCAAGAAACTGGCCGGTGGCAACACCTTGTTTTATGTGGTGGTGGCCAGTTTGATCATGCCGTCGATCATTGTGTCGCTGGGCATCGGGTTGGAGTTCCGGCTGATCGACTCGGGCCTCAAATGGGCGCTTGAAGCCCTGGGTATGACCAGCACGCTCGAAGAATACGGCAGCTCGCTGGGCCTGTTCACCTCGGCCCTGGGCGCGCACCTGACCTGGACGCTGCCGTTTGGCCTGCTGATCATGTTTGCGGTGTTCAACCGCTTCAACCCGGCCTATGAAGAAGCCGCGCGGGATCTGGGCGCCACACCCTGGCAAGGATTCCGGCATGTGGTGCTGCCGCTGATTGCGCCGTCCATCGTCGGCATTGGCATGTTTGGTTTCACCCTGAGCTGGGACGAGATCGCCCGCACCTCACAAGCCATTGGCGATGTCAACACTTTGCCGCTTGAATTGCAGGGCCTGACCACCACCGTGACCACCCCGTCGATTTACGCCCTGGGCACGGTCACCACCGTCATATCATTGCTGGTGATGGCCTTGGCGATTGGCCTGGCCTGGTGGCTCAAGCAAAGACAAAACAAGGGTTGAGAATGAGTGAGTTAGCCGCGCCGCTGTCCGATGCCGAGATGTACGAGCGGGTGATCTCCGCCATCCTGGACCACAAGCTGCCACCCGGCACCAAGCTGGTCGAAGACAAGCTGGCCAGCGCGTTTGGCGTGTCGCGCACACGCATCCGCCCGGTGCTGGTGCGCCTGGCCAACGAGCAGGTGGTCACCCTCACACCCAACCGGGGCGCCACCATCGCCCAGCCCACCGAAAAAGAAGCGCGTGAGGTGTTTGAGGTGCGCCGCCTGATTGAGCCTTCCTTGGTGGAGCGTTTTATCGCTCAGGCCACCGATGCCGACATGGCGCAGCTCAAACAATGTATTGACGACGAAGAAGCGGCCCGCCAAGCCGGTGACATGCGCCGCGCCATCCGCCTGTCGGGTGAATTCCACTCACTGATTGCCGAGGGCGCCAAACACGACACACTGGCGCGCATCCTGCGTGAGCTGACATCGCGTACTTCGCTGGTGCTCATGACTTACAGCCCGGCACACGAGTTTGAGCGTATGGACGCCACCTCTTGCGGCTGCAACGAACACCGCGCCTTGCTGGATGCGATCCGCCTGCGTGACACCAAGGAAGCCGCCAAACGCATGCGCGAGCACCTGGCCCGGCTTGAAGCTCAGCTGCAGTTCAACACCGCAGACGACACCCCGCCCGATCTCAACGCGCTGTTTGGCGCACCGGCCTGAGTCCCTTTATGCGGCAATTACTCGTCATCAACCCCAACACCTCGTCCAACGTCACCACGCTGCTGCAACAGCATGTGCAAAGCGCCGTCGGCTCCCATGTGATGGTGCGCTCGGTCACCGCACGTTTTGGTGCGCCCTATATTTCGGACGAGGCCAGCTACGCAGTGGCCGCCCATGCCGCACTCGACGCCTGGGCTGCTGCACTGACGGCGCCAGAAGGGCGGCCCGACGCGGTGCTGATTGGCTGTTTTGGTGACCCCGGCTTACAAGCCCTGCGCGAAAGCAGCCCGGTGCCTGTCACTGGCCTGGCCGAGGCAGCGTTCATCGAGGCCGCGCGCCATGGCCGGTTTGCGGTGGTCACCGGCGGTGAGCGCTGGGCGCCGATTTTGCAACGGCTGGCGCAGTCGCTCGGTCACGCCCAGGCTCTGGCTGGTATCCACACCGTGGCACCCACCGGCGCGCAACTGGCCGCCGACCCGGTGGCTGCGCGTCAGTTGTTGACAGAGGCTTGCCTGAATGCGGTGCGCCAACTCGGTGTGCAAACCGTGATCCTGGGTGGCGCAGGGTTGGCTGGCATGGCCGCGCAGATTCAGCCGTTTGTGAACGTGCCGATTGTGGACAGCGTGGTTGCCGGCGCCACCTGGGCACTGCGCAACTCACCTTTGCCGCCGCAGCGGGCCACCCCCGGGTTTGATGTGCCTTGGGTGGCGTTGTCACCCGAACTGATGCAGTTGGGTTTGCGCTGAAGTCTTGGCGTCAAATTGGCTTCTAGCCCTTTTGAATCAAGGGCTGGAGGCTATGGTTCTTGAAGTTGTTTGAGCTGTTGTTGGGTGTTACGCCAGGTGGGTGAAGGTTGGAGTCGGCCAAACGCATCATGACGCAGCAACTGCTTGACATGCAGGTTCAGCGTCCGAATTGAAGCGGTTAGCCGTAGGACCTCACCTGTTAGACCGCAGTGCGGGGGATGATGAACACATCACGTTCCTTCCCGTCGGGAAAGCCCTGCCGTCTCGCTTTCTGGCCACCCAGGCTCAGTACCAGCGCCCGGGCTTGGGTGTTCTGGTCGTTCATGTACGTCTCAACCGCTGACCAGCCCAGAACCTCGTATGCGTGATGTACCGCGGCCAACGATGCCTCCTTGGCGAAGCCATGACCTCTGTACTGCGGCAGGAGCCACCAAGTAAGTTCTCGTGGCCAGTCTCTCCCTTGCCAGAAGCCGCAGGTTCCTAGGAACTCACCATCCGACTTTTCCTGCATTGCCCAGACACCGAAGCCTTGCAAGTACCAGGAACCCAGGTCGGATGAGAGTCGCGTCCAAGCTGCGGCGGCTGTGATAGGACCGCCGTACATTCGCGAAGCCTCGGCATCTGTATAGAACAACTCGTAGGCCTTCGCGCAAGCCTGGCTTGGTGGCACAAGGCGCAGCCTGGGTGTTTCGAGTGTTTGAATCACGTTGGCCCCCTGCTTCGTCTGTCTGCGGTCTAAGAATGGAGTTCAGCAGGCGTCGAAGGTGGTCTGCTGGAAAGATGGTTTCGGCGTCGATGTCGGCAGCATAGGTTGCCCTTGGTGTTCATTCGATGTTCTGGCCAATGCGCCACAGAACACCCGATGGATCGTAGAGACAGAAGTCGCGCATGCCCCACAGCTGATTTTCCAACGCTGTCACACGGACCCCGTACTTCTCAAGCACGCCACTTTGTTGGACCTGCTCCCACCACGAGTTCACATCCTCGACCAGGATGTGCATCATGAAGTTCTCGGCAAACGACTCCGCGCAGAAATCCTGGAGCAGGAAACTGACCTGGCCAAAATGAAAGTAGGCGATGCCGCCACCTTCAGAGGCCATCGTGAATCCAAGATCCTTGTAAAACTGTTTGGACAGTTCAAAATCCTTGGATGGAACGAACGCTTTGATTTCAGTGATTTTGAGGTTTGACATTTCGGGCTCCAGGCTACAAGGCCGAACTTGGATGTGTCCCGCAGATGTGCGGGGCAAGCAAGCAGCCGGTTTAATGAAGTGTGTTGTTGTTCACAACAAAAAAGTGGCTACTCCCGTCTTGCGTTCTGTTGGGCTGCTTGCCCAGCGCCGCAAGCGTATTGGCTGTCTGCACTATAGCCGCCGAGTTCAAAAGGCTTGCTTCTGGATATCAAATCGGCCTTTTGCCCTTGTGGAATAAGGGCGGGCAGCTATAGTTAATGGTGTTCTTTTGAGCCGCTGGTTCGCGTGGCGCCAGTCGGGCGGCGGGGTTACCGTTCTCCGGCCCCCTCGCGGGAGACGACTTGGGTCGGCCTCTGGCTGGGGTGTTGCTGCTGAGGATGGTGCGCCGCCTGTCTCATCACGCGAATGGGTTCTGCGCCCGGTAATCCCACCACCCGCCTTCAACGGTTTTAAGAAGTTTTGACGGCAGGCAGGTTAAGGCTGATAGCGGGTCTACAGTTTGCTGATCTGCCTGCCACATACCTGCCGTTCAATCTAGCGACTCTGAGTACCCGCAATAGACTGAAAGCGTTAGTCGTAGCATTCAAACTGCTTCCTATATGCCGGACACATGGGGCCCCTCAAAAACTATCATTGTGGCAGGCGCGTACTACATCCCATCGCGCTTCGGGCAGCCAAGGTACGCACCGATGTTCCTGTTGGCCGCAGCATTCATTGCTGGTGTTTGCGAAAGTTCAGCATATTCCATATCGTAATTTTTGCGGTTCTTCGCCTCCCATTGGGACAGGGCATCCTTGTTGCCTTTACTGGCTTCGCCCCACGCAAATATTTGATCTTGAGCCATATCATTGATCGACCGCACCAAGCGACGTAATTTCAACAACTCCGCTATCAAAGCTGAATTCAAGTTGTCATCATCGAATACTCGCAGAGTACATCGAAAATACTGACCGTATGGAAGGCCGATTATGTAGTTGGCAACCCCGGCATCCACTAACACATCGCGCGGATATTGCTTAAAAACTGCACGCCATTTGCCACCCGCTAGCGAAAAATGTAAATGTCGACCATCTCGCACAATTTCAACCGGGTCCGCCATCATCTGCATAAAAATTGCGAGTTGAGTTGGCGAGCCTCGAAAGAGCGAACCAGCACGCAACGGCTTTGAATTTGCGGCGTCATCAAGCAATGCGCGACCTTTGGGCGAAGGCAGAAATTGCCAACTCCCCGGCGTCACTTGATGAAGATCGCCCTCAGTGACGAGAACGGCGTGACCGCCCATTTGGTCTGATTTGTTCGCAGTTGTCGAGTTCTCGCAATGGATTCGTTTTGCTCTTTCATCCAAATTGCCTCTAGCGATTGGGTCCTCTTCGCAGTCCACGCCAAACCGATAGGCACGAAACTTTCCATCAGCATCTACGACAAGAACCGGATATTCGGCAGTTATTAAACCGCGTTCAATAGCCCAGTCATGGTTTTCTGCCTCAACGAGCCATGTTCCGCTGAGGGACTCAATGCCACCCTTGAAAGCGTGGGCGGGAAGCATTAGGCAAGTCAAAGTGACGAAGCACGCGAATTCAAATTTGAACATTTTCAATTGACGCAAACGTAACATCCTAGCCGACTTTCATCATGGCCAATTGGTTCCCTTTTGCCTGTGATATTCGTTGGTAGTTACTACTGTCGTCGATTCAATTTGGACGTGTCTTGCCCAAGGGTTTCAATTCATTAAGTATTCCGCCCACTTCGCCCACGGTATTAGCTCGTGATGATTGAGCGCCGCTGAAAGCGGTCGATGGCGAATGACAGGTGCCGCTGCATCTCGGTCATCTGCCTCTCCTTGCCTTTGGGGTCCTTGTATCGAGTTCAAACCTCGCTTGCCAGCAGGAGATGGGGAGGGGTGGCGGCCGATTTGGCTGCGCCAAAACTTCGTTTTCTGCGCATTTGGCGGTATGAGGCCGCCGCCCCTACCCATCCCCTGCCACCCAAGGCGCGTCCGCTCAACGGAAAACCTTCACCCTGCTGGCAACCTAGTTAAATCAAACGTTTGATTTAACTGACTACAATGTACCGCATGAAACACGCGCCTGACTCACCCGACACCCGGCTCGTCGGTACACCGCCGCCAGCAACCACAGCTGTCACCGCCGTGCGCAGTGATGGCATCGAGGCGCGTCAGCGCCTGATGGATGCGGCGTTGGTGCTGTTTGCCGACAAGGGTTTTGCCAAGACCTCGATCCGCGAAATTGCCCTGGCGGCGCACGCCAATGTCGCGGCCATCAGTTATTACTTTGGTGACAAGGCCGGTCTGTACCGTGCCGTGTACTTTGATCAGCGCACCAACCCCCAGTTGACCAATGACATTCTGGACGGCGCCGAGCGTGGTCTGGAGCCCGCGCTGCAAGGTATGTTGCGGGGGGTGGTGGCGCCCCTCAAACTGGGTGAGGCGATGCAGCAATGTATGAAGCTGCATTGCCGCGAAATGCTGGAGCCCACCGGTTTGTGGGCCGAAGAAATCGAGACCGACTTCAAACCGACGTATGCGGTGCTGTTGGCGGCACTGTGCAAGCACCTGGGTCTGGCGCAAGCGGATGACGACATTCACCGTCTCGCCTTCACGCTGATGGGTCTGGGCATCACACCGCATGTGGTGGGTGACGTGGTGGCCGCCATACGGCCCGCGCTGCTGTCCACACCAGAGGCGGTGGATGTGTACTGCGACCGCCTGGTCAGCTACGGCATGGCCATGGTGGAGGCCGAGGCCATGCGCCGCCAAGGCAGCACCGCTGCCTCCCCCCCCACACCATCAAGCCGCCAAGCCACTACGGCAGAGTCTGCCACCCGTCCATTGCCTCAGCCTGTTTCCCCCTCACCATGAATTTCAGAATCAAGCCTTTTGCCAGCCTGTCTCTCACCGTGCTGGCGCTCTCCGGCTGCGCCAACCTGATGCCACCGGCCCAGGTGCCGATGGTGGTGGCGCCTGCCTGGCAGGCACCGTTGCCACACCAGGGCACCGTGTCCTCCTTGTCGAACTGGTGGCAGCAGCAGGGTGACCCGCTGCTGGTCGAGCTGATTGAAGCGGCGCAAGCCGCCAGCCCGTCGGTGGCGCAGGCCGTGAGTCGTATTGCCACCACCCGTGCCAACCAGGCCACCGCCAATGCCGCGCTGATCCCGAACCTGAGCGCCCAGGCCAGTGCCAGCCGGGGTGTCAGCCAGCCCGATGTGCCGGTGGCCACCAGCTCGCAGGCCGGTGTGCAAGCCGCCTGGGAGTTGGACCTGATTGGTGCCAACCGTGCGGTCAGCCGCGCGGCTCAGGCGCAGGTGGAAGGCAGCCAGGCCCAGTGGCACGACGCCCGCGTGTTGGTGGCTGCCGAGGTGGCCAACACCTATTACAGCTTTGCCAGTTGCACCTGCCAGCTGGGTGTGGCCGAGCGTGACGCCGCCTCGCGGCTGGAAACCGCACGCCTGACCGCCATCAGCGCCCAGGCCGGGTTTGTCGCACCGTCGGTGGGGGCACAAGCCCGCGCCAGTGCGGCCGAGGCCAACAGCCGCCTGACCCAGCAAACCCGCTTGTGTGAGCTCGATGTCAAAGCCCTGGTGGCGCTGACCGCTGTGCCTGAGCCTGACTTGAGGCAAAAACTGGCTCTAGCCCATGTAAATCAAGGGCAGATAGCTATCTTTGAAGTAGCGGCCTTGCCGGTTCAGGTGGTGTCACAACGCCCCGATGTGTTTGCCGCCGAGCGTGATGTGGTGTTGGCCAGCGCCCAGGTGGGCAGCGCCAAAGCGCAGCAGTGGCCGCGTTTGAGCCTGAATGGCAGCATTGGCAACCTGCGTGTGCGCAGCGGCGCCAGCACCAGCGAGGTGTCGACCTGGTCGTTTGGCCCGCTGGCTCTGAGCTTGCCGCTGTTTGACGGTGGCCAGCGCGCAGCCAATGTGCAGGCGGCCTACGCAGCCTACCAGTCCGCCGTGGTCACCTACCAGGCCAAGGTGCGCCAGGCCGTGCGTGAGGTGGAAGAGGCCATGTTGACCCTGCGCAGTGTGCAGACCCGCCAGCTGGATGCCGAGGTGTCCACCAAAGGGTATGCCGAGGCACTGGCCGCCACCCAGCAGCGCTTTGACCAAGGCCTGGCCAGCCTGATGGAGTTGGAGGATGCCCGGCGCAGCGCGCTGGCCGCCGAGTCCAGCGTCTTGACCCTGGCGCTGGAGCGCCAGCAGGCCTGGGTGGCGCTGTACCGCGCTGTGGGTGGCGGGTTCGAGCCCGACCGCTTGTCCTCCCCCGGCCCAACACCAAGCCCCGCACTGACCCACACCGCCTTGTAAGCGGCGTTGTTCCGGCCACCGTCTTTTTGTATTTCAACGATTTTTTGTCATGAAGCTCATCCAACTCAAACCCCTCACCCTGGGCCTGATGGCCGCTTGTCTGCTGGTCACCGGTGGCCTGGTGCTGCTGGCCCTGCAGCCCGCCGCGGCAGATGCCGTCACCCCCAGCGCCACCAGCAAACCCGCGCTGACGGTGACCCTGACCCAGGCCCGCTCGGGCACTCTGCCGATCAAACTCACGGCCAATGGCAACCTGGCGGCCTGGCAAGAGGCCAGCATTGGCGCCGAGGCCAGTGGCCTGCGGGTGCAAGAGCTGCTGGTGCAGGTGGGTGACCGTGTGCAACGCGGCCAACTGCTGGCCAGGTTTGCGCCCGAGCCGGTACAAGCCGAGGTGGCGCTGGCGCGTGCTGCTTTGAGTGAAGCCACGGCCAATGCGGCAGAGGCCGCCGCCAATGCGGACCGCGCCCGCGCTGTGCAAGGCACAGGTGCCTTGAGCGCCCAGCAGATCAACGTTTACCTGACGCAGGAGCTCACCGCCAAGGCCCGTGTGGAATCGGCCAAAGCCCAACTCGACACCCAGCTGCTGCGCCTGAGCTACACCCGGGTGCTGGCGCCTGATGCGGGCATCGTCTCCAGCCGCAGCGCCACCGTGGGTGCGGTGCTGGGCGCGGGCACCGAGATGTTTCGCCTGATCCGCCAGGGCCGCCTGGAGTGGCGTGCCGAGCTGACCTCCAGCGAACTGAGTCAGGTGGCCGTGGGCACCCCGGTGCTGGTCACCGCCCCGGGCGGCGCCCAGACCCAGGGCCGGGTGCGCATGGTGGCGCCAACTGTCGACGCTCAGACCCGCAATGGCCTGGTGTATGTGGACCTGGCGGCCCCCAAGGGAGGCAGCGCCGGGAATGCGGCGACAGGTGTGGCGGCCAGTTTCAAGCCCGGCATGTTTGCCCGGGGCGAGTTTGCGCTGGGCAGCTCCAGCGCCATGACCCTGCCACACAGTGCGGTGCTGGTGCGTGACGGCTTCAGCTACGTGATGCGTGTGGGGGCCGACAACAAGATCAGCCAGCGCAAGGTGCAAACCGGCCGCAGGCTGGGTGAGCAGGTCGAGATCTTGGCTGGCGTTGCGGCGGACGATCGGCTGGTGGCCAGTGGTGTGAGTTTCCTGACCGAGGGTGACCTGGTGCGCGTGGTGGATGCCAGCGCCACGCCTTCCAAAGAGAAAAGCACACCAGCCCAGGTGGCGCCTGGGCAAGCAGCTAGTCAATAAGGAGCATTCAAGATGAACGTCTCCGCCTGGTCCATCCGAAACCCGATCCCGGCAGCCATGTTGTTTGTGCTGCTGAGTGTTGCCGGTTTGTTGTCTTTCCGGTCCATGAAGGTGCAGCAAATGCCCGACCTGGACTTACCCATGGTCATCGTTTCTGCCGCTTTGCCGGGGGCCGCACCGGTGCAGCTGGAAACCGAGGTTGCCCGCAAACTCGAGAACGCCGTGGCCCCGCTGCAGGGTGTGAAAAACATCTACACCAAAGTGAACGACGGCAGTGTGTCCATCACCGTTGAGTTTCATCTGGAAAAACCCACGCAGGAAGCGGTGGACGATGTGCGCTCTGCGGTGCAAGGTGTGCGTGCCGACCTGCCCACCGAGGTCAACGACCCTGTGGTGCGCAAGATGGATCTGGCCAGCTCGCCGATTCTGGCGTTTGCGGTGCGGGTGCCCAGCATGGACGACGAGGCGCTGAGCTGGTTTGTCGACAACACCCTGACGCGCCGCCTGTTGTCGGTCAAAGGCGTGGGTGCCATCAGCCGGGTGGGTGGGGTCACGCGCCAGGTGACTGTGGCGCTGGACCCGATCAAGCTGCAGGCGCTGGGCGCCACGGCGGCGGAGATCTCGCGCCAGTTGCGCCAGACGCAGCAAGATACCGCCAGTGGCCGTGCCGACTTGGGTGGCGGCGAACAACCGATGCGCACCGTGGTCAGTGTCAAAACGGCGGCTGAGCTGGCGCAGTTGCAGATCTCCCTCAGTGACGGTCGGCGGCTGCGGCTCGATCAGGTGGCTGAGGTCACCGACACCGTGGCCGAGCCACGCTCAGCCGCCTTGCTCAACGGGGTGCCGGTGGTCGGGTTCGAAGTCACCCGCAGCAAGGGTGCCAGTGAGGTCGAGGTCGGCGCGGCTATCCAGCTGGCGCTGCAAGAGCTCAAGACCCAGCACCCAGACATGGAGCTGACCGAAGCGTTTGACTTTGTCACCCCGGTGGCTGAGGAGTTTGACGCCTCGATGGTGCTGTTATACGAAGGCGCCATTCTGGCGGTGGTGGTGGTCTGGTTGTTTTTGCGCAACTGGCGCGCCACGGTGGTGTCGGCGGTGGCGCTGCCGTTGTCGGTGTTGCCCGCGTTTATCGGCATGGCCTACCTGGGTTTTTCGGTGAACGTCGTCACCCTGTTGGCGCTCTCGCTGGTGATCGGTGTGCTGGTGGACGATGCGATTGTGGAGGTGGAAAACATCGAGCGCCACCTGCACATGGGCAAACCGCCGTACCAGGCGGCGATGGAAGCCGCTGATGAAATTGGTCTGGCGGTGATTGCCACCACTTTCACACTGATCTCGGTGTTTTTACCCACCGCGTTCATGAGCGGGGTGGTGGGCAAGTTCTTCCGCCAGTTTGGCTGGACGGCGGCGCTGGCTGTGTTTGCCTCGCTGGTGGTGGCACGTATGCTGACCCCGATGATGGCCGCCTACATCATGAAACCCAGCCCGCGTGCCCACAAAGACCCCTGGTGGATGGCGCGTTACCTGCGCTGGAGCGCCTGGGCGCTGCAGCACCGCTGGCTCACCATGGCGGCAGCGGGCGTCTTTTTTGTGGGCTCGCTGCTGCTGATTCCGCTCTTGCCCAAGGGCTTCATCCCGCCGGACGACAACTCACAGACCCAGGTCAGCCTGGAGCTGCCACCGGGCGCCACCCTGGCACAGACCCGTGTGGCGGCAGAGGCCGCGCGCCTGCTGCTGAGCCAGGTGGAGCATGTGAAAAGTGTCTACACCACCATCGGCGGTGGTTCGGCCGGTGCCGACCCGTTCCAGGGTGGCGGCGCGGCGGAGGTACGCAAGGCCACACTCACCGTGTTGTTGACCGAGCGCGGCCACCGCCCGCTCAAACAGGGTATTGAGGACCACATCCGGACAGCCATGGCTGAGCTGCCCGGTGTGCGCAGCAAGGTCGGCCTGGGTGGCAGTGGCGAGAAGTTCCAGCTGGTGCTCAGCGGCGACGACCCGCAGGCGCTGGCGATAGCGGCCAACGCGGTCGAGAAAGACCTGCGCACCATTCCCGGCCTGGGGCAGATTGCCTCAAGCGCCAGCCTGGTGCGTGCCGAGGTGGTGGTGCGCCCCGACTTTGCCCGCGCTGCCGACCTGGGCGTCACCAGCAGTGCCATTGGTGAAACCCTGCGCATTGCCACGGCGGGCGACTACGACTCGGGCCTGGCCAAACTCAACCTGAGCCAGCGCCAGGTGCCGATTGTGGTCAAGCTCACCGATGTGGCGCGGCAAGACCTGGACCTGCTGGGCCGCCTGAGTGTGCCCGGCACCCATGGCCCGGTGATGCTGAGCCAGGTGGCTGCCCTGACGCTGTCCGACGGCCCGGCTGCGATTGACCGGCTCAACCGCTCGCGCAACATCAACTTCGACATCGAACTGTCTGGCGTGCCGCTGGGGGATGTGGCCGCTGCGGTGGACCAGCTGCCCTCGATCCGCGCCTTGCCACCGGGTGTCAAACAGCTGGCGCTGGGTGATGCCGAGGTGATGGGTGAGCTGTTCACCGGTTTTGGCCTGGCCATGCTGGCGGGGGTGTTGTGCATCTACATCGTGCTGGTGTTGCTGTTTAAGAACTTCCTGCACCCGTTCACCATCCTGACGGCGCTGCCGCTCTCGCTGGGTGGGGCGTTTGTGATGTTGCTGGTGACGGGCAAGAGTTTTTCGATGCCGTCCTTGATTGGTCTGATCATGCTGATGGGTATTGCCACCAAAAACTCGATCCTGTTGGTGGAGTACGCCATCGTGGCGCGCCGTGGCCATGACGGCAGCGACGGCCACCCGGTGGTGGCGCCCATGAGCCGGGTGGACGCATTGCTGGATGCCTGCCACAAACGCGCCCGCCCGATTGTCATGACCACGCTGGCCATGGGTGCAGGCATGTTACCGATTGCGGCGGGTTGGAGCAGTGCCGATGCCAGCTTTAGAAGCCCGATGGCGGTGGCGGTGATTGGTGGCCTGATGACCTCCACCGTGTTGAGCCTGCTGGTGATCCCGGCGGTGTTCACCGTGGTGGATGACTTTGGTGACTGGGTGAAGCGGCTGTTTGGGCACGGCCGCAGCGCCGCACCCAACTAAGCGGGTGCCGTGCTGCGGCGCTGGCGCATCACCAGCACAAACACAATCGCGCCCAGATTCATCAGCAGCGCGTAGACCACGCTGGGGGCGCTCATGGCCGGTGAGGCCAGCAATTGCAGGCAGACAAAAATGCCCAGCGCCGAGTTCTGCAAACCACATTCGGTGACGATGGCAATGCGGTCCGCGTGGTGCAGCCGGGCCTGTGTGGCCAGCAGGTAGGCCGCGCCCAAAATCAAGGCGTTGAGCAGCAGCGTGGCCGGGCCCAGGGTGGGCAGGTGTTGCCACAACACGGCACGCTGGTCCCAGAAGGTGGCCAGCACAATCAGCAGGAACAAGGTGGTGGCTACCTTGGACGCCACCGGTTCCAGCCGCGCCACCAGCTTCGGAAATTGCCAGCGCAGCGCCATGCCCAGCAGCACCGGTAGCGTGGTCAGCAGGAAAATGCTGCGCACCATCGAGAACAGCGGCAATTGCGCTGTCAGGCTGCTGCCCATAAAAACTTGCAGCGCGGTGTTGACGATCAGCGGCAAGCTCAGCATCGAGGCCAGGCTGGTCACCGCCGTGAGTGAGATTGACAACGCGGTGTCACCGCGCGCCAGATGGGTGAGCAGGCCCGAGCTGACGCCACCCGGGCAGGCCACCAGCACCATCAAGCCCACGGCCATCACCGGGTCCAGCCCGGCAAAAGTGGCCACGGCAAACCCGGCCAGTGGTACCAGCAGCATCTGCCCGACCAGCCCCACCAGCAGCGCCCTGGGCCGCTGCGCCACCCGGCGGAAATCGGCCAGCACCAGGGTCAGGCCCAGGTAAAACATGATGAAGGCCAGCGCCAGTGGCAACAGGGTCTGCACCACGGCTGGGTTCACAGGAAAACCCCCACCGACAGCAACAAGCCCAGCAACAGCCCCAGTTTGGCGGTAGCGCCCAGCAGCTGATTCAGCTGCGCGCCCGAGGCCTGGCGACGCAGCTGGGGAATCAGTTTCAGCGCGTGGGGAATGGCCAGCCAGGCCAGCATGGCACCGGTGTGCCCAGCCCAAGCCAAAGCCAGCACCAGCACAAAAGGCAGCAGCACCATGACCGCATAAGCACGCGCGGCCCCGGCATCCCCGAGCCGGGTGGCCAGGGTCAAACGGCCTTGGCGCAGATCGGCCTCGTGGTCGCGGTAGTTGTTGACCAGCAGCACCGCCGCAGCGGGCAGGCCCACCACCGCACCACCCAGCCAGGGCGCCAAGGTGGTGCTCTCACTTTGCAACCAGTGGCTGCCAGCTACTGCCAGCAGGCCAAAAAACACCAGCACAAACAACTCACCCAGGGCGCTGTGTGAAATCGGGTACGGCCCGCCCGAGTAGGCCCAGCCCGCAATCAGCGAGCAGATGCCAATGGCCAGAATCGGCCAGCCCCCTTGCCACACCAGCAGCAGGCCCAACACCAGCGCCAGCCCAAAACTCAAGGCCGCAGCGCGGCGCACACTCTGCGGTGTGGCCCAGCCTGCGGCGGTGACACGCAAGGGCCCGATGCGGTCCGGCCGGTCGGCACCGCGCTCAAAGTCGGCCACATCGTTGTGCAGGTTGGTGCCGATCTGGATCAGCAGCGCACACAGCAGCGTCACCACAAACACCGGCCACAGCGGCACAGCACCGTCGGCCCAGGCCAGGGCCGAGCCCAGCAGCACCGGGGTGGCGGCCATGCTCAGGGTGCGCGGGCGAATCGCGGTCCACCAGACCAGCAGGCGAGAGGAGGGCACCCCCAGCATCTGTTCAGATTTCATTGAGGGCGGGTTCCATAGTGCAGGCAGGCGATGCCAAAAGACAGGTTGTTCCAGCGGATGTTTGTGAAACCCGCCTGGCGCATCAGATCGGCAAAACCCTGCTGGTTGGGAAAACGGCGGATCGACTCCACCAGGTACTGGTAGGCAATCGGCGCGCGGGCCACCAGCGCACCCAGGCGCGGGATCAGCAGAAACGAATACAGGTTGTAGATTGGCGCCAGCCAGAACGCGGGCTGAGAAAACTCCAGGCAGACAAACTGGCCACCGGGTTTGAGTACGCGGTGAATTTCTGACAGCGCCCGCTCCAGGTGCGTGGCATTGCGCAGCCCGAAGGACACGGTGAGCAAGTCCACACTGGCGTCTGCCAGCGGCAGTTGTTCAGCCTCACCCACCAGCCAGTCGATGCCGACCATGTCGGGGCGCTGCTGGCCGACCTGCATCATGGCAAGGCTTGGGTCACACACCGTCACGTGCCGCCCAGGTGCACGCAGCAGCCGCGCCACGTCGCCCGTGCCACCGGCCAGGTCAATCACCTGGCCCTGGATACCCTGCACCGAGCGGGCTAATCTGCGCTTCCACAGGCGGTGGATGCCCATACTCATCAGGTCGTTCATCAGGTCGTAACGCGGGGCCACGGCGGTGAACACCGTGCGGATGCGGTCGCGGCGCTCAGTGGGGTTGACCGATTCGCGGCCAAAGCTGTGGTTGATCTCGTGTTCTTGGCGCATCAGGTCGGTGGTCTTGCAAAAGTCTGGCCGCAGCAGCTGGCAGGTGGCCCAAGCACCTGCGACACGGTTGGTGCCGCAGGTGAGAAACTGTCAATTTTAGTTGACGAATGTCGAACGCCCGGCCGGACACGGCCGTTGCGGCTCACAACAGGTCGTGCAGGCTGCGGGCGATGACCTTGGTGGCACGGCGCAGGTCGTCCAGCACCAGGTGTTCGTCAGCGCGTTTGGCGTTCGACTCGCGCACGGTGCGCGGCCCGGCGCCGTAGATCACGCCGGGGATGCCGCGCTCGACAAACAGACGCACATCGGTATAGAGCGGTGTGCCCAGCGCGGGAATCGGTTCACCAAACACTTCCTGACCGTGTTTCTGGATCGCGTCCACCAGTGGCTGGTTGCCCGACAGTGGTTTCATCGACTGGGCCAGCAAAATGCGCCGCACATCGACCGTCACACCGGGTGACAATGCGGCGGTCTCAGTTATCAGTTGGCGCAGAGCTGCTTCGACTTGTGTAGCATCTTCCTCAGGAATCATGCGGCGATCAAGCTTAAAAGTCACTTTGCCAGGAATCACATTGGTGTTGGTGCCACCCGAGATCAGGCCCACGTTCAGATACGGGTGGGTGATGCCCGTCACCTGCGATGTGAGGGTGGCGCGGTAGAGGTCGTTTTGTGCGTAGAGCACGTTGAGGATCTTCACCGCAGCCTGCAAAGCATCCACACCCGACTCGGGAATCGCGGCGTGCGCCATCTGCCCATGCACCGTCACTTCGAGCTGCAGGCAGCCGTTGTGCGCGGTGATCACCTGGTAGCTGAAACCAGCGGCAATCATCAGGTCCGGGTGTGTCAGCCCCTGAGAGAGCAACCAGGCCGGGCCGACCTCACCGCCAAATTCTTCGTCATAGGTCAGCAGCAGGTCAATCTGGCCCTGGGTTGGTTTGGCCACCGCCTCCAGCGCGCGGATGGCAAAGGCGTAGGTGGCAAAGTCGCATTTGCTCACCGCGGCAGCGCGGCCATACATCTTGCCGTCCACGATCTCGCCACCGTAGGGGTCATGTGTCCAGCCCTCACCGGGCGGCACCACGTCGCCATGCGCGTTGAGCGCAATCGTTTTGCCACCCGCGCCATAACTGCGGCGCACGATCAGGTTGGTGATGCTTTGCAGCCCAGCGGCCTGCACGTCCGATGCGGGCACCGGGTGTTTGTCAGTCTTCAGACCCATGGCCTCAAACAAATCAGCGGCACGTTCAGCGTGTGGCGCGTTGTTGCCGGGTGGTGTGTCGGTGGGCACCTGTATGAGTTGCTGCAAAAACGCCACCTGTTCGTCAAAGTGGGCGTCAATCCAGGCGTCGAGTTGGTTTTCAGTGGTCATGGGAGTTTTGGGTGGGTTGTGTTGGTTGTTGCGCTTGTGTGTTGACCCTACAGCATCATGCTGAGGGTGCTGACGGGCAAGCGCCTCTGGTTCGCGCTACGCAGCAGCCGGTGGGTTATCTGCCTGGGTTTGCTTGCAAACTGATTTGCGAGTGGTGTGTGTTGGGTGTCTGACGCAGCGGAATAAAGGAGGAGGCTTGGGCAGGGCCCAAGCCGGGGGACATCCGCGGAGTTGGGCACCCAATACGCACAGCGGGTAAAAACTGCACGTGTGGGAGTCATAACGGGCGATTTCACGCCACCAACTCCAGCAACTGCATAAACGCCTCCACCGCCAACTGCATGTCATCACTTGTGGTGGACTCCAGCGGGTTGTGGCTGATGCCGGCGTTTTGGCCGCGCACAAACAACATGGCCTGGGGCATCAGCTCGTGCAACTTCATCGCGTCATGGCCAGCGCCGCTGGGCAGATGGTGGACGGGCAGGCCCAGTGCCGCCACGGCAGCTTCCCAGCGTTGTTGCCAGAGGGCGTCACTGGGTGCGGCGCTGGCGCGCATGGTTTCCTGCAGCGTGAACTGCAGCCCCCGGCGCTGGCTGATCTGTGCCAAGGTGGCGCGTACATCCGCGTCCAGCGCATCACGCTGGCGGTCACTCGGCGCGCGCAAATCCTGGCTGAACGTGCAACGCCCCGGCACCACGTTGATGCTGCCGTTGGGCACGTTGAGTTGGCCCATGGTGGCCACCGAGTCGCCGTCCTGCGCCGCGCGTTGCTCCAGGTAGAGCGCCAGCTCGGCCACCGCACAGGCGGCGTCAAAACGCTGGTCCATCGGGGTGGTGCCGGCGTGGCTGGCCACACCGGTGACTTCGCCGAGGTAACGCACACTGGCGTTGATCGCGGTGACGATGCCCAGCGGCAGGTTCAGCGTGTTGAGCACCGGGCCCTGTTCGATGTGGACCTCGACAAAACCCAGGTACTGCGCCGGGTCGCGTTTCAGAGCGCTGATGGCTTGCAGGGCGGCGGTTTTGTCCGCACCACCGAGCCCGGCCTGTTGCATGACCGCCAGCATCGACACGCCATCGGCATCCAGCTGGTCCAGCCAGGTCGCATCAAAACTGCCGGTGAGCGCGCTGGAGCCCAAAAACGTGGCTTTGAAGCGCTGGCCTTCTTCCTCGGCAAACGCGACCACCTCGATGGCAAACGGCAGGCGTCGCCCAACGCGGTGCAACTCACGCACACAGGCCATGGGCACAACAATGCCCAGGCGGCCATCGTATTTGCCGCCGTTGCGCACGGTGTCATAGTGGCTGCCGGTCAACAGTGTTTTGGGGCTCTGGTCCTTATTGGGTAAGGGCGAGCTGCTACTGTTTTTGTCAAGCGCCTCATATCGCCCGACCACATTGCCTACCGCGTCGATGGACACGGTATCGAACCCGCTTTCCAGCATCCAGCCCCGGATGCGTTCGGCGCAGGCACGGTGGGCCTCCGTCAGGTAGGTCACGGTGAGCTGGTTCTGTTCCTTGTAGCCAGGCTCCGAAAACTCGGCGAGTTGTTCCTGCTGGTCCCACACCGCGTTGCCCAGCGTGGGGGTGATGCCAAACTTGTCGTTGAGACGGATCTCGGCAATGCGGTGGATGTTGCGCAGGCACTCTTGAAGTTCAAAGTCCGGGTGGCTGTGCAGGCGGCGCTCAAAGGTGGCGATGATCTCGGCCCGGCTCAAACCCGTGCCACGCGGCCCACGCACCGCCAGGATAAAGGGCCAGCCAAATTGGGTGTTGTAGTCGGCATTTAGCTGCTGCAGCTTGGCAAATTCGGCCGGGCTGCAGTTCGTCAGGCCCGCTTTGTTTTGCTCGTTGGTGGACTCCGTCGTGAGGCTCTGGCTGACCATGGCTTTGCCGGCCAGCTCGGGGTGAGCGCGGATCAGGCTCAGCTGGGCTTCGCGCGGGGCCGTGCTCACCACCTGGGTCAACAGGACTTTGAGCTGGGCCAACGACTGGAAGGGCCGCTGCTGCAGTGCCGCCTCGGTTATCCAGGGGCTGTGTTCGTAGAGGCCGTCGAGCAGCTGCAAGGCCTCTAGTTTGGAGGCGGTGTTGAGTTGGTCCAGGGTTAAGGGCATGGTGTTGGTTATTTAAGTCGGCGGCAGATGCAGTCCAAACTGCTACATCTGTAAGAGCCCTTGATTCAGTATTTACGAGGGCTAGAGGCCAAAAAAACACATAAATCAGGCGCACATGAACTCAAGCAAATCTCAGGCCACCGCCACCGCGTCATACGGGTGCACCGAGCGCCAATGCCGCGCAATGTCCAACCTGCGGCACACCCACACATGTTCGTGTTGCCCGATGTGGTCCAAGAAACGTTGCAACGCGGTGATGCGCCCCGGGCGTCCGAGCAGGCGGCAGTGCATGCCCACACTCATCATCTTGGGCGCGTTCAGGCCATTGGGGTCACCCTCGGCGTAGAGCGCATCAAACGTGTCCTTGAGGTACTGGTAGAACGGGTCGGCGTGGCTGTAGCCTTGGGGCAGGGCAAAACGCATGTCGTTGCAGTCCAGGGTGTAGGGCACGATCAGCTGTTGCGCCAGGCTGCCGTCGGTTTTTTTCACGTCCATCCAGAACGGCAAGTCGTCGCCGTAGTAGTCAGCGTCGTAGGCAAAACCACCAAAGTCGGCCACCAGGCGGCGCGTGTTGGGGCTGTCGCGCCCGGTGTACCAGCCTTGCGGGCGCACACCCATGAGTTTGGTCAGGATCTCCATGCCACGTGCCATGTGTTCACGCTCCACCGCTTCGGGAACGTTCTGGTAGTGGATCCAGCGCAAACCGTGGCAGGCGATCTCGTGGCCCAGGCTCTGGCAGGCCTGCACCAGCTCGGGGTAACGCTCCAGCGCCATGCTGACGCCAAACACGGTCAGTGGCAGACCACGCTTCTCGAACTCACGCAAGATGCGCCAGACCCCGGCGCGTGAGCCGTATTCGTAGATACCCTCCATGCTGATGTGGCGCTCTGGGTAACTGGCCGGGTTGAACATCTCCGAGAGGAATTGCTCACTGCCCGCATCGCCGTGCAACACGCAGTTTTCGCCGCCTTCCTCGTAGTTCAGCACAAACTGCACCGCAATGCGGGCCTGGTTGGGCCATTGGGCGTGGGGTGGTTGGGGGCCGTAGCCCTTCAAATCGCGCGGGTAGGGTAGGGTGCTGTTGTAGTGGCTCATGGTGTGAAATCAGCGTCAGACAGGGTTGGCTGGCATGATAGCTGCGTCGTTTATGCCCAATACACTTTGACCTTATTTTGAGGAAGCATTCATGGGATTGAGTACACATGTGTTGGACACCATGCACGGCACACCGGCGGCAGGCATGTCGGTGGCGCTGTGGGCCACCGGTGCCGGTGCGCCGCGCCTGATCAAACAGCTGGTGCTGAATACCGATGGCCGCAACCCCGACGGCCTGCTGCTCGATGCCAGCAGCCTGCAGCGCGGCACCTACCGGCTGGTGTTTGAGGTGGCGGCTTATTTCAAGGCGCGGGGTGTGGTGTTGCCCGAGCCCAACTTTCTGGACCAGGTGAACCTGGACTTTGGGGTGGCCGACCCAGCGGCGCACTACCACGTGCCGCTGTTGGTGAGCCCCTGGAGTTATTCGACCTACCGGGGCTCCTGAGTGGTGTTAATACTGCCCTTCGGTCAGGGTGTCGAGCTGGAAGGTGCCACTTTTGTGCCACAGCCAGGTGTCGGTGTAGGTGACACGGCCCATGCGCACCGGCACCGGGTAGGGTGCGGCGGCACGCACCGTGTGTTCGATCTCGGCAATCACCTCGGGCGCGTGGTTGGGCGCACGCATCCAGCTGGTGCCGGTGACGCGGCCTTTGTTGTCCACCTCGACCTGCAGCACACCGATCGCATACAGCAGCGGCGGCATCTTGCCCCGGTAGATGCGGTCGGCGTTTTTACTGTAGAGATGTTGTGCAGCGTCACGCCGGTAGGCGCGCGGGGTTACAGCCTGCGACACCAGAGCCGGTGCGGCGGCGGGCGGCGGTGGGACAACCACCGGCGCGGCGGGTGGTGCAGGCGGCGCCTTGGGTGGGCTACTGCAGCCACTGAGCAAGGCCGCCAGCGTCGAGGCCAGCGCCAGGCCCCAGCTGGCTTGGCGAGTGTGTTGCGGGGTGAACAGGTTCATGGTGTCTCTTTTGGGCAGGATGTGCAGGTGCGCTACTGTGCCGCAAAAACGCCGTGTTTGACAGGCTTTGTGGCCCCCATTGGGTAAGGATTTGTGACAGTGTTGGCAGCTTTTATTCAGAATCTGGCCACCCAGGACGCGGTGCTGGTCACGGTGCAGACCTCGCGTGGCTCGGTGCCCCGTGAGGCCGGTGCCTGGATGGCCGTGTTTGCCGGGCACACACTGGGCACGGTGGGCGGTGGCCAGCTGGAGTGGCAGGTCATCCAGCATGCCCGGCAACAGTTGAAATCGGGCGAACCAAAACAGATGTGTCGCTACCCGCTGGGGCCCGCTTTGGGCCAGTGTTGTGGGGGCGAGATGACATTGCAATTTGAGCGAGTGGGGGCACAGGACACCTCCGAGCTGGCGCAGCGTTTGACGGCACAACAATCCAGCTGGCCGCTGGTGGCGCTGTTTGGGGGGGGCCATGTCGGGCGGGCACTGGTGGCCGTGTTGCAAACCCTGCCGCTGCGCCTGCACTGGATCGACAGCCGTGACGAGATATTCCCGCCCGACCTGCCCGCGCAGGTGCTGTGTGAACATTCACAACCGGTGCAGGCCGCGGTGGCAGACCTGCCACCCGGTGCGCTGGTGCTGATCATGAGCTTCAGCCATGCCGAGGATCTGGATGTGGTGGCAGCCTGCTTGTTGCGCCAGCGACAGCAGGCGGACCTGCCGTTTATCGGCCTGATTGGCAGCCGAACCAAATGGGCCAGCTTCAGCCACCGCCTGCTGGCGCGTGGTTTCACGGCTGAGGAGCTGGCCCAGGTGACCTGCCCGATTGGTGTGCCGGGCATTGTTGGCAAGCAGCCAGAGGTGATTGCGGTGGCGGTGGCGGCACAAGTCTTGCAAGTTGTCGGGCAGACGTCGTCTGGACATTAAAAAGGGATAGTGGATGGAAAGTTATTACCTCGATTGGGCCAACCTGCTGCTGCGCTGGGTGCATGTGATCACCGCGATTGCCTGGATTGGTTCCTCGTTTTATTTTGTGTTTCTGGACAGCAGCCTGACCCCGCCCGAGGACGAAGACCTCAAAAAACAAGGCGTCAGCGGTGAGTTGTGGGCGGTGCACGGCGGCGGCTTCTACCACCCGGTGAAGTTCGCGGTGCGCCCGCCGCAGCTGCCCAAACACCTGCACTGGTTTTATTGGGAGAGTTACACCACCTGGCTGACCGGCTTTTCGCTGTTCACCGTGTCCTACCTGTGGAGTGCCACCACTTACCTGATTGACAAGTCCAAGATGGATTGGTTGCCCTGGCAGGCGATCACGGTGGCGATTTTCTTTCTGGTGATTTTTTGGCTGTTGTACGACCTGATCTGCCGCCTGTTTGGCCAGCGCAAAAACGGTGATGCCATCGTGGGCGCGCTGGTGTTGGTGCTGGTGTGTGTGGCCAGTTGGCTGGCCTGCCACTGGTTTGCCGGGCGCGCCGCCTTTTTGCTGGTGGGCGCGATGATGGCCACCACCATGAGTGCCAACGTGGCGCACTGGATCATTCCGGGCCAGCGCAAGGTGATTGCCGCGATCAAGGCCGGTGAACCGGTGGACCCGATCCATGGCAAACGTGGCAAACAGCGCAGTGTGCACAACACCTATTTCACGCTGCCGGTGTTGTTTGCGATGCTCAGCGGCCACTACAGCTTCACCTACACCCACCCGCAAAACTGGCTGGTGTTGATTGCGATGATGTTTGCCGGTGCCGTGATCCGCCAGTTTTTTGTGCTGCGCCACGGCTTCAAGCTCGGGCGCAATGGCAATCCGCTGCCTTATGCGCTGCTGGGTGTGGTGGTGATTGCCATGATGATCGTCTGGCTCAAACCTGCGCCAGAATCCAACACCCCTCAATCTGCTACGTCTTCCGTAGCGGGTAGCCCAGGTAATACGGTGGCTAGCGGCCAAATCTCTTACAAAACCCTGCAAACCGTTCTGGAGCAGCGTTGTTACCTGTGCCATGGTGAGGCGGTGCAGTCCAAGGGTTTGCGTTTTGACAGCCCGCAGATGGTCCAACAAAACGCGGCCAACATCTACCAGCAGGTGGTGGTGAGCAAACTCATGCCGATGAGCAACACCACCCACATCACCGCGGCTGAGCGGCAGATCATCGCGCAGTGGTATTTGTCCGGGGCCGGTGTGGATGAGTAGGCGCCTGCGCCTGGCCACCTGTGTGCTGGCGGGCGCCGCCGGGCTGCTGGCCAGCCCTGCCGCTGTGTTGGCGCAGCCCGCCAGCACTGGCAGTGGTGTGCCGCTGGTGATCCAGCAGCGGGGGCAGCAGCAAGAGCAGCTGATCCAGGGCCAGGCTGCCACCCAGTTAAGTCGGCGTCAGGCCAACGCGTTGGTGCAGGCGCCGCAACCCGCCGTGGCCCCCGTTGCCAGCCCTGTTTCATCCCCCAAACCTGTGACGCAGGCCGATGTCTTGTTGGCCAATGAGGCGCGTATCCGCCGCCTCAACGCCGCCAAGGTCGAGCCAGCGGCCAAGCCCTGACGGTTTGGGTGTAGTGCTGGGTGGTTAATCCACCTTGGCGCCGGAGGACTTGACCATGGACTCGTATTTGCGGCGCTCGCTGTTCATCAACGCACCAAACGCCTCGGGGGTGCTGGGCACCGGCTCGGCCAGCAGGGCCGCAAAGCGGGTTTTGGTCTCAGGCGCGTTGAGCGCGGCCACAAACGCGGTGTTGAGTTTGGTGATCACGTCCTTGGGTGTGCCCGCAGGTGCCACCAGGCCCCACCAGGTGTCCACCGCAAACCCTTTGAGGGTGTCAGCCACCGGTGGCACACCGGGCAGCGCGCTCGACGCGGTCAGGGTGGTCACCGCCAGCGCCTTGAGTTTGCCGGCCTTGATGTTGGGCGCGGCGGTGGACAGGTTGTCAAAGTTGTAATCGACCTGGCCACTGAGCAGCCCAAGTTGCGCCGGGTTGCCGCCGTTGTAGGGGATGTGCACCGCAAAAATGCCGGCCTCTTTTTTGAACAACTCACCGGCCAGGTGCCCGGCGCTGCCATTGCCACCACTGCCGTAATTAAGTTTGGCCGGGTTGGCCTTGGCGTAGGCGATCAGGTCTTTCACACTGTTGATCTTCAGGCGGGCGGCGGTGTCGGCATTCATCACCAGCACATTGGGCACCCGCACCATCTGGGTGATCGGGGCAAAGTCGGTGGCCGCATTAAACGGCATCTTGCTGTACAGCCAGGGGTTGACCGCATGGGTGGCGGTGGCAGCAATACCAATGGTCAGGCCGTCCGGCGCCGCCTTGGCCACCGCGCTGGCGCCGATGTTGCCACCGGCGCCGGGTTTGTTGTCGATGATCACCGTGCCCAGGCTGTCCTTGACACGTTCGGCCAGCGCACGCGCGGTGATGTCCAGCGGGCCACCGGCGGCGTAGGGCACGATCAGGCGGATCGGTTTGTCTTGCGCCTGCGCCAGCGGCATCAGGGTGGCGGCGGCCAGCGCCAGGGTACTCAGCAGAAATGATCGGGTGTGCATGACAGGTCCTTGTCTTGGGTTAAACAGCGGCGCCGTCCGCAGCCTTGTCGGCTTCGGAGGTGAATGAATCGGCATAAAACTCGTCGACCGGCAGCCCGGCCTGGAGGTAGTCGCGCTGGGCAGACGCCACCACAATCGGCGCACCACAGGCATACACCTGGTGCCCGGACAAATCGGGTGTCTCTTGCAGCACGGCCTGGTGCACAAAACCGGTGCGCCCGCTCCAGCCATCCTCGGGCAGCGCGTCGGACACCACCGGCACAAAGCGCAGATTCGGCATCTCGGCCAGTTTGGCCTGCACCCAGTCCGCCATGTACAGGTCAGCAGGCCTGCGCCCACCCCAGTACAGCGTGACCGGGCGGCTGATCTTGGCAAACTGCATGTGTTCGATCAGCGCCTTGAGCGGTGCAAAACCGGTGCCCGAGGCCAACAGGATGATCGGTTTGCTGCTGCCTTCGCGCAGGTAGAAGCTGCCAAAAGGCCCCTCGATGCGCAGGATGTCGCGCTCTTTCATCGTGCCAAACACCTGGTCGGTGAACTTGCCACCGGGCATGTGGCGGATGTGTAACTCGATGCCTTCACCCGCCGCCAGGGTGTGGGGTGCGTTGGCCATCGAATAACTGCGGCGCAGGCCACCGGGCAGCAGAAAGTCGATGTATTGACCGGCGTGGTATTGAAAAGCTTCGTTGGCGGGCAGCTGCAGTTGCAGGCGCATCACGTCGTCTGACTTCTTTTCCATCAGCTTGAGGCGGGTGGGCATTTTTTTGATCGGGAACGCGCCCTCGGCCGTGACCTGGCGCGACTCCAGCACCACGTCGCTAGTGGCCGTGGCGCAGCAGGTCAGCACAAAACCCTGGGCCAATTCTTCGTCGCTGATGGCCTTGGCCTGGTAGCTGCCGTGTTCCACGCTGCCGCTGAGTTTTTTGCATTTGCAGGAACCACAGGCGCCGTCTTTGCAGCCATAGGGCAGGTTGACCCCCTGGCGGATGCCCCCGGCCAGCAGGGTTTCGCCAGGGTCGACGCTGAACGTACGCTGGCTGGGCACCATGGTGATCTGAAAAGTGGCGGGGGAGGTGGCGGCAGAGCTCATGTTGTCGTTATCCTAGGCGCTGAAATCAAAACTGGAAGGATCACATTTTGCCCGCATTAAAAAGCACGTCTCCCCTTTTGTACGCCAGCCGACCTGGCGCCTTGCCCGCCCGTTTCCGGCGCGAACGTGTGCTGCTGGTGGGCTGTGGTGATGTTGGCTTGCGCGTGGCGGGCCTGATGCACCGCCAAGTGCGCCTGCTCGCGCTGACCTCCAGCGCTGCCCGCCTGGCCGAGCTGCGTGCCCTAGGCATCACCCCGTTGCTGGGCAACCTCGATGAACCACCCAGCCTGTGCCGCCTGGCCGGTCTGGCGACCCGTGTGGTGCATCTGGCGCCGCCGCTGGAGAGTGTTGCAGGCGACCCGCGTACCCGCGCGCTGCTGCGGGTGCTGCGCCGACGCAGCCGGCCCGAGTCGCTGGTGTATGGCTCCACCAGCGGTGTGTATGGCGACTGCGACGGTGCAGTAGCTACAGAAACAAGAGCTGTTAACCCTTTTACATCAAGGGCCAAGAGGCGAATATGTGCTGAAAGCCTGGTGCGCCACTATGGCCGCGCCACGGGTGTGCCCAGCACCGTGCTGCGCATCCCCGGCATCTACGCCCCCAACCGCGTGGGCGGCACACCGCGTGAACGCCTGTTGCGCGGCACACCCATGCTGCGCGCCGAGGATGATGTCTACACCAACCACATCCACGCTGACGACCTGGCGCGCGCCTGTGTGGCCGCCCTGTGGCGCGGCGCCCCGCAACGGGTCTACAACACCAACGACGACACCTGCCTGAAGATGGGTGAGTACTTTGAGCTGGCTGCCGACCTGTACGGCCTGCCCCGGCCCGAACGCCTGTCGCGCGCCGAAGCGCAACAACGCCTGCCGCTGGCCCTGCTGAGCTTCATGAGTGAGTCCCGGCGCATGGACAACACCCGGCTCAAAAAAGAGCTGCGCCTGAGGCTGCGTTACCCCACGGTGGTGCAGGGGTTGGCGGGGTCGTGAGCAGTGGGAGGGCAGACGCCCTCTGTGGCACTAGACGCGGCCGACCCAGTCGTCCGACGCTGTGATGCCGCCGTCGTTCCACGTCCAGACAATCTTCTGGTAGGTGAAGGCGATCTCTTCGTACTCGGCGTATCGCATCAGGTCGGGGTTTTTGTTGTTGGGCATCCGGAAGTCGATGGAGGCGATGTTCGCATTGACGAGTTTGACGGAATGGCTCTGCACCTCCTGCCCGCTACCCGCTGTCGCCGTCAGGGTTGGCGTCCAGAACTGAAGCTCCCAGTCAAGGATGTTCTCGTTGGTCACCAGCATGTTGTAGAGCAGCGGCGACGACTTGTCGGACTCTTTCGTGATCACAAACGGCTTGTGTTGGCGCTGGCCGGTGGGCAAGCCCGACTGGATGTCGCGCGGCGACACGATGCTGTGCGACACCGCAATGACCATGATTTTTCCCTCTCGCCCTTTTTGTGTGACCGAGCCTTTGACATCACCTGTCTTTTGCCCCTTGAGTCGCAAATACGCGTTCAGTGCCATGGTGTTCCCCCTATTTTGAAAGTGGACGATGGAGATTGCTCTTGCTCTGTCAGCCTGGACTGGCTGAGGATTGCATCTTGGGTGCAAAAAATTATGTCTCAACGCCCAGCAAACGTCCAACTGCCCCGAGCCCTGGTCAACCGACGTGTGCGCCACCGGTGATGGCTGGCAAACCCGCATCAATGACACTTTGCGTGCCTCGCTGCAGCTGGCGGGTAAGTCAGGTTAAATGAAAGTGGCCTCTATCCCTTGATTTGTAAGGGCTGGTAGCTACAACTTCAGGAATGGTATCGCGATGTGTCTGGTGCCATCGCAGGCCTGGAGGCGATGCAAGCTCATCAACGCCCACAGGATGAACTGGCCCACGCCTTTGGGCCAGAGCTGGTCGACACCGCTGCAGTGGTCCCAGGGTACGATGGCGTCGTCCACTCAAGCCACCTTAAACGGGTGGCGGTCATCAGTGGTCTGCGTAGCAACGAGGTCAGCCCCGACGTCAGGGGTAAGTCCAGTTTGCTTGCCAGCGGCTGGAATACCTCGGCGACAACAATGCAGACATTCTTCGGAGGGCACCCGCATGGCTTCGAATGACGAGCTCAACTCAACCCAGTGGATCGCGCTGATCGCTTTTTTACTGTGTCTGCTGGTGCCACTGGCTGTTGGTTTGGCGGTTTGGATCAAGCGCCGCTACGCCAGGGCCGTGGTTGATCTGCAGGCCAAAACAGCGGTGAGCCACATCGTGCTCCCGACCGAGTCGCGTGCTGCCCAAACAACCGACATGCCCCTGGCGACAGCTGACTTGCAGCAATCCTGGTGTGCGGCAGATGCCTTCCAGCCTGCGGGTGCGGATGACCCCACCCGGCCTGCGCGTCGCCTGCGTGGTCGGGTGTTGTGGGTCCAGTTTGTTAGTGGCTTGTTGTATTGGTGGCTTCTCTTGATCATTCTGGTTTTTGGGATTGCGCTCTTGTCGACCATGACCGGTCAAAAGTTCGGAGACAGTGCCCCTTTGGCCACCTGGATCACACAACTGGTGTTGTGGCCCATGCTTGTGCTGCCAGCAGCTTTACCCTGGGCATTTCAAGCGTGTGTGAGAGAGTCCCGTGTTTGGGCGGTTTTTGCCCTGGTGATGCTGTGTTTGGGCCTTGGTTTGGTTTTTGCGGGTTTGGGCTGGCTGGGCAGCGGCATTTTTTTGTTGTGCGCTGCACTACTGGCGTTGACCCTGGTCACATTCATGCGTCCGGCGGTGCGCGGTGCTGGCCCGCCTTTGGTCGCTGCATTCACCGTGGGTCTGTTGGTGTTCTTTACCCTGATTTGGGTGCTCGTTCTGTTTGATGACTCACCTGACACGGAACCAACGCTTCAGGACTGGCTTCTTGCGGGGGGGACCTCTGTGGTGTTGCTCGGCATCGCGGCGTACTGCTCATGGCGAATGCTGATGCGCCTGGCGCGCCGGTACACCGAACGGCAGTTCAGCGAGCAGCAGCTGGCCTTGGGTGCCTACTGGGCACTCGTCACATCCTTCATGGCTACGGTTGTTTTGATGATGTCGTTCGAGCAGCGCACCCAACACAGCATGGAGTGGTTGGGGTTGGCCATTTTGGTGTCTTGGTTGGCCTGGCGCGGTGTGCAGCGTGTGGCCTTGCGTTGGACCATTCGACGCGCGCCCCAACCCTTGGGTGCTTTGTTGTTGCTGCGTGTGTTCAAACCCTCAGAGCGCTCAGAGGCCTTCACCGACCGCTTTCTGGCGCGCTGGCGTTTTGCAGGCCCGGTGTGGATGATTGCAGGCCCCGACCTGGCGGGTGCCTACCTGGAGCCCGATGAATTTTTTGCCTATCTTCAGCGCAGTTTGCACCAGCGCTTTATCACCGACGCAGACAAGCTCAAGCAGGCACTGTTGACGCTGGATCAGACGCGTGACCCCGACGGCCGCTGTCGCGTTCATGAGTTGTTCTGTGCGAACACCAGCTGGCAGGCCACGGTCTTGTCCTTGATCGACCAGGCCGCCGTGGTGATGCTTGACCTGCGTGAGTACAACGACAAGCGTGCTGGCACCCGGTTTGAGCTGGAGGCCTTGTTACGCCGCGCACCCCTTGAGAAAGTGCTAGTGGTGGTCGGCAAAGACGATGACAGCCAACACATCGGGCAGGAGATCGCCGCCATCTGGCAAGACATGGCAGGCCAGCGTCAGGAGACCAGCACCCCCAAAAAGCTGCAGATGCTTCAAGTCGGAGAAGGCTCGGACGCAGAGATGCGTGGCCTGTTTTGTGCGGCAGCCCAGGCCGCTCGCGGCCAGGGTGTTTGAGAGAGGTCATTGCTCCAAGCCCTGGCGGTTGTCTGCATGGTCTAACGTCAATTCGCTGCTTGTCCAGATCATTCATCTGCCGACTAGACCAAATGCTGATGTACCCAAATAGGACTTGCATCAGCTCTGAGACAACAAAAAACCCGCTACGTTGGGACAACGTGCGGGTTCGACAAGAGCTGAAACGGAATTCTGGTGCCCGGGGCCGGAATCGAACCGGCACTCCTTTCGGAGGGGGATTTTGAGTCCCCTGCGTCTACCAATTTCACCACCCGGGCTGCGGGAGCGAGCGCGAATTATGGCACAGTGCGGGGTATGAAATATCCAACCATTGAAGATTTGATTGGCAAAACACCGTTGGTGCGTTTGCAGAGGCTGGCGGTTGATGTCAACCAGCTCAACGGCAACGTGATTTTGGGCAAGTTGGAGGGCAACAACCCGGCCGGTTCGGTCAAGGATCGGGCCGCGTTTTCGATGATTGTGCGGGCACAAGAGCGTGGTGAGATCAAACCGGGTGACACGCTGATCGAGGCCACTTCGGGCAACACCGGCATTGCGCTGGCCATGGCGGCGGCCGTCAAGGGTTACAAGATGATCCTGATCATGCCCGAGGACCTGTCGATCGAGCGCGCCCAGACCATGAAGGCTTTTGGTGCCGAGCTGATCCTCACCCCCAAGAGCGGCGGCATGGAGTATTCACGTGACCTGGCCGAACAGATGCAGCGCGAAGGCAAGGGCCGCATGCTTGACCAGTTTGCCAACCAGGACAACCCGCGCATCCATGTGGAGACCACCGGCCCCGAAATCTGGGCCGACACCAAGGGCAAGATCACCCATTTTGTGAGTGCCATGGGCACTACCGGCACCATCACCGGTGTCTCGCAGTACCTCAAAAAGAAGAACCCCGCGATCAAAATCATTGGGGTGCAGCCGCATGAGGGCTCACGCATTCCTGGCATTCGCAAATGGCCCGAGGCTTATCTGCCCAAGATTTATGACCCAACCCATGTCGACGAGCTGATGTATGTGAGCCAGGAAGATGCCGAGGCCATGTGCCGCACGCTGGCGCGTGAGGAAGGCATTTTTGCCGGTATTTCAGCGGCAGGCGCCTGCTGGGTAGCGCAAGAGATTGCCAAAACCGCGCGCCACGCGACAATTGTCTTTGTTGTCTGCGACCGGGGCGACCGGTACCTGTCCACCGGTGTGTTCCCGGCGTGAGTCCAGACCCCCATTTATCAGGAAACAGCCATGCACATTGACAAAGAGATCGACACCAGCGGCCTGAACTGCCCGCTGCCCATCCTGCACGCCAAAAAGGCCTTGAGCACCATGGAAAGCGGCCAGACGCTGCAGGTGACAGCCACCGATGTGGGCTCCATGCGCGACTTCAAGGCCTTTGCCCGGCAGACCGGCAACGAGTTGCTGGACCAGCAAACCGTGCACGACACCTATATCCACGTGCTGCGCCGTCGCTGACCCTGGCGCGGGCCAAGGGCGGCCGTGGTTGCCCCTCTGCCCCCAGAGTGTCAGTCAGGGCCGCAGCGTGGCGGCCCCCATCTCACATCAACCCAGGCGTGCCAACTGCTCTTTGACCTTGGCCACCGTGGCTTCAAAGTCGGCCAGGCGTTTGCGTTCCTGATCAATCACCGCAGCCGGGGCACGTGCCACAAAAGACTCGTTACCCAGTTTGCCGTTGGCCTTGAGGATTTCACCTTCAAGCCGCGCCAGTTCCTTGCCCAGGCGGGCCTTTTCGGCGGCCACGTCAATTTCCATGAAGAGGCAGATGCGCGCCTCACCCACCACCGCCACAGGTGCGGCTTGTGCGGCGGCAGCCCAGGTCGCTTCGTCGCTGAACACCCGCACTTCGTTGAGTTTGGCCAGCGCCTGCAACACTGGTGCGGCCTCGGTCATGAAAGCGGCTTCGGCAGGGGAGCCCGCCAGCACAAACAGCGGTAGCCGGGTCGCAGGTGACACATTCATCTCGCCACGCAGGTTGCGGCAAGCGTCGACCAGGGTCTTGAGTTTGGCCACATGGGCAATCGCGGCGGGGTCGATGCGCTCGGGTTGGCTCACCGGGTAGGCCGCAATCGCCACCGAGGCACCAGCGCGGCCTGCCAGTGGGGCTACCACTTGCCACAACTCTTCGGTCACAAACGGGATGATCGGATGGGCCAGCCGCAAAATGGTTTCCAGGGTGCGGATCAGGGTGCGGCGGGTCGCGCGTTTCTGCGCGTCGTCGCCGGTCTGGATCTGCACCTTGGCGATTTCCAGGTACCAGTCGCAGAACTCGTTCCAGACAAAGTCGTAAATCGTGCTGGCGACGTTGTCCAGGCGGTAATCGGCAAAGCCCTGCGTCACATCCGCCTCGGCTTTTTGCAGCAGCGAGACGATCCAGCGGTCCGCCTGGCTGAATTTCAGGTAGTCGCCTGTGGCGCACTCGGCAGGGCTGTGCTCGTTCAACCCGCAGTCCTGGCCTTCGCAGTTCATCAGCACAAAACGGCTGGCGTTCCAGAGTTTGTTGCAGAAGTTGCGGTACCCCTCGCAGCGTTTGGCGTCGAAGTTGATGCTGCGGCCCAGAGAGGCCAGCGAGGCAAAGGTGAAGCGCAACGCATCGGCGCCAAAGGCGGGGATGCCAGCCGGGAACTCCTTTTCGGTGTTTTTGCGCACCTGGGGTGCGGTTTCGGGCTTGCGCAGGCCCTCGGCGCGTTTGACCAGCAGCTCGGGCAGGGCGATGCCATCGATCAGGTCGACCGGGTCGAGCACATTGCCTTCAGACTTGCTCATCTTGTGGCCCTGCGCGTCGCGCACCAAGCCGTGGATGTAGACGTGTTTGAACGGCACCTTGCCGGTGAAGTGGGTGGTCATCATGATCATCCGGGCGACCCAGAAAAAGATGATGTCGTAACCGGTGACCAACACGCTGCTGGGCAGGTAGAGGTCGTAGTCGGGCGTTTTTTCAGGCCAGCCCATGGTGCTGAAGGGTACCAGCGCGCTGGAGTACCAGGTGTCGAGCACGTCGTCGTCACGCTTGAGGGTGCCGGTATAACCGGCTTTTTGGGCCTGAGCCCTTGCATCGTCTTCGTTACGTGCTACAAAAACCGTACCATCTTCGGCGTACCAGGCGGGGATCTGATGGCCCCACCAGAGCTGGCGGCTGATGCACCAGTCCTGGATGTTGTTCATCCACTGGTTGTAGGTGTTGACCCAGTTCTCAGGCACAAACTTCACTTCGCCCGACTGCACCGCGTCGATGGCTTTTTGCGTGATGGACTTGCCGGTCGGGTCTTGTTCAGACACTTTCGACATCGCCACAAACCATTGGTCGGTCAGCATCGGCTCGATCACCTGGCCGGTGCGGGCGCAGCGCGGCACCATCAGTTTGTGTTTTTTGATCTCGACCATCAGTTCCAGCGCCTGCAGGTCTTTGACGATCTGCTTGCGTGCTGCAAAGCGGTCCAAGCCCACATAAGCGCTGGGTGCATTGCTATCAATTTTGGCATCCAGTGTCAGCACACAAATCATCGGCAACTTGTGACGCTGGCCGACCTGGTAGTCGTTCTGGTCATGCGCCGGGGTGACCTTGACGACGCCGGTGCCAAAAGCCTTGTCCACGTAGTCGTCCGCAATGATCGGGATGGTACGGTTGCACAAGGGCAGGGTGACTTCCTTGCCGATCAGGTGCGCGTAACGTTCGTCCTCCGGGTGCACCATGGCGGCCACGTCGCCCAGCATGGTCTCAGGCCGTGTGGTCGCCACCACTAGGCCGGGAGCCAGTTCGCCGTTGACCAGCTGCGGGCCGTCGGCAAAGGGGTACATGATGTGCCACAGGCTGCCGTCTTCTTCTTCAGACTCCACTTCCAGGTCAGACACCGCGCTCATCAACACCGGGTCCCAGTTGACCAGGCGTTTGCCGCGGTAGATCAGGCCTTGTTCATACAGGCGCACAAAGGTTTCGGTCACGGTTTTGGACAGCTTGGGGTCCATCGTGAAGTATTCGCGGCTCCAGTCAACGGTGTCGCCCATACGACGCATCTGGGTGGTGATGGTGTTGCCACTCTTTTCTTTCCACTCCCAGACCTTGCTCACGAAGTTTTTGCGTGCTTCTGCGGGTGTCGGGCCCATGTCGTGGCGGCTGATGCCTTGAGCTTGCAACTGGCGCTCCACGACGATCTGGGTGGCGATACCGGCGTGGTCGGTGCCCGGAATCCAGGCGGTGTTGAAGCCAGCCATGCGGTGGTACCGCGTCAGGCTGTCCATGATGGTTTGGTTGAACGCATGGCCCATGTGCAGCGTGCCGGTCACATTGGGCGGCGGCAACTGGATGCAGAAGTTGTCACCACGTGCGGCAGCATCCGCGTCAGGCTGGCCGGTGCCACGGGCGCCCGCCACACCATAACCGCGCTTTTCCCACTCCGGGCCCCAGTGGGCTTCCAGGGCGGCGGGCTCAAAGGATTTGGACAGGCTGTTGAGGCCAGGTTGCTGCGGTGCGTCGGTCATGGGAAGAGTGCCAAAAATGACGAACGGCGCCAACAGGCGCCGCTCAATGTAAAAAAGAGAGACTGGCCCGATTTTACTGAGCCAGCCTGAGGCTGTAAGCCTTTATGCCGTGGCCATCTCTGCTGCTGGCGTAGCTACGGGTGTTGCAACCGCTGGTGCGACCACCGCAGGCAAACGCATCAGGTAGTCAAACGCGCTGAGTGCCGCCTTGGCGCCGTCGCCTGTGGCGATGATGATTTGTTTGTAGGGCACGGTGGTGGCGTCCCCTGCGGCAAACACGCCGGGCAGCGAGGTCGCGCCTTTGGCATCCACCACGATCTCGCCGTGTTTGGAAAGCTCCAACGTGCCTTTGAGCCATTCGGTGTTGGGCACCAGGCCAATCTGCACAAACACACCTTCGAGTTCCACATGATGCACAGTCTCGGTGGCGCGGTCCTTGTAGCTCAGGCCGTTGACCTTCTGGCCGTCGCCGGTGATCTCGGTGGTCTGGGCATTCACCAGGATGGTCACATTGGGCAGGCTCTTGAGTTTGTTGACCAGCACCGCGTCGGCACGCAACTTGGTGTCGAACTCGATCAGCGTCACATGCGTCACCACACCGGCCAGGTCAATCGCGGCCTCGACGCCGGAGTTGCCCCCGCCAATCACCGACACGCGTTTGCCCTTGAACAGCGGGCCGTCACAGTGCGGGCAATAGGCCACACCCTTGGTTTTGTACTGTTCTTCACCGGGCACATTGACATTGCGCCAGCGCGCGCCGGTGGACAGGATCACGGTTCTGCTCTTGAGCGAGCCGCCATTGGCGAGCTGGATCTCGATCAGGCCACCCGGTTCAGTCGCCGGGACCAGCTTGTCGGCGCGTTGCAGGTTCATGATGTTCACGTCGTAGGCGCGGGCATGTGCTTCAAGCGCGGCGGCAAACTTGGGGCCGTCGGTCTCCAGCACCGAGATAAAGTTCTCGATGGCCAAGGTGTCGTTGACCTGGCCGCCAAAACGCTCGGCGGCAATACCGGTTCGGATGCCTTTGCGGGCGGCGTAAACACTGGCAGCGGCACCCGCAGGGCCACCACCGACGATCAGCACTTCGTACGGGGCTTGTGCCGACAGCTTGGCCGCATCACGGGCGGCGGCGCCAGTGTCGAGCTTGGCGACAATTTCCTCGACCGTCATACGGCCCGAGCCGAACATCTGGCCATTGAGGAACACCATCGGCACCGCCATGATCTCGCGGTCATTGACTTCGGCCTGGAAGGCGCCGCCTTCGATCACCACGGTCTTGACCTTGGGGTTGAAGATCGCCATCAGGCTCAGCGCCTGCACCACGTCCGGGCAGTTGTGGCAGGTCAAGGACATGTAGACCTCGAAGTTGAAGTCACCGTCCAGCGCGCGGATGCTGTCCAGCACATCGGCCTCGACCTTGGGCGGGTGGCCGCCGGTCCACAGCAAGGCCAGCACCAGCGAGGTGAATTCGTGGCCCAGCGGCAGGCCGGCAAAACGCAGGCTGTTGTTGGCACCGACGCGTTGCAGCGTGAAGGAGGGCTTGCGGGCGTCGTTGCCATCGGTCCGCAGGCTAATCATGTCGCTGCGCAGGCTCTGTATGGTCTGCAGCAGGTCGAGCATTTCGCGCGAGGTGTCCGAGTCATTGAGGCTGGCCACCATCTCGAACGGTTGTGTCACGCGCTGCAGGTAGGCGGCTAATTGTGTTTTGATGTCTTGGTCGAGCATGGTGGATTCCTTAGGTGCTACTTCTTAAATAGCTGTTTGTGCCCGTTTTAAAAGGGCTGGAGGCAAATTTTGTTCGAAAAAAAACCGGAGGGCAAGCTGCGCGGGGCAGCTTGTCCCAGTCCGGCTTGGGGCACACCAGTGACGGTGTGCCGATCAGGTCACCGGGGACTTAGATCTTGCCGACCAGTTCCAGCGAGGGAGCGATGGTCTTGGCGCCTTCGTTCCACTTGGCGGGGCACACTTCACCGGGGTGCGAAGCGGTGTACTGGGCTGCCTTGAGCTTGCGCAGGGTTTCTTTCACATCGCGGGCGATTTCGTTGGAATGGATTTCCAGGGTCTTGATCACGCCGTCCGGGTTGATCACGAAGGTACCGCGGTAAGCCAGGCCGTCTGCGTCGATATGCACGTCAAAAGCGCGGGTCAGTTGGTGGGTTGGGTCACCCACCAGCGGGAACTTGGCCTTGCCCACGGCGGGAGAGGTTTCGTGCCACACCTTGTGCGAGAAGTGGGTGTCGGTGGTGACGATGTAGACCTCGGTGTTGGCCTTCTGGAATTCAGCGTAGTTGTCAGCAGCGTCTTCCACTTCGGTCGGGCAATTGAAGGTGAAGGCGGCGGGCATGAAGATCACGACCGACCATTTGCCTTTGAGGCTGGCTTCGGTCACGTCGATGAACTGGCCATTGTGGAAAGCTTTGGCTTTGAAAGGTTGAACTTGGGTATTGATCAAGGACATGGAAGGACTCCTGGTTGGTTGATGAGAAAGCAAGAAATCTTCGGTGCAGTGTGTTTCACCGATGGGTCAAATCATAGTGGCGATCTATCGTTTTCACGATACATTGTTTATAAGCTATCCATAGCCTTTCTTTATGACGCGGTCACGATAATGAAAACCTGACAGGTCTGTAGTTTGCGACCCAACCCTTATCCCTTGCCACCATGCTGCTTTTACTCTCCCCCGCCAAAGCCCTCGACTACGACACTCCCGCCGGTGATGTACCGCATACCCAGCCACAGTTTGTGGCCCAGTCTACTGAGCTGATCGAGATCCTGCGCCAGAAATCACCACAAGACATCGCCCAGCTGATGCACCTGAGCGACACCCTGAGCGGCCTGAACGTGGCGCGTTACCAGGCCTGGACGCCCAAGTTCACCGCCAAAAACGCCAAACAGGCGGTGCTGGCCTTCAACGGCGATGTCTATGGTGGCCTGGACGCCAAAACCCTGGATGCCAAGGCATTGGCCTGGCTGCAGGAGCATGTGGGCATCTTGAGTGGGCTCTACGGCGTGCTGCGCCCGCTGGACTACATGCAGCCCTACCGGCTGGAAATGGGCACCCAGCTGGCCAATGCCCGTGGCAAAAACCTGTACGAGTTCTGGGGCAGCCAGATCGCCGAGCACCTCAACACCTGCCTGAAAAAAGACGCGGCGCCAGTCATCGTCAACCTGGCCTCGGTCGAGTACTTCAAGGCGGTGGACCGCACGGCCCTCAAAGCGCGGGTGGTGGAGTGTGTGTTTGAGGAATACAAGGGCGGCAAATACAAGATCGTGAGTTTTCACGCCAAACGCGCGCGTGGGCTGATGGCGCGTTTTGCGGCGGTACATGCGATCAAGAAGCCTGAGCAACTGGTCGGTTTTGATGCCGAAGGGTATGCCTATGACGTAGGCGCCTCCACACCTGATCGACTGGTGTTCCGCCGCCGCGCTGCGGATTGAGTTTTTCAGAAGAAATGGCGCTACAGCCCTTATTGATATAGGGTGAGTAGCTATTGAAAGCAGAGTGCCCATGAACCCCATCGACCATTCCCCTCTCGGCCAGGCCACGCAGTATGTAGATCAGTACGACGCCAGCCTGCTGTTCCCGATTCCGCGAGCAGCGCAGCGCGAGAAGCTTGGTATCAGCCAGCGGCTGCCGTTTCTCGGCGCTGATTTGTGGACCGCGTTTGAGCTGAGCTGGCTCAACACACGTGGCAAGCCGCAGCTGGCGCTGGCCCACATCACGGTGCCGTGTGAATCGACCAACATCATCGAGAGCAAGTCGTTCAAGCTGTACCTGGGCAGTTTCAGCAACACCCGGTTTGCCGACGCAGCGGAGGTGCAGGCACGTTTGCGTGCCGATTTGACCGAAGCTGCCTGGCGCGGCGCCATCGTGCAAAGCAGTGTGGGCGTCAAGTTGATTGCGCCTGAGTTGTTTGACCAGGAGCCGATCCATGAACTCGACGGCCTGAGCCTGGACCGGCTCGATCTGGACTGTGACCGTTACACCCCCGCGCCCGAGTTGCTGAGCGCGGCCACCGAAGAGGCGCCGGTGTCCGAGGTGTTGACCAGCAACCTGCTCAAAAGCAATTGCCCGGTCACCGGCCAGCCGGACTGGGGCAGTCTGCAGATCAGCTACTTTGGCCCGCAGATCGACCAGGCCGGGTTACTGCGTTACATCGTGAGTTTTCGCAACCACAACGGTTTCCATGAAGACTGTGTCGAGCGCATCTTCATGGACATCCAGGCCCGCTGTTTGCCGCACAAGCTCAGCGTCTACGCGCGTTACACGCGCCGGGGCGGGCTGGACATCAACCCGTTTCGCTCGAGTTTTCCGCAAGCGCTGCCGCGCCATGTGCGCACCGCACGGCAGTAGGGTTTTTGCCCGTTAGCCCTTATGCAATAAGGGCTGGTAGCTATTTATTTGTTAGCCAGTTCCTGTTTCACTGCCTCCACCAACTGGGGGGCGTCGGCAGTGGTGGCGGGGGCAAAACGGCGCACCACTTGACCCTTGCGGTTGATCAGGAATTTCTCAAAATTCCACACCACCTCGGGGGCGCTGGTGGGTTCAATCTTGTGGCCGCGCAGCATGGTCTCCACACCGGCACGTTCTTCGGTGACCGGCTGGGCGGCGGTGAGCCACTGGTAGAGCGGGTGTTTGTTGTCACCGGTCACCACAATTTTGCTGAACACCGGGAACTGCACACCGTAGTTCAGGCTGCAAAAGCTGGCGATCTCGGCATCGGTGCCGGGTTCCTGGCCCGCAAAGTCATTGGCCGGGAAACCCAGCACCGTCAGACCCTGGTCGCGGTAGGTTTCAAACAGTTTTTCCAGGCCTTCGTACTGCGGTGTCAGACCACATTTGGAAGCCACGTTGACGATCAGCAGCACCTGGTCTTTGTAATCGGCCAAGGTGGTGTCAGAGCCGTTGGCTTGGCGCAGGGTGATGTCGTACAGCGATGTGGTCATGGTGGTGTCCTTGGTGGATGGGGTAGGGGAAAAGAAGGCCGGTGTGAACCGTGACCTGGTTGAAAAAAGCACCGGTGGATTACAGCAAAAGCGCCATTCTTGTGCCGCCAGAGGGGCTATGCGGGCCACGACTGTTAATCAAACAGCTGCGGCTCAGAGACTATGGATTTAGAAGCTGTTAGCCCTTGATATATAAGGGCTGGAGGCTGGTTTGATGCCATCTCTGCTGCATCCTGCAGGCGCATCAGCGAGGCCACCCGCACACCCAGCAGGCGCAGGCGCCGGTTCAATGGCACCCGTTTGAGGCAGTGTCCCGCAATCCGGCGGATGGTTTGGGCGTCACCCACATAAGCCTCCACCGTCTGGTCTCGGGTGACACTTTTGAAATCGTCAAAACGCAGCTTGATGCCAATGGTTTTGCCGACATACCCCTTGTTGGCCAGGTCGGCCGCCACCTGCTCACACAGCTTGGTGAAGATGGCGCCGAGCTCGACCTTGTCGCGCACCGCGTGTAAATCGCGATCAAAGGTGGTTTCGCGGCTGATCGATACCGGCTCACTCTCCAGCGCCACCGGGCGGTCGTCCTGGCCGTGTGAGGCCGCATACAGCCAGGCGCCGGTTTTCTGGCCAAAGTGGTCGATCAGCCAGTCCAGCTCCTGTTGCGCCAGCTGGCCGATGGTGGTGATGCCCAGACCTTGCAGTTTTTCATCGGCCTTGGGGCCGATGCCGTTGATCTTGCGGCAGGCCAGCGGCCAGATCTTGCTCTCCAGATCCTCCTCGAACACGATGGCGATGCCGTTGGGTTTGTTGAACTCGCTGGCCATCTTGGCCAGCAGCTTGTTGGGTGCCACCCCGATCGAGCAGGTCAGACCGGTCTGCTGAAAAATCGTCTTCTGGATCAGGCGCGCCAGCACCCGGCCACCGTCGCGCTGGCCACCGGGTACCTCGGTGAAGTCGATGTAGACCTCGTCCACCCCCCGGTCTTCCATCAGCGGGGCGATGTCCAGGATGATGTCCTTGAACGCGCGCGAAAAACGCCGGATCTCGGTGAAGTCCACCGGCAGCAAAATCGCCTCTGGGCACAGTTTGGCCGCTTTCATCAGGCCCATGGCCGAGCCCACACCCGACTGGCGCGCCGCGTAGGTGGCGGTGGTGATGACACCGCGCCCGGTGTAACCCGCCAGCCGTGGAAAGTCTGCCACCGGGATCTTGTGCAGCGGCACATCGGCATGGGCCAACAACAAGGCGTCATCGGCCGAGCGCCGCCCGCCACCAATCACCACTGGCAGGCCTTTGAGCTGCGGGTAACGCAGCAGCTCCACCGAGGCGTAAAACGCGTCCATGTCCAGGTGGGCAATGCGGCGGATCAGGCGGGGTGGCATATCGGGTGGGGCAACACAGGCATGTTGGCAAGGATACCGCGCCAGGCGGTGCTTTTTGCCCACCCATACCGGCGCTGGCCCTGCTGTCTAGATGACAAATTCCAGAGCTTTTTGGGCGGGGACAGGTTAAGCTTGACGGGGTTTATCAAACGTCAGTGGGTAGTTTATGGACAAGCATTTCTTGACATCGCTGTTTTCTCCGGGCTCCATTGCCGTGTTTGCCGGCCAGACCAGCGATCCCGATTCCCAAACGCCGCAAGCGCGCGCCTTGCACCGGGCCCTGACCGCCCAGCAATACGCGGGCAAACTGGTGTTTCTGGACACCCATGCCAGTGGCACCTTGGCAGATCTGGCCAGTGTGCATGCCGATCTGGCCATCATCGCGCTGCCCCCTGGCGAAGTGGCCGCGGCGCTGGAGCTGGCCGGGCGCATCAAATGCCGCTCGGCGCTGGTGATCTCCAGTGGCATCGACGCCGCCCACGCGGCCGAGTTGCACAAAATGGCCTCGCGCGACGGCATCTACCTGCTCGGGCCCAATTGCCTGGGTTTTCAGCGGCCCCATTTACAACTCAATGCAAGTGTCGCCGGGCCGCTGGGATCACCCGGCCCGCTGGCGCTGGTGTCGCAGTCGGGCGCGTTGACCTCGTCGATCCTGGACTGGGCACGCAAAAACGCGGTGGGTTTCTCGACCGTGGTCTCACTGGGCCCCAATACCGCCGTCGACATGGCGCAGGTGCTGGACTTTTTAGCGTCGGATGCCAAAACCCACAGCATCGTGGTGTATCTGGAAGGCATCACCAACGCCCGGCGTTTCATGAGTGCCCTGCGTGCGGCAGCCAATGCCAAGCCGGTGGTGGTGCTCAAGGCGGGCCGCAAACCGGCCAGCAACCGCGCGGCCCTGACACACTCGGGTGCGATTGTGGGCAGTGACGAGGTGTTTGACGCCGCCCTGCGCCGCGCCGGTGCGGTGCGGGTGCGCTCCTTTGTGCAGCTGTTCTCCGCCGCCAAATGCCTGGCCTCACGTTACAAACCGGTGGGTCGGCGTTTGGCCATCATCACCAACGGCGGTGGGCCGGGTGTGCTGGCGGCTGACTGGGTCAGTGAAATCAACCTGGAACTCGGGCGCCTGAGCCCGCAGGCGATTGAGGCGCTCAAACCCGCGTTGTCGCCCCTGGCCACGCTCAGCGATCTGGTCGATGTCTCAGAAGAGGCCGGCCCCGAACACTACCGCGCTGCCATCGAGGCAGCCAGCCAGGCCAGCCAGATCGATGGCATTCTGGTGATTTATTCCCCCAAGGTCGACCGGGATGGGGATGCCATCGCCAGCGCCATTGCCGGTTTCAACCGCCAGGTCAACAAACCGCTGCTGACCTGCTGGATGGGCGACGCCTCGGTGGGGGACGCGCGCAAGATCCTCAACGACGCGGCTATTCCCACCTTTCGCACCCCTGAGGCCGCGGTGGGCGCCTTTGGCAACATCGCGTCCTTCTACCAGAACCAGCTGCTGCTGCAGCAAACCCCGCCGCCCTTGAGCGAGTTGTCGCGCCCGGATGTGGAAGGTGCGCGCCTGCTGATCGAGAGTGTGCTGGCCGAGCGGCGCAAGGTGCTGACCGAGATGGAGTCCAAGGCGCTGCTGGCGGCATTCCACATCCCGGTCACCAAGACCATCCTGGCGCGCAGTCCCAACGAGGCGATGATGATCGCCACCCAGCTGGGTTTCCCGGTGGCGCTCAAGATCGACTCGCCCGATGTCAGCCACAAGTCGGACGTGCAGGGTGTGGCCCTGAATGTGATGAACGCCATGGGTGTGCGCGATGTGTATTTGGAGATGATCCAGAACGTCAAACGCCTGCAGCCCGACGCCAAGATCAACGGTGTCACGGTGCAGAACATGTCGAACCAGACACGTGGTCGCGAGGTCTGTGTGGGCCTGGTCACCGACGACCCGTTTGGCCCGGTGATCACCTTTGGTGCGGGTGGCACCATGATCGAGCTGATCAACGACCGCGCCATGGAGTTGCCGCCGCTGAACCAGTTTCTGGCGCGTCGGCTGATCGAGCGTTCACGGGTGGCAGACACCCTGGGTGCCTGGCGCGGTGCCAGAGCCGCCGATGTGGAGTCGCTGGAGCAGATTCTGCTGCGGGTGTCTGAAATGGTGTGTGAGCTGCCGCAGCTGCGCGAGATGGACATCAACCCCATCATCGTGGACGAGTCGGGTTCGTTGGCGGTGGACGCCCGCATCATCATCGACAACGCCGCGCCCTCGGTGCGCCACTACAACCACCTGGCGATCCTGCCTTACCCCTCGCAGCATGAGCAGGTGTTCCCGATGGCCGGTGGCGGGGAGTACGTGGTGCGCCCGATCCACCCCGACGACGCCTTGATGCTGCAGGCCTTTGTGCGCGGCCTGTCGCCCGAGAGCCGTTATTTCCGCTTTGTGTCGAGCATGCAGGAGCTGCCCGCCACCATGTTGTCGCGTTTCACCCTGATCGACTACGACCGCGAGATGGCGCTGGTGGCCTTGCACGCCTCCACCAGCCTGGACGAACACGGTCAGTCACAGCAGACCACACGGGTGGTCGGTGTGTCGCGCTACATCACCAACCCGGACCGCGCCAGCTGCGAGTTCTCGCTGGTGGTGGCTGATGACTTCAAGGGCCAGGGCCTGGGCTCGCGCCTGATGCTCTCGATCATGGACTTTGCCCGTGAAAAAGGGCTGACCGAGATCGAAGGCCTGGTGCTGGCCAACAACGCCAACATGCTCAAACTCATGCGTGGCCTGGGCTTCCAGGTGAAAGCCTTCCCGGAAGACCCGGACTTCAAGTTGGTGACACACCAGTTGCAGCTGTCCTGATCTTCGCCCTGACAAGCTCAATGAACGGACGCAACACCGGCGACGGGTTGTGTTGTGCATAGGCCAGCGCGATACCCATCGACAGCTTGTTGTCACCTTCTTTCAGGGCCCTGAAGCTCACGCCTTGGCGTTTGACTTTTTGCAGTGACGCAGGCAACAGCCCAAAACCTTGTCCTTGTGCAATCAAGCCCAGCAGGATGTGGTGGTCCGGTGGTTCCGGGACCACGTTGGGCTTGAAATCGATCCGGTTAAAAAATGCCTGGCAGTGGTCGTAAAAGCCGGGATTCAAGCGGCGTTCAAACCAGAACAAGGCTTCATTGCGAAGGTCGTCGAAACTGAGTCGGCGTTTTTTGGCGAGTGGATGGGCGGTCGGCAAGGCCACCACAAGCGGTTCCTCCAGGACAGTCTCCACCGTCAAGCCCTCGGTATGGGTGTGCAAACCAATGAAGGCGGCGTCCATGTTGCCGTTTTGGATGTCCCGGACAAGACGTGTCGAGTGCCTGCCTTTGGAGATGATCCGCCACTCAGGGAAACGCTGCTGCAGGCTGTCAACAACGTCGGGGATGGCGCTGCGGTCAAACACCGTGGTGTAGCCCAGCACAAACTGGCCTCCTTCAGTACCTGTTGCCGCTCTGGCCACCGTAATCGCCTTGTCCACCTGCCGCAGGCTTAGCCGCACTTCCGGCAGGAATGCGAGCCCAGCTTCTGTCAGCGTGACGCCTGACTTGCCCCGCAGGAACAGCGCCACGCCTAATTGCTCTTCCAACTGCTGGATTTGCCTGCTCAAGGGGGGTTGTGAGATATGCAATCGCAGCGCCGCACGTCCGAAGTTGAGTTCTTCACTCACCGCCAGAAAGTAGCGCAGCTGGCGCAGGTCAATCGAGTTTGTCATACCAAAAAGGTATCACAAAAAGAGTATTGGATGCGCAAGAAAGCGCGACATACAGTGCGCTCACTTATCAACACCAAGGAAATCACATGAACAGCGAACGCTATGTACGGGGCTTGGCCAAGCTCAAAGAGATTGACGGCCAAGCCGGTGAAAAGGTGATCAACAGTCTGAGCGATATCGCGCCCGACTTTGCGCGGCTACTCATTGAATTTCCCTTTGGCGACATCTATTCGCGGCCCGGTCTGGATCTCAAGACGCGGGAACTTGCCGTGGTTGCGGCACTCACCGCGCTGGGTAACGCAGCACCTCAACTCAAGGTGCACATCCAGGGCGCGCGCAATGTGGGTTGCACTGAGCAGGAAATTGTCGAAGTCATCATCCAGATGGCGGTTTATGCCGGGTTCCCTGCTGCATTAAACGGCCTGTTTGCGGCCAAAGAAGTTTTTGCGCAGAAGCACCCCCCACCCAGCCACTGAAGAGCGCCACAGCGCAGCTCAGCAGGGCGCGGGACGGCAGATGACTTCAAGCCGGTGACACACCCGCTGCAGCTGGCCCGAAATACTGCGGGTGGCAGGTGGGGCCGCAGGGGTGGATTTCTACCGTGATGTGCACCAGCTCTTCGTGGATGCTCAGCAGGTTTTTGAAGTAGTCGGGTGTTGCAGTCTGCCCGGCAGCCAGTGACAGGATGCAGGCGTATTTGCCTTTGCCTACCCGCCACACATGCAGGTCGGTGATGTGCGCCGGGATCGGGCTGGCCGCAATCACCTCGCGAATTTCTTCACTGACCGGCGCGTCCATCTCGGCATCCAGCAGCACACGCCCGCTGTCACGCAACAAACCGTAGGCCCAGACACCCACCAATGCGGCACCGGCCATGCCCATCAGTGGGTCGAGCCAGTCGGCGCCCCAAAGCTTGCCGCCCATCAGCGCCAGGATGGCCAGCACCGAGGTGGCGGCATCGGCCACCACATGGATGTAGGCCGAGCGCAGGTTCAGGTCTTCGTGGTGGGCATGCCCATGGGAATGTCCGTGGTGGTGATCGTGTCCATGTCCATGTCCATGTCCATGTCCATGTCCATGTCCATGGTCGTGCCGGTGGTCATGGTGGTCCCGTAGCAGCCAGGCGCATGCCAGGTTGACCAGCAGGCCACCCAGTGCAATCGCGATGGCTTGGTCGTACTGGATCGGTGTGGGTGAGATCAGCCGCTCGACCGACTGGTACAACATCAGCACCGCAATGCCCACCAAAAAGGTGGCGCTGGTGTAACCGCCCAGCACCTCGATCTTCCAGGTGCCAAAGGCAAAACGGCTGTCCTTGGCAAAACGCCGCGCTGCACCGTAGGCCATGACCGACAGGCCCAGCGCCAGCGCGTGCGAGCTCATGTGCCAGCCGTCGGCCAGCAGCGCCATCGAGTTGCAGTACCAGCCGCCAGCGATTTCGGCCACCATCATGACGGCGGTGAGCATCACTGCCCAGCGGGTGTTCCGCTCAGCCAGCGGGTTGCCTTCGTCAAACACGTGGCTGTGGTCCAGCGGGGCGGCGGTAAGGGGGGGCTGCATGGTGGTACGCTTCCTGTTCTAACGGGGGTGTCTAGATACTATACCCCAGTATACTTTTATCGACAGAAAGAGACCGACCGTGCCGCATACGATCAAAAGCAAGAAGCAGTTGTTGACCCGCGTCCGCCGCATCAAGGGCCAGGCCGATGCGCTGGAGCGCGCGCTGGAGCAAGAGACCGATTGCTCCGCCGTGCTGCAGCAGATTGCCGCCATCCGTGGTGCGGTGAATGGGCTGATGGCCGAGGTGTTGGAGGGCCACCTGCGCGAACACCTGGACGCGCAAGACCTGCCGCTGGAGCAACGCCGCAACGACCTGGAGCAGGTGGTGAAAACGCTGCGCTCTTACCTCAAATAAACGCAGGTTGCTGGGGCAGGGCGAGCCCGCCCCAGGGCTTTACACCGGGTAGGTGCCGGGCAGCAAGATGCCCTTGTCCACGGTGTCGATGTTGGTGTGGCCACAAAAGGCCATGGTCAGGTCGAGCTCTTTGTGGATGATCTCCAGCGCCTTGGTCACCCCCTCTTCACCCAAAGCACCCAGGCCGTACAAAAAGGCGCGGCCAATGTAGGTGCCGCGTGCACCCAGGGCGCGGGCTTTGAGCACATCCTGGCCGCTGCGGATGCCGCCGTCCATGTGCACCTCGATGTCTTTGCCCACGGCATCGACGATGGCGGGCAGGGCGCTGATGGAGCTGGGTGCGCCGTCAAGTTGGCGGCCGCCGTGGTTGCTGACAATCATCGCGTCGGCGCCTGAGTTGACTGCCAGGCGGGCGTCTTCCACGTCCTGAATGCCTTTGATGATGAGTTTGCCGCCCCAGCGGTTTTTGATCCACTCAACATCGTCCCAGCTCAGGGCCGGGTCAAACTGTTTGGCGGTCCATTCACTCAAACTGCCCATGTTTTCCACGCCCTTGACGTGACCGACGATGTTGCCAAAACCACGCCGCTGGGTGCCCAGCATGCCCAAACCCCAGCGCACCTTGGTCATCATGTTGACGATGTTGGGGATGGTGAGTTTGGGTGGTGCTGACAGCCCGTTTTTGATGTCCTTGTGGCGCTGGCCCAGGATTTGTAAATCCAGCGTGATCATCAGCGCCGAGCAGTGTGCCGCCTTGGCGCGGTCGATCAGGCGCGCGATGAAGTCACGGTCACGCATCACATACAGCTGAAACCAGAACGGGTGGCCACCGGTTTCCTTGGCCACATCTTCGATCGAGCAGATGCTCATGGTCGAGAGCGTGAACGGGATGCCGAATTTTTTGGCCGCATTGGCCGCCTTGATTTCACCGTCGGCACTCTGCATGCCGGTCAACCCGGTGGGTGCAATCGCCACCGGCATCGCCACCTTCTGGCCGATCATGGTGCTGGCTGTGCTGCGGTTTTCCATGTTGATGGCCACGCGTTGGCGCAGTTTGATCGCCTGGAAGTCCGCCGAGTTGGCACGATAGGTGCTCTCAGTCCAACTGCCAGAGTCGGCATAGTCGTAGAACATGCGCGGCACCCGCGCTTTGGCCAGAATGCGCAGGTCTTCAATGTTGGTGATCACGGGCATAACAGGGGCTCCTTTGAATGCCCTGCATGTTACGGGGCCAAACTGGCGTGCCATTTGAAAAGTGCTGAAGCGCTTGTGAAATTTGTTGACGGCGCCCCCTGTGCGCCATTTTTTGAGAAGGTGAACACATGCAGAAAACAGATGTCTTGATCGTGGGTGCGGGCATGGCGGGTGCCTCTGCCGCCTATTTTTTGGCGCCGCACCGGCAGGTGACGCTGCTGGAGTGGGAGTCGCAGCCGGGTTACCACGCCACCGGGCGTTCGGCCGCGCTGTATTCGGAAACCTATGGCAATGCCACGGTGCGTGCCATCACCACCGCAGCCAAGACGTTTTACTTTGCGCCGCCCGAGGGGTTTTCGCCGTACCCGCTGGTCACACCGCGTGGCACTTTGATTGTGGGCACAGCGGACGACCACGACGCGTTGCGTGAGCGGTTTGAGGCGATGCAGACCCTGATCCCCAATGTGCAGTGGTGGACGCAGGAGCAGATGCTGCAGACGGTGCCGGTGCTGCAGCCCGAGTTTGCCGCGTTTGGCATCTTCGAGCCCGATGCCATGGACATGGATGTACACGGCATCCACCAAGGCTTTTTGCGCGGCGCCAAAGCCGCTGGCGCCAAACTGGTGTGTGACGCCCAGGCGCAGGCCGTGGTGCGCGAAGACGGCGGCTGGCGCGTGGACACCCCGGCAGGCAGCTTCTGGGCGCCGGTGCTGGTCAACGCGGCGGGCGCCTGGTGTGACGAGCTGGCCCAGCTGGCCGGTGTGGCCCCAGTGGGTTTACAACCCAAACGCCGCACTGCCTTCACCTGCGAGCCACCTGCTGGCAGTGACAGCGCCCACTGGCCGATGGTGATTGACCTCCAGGAAACCTTCTACATCAAGCCCGATGCGGGCCTGCTGCTGGTGTCACCCGCCAACGAAGACCTGGTGCACCCGCAAGACGTGCAGCCCGAAGAGCTGGACGTGGCGATTGCGGTGGACCGGGTTGAGACCGTGACCACGCTGCAGATCCGCAAGATCAAACGCTCGTGGGCCGGTTTGCGCTCGTTTGTGGCCGACAAAACCCCGGTGGTGGGTTTTGCGCCGGATGCACCAGGCTTTTTCTGGCTGGCCGGGCAGGGTGGTTACGGCATCCAGACCGCACCGGCCATGGGTGAGCTGACGGCGGCGCTGGTGCAGGGCCTGCCGGTGCCTGCGGCTCTGGCGGCGGTGGGTGTGCGGGCCGAGGATGTGTCACCCCTGCGTCCTGGCTTGGGTGCAACGCTTTGAGGGTTTATAAAGAAAATTGGCCTCTAGCCCTTTTAGAATAAGGTCTGGTTGCTATGAAGTTTGAGTACCTGAAGACAGCAGACTGTTGTGGCTTGGTGTTGGTGGCGGGCCTTGTTTGTCCTCTTCTCCGCTGGACTCACGGCAAACGTCGTGGCAGAGGCACTTTTCTGACAGCCTCAACGTTCAAGATCAGTGGCTGCCGAAGGTGGTCCGCTGGCGCGAGAGGTCAGAACGACCCCTATTCGCCAAAAGGTGAGACCTCCGCTCAAGATCGCCCACGCAACCGGGACCCAGAGCCCATGGAAGAGCCAGTAGAGGGACGCCACGATCCCTAAGGCGTAAGCGACAAAAGCAACTTTCTTCCGTAACGCAGGGGCTGCCAACGTGGGGAAGAGGACAACGAGAGAACCACACATCAAAGAACCAACCGCCAAAGCCAAGTCCGAAACGAAGGATGACCATGGGGCGTTGCACATACCCGAGACTAGGTACTCCGAGGGGCACAGCCACTCGTTCACTTTGTAGATGACCACGGCAGCAAAAACGCCAAGGTAGAAGCCAACCAAGGCGGCAGGTACTGTGAGAAGCCAACGGAGGGTGCGCATGGTTTTAACGATTGAAAGGCGCTTCCCCGTCCCTAGCCAAGCGTAACCGTTGAGGGTGACGCTGAACGGCAAGCACGTGCCACGATGGGGATGTCAAACTTTTGGCGCACCGCAATGTCGTTGTCATCAACTTGTCCGAGAGGGGAAGTTGTGAGCATCGTAACGGTTGGAATCGATCTGGCAAAAAAACGTCTTTGCCGTTCCTGGTGTTGATGCCACAGACAAGCCTGTGCGACTGCAGCCCAGACCGATGCGGGCCTGCTGCTGGTGTCCTCCGCCAACGATGACCCGGTGCACCCGGATTTTCTGGCTGGCTGGGCAGGGTCGCTACGGCATCCAGACCGCACCGGCCATGGGTGAGTTGGCCGCCGCACTGGTGCAGGGGCTGCCGGTGCCAGCGGCCCTGGCGGCGGTGGGTGTGCGTGCTGAGGATGTGTCGCCCCTGCGCCCCGGCTTGGGCGCAACGTTCTGAGGGTCTATGAGGATAATTGGCCGCTGGCCCTTTGAAAGTAAGGGCTAGTAGCTATGAAGTTTGAGTTTCCAAAGGCAGTGGCCTGTTGTGGCTTGGTCTTGGTGGCGGGCCGTGTTTGCGATCATCTCCACTGGGTTCATGGCAAACGTTGTGGCAGAGGCACTTTTTACAGTCTCAACGTTGGATTTAACCGGCCTGCGCGGCTTCTTGCGCAGGTTCGGTGCATTGCAACGTTATGCCATTCATATGAAGGCCCCCGATCTGAGATGAGCAATTAGCGACCGAACCGGGTAAACAGCATCTCCGCGCTTGTGATGCTGAGTTGCAAATGACTCGGTCACCGCTTCACCTGAGTTGAGCAGTACAAATTCGGTCAGTTCTTCCGACAATCCGTCGGACTCTAAAACGACTGTGGCGAGTTGATCGTAAGCAATGAGGCCCACAAGGTAGCCATGAATTGCTTTCACCCTGTCTCTATTGAACTGGTGGAGCTTGTCGTATAGGCCCTTGGGTAGGCCATGCTTGAAACACTGCCTAAGCAGGCGCCCAAATTCACGCTCTCTCGGCTCAGTATGCGGTGTGTTCTCGTAATAGATACGGAGCCAGATATCCATGTATTGAAGACGAAGCGATATGACTTCCATCAGGCAACTGGACTCTCGCGCATGCCGTACTCGTAACGCGAGGCCTTCACGATTCGCCATCGACTGCTCAACCTCTGGTTCAGCCTCCGTTGCACGGAACAATTTGAACGTGCCGGGCGGCGAGGATCGAATAGCTTCGATCAACTGAGCGGTCGCTTGATCCATGGATGGCCTAACGAGGCTATAGAAAAACACGTTTCCCACGCGCCACCCTCTGGTACGGCGGCGTAGGCAGATTGAAAGCTGTGTTGTTGGAATTCATGACCGCAGAGTGCCGCAATTTGTCCCTCCTTTGCACCTCATGACCCCTTGCCTATCTTTTTCCAGGTTCCAGCAAGGTTTTTGGATGTATCGCTATTTGGGTTGCTTTGAATTGTGATCGTGTTTCCGCTGATTGTTCCTTCTGCGCTTCCCAAGACAGGGTCTAAAAAGGTAATCCGGTCGCCCTCTATCTTGTAGTTGCCAACATCTCCTGAGTTGGCAGCAAAAGATCCATCTTCTGATAGGCGGAGCAGTCTGGATGCTTCGTTGGAGTGTCTATAGCCGCCTATGTGGCTATGATCCGAGCAAGCTACCAATAAGAATGACAAGGTTGCTATGAGTAGCCGATTTGAATACTTGAACATTTCAAAGATGAGCTCGTATTGCTGTGAGGCCTAACGAATGAAAGGGCCTTCCCCGTCCCAGGCGAGCCGCGAGCCGTTGGGCTTGCGGTTAACGGCAACTGAGTGCCACGATGGAGAGGTCAAACTCTTGGCACGCCGCAATTTCATTGTCATCAACTTGTCCGAGAGGGGAAACCATGGTCATCGTAACCGTTGGAATCTACCTCGCCAAGAGTGTCTTTGCTGTTCATGGTGTCGATGCCACAGGCAAGCCTGTGCTAATGCGGCCCAGCAGCTGGTGTCACCCGCCAACGAAGATCTGGTGCCCCCGGCTTTTTCTGGCTGGCCGGCCAGGGCGGCTACGGCATCCAGACCGCCCCGGCCATAGGTGAACTGGCAGCCGTGGGGGTGCGGGCTGAGGATGTGTCACCGCTGCGTCCTGCCTTGGGTGCAACAGCCTGAGGGTTTATAAAGAAAATTGGCCTCTAGCCCTTATTTAATAAGGGCTGATAGCTACGAAGTTTGAGTCTTCGCAAGCAACAGCCTGTTGTGGCTTGGCGTTGTTAGCGGGCCGTGTTTGTGCTCTTCCCCGCTGGATTCATGGCAAACGTTGTGCCAGAAGCACCTTCTTACAGCCTCAACGTTTGAAGTAAGGTGCCAGCCAAAGGCCGGTCCCCTTGACTGAGTTAGGTATCGGCTCACTCTCGCTTGATCTCGAACGCCTTGCGAAGCTGAAAGACATGCTCCGGAATATCCTGTGGGTCATTGGCTACAGGCTCTGGGTTAAAGCGCGATTCGAAAATCTCCTCGATTACAAGGGGCACAAATTCTTCATCATGCCCCTTTGTAATCTCGCCCAATCTGGCTGCTAGGTCGAGCTCAATTGCAAGTCCTGCGGCCGCCATGAATGGGGCACGATTCAACGCTTCACTAAACATGCCACCTAGCGGTTCGGGAAGCCCAGCGACGATTGCAGGAAGCATTCCCGCAGAAAAGTCGAAGCTCGTGCAGTGCTCAATAGCTCCGAACGTGGTGTTCGCGCTCGCCGAATAAAGGTTGTCGCTGACCCGGCCAAAGAGATTCAAACGAACCCCGAGCATTACCATCGCTGCCGTTTGCTCGAATCCCATTCGCATCAAGGCAAGACCGAAGTCTGGTGCAAAACGCCGCATTGCCGGTTGGAGCAGGAAATTGACTGAAAGATACTTTTCAATATCGGCCCATCTCGCTTCGTACTCTTGAAATTTCAGAATAGTCAACGGCTCGCGGTGGAACACATCAAAGATAGCGAGTTCCTTTCCGTTGCACAGACCGAATTCTCGGCATGCGATCTCAGGGTGCATAGCGTAGCTGTAGGCCTGCTGCACGTGCGCATGATCGAGGACGTCTTCCCTGGGGCTTTTTGCGTCCAATATGAAAAGGGGCTTGTCGTCATGTACCAACGTGTAGTCGGGTACGACCGTAACAGGGTGATTGCGAGTACCTATTCGAATGAATGGGTGCTTCAATGATTTGCTTCTAATTACTCGGTTCTTGCCTGAGGGCAAGTATCCCAACTTTGAAAGCATTGGTGCCAAGATGAGTTCCCGAACGGAATCTTCCTTGAAATCAGGATCATCGAAGCTGCAATTGGTGATGCCAGCGAACATATCTCTCCCGATGCCTAACGAATGAAAAGGACTTCCCCGCCCCAACCAAGCCACGACCCGTGAGGCTTGCGGTTAACGGCAACCAAGTGCCATGACTGGTCGGCCAAACTGGTCATCCGCTTGTCCAAACGGGAAAACTTTGACCATCGTAACGGGTGCATTCGTCCGTCAAAGAAGGTTTTTGCCGTTCTTGGTGTCTGCGCAACAGCTGCGTCTGTGCGACTGCAGCCCAGCGTGCTACGCGCCAAGCGGGCTACACACCCTGGCTCTGCAAGGTCACCGGGCCTTTGGGCGTGTTCAGGGTGACGGTGATGTTGGCCGGGCCATCTTCTACCGTGACACCTGCCAGCCCGATGGCTTCATAGGCTGCCAACAATTTGGCAGCGGTCGGGTGGGTCACGGCCACACTTTGCAGTGTGACGCCAGAGCGTGGCAGGCTGTTGCGTGGGTGCAGGCGCAGCGGTTCTGCCTCTGCCGGTTTACCCCACTGGATCAGGCTGGGCAGCGCGCCGTCAAACAGGCGCTGGCCATCTTCGCGCACGGTGATTTGCCATTGCAGCAGGCCTTTGCGCGAATGGCGGCTGGTTTGTAGCGCCGGGCCACGGTCGATGCCCAGGGCCTTGAGCGCAGTGCGCCCGGCCTGTAACTCGTCGGTCTGGGCCACAAAATGCACCAGCTGCGGCGCCACGGCCACAGCGGCCTGTAGGGCCGTTTCATCCATGTCAAACCAGCGTCTAGCCCTTGTATCACCTGGGCTTTTAGCTTCTGGATTGATAGCGATGATCTCCAGGTAGGCCAGTGGGAACTTGGGCGTGGCGATTTTGATCAGGCGGTTGTGGGTGCCAAACTGCGGGTGTTCACCGCCCGGGCCGGGCGTGACGCCCAGCGTGGCTTCACACCAGGCCACACCCTGGTCCAGGGTCTGGGCAAGAATCACCAGATGGTCAATTTGGCTTTTCATCCTTAACCTGCCAAGCCAACGTAGACGTTTTGCACATCGTCATTGGCGTCGATGGCGGCCAGGAAGGCCTCCACCTCTTCGAGCTGCTCAGCGCTCAGGCTGGCCGGGTCGACCGGGTTCTTGGGTTTGTAACCCAGCTTGGCCGACAACACGGTGAAGCCTTGGGCGGGCAGGGCGCGGCTGACCAGGTCCAGGTCGGTCGGGTCGGTCAGGAACAGGGTGGTGCCTTCTTCGTCACCGGGCTCCAGGTCTTGCGCTCCGGCTTCAATAGCGGCTACCTCAGCATCTGCGCCGGGTACAGCCGGTTCGGCCTCGATCATGCCAAGGTGGTCAAAGTCCCAGGCCACCGAGCCCGAGGTGCCGAGCTGGCCCTTGCGGAACAACACCCGCATCTCAGGTGCGGTGCGATTCAGGTTGTCGGTCAGGCATTCCACCATCAGCGGCACGCGGTGGGGCGCAAAACCTTCGTAGATGACGTGTTCAAAGTTGACGGCTTCACCGGTCAGGCCGGCGCCTTTTTTGATGGCGCGGTCGAGCGTGTCCTTGGGCATGGAGGCCTTGCGGGCCTGCTCCACCAGCAGGCGCAGGCGCGAGTTGGCGGCGGGGTCGGCGCCGCTGCGTGCGGCCAGCATGATGTCCTTGGACAGTTTGCCAAACACCCGGCCCTTGGCGTTGGCGGCCAATTCCTTGCCCTTTGCTTTCCACTGCGCACCCATGACTGTTCTTCCTTGCGTTGTTTGCGCCCTGGGGGCGCGGTTCAAATATGAGAGGGGGTTGAGCGTAACACCGGTAGGAGCCTGGGCGGCAGAAGAAGTCGAAGCGAAACGGTTGGGAAAAGAGGCCAGTTTGTGCCCACTTTTGAGGACGGTAGCCGTAGCTACCGCCGGAAAAATGGGCGCGAAGTGGGACTTTTCTCCAGCCGTTGCAGCCGACGCCCTTCTGCCGCCCAGGTTCCTAGGGTCTGTGAAAGCCCTTTTTGCGACATGCCGCGCTGACACGGCCCGGATGAAAGATTTATTAAAATCAAAACGTCTGTTCTCAAACAGCGGCGCCAAAAGCGTTTGCGGATGGGTCCGCCAGGCCTGTGCTCAGCTTGTTTTTGACCGCCTGGGCAGCGGGTTTTTCACTGTCTATCGTCTCTTTTTCCCCCTACAAAGGTATTTCCATGAACATCACAAAGATCGTTGGTTTGGCGTTGACTTCTGTGGCCCTGTGCACACCGGTGATTGGCTCGGCGCAGAACAAGGAGCTGGTGGTGGCCTCCAGCGCCACCTACCGCCCGTTTGCGTATGAAACCCCCAGCAAAGAGATCGTGGGTTACGACATCGACATGATCAAGGCCGTGGCACACAAGGCTGGCTTGCAGATCAAGATCGTGAACACCCCCTGGACCGGCATTTTTGCCGCGCTCAACAACGGTGATGTGGACCTGGTGATCTCTGGCGTCACGATCAACGACAAGCGCAAACAGTCTTACGACTTCACCGCCCCCTACTTTGAAGCCCGCCAGCTCATCGCTGTGCCCAGCAACAGCACCGCCAAAGGTCTGAAAGACCTGGCTGGCAAGAAAATTGGTGTGGTCACCGGCAGCACCGCTGACGACATGAGCTCGCGCGAGTTTGGCAAGACCAACCCCGACATCCGCCGCTTTGAGAGCACCCCGGTGGTCATCAGCGAGCTGGTCAACAACGGCCTGGACGCCGCCATGGGTGACAACGGTGTGATCGCCTTCCGCGTGCAAGAGCACAAGGGCCTCAAAACCGTGGCCGACGCCAGCTTCCCCAAGGAGTACTTCGGCATTGTGGTGAAACAGGGCAACAAGGCTTTGCTCGACAAACTCAACACCGGCCTGGCCGCTGTGAAGGCCGATGGCAGCTACGCCCAGATCTACAAGAAGTGGTTCCAGGCTGAAGCGCCTGCGCTGCCCGCGCAATAAACACTGATTCATCCGGTTTATGGATCAAGTTTTATGGTTCGGCTGGTTCCGCGCCGACATCATTGCGGAGTACGCCGAGCTGTTCTGGCATGGCCTGCAGATGACCGTGCTGGTCACGGTGATCTGCATCATCCAGGGTACGGCCCTGGGGCTGGCGATTGGGTTGGCGCGGGTGGCCGATGCGCGCCACGCGCCGCTGCGCCAGCTGTGCCGTTTTGCGCTGCGTTGGCCGTCCACGGTGTACGTGAGTTTCTTCCGTGGCACACCGCTGTTTGTGCAGATTCTGCTGATGCATTTTGCGGTGCTGCCGCTGTTCATCAACCCGGTGGACGGCATCCTGATCGACGGTGATCTGGCCCGAAACCTCAAACAGAACTACGGCGCGTTCCTGTCCGGTGTGGCGGCTTTGACGCTCAACGCCGGTGCCTACATCTCCGAGATTTTCCGCGCCGGTATCCAGTCGATCGACAAGGGCCAGGTGGAGGCCTCGCGTTCGCTGGGCATGAGTTATGGTCGCACTATGTACCACGTGGTGCTGCCGCAGGCGTTTCGGCGCATGTTGCCGCCGCTGGGCAACAACGCGATCTCGCTGCTGAAAGACTCGTCGCTGATCTCGGCGATTGGCCTGGCCGAGCTGGCCTACGCTGCCCGCACGGTGGCGGGGGCTTACTCCCGCTACTGGGAGCCGTATCTGACGATTTCTCTGATGTATTGGGTGTTGACCCTGGGCCTGGCCTATGTGGTGAAGAGACTGGAGGCCCGTTATGGACGAGGTGATTCGCGTTAAACAACTGAGCAAAACCTTTGGCAGCCTGGCGGTGTTGCGCGGCATTGACTGCGCCATCCAGGCCAAAGAGGTGGTGTGTGTGATCGGCCCCTCGGGCTCGGGCAAAAGCACGTTTTTGCGCTGCCTCAACGGCCTGGAAGACGCCAGCGGTGGTGAGGTCTGGGTCAATGGTGTGGCGGTGCACGAGCCCAAAACCGACATCGACGCGCTGCGCTCCGACATCGGCATGGTGTTCCAGCGCTTCAACCTGTTCCCGCACAAAACGGTGCTGCAGAACATCACGCTGGCGCCGTCCAAGGTGCGCGGCTTGAGTGAGGCCGACGCCAAGGCCCGCGCGGTGGCGCTGCTGGACAAGGTGGGCCTGATCGACAAGATCGACGCCTACCCCAACCAGCTCTCGGGTGGTCAGCAACAGCGTGTGGCGATTGCCCGGGCGCTGGCGATGCAGCCACGCATCATGCTGTTTGACGAACCCACCTCGGCACTTGACCCCGAAATGGTGGGTGAAGTGCTGGCGGTGATGCAGGCCCTGGCGGACGAGGGCATGACCATGGTGGTGGTCACCCACGAGATGGGGTTTGCACGCCAGGTGGCAGACCGTGTGATCTTCATCGACGAAGGGGTGATCGTGGAGCAGGGCGCGCCTGCCGAGCTGTTTGACCGCCCGGCCGAGGAACGCACCCGCCGTTTCCTGAGCAAGGTGTTGTGATCAAACCCTGGCCGCTGCGGCGGCCAGGCGGGTGGGTTCACAGCGGGGGCGCTGTGGGGGCTTAAGAGTTTGTTAATTTAAGAAACCCACAATGGCCTTTTCGTTTGACGAGCAGACCATGACCCCTACAAGCACCACCCATTACGACCCGCTGAGCCGGGCTTTCCACTGGCTCACCGCCATCGCGGTGACCATTGCCTTTGTGCTGGCGCCAGAGGGTTTTGGCCGCCTGATGCGCAACGGTGTTGACCCCGCCACCCTCAGCGACATCGTCTGGCACGAAACCCTGGGCATGGTGGTGTTTGGTTTGACCGTGCTGCGCCTGTTGTGGGTGGCTGTGCGGCCCGCCGCACCCCAGATCACCATGGCCAGCTGGATGCATCTGGCGTCCAAAGCGGCGCACCTGGCGCTGTGGGCGCTGATGTTGGCCCTGCCTATCTCGGCCGTGTTGGCGCTGGGCAGCGAAGGCCATCCGCTGACCTTGCTGGGTGGCTTGCGGGTCGATCAAATGCCCTTGATTGCCAACTCGGCTGTGGCCGATCTGGCCGACTGGGGTGAAGTGCATGAAGTTCTGGGCGACGCCATCATGTGGCTGGCCGGTATCCATGCCGTGGCGGCGATTTACCACCACGTGATCCTCAAGGACGGGGTGCTCAAAAGCATGTTGCCCCAGCGAGCAGTGCGTTGATCGCGTCCTCAAGTTGCTGAATTAGACGGAGAGGGAGGTGCTTAAACACCCCCCGACCCCTCGCCGCTGTCTGGCTTGGCCACTTCGCGACTGCTGCTGATTGTCAAGGCGGTTTGTGTCAGTGGGCTTACAGTGGGTAGATGATCTGAGGTGTTGGTGGCGGCTTGCGGTACACAAGCAAGAAGCAAGACAGCATCACCGGGCGTCAGCCCGCAGCGGTGACTGAACGTGCTTGTGATGTCGGGTCTTTGCTGTTGCCGCTATTCCCGCACGTCGGTCGACACAGGGCTCGGTCGTAGCCTTCGATATGTCCCTCGGATTAGGGCCAGTCATGGCCACCTAGGTGCTGTCAAATTTCCGCCTCAAAGCTGATTTCTTTGTGCAGGCTCATAACCCTTCTTGGGTATGTCTTTGTATGTCAAATCGGCCTCTAGCCCTTTTTTAAAAAGGAGGAGTAGCTATAAAAAATGCACTCAATACACCGCATCATGGTCACCCACGTTCACCGGGATGATCTGGCTGTCTTGAATCAACAGCTCCAGCGTGATCCGGTACGACAAGTTGATGGACACCGAATGCAGACCCTCCAGCTTGCCACGCAAAGGGTGCAGCCGCAGCGACGGGTGGGCCGGGTTAGCCTCTAACACTTGCAGGGTTTTGAGGTATTGCTGACGCAGTTCAGGGTGGCGTTTTAAAAAGCGTGCGGCCCTGCGGTTGTATTGCTCGGTGAAGACCAGTGCAAAAGGCATCTTGGGCACCGCAGCCGGGTTCACATCGCGTCCAGCCGAGCCAGGTGCGCCTCGGGCGACTCTTGCACCGCGCGGCCTGCCGCCAGATCGGCGCGCGTCTGGGCCAGCGCGGCATCCAGCTCGCATTCACGCAGGTAGTGGTAATGCGCCATGTCCATCACCACAAACCTGTCTTTGCCACGCACCGACACAATGACCTCAGGCGCCGTGCTCAGGGCCAGTTCAATGGCTGAAATACCTTTGGTTTTGAGGTCGTTGGCGCTGATATGGGGCATGACAAGCTCCTAACATGTTGCAAAGAGAGCGATCAATCATACGATTGATCACACGGTAAGTCCAATGTTGAAGCCTGCTTGGCTGACAAATTTTGAGGAAATAGACCTCTAGCCCTTATTCAGTATGGGCGTGTAGCTACATATTGCATAGTTAAGCCATGGCGCCGCGTACGTCGAGCTGGCCGGTGACGGCGGAGGAAAGCCGTTGCATGACGCTGGTTCGCAGGCATCGAGGATTTTCGGTGGCATGATCTGCAGCATACCTTTGCCACTTGGCATTGGGAGGCGGGAACGCCGACGCACGAGCTGTAACGATTAGGAGGTTGGAAAACGCAGTCTATGGTCGAGTGCTACGCACATGTCGCACCTGAGGGATTACTGTTAACTTCAGCTCATTTGGATGCAATGACTCCTGAGTCATCATTGAATTGGTATCTAGCCTCACTGTATTTGGATGTTGAAAATAAAGGAGGAATATGTCAAATATATCTAGTTTTTCAAAACAAAAAATACTAATAGATTTTGATAAGTCTATTGGGACTTATCTGGATTTTGCTAAAAATGTATCTGACTTAGTGGAGAGAATTCTGGCGGCATCTGAAATATCAGTTCACTCTGTTACTTGGCGCTGCAAAGAGCGAAGCAGCTTAGCTCGTAAGCTATCTAGGGTTGATAAACAGTATCAAAAGATTGAGGATGTGACAGATGTGGCCGCAATGAGGATCACAACTCATTTTTCGGATGACGTTGATCGCGTGGCCAAAATTATTGAAAGTGAGTTTGAAATTGATCGTTCTAACTCAGTTGATAAAAGAATTGTCCTCGATCCTGATCGATTTGGTTATCAATCGCTGCACTATGTTGCAAGTTTTTCAGGTGCCAGGAAGAATCTCGTTGAGAACCTAAGATTTGTTAATCTAAAAATTGAAATTCAAATTCGTTCAATTCTGCAGCATGCATGGGCTGAAATTGAGCATGATATCGGTTACAAGTCTGCATCTGGAATCCCGAGAGATGTTAGGCGGCGTTTTGCTAGAGTTGCAGGCCTGCTGGAACTGGCTGACGCTGAATTTGAATCAATTCGCACATCACTGCAAGCATACGAGGGGACTGTTGTTGCTGAAATAAAAGAAGATCCTACGAGTGTTGAATTGGATCTGGTTTCATTGCGAGCGCTTCATACTATTGATTCGGCTTGTCAAAGATTGGATAAACTTGTAGCTGAAAAGATGAAATTCACCTTGGTCTATGGCGATGATGATATTACGGCGTCCTATGTTGATACTCTTTTGAGGTTTGGAATAACAAATATAGATCAGCTTGAAGCTATTGCCGCTGCTGAGTATGATGTAATCGATAAATTTTCGGTTTACTGGTTATCTAGGCCATCTGAATTTTATATTGAAGATCACGATGAAGACCTAAAGAGTACGATTAAAGGCGGTATCGGACTATTTTATTTAATTTATATTCTTCTGTGGAGAAAAAAAGATTTCAAGAGCGCATTTGAGTACTTGGAATCTAACCAAATCGGCATGGAGGGTAACAGAGAAAGTACGGTAGAAGACTTGATGTCTTTTGAATTGTGACAAGTCACCAAAGGCACAGTTGTCACTTTGAGCAGATGTCTACTTGAGATCCAATGTCGACGGGCTCCGCGTTAGTTACGTGAAAAAGCCCCTAGCCATAACAGCTAGGGGCTTTTTGTATTTGGTGCCGGAGAGATGAATCGAACACCCGACCTTCTCATTACGAATGAGCTGCTCTACCGACTGAGCTACACCGGCTTGGTAAGCCAGCGATTATAACCAGCCGCTCAGGCCTCAGCGTGGTAGCTGATCAGGCGGTTGATCTCGTTTTTGGAGCCCATGAACACCGCCACACGCTGGTGTAGCGCGGTGGCGGGGATGTCCAGGATGCGGCGTTTGCCGTCGGTGGCGATGCCACCGGCCTGCTCGATCAGCCAGCTCATCGGGTTGGCCTCGTACATCAGGCGCAGCTTGCCGGGCTTTTCGGGTTCACGTTTGTCCCAGGGGTACAAAAACACGCCGCCACGGGTCAGGATGCGGTGCACATCGGCCACCATGCTGCCCACCCAGCGCATGTTGAAGTCTTTGCCACGCGGGCCGTCCACACCTTGCAGGCACTCGTCGATGTAACGGGTGACCGGTGGCGCCCAGTGGCGCTGGTTGCTCATGTTGACGGCAAATTCCTTGGTGTCTTCGGGGATGCGCAGGTCTTCCTGCGTGAGCAGGAAAGAGCCTTGTTCGCGGTCCAGCGTGAACAGCGCCACACCGTCACCCACGGTCAGCACCAGGGTGGTTTGTGGGCCGTAGACGCAGTACCCGGCGGCTACTTGCTGGGTGCCGCCTTGCAAAAAGTCCTGCTCGGACACGGCCGCGCCATCGCGTTTTTTGAGCACGCTGAAGATGGTGCCGATGCTCACGTTCACATCGATGTTGCTGGAGCCGTCCAGGGGGTCAAACAGCAGCAGGTATTCACCCTGCGGGTAACGGTTGGGCACCACGTGGATGCCTTCCATTTCCTCGCTGGCCATGGCCGCCAGGTGGCCGCCCCATTCGTTGGCTTCGATCAGGACCTCGTTGGCGATGATGTCGAGCTTTTTCTGGATCTCGCCCTGCACATTGGCGCTGTCGGCGCTGCCCATCACATCACCAAGGGCGCCCTTGTTGACCGCCTGGCTGATGCGTTTGCAGGCGCGTGCCACCACCTCCAGCAGGAGCCGCAGCTCGGGCGAGATGTGGCCGTTGAGGCGCTGTTTCTCCACCAGATAACGCGTGAGGTAGGTTTTTTTGGTCATGAAGGGCTCCCGAAGTGGATCAATCGGCCAGGGCGCGTGAGATCACCTCGCGCACGTCGTTGCTCAGGTCCGCCTTGGCAGCCACCCGTTTCAGGGCTTCGTGGGCAGCGGTCTTGAAGGGCTCGGCCAGCTTCTTCCAGCGGTCCAGCGCACGCGCCAGGCGGGCGGCGACCTGCGGGTTGATGGCGTCCAACTCCAGCACCTGTTCACTCCAGAACACGTAACCCGCTGCATCACTGCGGTGGAAGGCGCCGGGGTTGGCGCTGCAGTAGCTGAAGATCACGCTGCGCGCGCGGTTCGGGTTCTTGAGGTTGAAGTCGGCGTGTTTCATGAGCGCGCGCACCGCAGGCAGCACCTGGCCACCGCGGTCGCAACAACCGGCTTGCAGCGCAAACCACTTGTCCAGCACAAGCTCCTCACCCTTGAACAGGCTGTGAAAGCGTGCCAGCGCGGGTTTGGCCAGTTCGTGGCCGCTGTGCACCAGGGCCGACAGGGCGTTGAGACGGTCGGTCATGTTGTCGGCGTCTTTGAAGCGCTGGTAGGCCTTGCCGGGCCAGACCGTGTCTTCCGAGCTGCGTGCGGCCAGGCACAGGTAGTTGAGTGCCAGGCCAGCCAGGGCGCGGCGGCCGCTCGACAGCGTGTCGGGGCGGTAGCTGCCGTTGGCCTTGTGGGTCTCAAACGCCCATTCCCAGTCTGCCAACAGCTCGCGTGCCAGTTGCTCGCGCATGGCTTCACGCACCGCGTGCACACGTTGCGGGTCGACCACGTCGAGCTGTTCGGCGATGTAGGTCTCAGAGGGCAGGGTCAGCACCAGCTCCTTGAAAGCGGCGTCCAGTGTCGGGTGGCGCAGCACGGCGCGCATGGCCTCGACATAGGCATGGTTCAGGCCCTTTGCCCTGATACCGTCTGGGCTGTCCACTATGGATTGAATAGCGCTGCGCAGGGCCAAGCGTTGGCCGGCTTCCCAGCGGTTGAACGGGTCGTGGTCGTGGGCCAGCAGGGTCAGCAACTGGGCATCGGTGTAGTCAAAGTCCAGGATCACCGGTGCGCTGAAACCGCGCAGGATCGAAGGCACCGGCTCTTCGTTCACGTTCTCAAAGGTGATCGACTCGCTGGCCTGGGTCAGCACCAGCAGGTGGCTGTCACCCACACTGGCCAGGTCGCTCTGGATGTGCAGGGGCAGGGCGGCGCCACTGGCGCCCACCAGGCCCAGTTGGACCGGGATCACAAACGGCTCTTTGTTGTCCTGGCCCGGCGTGGCGGGGCAACTTTGGCTAAAACTCAGGGTGTAGGTGCGCTCGGCGGCGTTGTAGTGACCACGCGCTTGCAGGCGCGGTGTGCCCGCCTGGCTGTACCAGCGTTTGAACTGCGGCAACAGTTTGGCCAGAGATGAGTCGGGGTTGGCGTCGGCCACGGCCTGGGCGAAGTCGTCGCAGGTGACGGCCTGACCGTCAAAACGCTCGAAGTACAGGGCCATGCCTTTGGCAAAACCGCTGCGACCCACCAGGGTTTGCATCATGCGCACCACCTCGGCACCTTTTTCGTAAATGGTGACGGTGTAGAAGTTGTTGATCTCGATGTAGCTGTCAGGCCGCACCGGGTGGGCCATCGGGCCGGCATCTTCGGGGAACTGGGCGGTGCGCAACACACGCACGTCTTCGATGCGTTTGACCGCGCGGGCGGAAGGCTCAGCGCACAGGTCCATGCTGAATTCCTGGTCGCGGAACACGGTCAGGCCTTCTTTGAGGCTCAGCTGGAACCAGTCGCGGCAGGTGATGCGGTTGCCGGTCCAGTTGTGGAAGTACTCGTGCCCAACCACCGACTCGATGTTGGCAAAGTCCACATCGGTGGCGGTGGCCTGGTTCGCCAGCACGTACTTGGTGTTGAAGATGTTGAGGCCCTTGTTCTCCATGGCGCCCATGTTGAAGTCGCTGGTGGCGACGATCATGAAACGCTCCAAATCCAGCGGCAGGCCAAAGCGGGCTTCGTCCCAGATCACCGAATTGATCAGCGATTGCATCGCGTGTTCGGTCTTGTCCATGTCGCCGGGGCGCACATAGACCTGCAACAAATGTTCCTTGCCGTTGCGCGCCACGATGCGTTGTTCACGCGCCACCAGTTTGCCTGCCACCAGGGCGAACAGGTAGCAGGGTTTTTTGTGTGGGTCGACCCAGCGCGCGAAATGGCGGCCGTCTTCCAGATCACCTTGCTCGACCAGGTTGCCGTTGGACAGCAGCACCGGGTATTTGGCCTTGTCAGCACGCAGCGTCACGCTGTAGCTGGCCATCACGTCCGGGCGGTCCATGAAGTAAGTGATGCGCCGGAAACCCTCGGCCTCACACTGGGTGAAGAACGAGTCGTTGCTGACGTACAGGCCCATCAGCTTGGTGTTTTTGACGGGGGCGCAGGTGGTGAAGATCTCTAGCTCAAACGCGCCCTCCAGCGGCAGGTTTTCCAGCACCAGCTGGCTGCCGTCCATCTTGAACGAGCAACCGGCGCCGTTGACCAGCACGCGCGCCAGGTTCAGCTCGTCACCGTCCAGGCGCAAGGCTTGTGCGGGCACCTCGGGGTTGCGGCGCAGCGTCATCTTGTTGAGGACGCGGGTCTTGGCCGGGTCCAAATCAAAGGTCAGCGCCACGGTGTCGATCCAGAACGCCGGGGCCGAGTAGTCGGCGCGGCGCACGGCGGTGGCCGCGCCCGATGCTTCAAGCAGTTGCAACATGTAAGGTCTCCAGAAAATGTGATTCGATCAATTCAAGGTAATTGTTGGCCGCTGCGATCACATGCGGCCCGGCCAGTTCGTCGGCGCTGTGGCCGCTGCAGATCGCCACCGCACGCATGCCAGCGCGGCGCGCGGCCTCAATGCCCAGTGGCGCATCTTCAAAGACAATACAGTCTTCAGGCCTGATACCCATTCGCCTGGCAGCTTCTAAAAATATAGCGGGTTGGGGCTTGCCTGGCAAGCCCTCGTCACCGCCCACCATCGCATGCGGTGGCACCGGCAGCTGCAGGCGCTGCATCGCAAAAGCGATGTTGTGGCGGTCACCGGCGGTGCCCACGCCGATTTTGAAGCCGTGTTGTCGCGCCAGCCCGGCAAACTGTTTGAAGCCGGGCACCTCGGCAAACACCGGGGCGAACAGGTCGCGGTAAAGCTGCTCTTTGATGGCGATGTAGGCCCAGGCTTCATCGTCGGACATCTCACGCTGGAACAGCTCACGCATACATTCGGCACCGGTGCGCCCGGTGGTGCGGCGCATCAGGTCGGCCAGATCGATCTGGATACCTTGGCGGCGGCAGAACTCGACCCAGCTCTGGGCATGGCTGGGCATCGAGTTGATCATGGTGCCGTCCATGTCGAAAATCAAGCCAGAAACCACGCCAGCCCTTTTTGATATTGGGCTGACAGCTTCGCAAGTCATAGCGTCCTGCATCACACGCCTTGCTTCAAAGAGGCTTCGATGAAGGGGTCCAGGTCACCGTCGAGCACCTTCTGGGTGGCCGAGGTCTCGAAATTGGTGCGCAGGTCTTTGATGCGGCTGTTGTCCAGCACATAAGAACGAATCTGGTGGCCCCAGCCCACGTCGGTCTTGGTGTCTTCGAGCTTTTGTTGCGCTTCCTGCTGTTTGCGCAGCTCAAAGTCATACAGGCGCGAACGCAGGCGTTTCCAGGCCACGTCGCGGTTGCTGTGCTGGCTGCGCCCGTCCTGGCACTGCACCACGATGCCGGTCGGGATGTGCGTCAGCCGCACGGCCGAGTCGGTCTTGTTGATGTGCTGGCCACCGGCGCCGCTGGCGCGGAAGGTGTCCACGCGCACATCGCTCGGGTTGATCTCGATCTCGATCGAGTCGTCGATCTCGGGGTAAACAAACACGCTGGCAAAGCTGGTGTGGCGGCCGCCTGAGGAGTCAAACGGGCTCTTGCGCACCAGGCGGTGCACACCGGTCTCGGTGCGCAACAGGCCAAAGGCGTATTCACCCTCAACCTTGAACGAGGCACCTTTGATGCCCGCAGTGTCGCCTGCGGTTTCGTCTTCGATCTCGGTCTTGAAGCCCTTGCGCTCGCAATAACGCAGGTACTGGCGCAGCAACATGCTGGCCCAGTCGCAGGCTTCGGTACCACCGGCGCCGGCCTGGATGTCGACAAAACAGTTCAGCGGGTCGGCCGGGTTGTTGAACATGCGGCGGAACTCGAGGCCCTTGACGATCTCTTCCAGGCGCGCTGCGTCTTCTTCGATGGTGATCAGGCCGGCTTCGTCGTTGTCGTCGCGGCTCATCTCGAACAGCTCGGTGTTGTCGGCCAGGTTGCTTTGCAGGTCGGTCAGGGTGACGACCACACCGTCGAGCAGTTTTTTCTCTTTGCCCAGCTCCTGGGCGCGTTTGGGGTCATTCCAGACCGTGGGGTCTTCTAGGCTGGCGTTGACGGTTCTCAGACGTTCGAATTTGGCATCGAAGTCAAAGATACCCCCGTAAATCTAGGGCACGGGCGCTGAGGTCAGCGAGGAGGTTGCCAATGGCGTTGATGCGTTCTGCTTCCATGATTGAGGTGTCCTGTGTGTGTCTGTTCGGCGAATAACCCGCTATTTTCTCATGCCGGGCTACTTGCAGAACGCTTCGATCAAAGCGGCCACCGCTTGCGGCTGGTCATGGTGCAGCATGTGGCCGCAGTCGGGCAACACCTGTACGCGGATGTCGGGCACGGCCTGCAGGCGCTCGCGGTGTTCGGCCAGGGTGAATTTGCCCTTCCAGAACAGGGCAATGCCGTCATCCTCGGCCTCGACCATCAGGGTGGGCGCCGTGATCTGGCGGTGCACACAAGCCACCTCGTCGACCCGGTAGAGCTGCGGGTTGGTCAGCTTGTGGGCGGCCTCGGCCAGGATCTGCCAGTGGCCCGGTGTGGCCTCCACCGACCAGTGGCTGGCCAACCACTGCGCCTTGTCGGGGCTCAGACGCGGGTTGTTTTTGATCAGGCGGGCGGCCACAGCGTCCAGCGAGGGGTAACTTTTGAGCTGTGTGGCGTGCGGTGCCTTGAGCTGGTCCAGCCACTGGGTGAAACGTTCGGTGGCTTGCTCTGGCTGGGTCGCGGGCAGGCCAAAACCCTCCAGATTGACCAGGCGGCGCACCCGCACTGGGCGAATGCCGGCGTACAACATCGCGATGTTGGCGCCCATGCTGTGGCCGACCAGGTTCACCGGGCTATCGGGCGAAAAGTGGTCCAGCAGCGCGTCCAGATCGGCCAGGTAGTCGGGGTACCAGAAGCTGTCGGCACCATTGGAGTCGGTCAGGCCAAAACCGCGCCAGTCGGGCGCGATGATGAAGTGGTCCTGCGCCAGCGCGTCCACCACAAACTGGAAACTCGCGCCCACGTCCATCCAGCCGTGCAACAACACCAGCGGTGTCTGGCCAGGCTGTGGCTGGCCCCACAGGCGCACGTGGTAGCTCAGGTTACGGATCGGGACAAACTGGCTGCGGGGGATGTTCTGGATGGCGTACATGGGGTGGATGATAGGGAGTCAGGTCAGTTCTTTCGGGCCACCTGACCCGCTAACAACCCGATGACCGGTGTGTGCCGTGGCTTGAGCTTACACTTTTCGTTTTGGCTCTTTACCCTCTGTGTTACCTATGAAATCTGTGCAACTTGGCTCCAGCGACCTGTCTGTCTCGCCCATCTGTCTGGGCACCATGACCTTTGGTGAACAGGTCGATCAAGCTACCGCTTTTGCCATCCTGGACCGCGCGCTTGAGCTGGGCGTCAACTTCATCGACACCGCCGAGATGTACGCGGTGCCCGCCCGTGCCGAAACCTACACCGCGACCGAAACCATCATTGGACACTGGCTCAGCCAGCGCCCCGGTGTGCGGCAAAAGCTGGTGCTGGCGACCAAGGTGGCAGGGCCCAGCCGCTCCATGCCCTGGGTGCGTGGTGGCAGCGCTGACCTGACCGGTCCCGACATCATTGCCGCCTGCGACGCCAGCCTCAAACGCCTGCAGACCGATGTGATTGACCTCTACCAGATCCACTGGCCGGTGCGCAGTGTGCCGATGTTTGGTGGCCTGTACTTCCAGCCCAGTGAGACCGAGGGCAGCTCGATCCACGCCCAATTGGAGGCGCTGGGCACCTTGGTGAAAGCGGGCAAGGTGCGTGCGGTGGGCTTGTCCAACGAAACACCGTATGGCGTGCACGAGTTTGTGCGCCTGGCCGAACAACACCGCCTGCCGCGCATTGCCACCGTGCAAAACGCCTACCACCTGCTCAACCGCAGTGTGGAAAACGCGCTGGACGAGACCCTGTACCGCCTGAATGTCTCGCTGCTGGCCTACTCGCCGCTGTCGTTTGGCCTGCTCACCGGCAAATACGACGCCACCGGCCTGACCGGCCCCGGTGCCCCGGCAGAAGCGCGTCTGACCAAATTCGAGTCCATGCGCAAACAGCGCTGGGGCCGGGCCGCAGCGCAGGCGGCAGCGCTGCGTTACAACGCACTGGCGCGTGAACACGGCCTGACACCCACCCAGCTGGCGCTGGCCTTCTGTTACAAGCAGTGGCGTGTGTCCAGCACCATTCTGGGGGTGACCTCGGTGGCCCAGCTTGAGGAAAACGTCGCCGTTTGGGGCACCCAGTTGTCGGAGGTCGTGTTGCGCCAAGTGGACGATATCCGCTGGGACATGCGTGACCCAGCGATGTAGTCTGACAATCGGGCCCATCTTCACCTGCTGCAAACATTCCAGATGATTTCCGTTCAAACCCTGCTGGCTTTTTTTGGTGTCTCGTTGTTGCTGGGCCTGACGCCTGGTCCGGACAATGTGTTTGTGCTGATGCAATCGGCAGCACACGGCCGCAAGGCGGGTTTGTTGGTGGTGCTGGGTTTGTGTGCCGGTCTGGTGGTGCACACCGCAGCGGTGGCTTTGGGCTTGGCGGCGGTGTTTGCCGCGTCGGCCTCAGCCTTTGTGGTGCTGAAATTTGTGGGTGCTGCTTATCTGGCCAGGTTGGCCTGGCTGGCGTGGTGGGCACCGGTCACTGCGGGTGAGCTGGGCGGCGCCAGTGTGCAGCGCTCGGGCCAGTTGTTGAGACGCGGCATGATCATGAACCTGACCAACCCCAAGGTGGTGCTGTTTTTTCTGGCGTTTTTGCCGCAGTTTGTCGAGCCGCAGCGCGGCGCGATTGCGCTGCAAATCTGTGAACTGGGTGCGGTGTTCATGTTGGCCACGCTCATCACTTTTGGTGCCATCAGTTTTTTTGCGGCCTCTATGGGGCAGCGTCTGCGCGGCTCGACCCGCGCGCAGCGGCTGATGAACCGGGTGACCTCGGTGGTGTTTGCCGGTTTGGCTCTGCGTTTGGCTGTGGCACAACGTTGAGGTCCTTTCACCACTATGGCCAAAAAAGACCACGTTTCTGAAACCCCTGCCACTCAGCTGCTCAAAGCCAGCAAGGTGGCTTTCACCGAGCACACGTATGACTACCTGGAGCATGGCGGTGCCCTGCACAGCGCGTCTGAGCTGGGCTGGGACCCGTATGCGGTGGTCAAAACCCTGATCATGCAAGACCAGGACGCCAAACCCCTGGTGGTGTTGATGCATGGCAACCGCAAGGTCTCCACCAAAAACCTGGCGCGCCAGATCGGCGCCAAGACGGTGGAGCCCTGTGCGCCCGAGGTGGCCAACCGGCACAGCGGGTACCTGGTAGGCGGCACCTCACCGTTTGGCACGCGCAAAACCATGCCGGTGTTCATCGAGGCCACCATTCTTGACCAGCCCAAGATCCTGATCAACGGAGGCCGGCGGGGTTATCTGGTGGGGCTGTCACCCCAGGTGTGTGTGGACCTGTTGGGCGCCAAACCGGTGTTATGTGCGCTGGCCGAGGTGCTGGGCTAAGCTGCGCTGTTTGGCCAGAGCCCGGCGCTGGCTGGCAAAATAGTTGATTTACTTACACCCGCACCCGCGGGCAGCAGGAGTGTTTTTTGGAATCCATGCAAAGCTTTTTGCCAGTTTTGGCTGTGGTGGCTGCCTACTTGGTGGGCTCGCTGTCGTTTGCGGTGATTGTCAGCCGGGTCATGGGCCTGAGTGACCCGCGCACCTTTGGCAGCAAAAACCCGGGCGCCACCAATGTGCTGCGTTCGGGCTCCAAGGCGGCGGCGGTGATCACCCTGCTGCTGGATGCCGCCAAGGGCTGGTTGCCGGTGTTCCTGGTGGGCATCTACGGCCCCCAGTATGGCCTGCGTGACGGCACCTTGGCCATGGTCGGGCTGGCGGCTTTTCTGGGGCATCTGTACCCGGTGTTTTTCCGCTTTGTGGGGGGTAAAGGTGTGGCCACCGCACTCGGTGTGTTGCTGGGCGTGAGTGGCTGGCTGGGCCTGGCCACCCTGCTGATCTGGGTGCTGATGGCGCTGGGTTTCCGGTATTCGTCGCTGGCCTCGCTCACCGCTGCGGTGCTGGCGCCAGTGGTGTACGTGCTGGCCGGTGACACCTTCTGGATCAAGAACACCAGCGTGACCGTGGGCATCACGGTGATGGCACTGTTCCTGCTATATCGCCATGCTGAAAACATCAACCGGCTGATCAAGGGCACCGAGTCGAAGCTGGGCAAAAAGGCGACACCTGCTGCCGCTGTGCCAGACCACGGTGCCCACCGTGGCCACCCGCATCACCGGCCTGGCAGTTCGGCCGAACACACCGGAAAACACTGAGCATGAAACTCTGCATCCTCGACAACGACACCCTCGACCCGGCGGTTGAACCCACCTACAAAAGTTATGGCGCGATGACCGAGCGCCTGCTGCGCGACGCCGGTGCCACGGGCCAGATCGACCTGTTCAACACCATGCAGGGGCACTACCCCGAGTCGTTTGATGCGTATGACGCGGTGCTCCTGACGGGCAGCAAGGCCGACTCGTTCTCACAAGAGCCCTGGGTGCTGGCGCTGCGCCAGAAGGTCGAGCAGCTGCTGCAGGCCAAGAAAAAACTCATTGGCATCTGTTTTGGTCACCAACTGATTGCGCTGTGCCTGGGTGCCCGTGTGGGCCGGGCGCCGCAGGGCTGGGGCGCCGGGCGCATGGATTACCAGTGGCTGGCGCCTGAGTTGCCCGAGGCCCAAGGCCGCTGTGACATCGCCCTGCTGGCCAGCCACCAGGACCAGGTGTTTGACCTGCCCGAAGGTGCCCGGCTGCTGGCCACCAGTGAGTTTTGCCCGGTGGCCGCGTTTGCGGTGGAAGACCGGGTGTTCTGTGTGCAGCCGCACCCCGAGTTTGTGGTGGACTACAGCGCCTATCTGCTCAACAAACGCCGCAGCTCGCTGGGTGAAGACAAGTACCAGTCCTGCACCCAGAGCCTGGCCAAGGGCCACGACGGTGCTGCTGTGGCGCGTTTGATGGTGGCCTTCATCGAAGGCCAGGCCTTGCCCGCCTAAAGCGGCCTGAGCACGCTGCTGATCTCATCGCTGGCCAGCGACCTGGCCGCACCAAAACCCGCGACCTGACGCGCCTGCGTCACGCGGATGCCCACAAAACTGAAGTCACCGAGCTGGGTCATCGGCTCTGCCTCGGGGAAACGCGCCAGGTAGGCGCTGCGGGCGGCTTGCCAGGCGCTGGTGCCGGGTTCGAGCCGGGTGGCCACACCGTCGAACGAGATCCGGGGCAAGGCATGCACCGGCGCGCCAGCCACTTCGGCCTGCATCACCATCACCGAGACCGCCGGGTTGCGCAGCAGAAAACCGGTGTGGGGCGCCAACTGGCTGACATGGATCACCAGGATGGCACTGTCGGGCTCCACCGCAAACGGCACCATCGAGACAAAGGGTTTGCCCTCGTTGTTGAGGGTGCCCAGCGACGCCACCCGCTGGCTGGCCAGCAGGGCACGTAACTCACGGCTCAGCCGGGGCTCATGAAAGGGTGGGGTGGCAGGCTCAGTGTTCATGGTCAAATGGGCCTATGGCCCTTATGTATAAAGGGCAGATAGCTATCAAAAACAGATCAAATCTCGGTGCTGCCCAGCTGCAGCACCAGGTGGTGGTTGATGCGCTCACGCACGGCCGAGGCCAGCAGTGCCGAGGCAATACCTGCCCCCGGGCCCGAGGTGGCATGGCGCACCGGTGTGCGCACCAGCCGACCCTGTGCGTCGATCACCACCACCACATCGGGCTGGTTGGCCTGCGGGGTGCGCCGGGTCACGATGGCCACCCGGCCGTCTTCAAGCTGCACAAAGGTGCCCGGCGGGCAAAAACCGACCATCTGCACCAGCGCCTGGCCCACCGCACCACTGTGCTCCGAGGCCCCCTGGATCAGGTTACGAGCCGAGTCGGCGGCGCTTTGGCCTTCACGCGATTCGCGCGGGCTGATCATCGCGGCGTAGCGGTCCACCACCTGCAGGATGTGCGCCAGCCGCCGATGCGGCGGCAATTGGCTCAGGGTCTGGGCTGAGCTGTCTTCTTGATGGTGCTGCCGCACCACCTCCAGCCATAACGTGTCGCTGATGCCCTTGCTTTCAAGGATCTGGGCGCCTTTGGTCGGGTGTTCGTTGATGGTGATCTGCTGCTCACGCGTGGGGCGGCCGCGCTGGGTGGCCATCTCGTCCTGCAGCACCGTCATCGCCACGTTCATGGTGAGGGCGGCGCGCACCAGGCTGTCGCGTTGGGCGCGTGGCAGTGCCAGGTGGGCGGCGATCAGGTCACACAACACCGCACACACCAGCGCGTGTGAGGCGCTGTAACCCACCGGCGACTTGGTGGCCAGCTGGAACAGCAGGTACAGGCTGACATCGGTGTCCTGCTGCAGCAGGTCTTGCAGCCAGCGGTCGTACTGGTGGATGCGCTGGGCAAATTCCTGCACGCTGTCGGGATGGGTCAACACCACCGCCAGGCCGGACTCCAGGTCCGACCACAGGCCCAGCAGGTCTTCGTATTCACCCTCGTTCTTGACAATCAGGCCCATGCTCAAAAACGCTTGTCCAGCACCATCTGGTCGTTGTTGCGGTTCATCTGGAAACGGCCCAAAAAGTTGTTGCCCAGCAGCACATAAGGCATGGCGCCGTCGGACACCACCGCGTCGATGTCGTACAGCGTCACATCACCCACACGCAGCCGGTCGAGTTTGATGCGCCAGCCGGCAATCACGCCGTTGGCGGTGCTGATGCCCTGGGGCCGGCCTTTTTTGTAGTCCAGCCCAAACTGCTGGGCTTGCGCCACCGACAGGCTGACGCTGGAGGCCCCGGTGTCGACCATCATATTGGCGCTGTGGCCGTTGATCTGGCCCAGGGTCATGAAGTGGCCGCGCGAGTCGGCACTGAGCACAATGCGGCTGCCACCGGCCTCAGCACCGCTGCTGCCGACACTGGCCGGGGCACCACCCAGGCGCAGCGTCTGGCGTTTGCCACCCATCTCTACCTGGGCCTGGTCACCCGAGAGGCTGACCAGCTTGACACCTTGCACCGTGTCACCCACACCCAGGCTGCGCGGTTGACCTCCGTCAATCACCAGCAGCGCCTTGCTGCCCAGCAACCCAGCCAGCGCCACACTTTGGGCGGCGGCCGGCAAGGCCACGGCGCACAGCAGCGTGGCTGTGGCCAGGGCGGGCAGGGCGTGCAGCAGCGGGGCCATCAGTCGCGGTAGTTGTCAAAACTCAGCGGGATGTCGGTGACTTCCTTTTTCATTAGGGCTTGGGCGGCCTGCAGGTCGTCGCGGTCTTTGCCGGTGATGCGCAATTTGCCGTCCTGGATGGCGGCCTGCACCTTGATCTTGCTGTCCTTGATCAGGCGCTGGATTTTTTTGCCCAGTTCGGTCTCGATGCCATCACGGATCTTGATGACCTGCTTGACCTTGTCACCGCCGATCTTCTGGACGTCGCCCTTGTCCAGAAAACGCACATCCACCTCGCGTTTGGTGAGTTTGTTGCGCAGGATGTCTTCGATCTGGGTGAGTTGGAAGTCGGCGTCACCAATCAGGGTGATTTCTTTGTCTTTGAGTTCGACAGCGGCGGGCGTGCCTTTGAAGTCAAAACGGGTGGCAATTTCCTTGGAGGTGTTTTCCACGGCGTGTTTCACGTCCACCATCTTGGCTTCACAAACGGTGTCAAAAGAGGGCATAGGAGTTCTCGCTAAATAAATGTTCGACAATTCCGCCATGTTAGTTCAGAACAATGTGCCGCTACAGGCCTACAACAGCTTTCACATCCTGGCCAAAGCCAATGCGCTGGCCCGCATCACCACCCAGGCCGACATCAGCACCCTGCTGGCCGACCCCTTATGGGCCAGCGAGCCCAAGTTTGTGTTGGGCGGCGGCAGCAATGTGATCCTCACCGGTGATGTCAAACCACTGGTGCTCAAGGTCGAGATCCCGGGCCGCCAGCTGGTGGGCGAGACAGCCAAAGCCTTCATTGTGGAAGCCGGTGCCGGTGAAAACTGGCACGACTTTGTGGCCTGGACGCTGGCCCAAGGCTGGCCGGGGCTGGAGAACATGGCGCTGATCCCGGGCACCGTGGGCGCCGCGCCGGTGCAGAACATCGGCGCGTATGGGGTGGAGCTGCAGGACCGCTTTGATTCGCTCGACGCGATTGACCTGGTGACTGGTCAGGTGTTCACCCTGAACGCCGCCCAATGCGCCTTCGGTTACCGTGACTCTGTTTTTAAACATAGCAGCGCAGCCAATCCAGATGTGGGCCAGCAGGCCATTGGTCTCAAAGACCGGGCGCTGATCCTGCGTGTGCGTTTTGCCCTGCCCAAACCCTGGAAACCGGTGCTGGGTTACCTGGACCTCGAGAAAAAGATGGCCGAGCACGGTGTGGACCAACCCACTGCGCAGCAGCTGTTTGACTGGGTGTGTGAGATCCGCCGCGCCAAATTGCCAGACCCGGCCGTGATGGGCAACGCGGGCAGCTTCTTCAAAAACCCCACGGTGACGCCCGAGCAATGTGCCGACATCATTGGCCGCGACCCCAAGGTGGTGTTTTACCCGCTGGCCGACGGCAGCTTCAAGCTGGCTGCGGGCTGGCTGATCGACGCCTGCGGTTGGCGCGGCAAGTCGGTGGGCAAAGCGGGCGTCTACGAGAAACAGGCGTTGGTGCTGGTGAACCGTGGCTCGGTCGACGGCCCCGATGGCGCCACCGGTGGCGAGGTGATGACCCTGGCCAAGGCGATCCAGACCAGCGTGTACGAGCGTTTTGGCATTTGGCTCGAACCCGAGCCGGTGGTGGTTTAACGCCTTTTTGGCCGTCAGCCCTTATGTCATAAGGGTGAGTAGCTATTTTTGGCAGAGCAACTCTGTCGCTGAGCCTGGGCTGACGGCGCACACCCCACGCGCCGCTTCGGGTTATCTAAGCGCCTGGGCGGAATCAGCGGCGTATTTGCCGCATGATCGCGCCATGAAAAAAATTCTTGTGCTTGGGGGTACCGGCTTTGTAGGTGCCCATGTGTGTGAAAAACTGGTGCGTGAGGGCTGGGCCGTGACCCTGCCGACTCGGCGGCGCAGCAATGCCAACGCGCTCCAACACCTGCCCGGCCTGACCGTGCTGACCTGTGATGTGCACGACGAGACCGCCCTGGCCCAGGTGGTGGCCGGGCACGACGCCGTGGTCAACCTGGTGGCCATCCTGCACGGCAACCAGGCGGCGTTTGAACGCACCCATGTGGCCCTGCCACGCAAGATTGCCAAGGCCTGCCTGGCCCACGGTGTGAAACAGCTGGTGCATGTCAGCGCCCTGGGCACTGACGCGCTGCAGCCCCAAACCCTGCCGTCGATGTACCTGCGTTCCAAAGGTGAGGGTGAGGCGGTGCTGATCCAGGCTGCGGTGGGCGCCGGTGCCGATGCCTCGGGCCGCAACGGGTATGACCTGAGCATCCTGCGCCCGAGCGTGATTTTTGGCGCCCAGGACAAATTCCTCAACGTGTTTGCCAAGTTGCAGAAAATCTTCCCGGTGTTACCCCTGGCCGGTGCCAACGCGCAGTTTCAGCCGGTCTGGGTGCAGGACGTGGCCAGCGCCGTGGTGCGCTGCCTGGCTGGCGCCAGCCAGGCCCCATCTCCGCGCACCATCGAACTCGTCGGCCCCGAGGTGTTCACCCTGAAACAGCTGGTGCAGCTGTCCGGCCAACTGGCGGGCCTGGGCGGTGGTTTTGGCCGCCCCGTGTTTGGCCTGCCCGACTGGGCCGCCCGCCTGCAAGCCAAACTGATGGGCCTGGCACCGGGTGAGCCGGTGATGAGCACCGACAACCTCGACTCGATGAAAGTGCCCAACGTGGCCACTGGCAAGTTTCCTGGCCTGGACTCCCTGGGCATCACCGCCTCGGCCTTGCAGCCGATTGCACAGGGGTATTTGCAGGGCAGATAGGGCGCGCTTGGCCAACCTGCGGACAGAGAGCACTTTGTCTATCATTCATGAAGACCTACCTGGGACATTGACGGCATGGGAAAGAATCGGCTTGAGGCGTTCAGCGATGGCGTGTTGGCCATCATCATCACCATCATGGTGCTGGAAATGAAGGTGCCCCACGGTGAAGACTGGGCGTCTTTGCAGCCGCTGTTGCCCGTGTTTCTGAGCTATGTGCTGAGTTTTGTGTATGTGGGCATTTACTGGAACAACCACCATCACCTGCTGCATGCCACACACCACATCAGTGGCGGCATGCTCTGGGCCAACCTGCACCTGCTGTTCTGGTTGTCGCTGTTTCCCTTTGTGACGGGCTGGATGGGCGAAAACCACTTTGCGCCGCTGCCGACGGCGTTTTACGGTTTCATCCTGTTGATGGCGGCGATCGCTTACACGATCCTGCAACGTCTGGTGATCCGCAGCGAAGGCCAGGACACAACGCTGGCGCGGGCCATCGGGTGGGATATCAAAGGCAAGTTGTCCTGGCTGCTGTATGCCCTGTCCATCCCCTGCGCCTTCGTCAATTCATGGTTGGCGCAAGCCTGTTTTATCGCCGTTGCGCTGATGTGGCTGGTGCCTGATCGGCGCATCGAAAAAGTCGTGGCCAGCGACCATCCGCAGTCATAAGCTCTTTTTGTTGGCAATTAAAAAGCCCGCCAAGCAGGTCGTCTGGCGGGCTTTGTTTTTGGGGTTTTACTTACCCAGCTTCAAGAAGTCTTCTCCCTTACCCAGCTCCAGCATCCCGGCCTTGGCATACACACCGAGTTTGGCGCGGGTGTCGGTGATGTCCAGGTTACGCATGGTCAGCTGGCCGATGCGGTCCAGCGGGCTGAAAGGTGCGTCTTCCACCTTTTCCATGCTCAAGCGCTCGGGGGCGTAGGTCAGGTTGGGGCTTTCGGTGTTGAGCAGGCTGTAGTCGTTGCCACGGCGCAGTTCGAGTGTGACGGTGCCGGTAATGGCGCTAGCCACCCAGCGTTGAGCGGTCTCTCTGAGCATGATGGCCTGGCTGTCGAACCAGCGGCCTTGGTACAGCAGGCGGCCAAGTTTGCGGCCACTGCTCCGGTATTGCTCGATGGTGTCTTCGTTGTGGATGCCAGTGACCAGGCGCTCATAGGCGATGAACAGCAGGGCCAGGCCGGGGGCTTCGTAGATGCCGCGGCTTTTGGCTTCGATGATGCGGTTCTCGATCTGGTCGCTCATGCCCAGGCCGTGGCGGCCGCCAATGCGGTTGGCTTCTAGGAACAGGCTGACCAGGTCGGGGTATTCCACGCCGTTCAATGCGACCGGGCGGCCTTCTTCAAAGGTCACGCTCACCTCTTCGGCCTTGACCACGCAGTCGTCTTTCCAGAACGGTACACCCATGATCGGGTTGACGATGCGGATGCCGCTGTTCAGGTTTTCCAGATCCTTGGCTTCATGGGTGGCGCCGAGCATGTTGGAGTCGGTGCTGTAGGCCTTTTCGGCACTCATCTTGTAACCAAAACCGTGTGCGGTCATGAAGGCCGACATTTCGGCGCGGCCACCGAGTTCGTCGATGAAGGCCTGGTCCAGCCAGGGTTTGTAGATCTTGAGTGCCGGGTTGGTCAGCAGGCCGTAGCGGTAGAAGCGCTCGATGTCGTTGCCCTTGAAGGTGCTGCCGTCGCCCCAGATGTTGACGTCGTCCTCTTTCATCGCCGCCACCAGCATGGTGCCGGTGACCGCACGGCCCAGCGGGGTGGTGTTGAAGTAGGTCACGCCGGCTGTGCTGATGTGGAAGGCGCCGCTTTGTAACGCGGCCAGGCCTTCGGCTGCCAGCTGCTGGCGGCAGTCGATCAGGCGGGCTTTTTCAGCGCCGTAGGTCATCGCCTTGCGCGGAATTTCGTCGTAGTCCGACTCGTCGGGCTGGCCCAGGTTGGCGGTGTAGGCGTAGGGCAGGGCGCCCTTGAGCTTCATCCAGTGCAAGGCGGCGCTGGTGTCGAGCCCGCCTGAGAAAGCGATACCAACTTTTTGGCCGACGGGGATGTTCTGCAGAATGGTGTTAGACATGATTTTGGCCTCTAGACCTTTTGGAGTATGGGTGGGTAGCTATAAAAAATAAACTCAACAAGTTGTCTCGGATCGGCGAAAAAGCGGTCTGGCTAGGCGCGCCGCCGCAGACAGTACGTCTTGGTACGACAAGGCGGCGCTACGACGCTGGGGCGCTTTGTCGTCGATCATCCGGAAGTTATTTGTAAGAGCAGATGTAGTGGTACGCGTCAAAACCTTCGGTGACGCGGATCTGGAATTTGGCATTGCCAGGCACGCTGAACTTCTCGCCCTCGGACGACTTGACCCAGACATCGGTGCCGTCGAGTTTGTACTCGCAGCTGCCCGCCACACATTCCATGACTTCGGGCGCGCCGGTGTTGAAGGTGAGGGTGGCCGGCAGGATCACGCCGATCGACTTTTTGCTGCCGTCGGCCTCGGTGAAACTGTGGCTGACACATTTGCCGTCAAAGTACACATTGGCTTTGGTGGTGACATTCACGTTGTCGATATGGGTGGTGGTCATGGTGGGGCTGTTTTCCGGGCGGTGAAAGCTTGGGATTTTAGGGGAGCTTGCTGCGCGGCTTTTGCCCTGCGCAGTGGTGTCACAGACTCACACCCGACCAGCAAACGCCTCCGTCGTAAACCCGACGCTCACACCGCCATCGGCCCACACCACCACTGGCCGTTTGATCACACTTGGATTGGCCAGCATCAGCGACGTGGCGGACGCATCATCCACCACCGCCAGCCGGGTGGCTTCATCGAGCTTGCGCCAGGTCGTGCCCTTGTGGTTGACCAGGGTTTCCCAGCCAATGGCTGCGAGCCAGCCCGGCAACAGGTCTGCCGGCACACCTTGCTTCTTGAAGTCGTGGAACTGGTAGTCCACACCCTGGTCGCTGAGCCAGGTGCGGGCTTTTTTGACGGTGTCGCAGTTGGGGATGCCGTACACGGTGACGGTCGAGGAGGAGGGGGCGGTGTTTTTCATGCCCGCCATGATGCCATTGACCAGGCCCGGCTGCAGGCGCTCCGGGCTGCGCGACAATTGGCGCCGCTATGACACATTCCTTTGACACCCTCAACGACTGGCTTGCGTACTGCGAGCAACTCCACCCGACCGCCATCGACATGACGCTGGAGCGTGTGCGCACGGTGGCCGAACGCATGGCCATCCGCCTGACATGCCCGGTGATCACCGTGGCTGGCACCAACGGCAAGGGCTCGACCTGCGCCATGTTGGAGGCCATTTTGCGGCAGGCCGGTTACCGCACCGGCGTCTACACCTCACCCCATCTGGTGCATTTTGAAGAGCGCCTGCGGCTCAATGGCGAGTCCGTCAAGGCTGCAGAATTGGTAGCGGCTTTTGCTGATGTGGAAAGGGCCAGATGCAAAAAAGGCGATGAAGTGTCGCTGACCTACTTCGAGTTTTCTACCCTGGCCATCCTGCATGTGATGCGGCAGCACCCGCTCGATGTGGTGGTTCTGGAAGTGGGTCTGGGTGGGCGCCTGGATGCGGTCAACATCATCGAGCCCGACTGCGCCATCATCACCAGCGTCGACCTGGACCACATGGCCTTGTTGGGCGACGACCGCGAGGCCATTGGTTACGAGAAGGCCGGCATCATGCGCACCGGCAAACCGGTGATTGTGAGTGACCCGGTGCCGCCGCAAAGTGTGCTGGACCGTGCGCTGGAGGTTGAGGCTGACCTGTGGCGTGTGGGCGTGGACTTCAATGTGTCCGGCGACAAACAGCAGTGGGGTTGGGCCGGGCGCGGGCGGCGTTTTGCCGGGCTGGCCTACCCGGCGCTGCGTGGTGCCAACCAGCTGCTCAACGCGGCCGGTGTGTTGTCCGCGCTGACCGCGTTGCGGGAGCGTTTGCCGGTGAGTGCACAGTCGGTGCGCGCCGGTTTGTTGATGGCCGACTTGCCCGGGCGTTTTCAGATTGTGCCGGGCCAGCCCACCCTGGTGCTCGACGTGGCGCACAACCCGCATGCGGTGGCGGCGCTCACTGCCAACCTGGACGCCATGGGGTATTTCCCGACCACCCATGCGGTTTTTGGCGCGATGGCCGACAAGGACCTGGCCACCATGCTGGCCCGCATCGGCCCGGTCATCGACAAGTGGTATTTCACCGACCTGCCGACCGAACGTGCGCTGTCGGCGGCCGAGCTGCTGCAGCGCTGGCAAGCCCAGAACACCCGCAAAGACGCTAGTGCCAGCGTGCACCCCGACCCCGAGGCAGCCCTGCAGGCGGCCCTGGCTGGCGCCGACCCCGCTGATAGAATTGTTGTCTTCGGGTCGTTTTACACCGTGGGCGGCGTCTTGAAAGACGGCGTGCCCCGACTGGCCGCCAGGCATCTGCCCACCTCCTGAACCACCTCCACACACCAGCATGGCTTTTTTCAAGTTTCGCAAGGGCGCCGATGACTCTCCGAGAGCATCCGGGCAGCCGCCCAGCATCGAAGCCATCCGCCAGCGCGCCAAATACCGGCTGGCTGGTGCCACGGTGCTGGTGCTGGGGGCCGTGATTGGCCTGCCGCTGCTGTTTGACAAGCAGCCGCGCCCGATTGCGGTGGACACCCCGATTGTGATTCCTGACAAAAACAAGGTGCTGCCCCTGGTGATCCCTGCCAGCCCAGCCAAACCCACCCAAGCCAGTGCGGACACCGCCGCACCGACCAGCCCGGTGGCGGCTGAACCGGCTGCACAAGCCGCTGCGGCCACCGCACCCAAACCGGCTGCGGACAAGCTTGCAGAGCAAAAACAGCCTGTGGCCCAGGTAGATAAAGGGCAGGCAGCTACAAATACCGTAGTCAAAGAGGCACCTGCTAGCCCCAAACCGGCGGCCACCCCGGCCGATGCCAACCGGGCGCTGGCGCTGTTGGAAGGCAAGCCTGCCGATAAATCGGCGGACGCCGCTGCCAAGGCACCCAAGGTCGCCAGTTCGGCAGCCGCGCCCGCCAAAGCCGCCAGCGCTACCGCCGAGCGCTACGTGGTGCAGGTGGGTGCTTTTTCTGACAACGCCCGCGCGCATGAGGTGCGGGTCAAGCTTGAGCGCGCCGGCGTGAAGACCTATGCCCAGACCGCTGACACCAAGGAAGGGCGGCGCATCCGGGTGCGTGCCGGCCCCTTCACCAGCAAGGCCGAGGCCGACAAGGTGGCTGACAAAATCAAAAAACTCAATTTGCCCGCTGCCTTGTTGACGCTGTAGTTGTTGGTGACCATGCCTGCGTTGGACTGGATTTTTGCTGCGGTGTTGCTGTTCTCGATGGTGCTCGGGGCTTGGCGCGGCCTGGTGTACGAGGTGCTGTCGCTGGTGAACTGGGTGCTGGCTTTTGTGCTGGCGCAGTGGCTGGCGCTGGATGCCGCGCAGCAGCTGCCGATGGGCGGCGCCAGTGCACCGATGCGTTACGCGGCAGGCTTCTTGCTGGTGTTTGTGCTGGTGATCCTGTTGGGGGGGCTGGTGGTGGTGCTGATCAAAAAACTGACCGCTGCCGTGGGCCTGAACCCTCTGGACCGGGCGCTGGGAGCGTTGTTTGGTGTGTTGCGCGGGGTCTTGCTGCTGCTGCTTGCCACCGTGGTGGTGCACATGACACCGATGAAAGGCAGCAGCGCCTGGCGTGAATCGGTGGGTGCCGCGATGGCCGAGGCTTTGATCACCCAGCTGAAACCTGTTTTGCCGCATGAACTCAATCGGTTCTTGCCAGTCTGACTCTTTATGAATAACCGGGAAATCTAAATGTGTGGAATCGTAGGTGTTGTCAGCCAGTCGCCGGTCAACCAGCTGATTTATGACGCGTTGCTGCTGTTGCAGCACCGTGGCCAGGATGCGGCGGGTATCGTCACCCAACTCAACCGCAAGTTTTTCATGCACAAGGCCAAGGGCATGGTGCGCGACGTGTTTCGCACCCGCAATATGCGTTCACTGCCCGGCAACTGTGGCCTGGGCCAGGTGCGTTACCCCACCGCGGGCAATGCCTTCAGCGAAGAAGAGGCCCAGCCGTTTTATGTGAACGCACCGTTTGGCATTGTGCTGGTGCACAACGGCAACCTGACCAACGCCCATGCGCTCAAGGCCGAGTTGTTCAACGCCGACCACCGCCACATCAACACCGAGAGTGACTCCGAGGTGCTGCTCAATGTGCTGGCGCACGAGATCGAGGCCACCACCCGGGGCCTGCCGCTGACCCCCAGCGACGTGTTCGAGGCGGTGCGCAGGGTGCACCGCCGTATCAAGGGCTCGTACGCGGTGATTGCGATGATTGCCGGCCACGGTGTGCTGGCGTTCCGTGACCCGCATGGCATCCGCCCGCTGTGTGTGGGCCGCACTGATGACACCTGGATGTTGGCCAGCGAATCGGTGGCGCTGGAGGGCACCTCGCACAAGTTCGAGCGCAATGTGGCGCCTGGCGAGGCGGTGTTCATCGACCTGCAGGGCCAGATGCACACCAAGCAGTGCGCTGACGCGCCGGTGCTCAACCCCTGCATCTTCGAGTTTGTTTACCTGGCGCGGCCGGATTCGGTGCTGGATGGCATCTCGGTCTACCAGGCGCGCCTGAATCTGGGCGAAACCCTGGCCAAGCGGGTGATCTCCACCGTGCCGCCCAACGAGATTGATGTGGTCATCCCGATCCCCGAGTCGAGCCGTCCGAGTGCCGCGCAACTGGCGCAATTGCTGGGTCTGCCGTACCGTGAAGGCTTTGTGAAAAACCGCTATGTCGGTCGCACCTTCATCATGCCGGGCCAGTCGGTGCGCAAAAAATCGGTGCGCCAGAAGCTCAATGTGATTGCCAGCGAGTTCAAGGGCCGCAATGTGCTGCTGGTGGACGACTCGATTGTGCGCGGCACCACCTCCAAAGAAATTGTGCAAATGGCGCGTGACGCGGGTGCTCGCAAGGTCTATATGGCCAGCGCCGCGCCGCCGGTCCGTTACCCCAATGTCTACGGCATCGACATGCCGACACCGCAGGAGCTGGTGGCGCACAACCGCACGGTCGAAGAAATCCGCGAACTGATTGGCTGCGACGCCCTGATTTACCAGGACGTGGAAGCCATGAAAAAAGCCATCGGTTCACTCAATCCGGCCATCCATGGTTTTGATGCCTCGTGTTTTGACGGTGTGTACGTCACCGGTGACATCACGGTGGAGGACATTGTTCGCCTGAATGCCAGCCGGGTCGGCACCGACGACAACCAGGACGACAACTCGCGCCTGGCCCTACCCAATTTCGAGGACTGAGCATGACAACCCCTCTTTTTGAACCCCTGCACCGCGACACGCTGGCGGTGCGCACCGCCGTGGCGCGCAGCCAGTATGGCGAAAACTCCGAGGCGCTGTTTCTCACCAGTGGTTATGTGCAGCCCGGTGCCGAGGCCGCCGCACGCCGTTTTTCCGGGGAGGAAGACGGCTACACCTATGGCCGTTACGGCAACCCGACGGTGAGCAGTTTTGAGCAGCGTCTGGCCGCACTCGAAGGTGCGCAGGCCTGTATTTCCACCGCGTCGGGCATGTCGGCTATTTTGATGATGTGCCTGGGGCTGCTGCAGGCGGGCGACCATGTGATCTGCTCCCACTCGATGTTTGGCTCCACCATCAAGCTCATTGGCTCGGACCTGGCCAAGTTCGGGGTGAGCTCGACCTTTGTGCCGCAGACCGATGCGGCCGCCTGGAAAGCGGCCATCCAGCCCAATACCAAGCTGCTGTTTGCCGAAACCCCCACCAACCCGCTGACCGATGTCTGTGACATCCGGGCGCTGGCGAACATCGCCCATGAGGCGGGCGCGCTGCTGGCGGTGGACAACTGTTTTGCCACACCGGCCCTGCAGCGGCCGATGACCCTGGGCGCCGATATCGTGGTGCATTCGGGCACCAAGTACCTGGACGGCCAGGGCCGCGTCATGGCCGGCGCCCTGTGCGCGAGTGAAGAGCTGGTGAGCGAGAGTTTTTTGCCGATCCTCAAGAGTGGTGGCATGACGCTGGCGCCGTTCAACGCCTGGGTGGTGCTCAAGGGGCTGGAGACCTTGTCGATCCGTATGCAAGCCCAGTCCGAACGTGCCCTGGCTCTGGCGCAGTGGTTACAGGCCCATCCGGCGGTGGCCAAGGTGTTTTACCCAGGTTTGTCCAGCCACCCACAGCATGAATTGGCGATGGCGCAGCAGTCCAACTGCGGCGGCGCGGTGCTGTCGTTCGAAGTCAAATCCTCTGACGACGAACAGGCACGTGAGCGTGCCTTCCATGTGCTGGATTCGCTGGCAACCCTGTCGCTGTGCACCAATTTGGGTGACACCAAAACCTTGCTGGCGCACCCGGCGAGCACCTCGCATGGCCGCTTGACCCCGGCGCAGCGGCAACTGGCGGGTGTCAGCCAGGGCATGATCCGCGTGGCCGTGGGTCTGGAAAACATCAACGACATTCAGGCCGACCTTGACCGTGGCCTCACTTCTTTCTGATATGAACACACCTACTATGCGTACCCGCACCCGTTTTGCACCGTCTCCCACCGGTTTTATCCACCTGGGTAACATCCGTTCGGCCTTGTACCCTTGGGCCTTTGCCCGCTCCACCGGCGGTGATTTTGTGCTGCGCATCGAAGACACCGACCTGGAGCGATCGAGCCAGGCTGCGGTGGATGTGATCATTGAAGGCATGGCTTGGCTGGGTCTGGACCACGACGAAGGCCCGTTCTACCAAATGCAGCGCATGGATCGCTACAAGGAAGTGCTGGCTGAGCTGGTGGCCGCAGGCCATGTATATCCTTGTTACATGAGCATGGCAGAACTCGATGCCTTGCGTGAGCGCCAGACTGCCGCCAAGGAAAAACCGCGTTATGACGGCACCTGGCGCCCGGCCGAGGGCAAGGTTTTGCCACCGGTTCCCGAAGGTGTGGCGCCGGTGCTGCGTTTCAAGAACCCGCAGAGTGGCTCAGTCGTGTGGGAGGACAAGGTCAAAGGCCGCATCGAGATCAGCAACGACGAGCTCGATGATCTGGTGATTGCCCGTCCGGACGGCACGCCCACCTACAACTTCTGTGTGGTGGTGGATGACATCGACATGGCCATCACCCATGTGATCCGGGGTGATGACCACGTCAACAACACACCGCGCCAGATCAACATCTTCAAGGCACTGGGCAAAGAACACCCGGTGTATGCCCATCTGCCGACCGTGCTCAACGAGCAGGGTGAAAAGATGAGCAAACGCAACGGCGCCAAACCGGTCACCCAGTACCGCGAAGAAGGTTACCTGCCCGATGCCATGGTGAACTACCTGGCGCGCCTGGGCTGGAGCCATGGTGACGACGAGATCTTCAGCCGCGAGCAGTTCCTGCAGTGGTTCAGCCTGGACCACCTGGGCAAGAGCGCGGCTCAGTTTGACGAGGCCAAGTTGCGCTGGGTGAATGCACAACACATCAAGGCCACGGCAGACGAGGTGTTGGCCCCGCTGGTGCAAGCCCAACTGCAAAAACGTGACATCACCGCCGATGAGCGCTTGGTGGGCATTTGTGCCCTGTTCAAGGACCGCTGTGACACCACCGTGGCCCTGGCCGATTGGGCTGCGGTGTTTTATGCCGACGTCACACCCTCCGCGGCCGAGCGTACACAACATGTCACCGAGGCCGTCAAACCGGCCCTGGCCTTGTTGGCCGACAAGCTGGCCAGCTGTGTCTGGGACAAGGCGGGCATTGCGGCGGCCATCAAGGAAGTGCTGACGGCGTGCGGCCTGAAGATGCCGCATCTGGCTATGCCGGTGCGTGTGTTGGTGGCTGGTACAGCCCATACACCTTCGGTCGATGCAATGCTTTCTTTGTTCGACCGACAAAAAGTTTTGCAACGCTTGCAACAAGCGTAATTTACGCGCTATAATTTGAGGCTTGGAAGTTACGAGCAATTTGAAAAAGTTGCAAAGTGGTTTTTGGGGGTATAGCTCAGCTGGGAGAGCGCTTGCATGGCATGCAAGAGGTCAGCGGTTCGATCCCGCTTACCTCCACCAAAGTTCCAAAGTGTTGACTGGTTAGTCCAAAGGTTTTGACCCCATCGTCTAGAGGCCTAGGACATCACCCTTTCACGGTGAGTACCGGGGTTCGAATCCCCGTGGGGTCGCCAAGTTATCTTCGGATAATGCGGCGCAAGTCGGTAACGGTTTGCTGTCAAAAGCAAATGACTTGGCTCGAAAGAGCAAACGTTAGCTACCAGGAGTGGTAGTTCAGTTGGTTAGAATACCGGCCTGTCACGCCGGGGGTCGCGGGTTCGAGTCCCGTCCGCTCCGCCAGTATCAAAGGGTTTGCCGCTACGAAAGTAGTAGCAAACCCTTTTTTCTTGTCTCGACACTGACTGCAGCAAAAGCATGTTCCACCTGCCGATTCCGAAGAGCCGTTGTCTGACAGCTTGTGTGTTTGTCCTGGCTTTGGCTGTGCTGGCGGGCTGCGCAACGGTGTCCAAGACACCCTCACAGTTGGCAAGTGGCGATACGCCAGGTGGCCAAGCACCAAGTCTCACCAATCCGACACTGGTGTTGCCTGCCTTTGACACCTGGCAGCACTATCAACTGCCTGGCAAACAAGCCACCAAATTTTCATTTCTGCGGGTGGACGGCAAGTCGGCGGTTTCGGCGCAAGCCACATCTTCTGCCAGCATGTTGCGTCACCGCATGCGTATTGAGCCGGCTGAGCTGGGTCGCATCCGGTTTTCGTGGAACGTTCCTCAATTGATCGACGCTGCCGACATGGCCTTGCCCGAGGCCGATGACTCACCCGTGCGGATCATCTTGGCCTTTGATGGTGATCGGTCGCGGTTTTCCATGAAAAACGCGATGATGTCGGAGCTCTCACATGCCATCACCGGCGAACCTTTGCCTTACGCGACCTTGATGTATGTCTGGTGCAACACCCGGCCATCGGACACCGTGATTGTGAATCCGCGTACCGACCGCATTCGCCAGATGGTGGTGGAGTCCGGTGCGCGAGGGCTCAGCCGCTGGCAGATGTACGAGCGAAACATTCGCGCCGACTTTGAGCGCGCTTTTGGCGAGCCGCCCGGAGCCCTGGTGGGGATCGGCATCATGACCGACACCGACAACACCCGCTCCGACGCCCGCGTTTTGTACGGTCAGCTCGATTTGACGCCAGCGCGTTAAGCCACCGACGCGGGGACTGAGCTTTTCCATGTTGAGCTAACGAGCCACTGGCAGGTTGCCAGCTGACGGCGACCTGCTCCTGTGCTGGAATCAGCCGCCGGTTGCACACCATCGTGTGCCAGCGAACAGACGTGTTTGACCCATCCGCCTATAACTGTCCTTATCAAGAGTGATCCTGCGCTTGATGGACATTTAAGGAGAGAGATGATGAGAACACGCTCAAGACGCTGGGTTACGGCCTTGCTCGGTGCCACTGCGGTGCTGGTGATCGGTTGCAGCAGTTTGAAAACCCCGGCGACCGCTGATGTGGCGGTTTCCAAAGCCGCCGTGGACAACGCTGCCGGTGCCGGTGGTGTGCAATTTGCCCCGGTCGAGATGACCGCTGCGCGCGACAAGATGGTGCTGGCCAACCAGGCCATGGCCGCCAAAGACTACAAATTGGCACGAGAGCTGGCCGCCCAGGCTGAGGTGGATGCCAAACTGGCCCAAAGCAAGGCCAACTCAGCCAAAGCCCAGGCCGCCTCGGATGCCCTGCAAGAGGACATTCGCGTGTTGCGCGCCGAGCTTGAGCGCAATCTCTGAGCCACGCTCATCCCCTCATACCCATTGGAATTCAACATGAAAAACACCTATCTAACCCCGGTTGTTCTGGCCGTGGCCGCGCTGCTGGCTGCCTGCGGCTCGATGCCGCAATCCACCTCCTTGCTGGAGCAAACTCGCGTGGAATACCGCTCAGCTCAGGCCAGCCCGAACGTGGCCACCTATGCGCCCCAAGAGATGAAACTCGCCAGCGACGCCATGGACAAAACCGAAACTTTGGCCGCTGAGCGTGGCAGCAAAGACGAAGTGGACCAACTGGCCTATCTGGCCCGGCAAAAGATTGCCCTCACACAAGAGGTGACCAAACGCCGCATGGCCGAGGCAGATGTGGCCAACGCAGGCAAACAGCGTAGCCAGCTGATGCTGGACCAGCGCACCAACGAAGCCAATGCCGCCCAGATCCGCGCCAACACCGCCAATCAGGCGGCTTTGATGGCGCAAAACGACGCCGCCCGCGCCAAGCTGCAAACCCAGCAGGCCCAGGATGATGCTGCCAACGCGCAGCTGCGCAATGCCCAGCTGGAAACCCAGTTGGCTGATCTGGCGGCCAAAAAGACCGAGCGCGGCATGGTCATCACCATGGGGGATGTGCTGTTTGCGACCGACCAGTCGCGTCTGACGGCCACTGGCATGGCCACCGCGCAAAAACTCGCCACCTTGCTGCAAAACAATCCACAGCGCAATGTGTTGGTGGAGGGGTTTGCCGACAGCACGGGTGCGTCTGAATACAACCAAGCCTTGTCAGAGCGCCGTGCGGGTGCGGTGCAGGCCGCCTTGCAACAGATGGGCATTGCCTCGGACCGTGTTGCCATGCGGGGTTATGGGGAGTCTTTCCCGGTGGTGGCCAATGACACCGCCAACAACCGCCAACTCAATCGTCGGGTGGAAATTGTGTTGTCTGACGAAAGTGGCCGGGTCATGGCGCGTTAAGGCGCAGTTGCTCCAAATCGCAGCCCTTGCTGCGGTGGGTCGGTTTGGGGTGATTCAGACGGTTATGCGTGAAAATGGCTTCTAGCCCTTATGGAATAAGGGCAGATAACTATCAATAGTGTGGCATTAGAAGCCGCGTTGTTGCCGGAGCAAGCAGCCGCAGCAGACCTTGCAAGCCATAGCGCTGTCTTTCGACCGCTTGGTTAGCTGAGGATCAATTCGGCAGCAGTCCCGCCAAGTGGGATTGCACCGCTTGCGTGCCCACCGCTGTCAGGTCAAAGGCCTCGGGCTGGCGCAGCCACTGGTGCATGAGCCCATCGACCAGAACAAACAGCCCCAGCGCAGCCGCGCCAGGGTCGGTGCCTTGACGCAGGGCCCCGCTGGCGGCAGCTTGTGCCAGCGCCATGCGCAAGCACTGCAAGCCCGCACTGCGGTCAGCATCCAGGCGGGCGCTCAGGCGCACACCCAGGCGCGTGGCACTGTCGGGCTCGTTCATCTGACCGAGAATGCGCAGCATCTGCTGTGCTGGCACCGAGCCCTCCAGCCACGTCAAGGGTGTGGTGGCCATGCGCACCAGAGCCTGCCGCATGGGCGCCACCGGTGTGCTGCCCAGCAGTGACCTGGGCAAGGGCTGCAACACCTGCCAGGGCAGTCGGGTGGTGTCCAGCAGTGCCTCCAGCACATCAAGCTGGTTGCGAAAGTGCCAGTAGACCGCGCCCCGGGTCACACCCGCCCGCTCGGCCACATCCTGTATTGCCGTGTGCTGAAAACCGTGCTCCAGAAACACCTGGACTGCAGCGTCCAGAATGCTCTGGCGGGTGGCCAGGGCCTGCTGCCGTGTTCTGCGCATGATGGCGGGCCTTCAGGTTTCAGGACGTTGTGCCAGACCAGCCGCCGCCCAACGCTTTGTACAGTGTCACGCCATTGGTCAGGCGGGTCAGGCGGGTGCCGATGAGGGTCTGGCGTGCGCTGTACCAGGAGCGCTGGGCATCCAGCACGTCCAGGTAGCTGTCCACACCGCGGTCAAAACGGGCCTGCGACATCTGCAATACCTCCCCACTGGCCTGCACCAGCGCGGTCTGTGCCAGCCATTGGTCACCGACAGCGCTGCGCTGGGCCAGGGCATCGGCCACTTCGCGAAAAGCGGTCTGGATCGCTTTTTCGTACTGCGCCACTGCGATGTCGCGCCCGGCGACCGCGCTGTCGAGGTTGGCCTGGTTGCTCCCTGCATCAAAAATGGGCAGGCTGATTTGCGGGATGAAGCTCCAGCTGCCCGATCCCGCCTTGAACAGGCTGGACAGATCTGCGCTGCTGCTGCCCGCTGTGGCCGTGAGGCTGATGCGTGGGTAAAACGCGGCCCGCGCCGCCCCAATGTTGGCGGTGTAAGCCTTGAGTTGGTGTTCGGACTGCAGCAGGTCAGGTCGACGCAGCAGCAAGTCAGACGGCACACCCGCAGGCAGCTCGGGCAAGGTGTTGAGCGTGTCACCCAAGGCGTCGGGTGCCAGTGCCTCGGGCACCGGCGTGCCCAGCAGCAGTGCCAGCGCGTTGCGGTCTTGCGCCACCTGGCCGGTGTAGCGGGCCACATCGACGCGCGCACTCTCCACGCTGGTTTGCAACTGGCGCAGCGTCAGGGCCGATGCCACACCCAGATCGAAGCGCGTTTGTGTCAGCTGGTAAGACTCGGTCTGGCTGCGCAGGGTCTCCGCCGCCAGGGCCAGGCGTTCCAGGTCGGCGGCCCAGGTGAGGTAGGCCGTGGTGACCTCGGCCACTAGGCTGATCTGCGTGCTACGGCGCGCCTGTTCGGTGGCCAGATACTGCTCCAGCGCCTGGCTGCTGAGGTTGCGCACGCGGCCAAACAGGTCCAGCTCATAGGCACTCACACCCAGGTTGGCACTGTACTGGTGGCTGGTCACGGTGGCGCCGGCACCCGACAGGCTGGCCGGTGTGCGCGCTGCCGTGCCGCTGCCCGATGCGTTGACCGTGGGCAGGGTCTGCGCGTCTTGCACGCGGTATTGCGCACGGGCCTGCTCGATGTTGAGAACGGCCACGCGCAGATCGCGGTTGTTGGCTAGGGCCAGCTCGATCAGGTTGCGCAACTTGGCATCGGCAAAAAAGGTGCGCCAGTCGATGTCGGTCACAGCCGGGCTGTTGGGTTTGGTGCCAGGGTAGCTTGCGGGCACCGGTGCGGCAGGCCGCTCATAGGTCGGCGCCAGGTTGGCACAGCCCGCCAGCACAAGTGCGGCAGCCACCAGGGACAAGGTCAGGGAACGAGGCATTTCAATGGCCCTCCGATACAACAGGGGTAATAACAGGTTCAGCAACAAGCGGCAGGTGATGGGCGCGGTCAAACTGCTTTTGCACCACCACAAAAAACAGCGGCACGAAGAAGATGGCCAGCACTGTGCCGGTCACCATGCCCCCGACCACGGCGGTGCCCAGCGCGTTTTGTGCACCGGCACCCGCGCCTTGGCTGATCATCAGGGGCAACACGCCCAGAATGAACGCTAGCGAGGTCATCAAAATCGGGCGCAGCCGCATGCGTGCTGCCGTGATGGCCGATTCCACCAGCGACATACCGTGGGCATGCAACTCTTTGGCAAACTCGACGATCAGGATGGCGTTTTTGGACGCCAGCCCCACGGTGGTAAGCAAGCCGACCTGGAAATACACGTCGTTCATCTTCCAGGTCAGAATTGCGCCGGCCAGCGTGCCCAGCACGCCCAGGGGCACCACCAGCAGCACCGAGAACGGAATCGACCAACTCTCGTACAGCGCAGCCAGGCACAAAAACACCACCAGGATGGACACCGCATACAGCAGCATGGCCTGGCCGCCCGACTCGCGTTCCTGGCGCGACACACCCGTCCATTCAAAGCCGATGCCGGGAGGCAATTCGGCTGCGTGGCGCTCTACCAAGTCCAAAGCCTGGCCACTGGACAAGGTGCCTGGCAAGCCCATGCCGAGAATTTCAACCGACGGCACGCCGTTGTAACGCTCCAGTCGGGGCGAGCCGGTGGTCCAGCCTGAGGTGGAGAACGCACTGAACGGAACCATGGTGCCGCTGCTGTTGCGCACAAACCATTTGTTGATGTCGTCGGGCACCATGCGGTGAGGCGCATCGGCCTGCAAAAACACTTTCTTGACCCGACCTTTGTCGATGAAGTCATTCACGTAGCTGCTGCCCCAGGCCACCGAGAAAGTGTTGTTGATGTCACTCATCGACAGGCCCAAGGCACCGGCCTTGTGTTCATCGATGTCCACCCGGAACTCGGGGGTGTCTTCCATGCCGTTGGGACGCACCGCGACCAGGCCGGGCTCTTTCATCAAGGCCCCCAGCAATTGGTTGCGCGCCTGCATCAGGGCCTCGTGGCCCAGGTTGGCACGGTCTTGCAGCATCAGGTCAAACCCGCTGGCGTTGCCCAGTTCGGACACCGCAGGTGGTGCAAATGCAAACACCGAGGCATTGCGGATCTGCGACAACGCTGCCATGGCCTTGTTGGCCACGGCCTGCGCCTTCAGGCCAGGGGCCGTGCGTTCGTCCCAGGGTTTGAGTTTGATGAACGCCAGGCCGGTGTTCTGACCACTGCCGGCAAAGCTGAAGCCCGACACGGTGAAGATAGAGTCGACGGCGTCTTTCTGGTCTTCCAGAAAGTGGCTCTGCACCTGCTCCAGCACCTTCTCGGTGTTGCTCTGTGTGGCGCCAGGTGGCAGCTGTACAAGGGCGAACAGGGTGCCTTGGTCTTCATCCGGCAAAAAACCAGCGGGCAGTTTGGTGAACACAAAACCCACCACCATCACCAACAGGGCGTAACCCAGCATCCAGCGCCAGCCGTGTTTGAGCATGCGCTGCACCAGGCCCTGGTAACCCCGGTTGCTGCGGTCGAACGCGCGGTTGAAGACACCAAAAAAGCCCTTGTTGGCCAGGCCATGTCCCTTTTCCACTGGTTTGAGCAGCGTGGCGCATAAGGCGGGTGTGAGGATCATCGCCACCAGTACCGACAGCGTCATGGCCGACACGATGGTGACGGTGAACTGGCGGTAGATCACACCGGTGGATCCACCAAAAAAGGCCATGGGCACAAACACCGCGGCCAGCACCAGGGCCACGCCGACCAGGGCGCCGGTGATCTGCCCCATGGACTTGCGCGTGGCCTCCAGGGGGGGCAAGCCTTCTTCACTCATCACCCGCTCCACGTTCTCGACCACCACAATGGCGTCGTCCACCAGCAGGCCAATCGCCAGCACCATGGCCAGCATGGTCAGTGTGTTGAGTGAATACCCAAACGCCGCCAGCACCCCAAAGGTACCCATCAGCACCACCGGCACCGCAATCGTGGGGATCAAGGTGGCGCGGAAGTTTTGCAGGAACAGGTACATCACCACAAACACCAGCACCACCGCCTCAACCAGTGTCTTGACCACTTCCTGGATCGAGATGCGCACAAACGGCGTGGTGTCGTAGGGTTTGATGACCTTGACGCCCTGGGGCAGGAACTGGCTCAGTTCGTCCAACTTGGCATCCACCGCCTTCACGGTGTTGAGCGCATTGGCACCGGTGGCCAGCTTGATGGCCAGGCCCGCAGCGGGCTTGCCGTTGAAGCGGGCCACCACGGCGTAGCTTTCACCCCCCAGCTCGATGCGTGCCACATCACTCAGGCGCACGGCAGCACCGCTGGCCTGGGTGCGCAGCAAGATGCCGGCGAACTCCTCTGCCGTCTTCATGCGCGTCTGCGCGGTGATGGTGGCGTTGAGCTGCTGGTTGGCGGCAGAGGGCAGGCCCCCCAGTTGCCCGGCAGACACCTGGGCGTTCTGGGCTTCGATGGCCGTTTTCACGTCCAGTGGTGTCAGGTTGAAGCTGTTGAGCTTGCTCGGGTCGAGCCAGATGCGCATGGCGTATTGCGAGCCAAACAGCGTGGTGTCACCCACACCTTCCACACGGCTGATCGGGTCCTGCACGTTGGCGGCCACGTAGTCGGACAAGTCCGCGCCATTGAGCTTGCCGTCTTCGGACACAAACGCCAGCACGTTCAAGAAATTGCTGGCCGATTTGGTCACCTGCACACCTTGTTGTTGCACCTCTTGCGGCAACAAAGGTGTGGCCAGGGCCAGCTTGTTCTGCACTTGCACCTGTGCGGTGTCGGGGTCGGTGCCGTTCTCAAAGGTCAGCGTGATGGTCACGCTGCCCGAAGATTCGCTGGTGGAGGCGATGTAGGACAGCCGGTCCAGCCCCTTCATCTTCTGCTCGATCACCTGGGTCACGGTGTCTTCGAGCGTTTTGGACGAGGCGCCAGGGTAGTTTGCCGAAATGGCAATCGCTGGGGGGGCGATGGTGGGGTATTGGGCAATCGGCAGTGTCAGCACTGCCATCAAGCCAGCCAGCATCGTGATGATGGCAAGCACCCACGCGAAGATGGGGCGGTCTATGAAAAAACGGGCCATAGGAGTCTCTCGGTGGGGGATTTATTTGGTGCCAGCGGGGGCGCTAGCGGTGGCCGTCTTTTGAGCTGCAACGGTCTTCTGGGCGGCGGGTACGTAAGGCTGGGCCTGCACTGTTTGACCGGGCCGCGCTTTTTGCTGGCCTTCCACCACCACGACATCTCCAGGTTGGAGTCCATTGCTCACCAGCCATTGGTCACCCACCGCACGGTCGGTGGTCAAGCTGCGTTGCTGCAGCTTGCCGTTGCCGTCCACCACAAAGGCATAAGGTTTGCCTGTGGTGTCACGCGCCACCGCCAATTGCGGCACCAGCAGGGCCTGTTCCAGCACCCCTTCTTCCAGCACCGCCCGCGCGTACATGCCGGGCAGCAGGTCGGCGCGGGGGTTGGGGAACTCGGCACGCAGTGTGACGGCACCGGTGCTCTGGTCCACAGTCACGTCTGAGAACTGCAGTTTGCCCGGCTGTGCATACACACTGCCGTCCTCCAGCACCAGGCGCACTTTGGCGGTGCCGCTTTTGAGTGTGCCCGCATCCATGGAGCGTTTGATCGCCAGCAGGGTGCTGGTGGATTGGGTCACGTCCACATAAATCGGGTTCAGCTGCTGCACGGTCGCCAGCGCGCTGGCCTGGTTGGCCGTGACCAGTGCGCCTTGTGTGACGCTGGAGCGGCCAATGCGGCCGCTGATGGGCGAGGTGATGTGGGTGTAGTCAAGGTTGATGCGCTGGGTTTGCAGGGTCGCCTTGGCAGAGCTCACCTCGGCCTCGGCCTGTTGCAAGGAGGCCGCGGCATCGTCGGCGTCCTGTTGGCTCACCGCTTTGATTGCGGCCAGTTCCTTGTATCGCCCGGCCTTGAGCTTGACCGTGACCAGGTTGGCCTCGGCCTTGGCCAGGGTGGCCTGGGCGCTGTCCACATTGGCACGGTAGGTGGCGGGGTCAATCTGGTAAAGCAAATCGCCCGCCTTGACGTCACTGCCTTCTTTGAAGCGGCGCTGCAACACCAGCCCGGTGATCTGCGGTCGCACTTCGGCAATCAGTGCGGGGGCCACACGACCAGGCAACTCGGTGGTGAGGGCCAAGCGCTGGGGTTGCAGCGTGAGCACACTGACCTGGGGCACACCTTGGCCTGCGGTGGCGGGTGGCTGGGGGGCTTCGCCACAGGCGACAAGTGCCAGGGCTGAAACGGTGGCCAGCACGGCCACGGGTCGATGAAAAACAGGGTGCATGGACAAGGCTCCAAAGATGTGGCATCACGCAGGACGCCAGGCAGATACAAACGGTGAAAAACGGCTTTTAAATATACCGAACGGTACGGTATTGTTGAATATTAGATTGACAAAAGCTGTTTGTCAAGCAAAAATATACCCATCGGTACATTTAAGGAGGCATGATGAAAGTTCGGACAGAAGCCCGCCGCGAGGCCATCCTGGAGGTCGCGTCGCAGGTCTTCCTTGAGTTTGGTTTCGAACGTGCGTCCATGGCCGAGATCGTTCACCGCATTGGCGGTTCCAAATCCACCATCTACGGCTACTACCCTTCCAAAGAGGCGCTGTTTCTGGCGGTCACCAAGGCTGCGGGTGAACTGCACATCGAGAGCGCCTTCGATGAACTGGCCGCACACGACATCCGTGCGGGTGTCCTTGAAGTACTGGGAAAGTTCAGCGAAAAACTGGCTGTTTTGATGTGCAGTCCGGAACTGGCGGCCACCCACCGCATGGTGTTGGCCGAGGCGGGGCGTTCCAATGTGGGTGCGTTGTTTTACGAAGCCGGGCCCCAACGAGGCATCTTGGACATTGCCGAGTTTTTCCGCCGTGCCATGGCGCAGGGCTGTATGCGCCAAGGCGACCCGACGGTGGCTGCCCAACAATTTATCGCCTTGGTGCAGGCTGAAATTCAGCCGCGCTGGTACTACAAAGAGTTGCCGCCCCTGACAGATGCGCAAATCAAAGACATCGCGGGTCGCGCCATGGTCACTTTTGCAAATGCTTATGCGCTGGCGCCCGACAGTGCGATGGCCGAAGCGGTTTCCTGCCAGTGAAATCACTATATTTAGTGTAGCTACTTGCCCTTTATGGATAAGGGTTGGTGGCGAATTATGCTAAACCCGCTTGGACCCACGCCGGGTGGCAGATGTCTGCCTTGATGCGGCTGTGTGTCCGCCGCCAGACTCAGAAACTCGCCCATTGTTGTGAACCCGGCGAATGGAGGCCACCACCGCTGTGAGGGTGGCACCGGGTTGGTCCACCAGGGTGCTGCGTTGTTCAATCCGCCCGTCGCTGGCGCTGATCAAATGTCGCAAACCTCACTCGTGCCGCAATGCTTCGATCGGGTCCAACCGTGCCGCGCGGCGGGCCGGCACGTAGCCAAACAAGACCCCAATCGCCGCTGAAAACACGAAGGACAGCAGGTTGACGCCAACGTTGAAGACGTAGGGCACGTCCATCAGCCGTGCCAGCCCGATCGAGGCACCGGTGGCCAGCACAATGCCGATCAGCCCACCCAGGGCCGAGAGCACCACCGCTTCTATCAAAAACTGCAGTAGCACCTCACCTTCCAACGCGCCAATCGCCAGGCGCAGGCCGATTTCGCGCGTGCGCTCGGTCACACTCACCAGCATGATGTTCATGATGCCGATGCCTCCCACCAGCAGGCTCACGGCCGCTACCGCGCCGAGCAGCATGGTCATCACCTTGGTGGTGCTGGCAAAGGTTTCGCCAAGTTGTTTGGTGTCGAGCACATTGAAGTTGTCTTCGTCGGCCTCGGCCAGTTTGCGCCGCTCGCGCAGTAACTCGGTCAGGCTGGCTTTGACACGTTCGGGGTCGGCGCCGTCCACCATCGACACCAGCAAGGTGTTGATACGCAGGTTGCCGGTGATGCGGCGTTGCAGCGTGTGCAAGGGCACCAGCACCACATCGTCCTGGTCGTTGCCAAAAGCACCCTGGCCCTTGGAGCCCAGCACACCAATGACCTCGCAGGTGATCTGCTTGACCCGGATGAAAGCGCCCAGCGCGCTGCTGCCAGAAAACAGCTCGCGTTGAATCGTCTGGCCCACCAGGCAGACCGAGGCGCCGCCGCGTTCTTCGTCGTCGCTGAAAGAGCGACCCTCGCTGAGTTTCCAGTTGCCGGTGACCAGCCAGTCGTTGGTGCTGCCGATCACGCTGCTGCCCCAGTTGCGCCCGTCAGCGACGATGGTGGCCGAGGTGCGGCCCTCAGCGGCCACCGCCAACAGGCCGCTGACTTGGCTGCGGATGGCGATGGCATCGGCCTCGCGGAAAGATGGTGCGCCACTGCCACCGGGTCCGCCCATGCGCTGGCCGGGCCGGATTTGCAACAGGTTGGTGCCCAGCCCGGCGATCTGGTTCTGCACCGACAGGGTGGCGCCGTTGCCCACGGTCACCATCGTGATCACTGCACTGACACCAATCACAATGCCCAGGATCGTCAAAAACGAGCGCATCAGGTTGCGCCGGATTGAGCGCAGCGCCAGCAACAAGGTGTTGAGCCACATCAGATGCTCTCCTCGGTCTGGGTGACAGCCGTTTCGGTCAGTGCCAGCGGATGCGGGTTGCGCACATCGCTGGCCACCAGACCGTCGACAAAACGCACGATGCGTTTGGCGTAGTCGGCCATGTCGCTCTCGTGCGTGACCATCAGCACGGTGATGCCGTGGTCCACATTGAGCTTCCACAACAGGTGCATGATCTCGTGGCTGCGTTTGGTGTCCAGGTTGCCGGTGGGTTCATCGGCCAGCAGCACGGCGGGCTCGGTGACGATGGCGCGGGCAATCGCCACGCGTTGTTGTTGACCGCCCGAGAGTTCCGCCGGCGTGTGGTGCTCCCAACCCGCCAGGCCGACTGAGGCCAGCGCCTTTTTGGCGGCCGCGTGGCGCTTTTGGGCGGGTTCACCCCGGTACAACAGCGGCAGTTCGACGTTTTCCTGCGCCGAGGTGCGCGCCAGCAGGTTGAAGCCCTGGAACACAAAACCCAGGTAATTTCGCCGCAACAGTGCGCGCTGGTCGCGCGAGAGGTGTTCCACATGCACACCGTTGAAGATGTACTCGCCCGAGGTGGGGGTGTCCAGACAGCCCAGGGTGTTCATCGCGGTGGATTTGCCTGAGCCGCTGGGGCCCATGATGGCCACAAAGTCACCCGCCTCGATGGCCAGATCCACCCCTTTGAGGGCGAGCAGGGCGGTGGCGCCCTGGCCGTAGACCTTGGTCACCTGTTTGAGCTGGATCAGCGGCTCGCTGCTCATGGTTTTTTGGCGCTGGCGTTGCTGCGTTGTTCGGTGATCACCGCCAAACCTTCGGTGAGGGCGCCGTCGGTGATCTCGGTCATACGACCATCGCTGATGCCGGGGGTGACCGTCACCGCCTCTGGCACACCGTCACGCAGCACCCACACCTGTTTGGTCGCGCCGCCTGAGACACTTTTGCTGCGGCCCGGGGGCATACGCGGCATCATGCTCGACATGATGCCGCCACCCGACTTGGCCACTGCTGTGTTGGCTTTGGCTGGGTTAAAACGCAGTGCGGTGTTGGGCACCAGCAGCACCCCCTTGCGTTCAACCGCGGTGATGGTGCTGGTGGCGGTCATGCCTGGGCGCAGGCTCAGGTCGGCGTTGGCCACATCGAGCTGGGTCACATAGGTGACCACGTTGTCGGTGATGGTCGACCCATACGACACCGTGGTGATGGTGGCCGGAAAGCGCCGCGTCGGGAAGGCGCTGACGGTGAAGCTGGCTTTTTGCCCGACCTTGACCCGGCCCACATCGGCCTCGTCCACATTCACTTTCAACTGCAACTGGCTCAAATCCTCGGCAATGGTGAACAGGGTCACCGCCTGCAACGAGGCGGCCACCGCATTGCCGGGGTCGACACTGCGGGTCAGCACCACACCGTTGATCGGTGAGCGGATCGAGGCTTTGGACAGGTTGGTCTCGTCGGTGGATAACGAGGCCCGTGCTGAATCGACGCTGGCGCGGGCACTCAGCTCAGCGGCCACGGCGCGCTCCATGCCTGCCCGCGCGGTGTCGAGTTCGGTGGCCGAGGGCACCTTGCCACCCGACAACCGGGCCACTTCTTCGAGCCGGGCCAGGCTGGCGCGGTTTTCCTTGACGGTGGCCGTGGCCTGGGCCAGCTGGGCCTGCGCCACCGCCAGTGCGGCACGTGAACGGGTCACCTGGTCACCCAGCTTGGCGGTGTCGAGCTCGACCAGCACCTGGCCCTGTTTGACCCGGTCGTTGATGTCCACCAGCACGCGGCGCACGGTGCCCGAGAGTTCACTGCCAATGCTGACCGAACGTGTGGGTTGCAGCGTGCCGTTGGCGGTGACGTTGAGCGTCAGGTTGCCTTTGGTGACTGGCTCGGTGATGTAACTGGGCGCCGCATTCTTTTGCTGGTTGAGGCTCCAAGCCCAATAACTGCCTGCCCCAACAGCTATCAATACAACAGCAGCCCAGAGGCTGCGGCGCTTCCACCAGGTCGGCTTGGGCTTGGCGGCCAGCAAGGCCTGCATCGCATTGGGCTGGGG
>NZ_JAHFZF010000011.1 GCF_018619435.1 Rhodoferax sp. U11-2br | reverse complement strand
GGGCTGGGTTGGCGTGCCAGCCAGTTGCGCTTGAGGGCAGCGCGGTCAATCTTGCCATTGGCATTGCGTGGCAGCGGCCCGGCCACCCAGTCGATACCGTTGGGCAGCATATAGGCCGGCATCCGGTTCTTGCATGCCGAAATCAGATCATTTTGGCTGATAGCCCTTTCAAATAAAGGGCTGGTAGCTATGATTTGAATAGTCTGGCCGAGGCTCACGTGGGGCACACCAAAGGCCACACATTCACCCACCAACTGGGTCGCGTACAAGATGTCTTCCACCTCGGTCGGGCTGATGCGGTAGCCCGAGGTTTTGATCATCTCGTCGTGCCGCCCGACAAAATACAGGTAACCGTCCGCATCCTGGCGCACCGTGTCACCTGAAAACACCGCCACTTCGGGCAGTTGCAGACCGGCCGGGCGGCCCGGCAGGCCAGCTGGCAGCGGCTTGAAGCGTTCGGCGGTTTTTTCGGCGTCGTTCCAGTAACCCATGGCCACCAGCGCGCCGCGGTGCACCAGTTCCCCGGGCTCATCGGGCGCACACGTGCTGCCGTCGGGGCGCAGCACCAGCACCTCGGCATTGGGGATGGCTTTGCCAATCGAATTGGGCTTGAGATCCACATCCCCGGGTGGCAGGTAGGTGGAACGAAAGGCCTCGGTCAGGCCGTACATCAGATAGGGCTTGGCCTGTGGCACCCGTTGGCGCAGCTGGGTCAACGCTTCGCGTGGCAAATGGCCACCGGTGTTGGCGAAATAACGCAGGTGTTCGCGCGTGGCCTCGGGCCAGTCCAGCGTGAGCAGTTGCAGGTACAGCGGCGGCACCGCCGTCAGGCCAGTGACTTTTTCCTGTGCCATGGCTCGGAGTACATCACGCGGCAACAAATAATTGAGCAGCACCACCCTGGCGCCCACAGAAAACGCGGTGCTGAGTTGGCTGAAACCGGCATCAAACGACAGCGGCAGCGCGGCCAGCAGGGTGTCATCAGGCTGGTTGTCCAGATAGGAGGCCACACTGGTGGCGCCAGCCACCAGGTTGCGGTGCGACAACATCACCCCTTTGGGCAAGCCGGTGCTGCCCGAGGTGTACAAAATGGCGGCCAGGTCGGTGTCGATGACCCGATGGCCGGTATGCTGTGGGCTGTTGAGGATGTCCTGCCAGGGGGTGACTTGCCAGTGCTGTGGCTCTATAGCCGAGTCCGCAGAGTCGGCTGTGGGCGCACACAACACCACATGTTGCAGGTCCGGGCAATCCGACAAGGCCGCTTTGAGGGTGGCCAGCCGTTCGGGTGAGGTTACCAGCAGACGCACCTGGCAGTCACGAAGGATGTGGCGCACCTGATCAGCCTTGAGCAGCGGGTTGATCGGCACAAACACCAGCCCGGCCAGCGGCGCTGCAAAACTGGCAAGCACCGTCTCGAACCGTTTTTCCAGGTAAATGCCCACCCGCTCAGCCCGTTGCAGGCTCAGGTGCAACAAGCCGTTGGCCAGCGCCGCCATCTGATCGGCCACTTTGGCGTAGGCCCAGTGTTCAGTGCCATAGCTCAGCGCCACGGCGTCAGGGCGACGCTGCGCCGTGTGGATGACAAGTTCGGGTAACAACGTGGCCTGCGACATAAGCAAGCATCTTACAGGCTGGCTGTGACCCAGGCTGTGCGCGTGTGCGAGGTTTTAAACCTGTGTTGGCAGCTGATGCATCCAGTCCAGCACCGCCTGCTCAGCGGCGGCGCGCCACAGGGCTCTGGAGAAGGTATGGTCGGCCTCGGCCACATCCACACGCTGCAATTGGGGGCGCTGTAGCAGGCCTTTCCAGGCCGGGTCGCTCTGGGCACACTCGACAAACTCCTTGGCGGTGTAGTCACGTGCGCTCAGCAGCAGCAGCACCGGTCCTGAAAACTGGCGCAAGGCCTGTGCCATGTGGCGTTGAAAAGCTGGCTCTGGCGTGTCGGATGGTGCTGGTGCACGCAAGGCCTGCAGGCTTTGCCACAAGCCTTTGAGTGACGGCTGCCATTCATACTGACCCTGCCAAAAACGTTGCCAGAACGACCACTCGAGCAAACGCCCGGCGTAATAGTGTTTGATGCGTGTGCGTGCCAGCGTGTTGTCCGAGCGCACCCAGGGGTTGAGTAGGCAGAGCCCCGCCAGCCGGGTATCCGCGCGGTCCCCGCTGTACAACAAGGCGGCTGAGGCGCCGTCACACAGCCCCCACAGCACCACCCGTTGGACGCTGGGGCACTGGCGCTGCAGCGTGTCCAGGGCCACGCCGATGTCGTCCTGGATGGCATCAAAGGCTTGGCGCTCGCCGCTGCTGTCACCCAGGCCTCGGTGGTCAAACCGCAGTACCGGAAAACCCGCTCCGGCCAGGCAGCGTGCCAACAACACAAATTGCCGGTGGCTGCCAGCGCGATATTGCGCTCCGCCGACCACCATCACCAAACCCAGCGTGCTTGGCTGCTCCGGCTGCGAGATCACCCCCACCAGGGTCTCGCCAGCACAGGGCATCAGCACAGGCAGTTCAGTGGTTTTCAAGATGCCACTTCCGCTGCGGCACCGCCCAGGCAGCGCAAACTCGTGGCCCGCCACGCGGGGCTGTCTGCGCTCTCCTGCATCTGCCAAAAAACCGAACCAGCCACCACCTCAGCCCGCGCGTGACAGCCCGAGGTTAACCAGCGCTGCACTTGTGCGGACAGCGCGGGGGAGATGGTGCTGCTGTCGGCCTCACCCAGCTCCAGGCAGACAATCTGTGTGCCAGCGGGTAGGGCTTCCAGATCGGCGCGGGCCAAACCCTGTGCCAGCGCCGCTGACACACTGTAGCCCGCCACCTCCACCGATTCACCCTGCTCCAGCAGATGCATCAGGTGTGAGGTGCCCCGGCTGGAATCACCACGCACCATGTCACCGGCCATTTGCAGGCGCAAAAACTGGTGAAGGTGTTGTTTGCCAGACAGTACCGGTTGCCACAACAGCAGCCTGGTTGGCTGGTGGTCTTGTCGACAGGCCTGTGCGGCCAGCAGGCAGCCAGCGCGTACGCCCCAGAGCCAGGCCACCCCGGGGCAGCGTTCCAGCATCCAGCGTTGGGCCAGCGCCACATCGGCCACCCAGGTCTCCCAGCTGGCTTCTTCAAAATGACCTGAGCTGTCGCCGCAGCCCATCAGGTCCATCTGCAACACCGCATAACCAGCGTGTGCCATGGCGCGCGCCTGCCTGGCGGCCATGCGCCGTGAGGCATTCATTTCTTCGGCAAATGGGTGCACATACACCACATGGCCCCGCATCGGCTGCTCAGGGGGGGGCGTGTGCAACAGACAAAAACGCTGGCCGCGTGCACCGTCCAGAAAAAAGGCTTGCAGGTTCGCGCCAGCTTGCGTCATGGTGCGCGTGTTCGTCTACCCGGCCAGTTTGGCCGCTACAAAATCACTGAGTGAACCCAGGGTGGCGAAAATGGCACTGTCGATGTCGTCATCGTGGATGACAAAACCAAAACGCTCTTCCAGCCCGGTGATGATGCCCAGCACCGCCATCGAGTCGAGTTCGGGGACCGCACCCAGCAGGGGTGTCGGGCGCTGCCAGTCTGAGCTGCGCCCTTGCAGGCTCAGCACGTTGTCCAGAATTTTCGCTACCTCAGTCTCTACGGTCACCGCTGCTCCTTGGTCTGTCGCTGTGGGCCGCGACCTGTTTCGCCAAACCTTCCTCAACCGGGAAAGCGCTGGTTATGATAACCAGTGAACGGCCAGCATCGGCCAGAAAGACACGCTTGAGCCCACCTGCCATCCAGATCCTGGACAACTTTGACGATCTGCGTGCTGTGCTGGCACAGCTGGGGGTGCAGCAGGTGCCCGACGAGGCCGATGTGTTTGCCACGCTGGCTTGGTTTGACAACCTGGCTACCTGCGGGCTGGATACGACGTGTCAGGGTTCAGTCAAATGCCGGCTGTGGTTGCTGGACGGAGGTGCAGCCGGGCCGGTGGTGTGCCTGCCGTTGCTGCCGGGCCGGCAGCTCACTGGCCTGAGCAATTACTACAGCAGCCTGTATGCCCCCCTGGTCTGGCCTGGTGCGTGTGCTGATGCGCCAGACGCGGGGTCTGAGAAGGCGATCTGGCAGACCTTTACCCATGCCATACGCTCACATTGGGCACGCTGGCCGGTGCTGCGGTTTGACCCGCTGGACCCACAGAGCCGTTTTTTCTCCGGGTTTGAATGCGCTTTGCGCCAGGCGGGTTACCAGGTGGGCCGTTATTTCTGTTTTGGCAACTGGTACCTGCAGCTGGCAGGCAGATCGTTTGCCCAGTATCAGGAGAGCCTGCCCTCCGCCCTGCGCCACAGCATCACACGTGGTCAGCGGCGGCTGGACAAACAAGGCCCCTGGCGCATCGACATTCAGCAGCAGTCCGATGGGTTTCTCGAGAGCGCCATTCAAGATTTTGTGGCGGTTTATCAAGCCAGCTGGAAAGGCGCCGAGCCCAATCACCACTTCATCCCGGCGCTGGCGCGCACTGCGGCGGCGCAGGGCTGGCTGCGTCTGGGTGTGCTGCGCTTGAACGATCAGCCAATTGCCGCCCAGCTGTGGCTGGTCAAGGGTGGCAAGGCTTCCATTTTTAAGCTGGCCTATGTCAATGGGTTTGAGCGTTTTTCGGCGGGTTCGGTGTTGACGGCGGCCTTGATGCGGCATGTGATCGATGTGGACCAGGTCAAGGAGGTCGACTACCTCACCGGCGACGATGCCTACAAACGTGACTGGATGTCGCACCGGCGCGAACGCTGGGGCCTGGTTGCGTTTGACTGGCGCACACTCTCGGGCCTGTGGGCAGGCTGCCGACATGGGCTGGGTCAATGGTTCAAAAGGCGAAAGCACGGCGAAAAAGTTAGCATCAGGGTATGCCTGTAATCCCGCTGACCCCTCTGCCAACCTTGATCTTGATGCTGTGTGCCCTGGCGCCAGAGCTGTCTTTGGCGCAAGACAACACGCCCCCTGGTGCGACGCCGCGCAGCCTGTTTGAGCAGGCTCAGGCCTATGAAAACGGTGAGGGCGTTCGGCGCGACCCGCTGATGGCCGCCAATCTGTATTGCGAGGCGGCGCGCCAGGGTGACCGCGACGCGCAGTACAACCTGGGCTGGATGTACGCCAATGGCCGGGGTGTGCCACGCCACGATGGCCGGGCCTTGTTTCTATTTCGGGCGGCGGCCGAGCAGGGCATTGGCACCGCACAGCGCCTGGTCGACAGACTGGTGGACGTGCAAGCCGACATGCCTGACTGCATGCGCGAGCCCGAGCCACTGCCGGTGGACATCCACTTCGCCAACTGGACACCGTTGGACTACGCGCTGATTGCGCCACGTACCATCTACAAGCTGGTGCACAAGCTGGCACCGCGCTTCAAGGTCGAGCCGCAACTGGCCTTGTCCATCATCGCCGCCGAGTCCAACTTCAACCCACAGGCGGTGTCGGCCAAAAACGCACAGGGCCTGATGCAGCTCATCCCCGAGACCAGTGAGCGCTTCAACGTCAAGAACGCCTTCGATCCAGCGCAGAACATCCGTGGTGGCCTGACCTACCTGCGCTGGCTGCTGGCGTATTTTGAGGGTGACGTGGCGTTGGTGGCCGCCGCCTACAACGCCGGTGAAGGCACGGTGGACCGTTACAAAGGCGTGCCGCCGTACCTGGAAACGCGCAACTACGTCAAACGGGTGTTGCGCTCTTTTGGCGGCCCGCGCCACCCGTATGACAGTGCGCTGAGTGCGCCGTCGCTGGCTCTGAAAAAATAGCTGAGCGCCGATCTTCGATCTTACAAGCCAAATTGGTCTCTAGCCCTTATTTATCAAGGGCTGATAGCTACTTCATGTGTAGCTATCGTTCTCAAAAATAGTGGCGAAACAGCGCCTGGATATAACGGCGCTGGGCCATCGCGCCGAAGTCGCTGCTGTCATTCCCGCTGGCCATCAGCCACTGCAGGGCAATTTCGGACTTGTCAAAGCGGTAACGTGCCTCCAGCCAGGACAGTTTGCTGTGGTCGTCCAGGTTGTAGCGCAGCACGGCGGTCAGGTCGAGCCGGTTGATGAAAGCGTCCTGCCAGCTGGCGCGCACAAATGCCGCCTGGCGCGTGGTCAGGTCAAGCTGCTCTTCAATGAGTTCGCGGTAGCTGGCGTAATCCAGCATCGAGCTGGTGCGCAGGGCGTTCCACACCGCTTTGTCAACGGCGGCACCGTTGTAGTGGTATTCCCCCGTGATAGACAGTTTGTTGGTGGTGGTGTAGGTCAGGCCGGTGGCCAGCCGGTTGCGAAAGGTCTCGTCTTGTGCCACCGCAGGCGACAGCGGCAAGGCTTGGGCCAGCAGCGTCTTTTGCTGCCCGCCCGACCATTCCATATGGGCCACCGTGGCGTCGTTGACCAGCATGGCCAGGTTCAGGCCCATTTGAACCGGCTGGCGCTGGTCACCGTACAGCACCAACTGCGGATTGAAGTTGTCGGCCAACTGGTGGCTTACCGACACCAGCCAGCGGTTGCGGTTGTTGGTCGAACCGAAGTCGGCACTCCAGTCACCGTTGTTGGGTTTGTCAGACACCTTGGGCGCCACAATGGCGGTGAGCGCGCCACCTTGCCACAGGGTCTGGCCGCGCAACATGGCGGTGCCCATGCGGTTTTCTCGGATGGCGTTGGGGTCAAACGAGGTGATGGCGCGGTTGGCGCCTTCGCGGAAAAAATCGGTCGGGTTGTAGCCCGTGGCCGCGCCGTAGCGCACATTGATGCGGCCAGCATCCAGTACTCGGTCGTTCTGCGGCTGCCAGCTCAGGTAGGCCTCTTTGAGGTTGTTGAGGGTTTTCTGGCCCAGCGCCTCACTCTGGTGGTTCAAGTCCAGCCGGTCAGACAGCACGGCGCGCAATTCTGGGCTGAGTTTTTTGTCAATCAGCAGGTCCAGCGACAGGCGCTGGGTGTCCTCGGCCCGGTCCGGCTGGCCCCACTGGTGCACGGTGGTGCGCCCGGCGGTGGCTTCGGTGAAGATGCGCCAGTTGCTGGCCTCAATGGTGGCGCTCTCGGTGGTGGCATCAGCCAGATTCAGTGCGTCGTCCTCGGTTGTGCCTGATGCAAAAACAGGAGCACACAAGGCAATCGATAAAAGGGCTGTAGCCTGTTTTTTCTGCATGGTCACTCCGGCTTGAAGTTGGGCAGGTAGTCGCGCTGTAGCCAGACTTCAGGCACATCGCGGTAGACAAAGTCAGAGTAGCGCATCACCGTTACCCATTTCGGGTCCAGCCCGTCGATGATCACCATCTCGGTCGGGCGCTCCTTGCCCAATTGGGGCTGGTAACGCCGGTAGTACACGGTCTTGAGCAGGCGCTCACTCTCAGAAAAGAACCGGGCCTTGAGCGGCTGGTTGTTGGCGCTGTCGACCCACAGCTCGATGCGGTTGTAGCTGGCCTCCGGGCTGCTGGCGCTCAGGTCCAGCCGGGTGCTGCGGCGCATCTGGCGATTGCCGTCGGCAATCTCTTCCTCCAGGCCAATCTTGGCCTGGTAGTCCTTGGCCAGGTTCACGGTAACCACGTCGCCGTTGGAGGCCTGGCCCATCAGCCGTTGTTGGGGCGACAGGCGCACGCTGGCGCGGCTGGCGGGGTCGTAGAACCAGAAGTCGTTGCCGTTTTTGAGCATCAGTTTGCCCTCATCCCGCGCGGGTGCCACAAACCGGATCAGGGTGCGGAACTGGCCGCTGCGGGCATCGGACTTGGCATAACTGCCCAGCGTGCTGGTATCGGTCTGTTTGCCACCCCGGTATTCAATCAGTGTCACCGTCACACCAAAAGGCTTGTCCGGGTTGCGCACGGCGTCGCTGGCCTGCAGCATGACCTGTGCGTTGGGTTGAGGTGTGCTTTGCGCCAGGGCGCACATGCCGAACAACAGGCCCAGCAAAAACAGCGGCAATTGGTGCAATTTCATCGAGTGACTCCGGGGACAGCAAGGTAGCTAGGGGCGTGAAGGCCCAGCAGCGCAGTTTACTCACATGATGGGACTTTGTAGCGTCAAAGAAGTGGCAGATTCTGCATCCTGTTGCCAGGGCACCGATAGAATCCCGCGCCATGACCCACGTCCTTCTGGTGTGCATGGCCAATGTGTGCCGCTCTCCCATGGCCTGCGCGGTTGCCAGGCAACTGGCACATACCCAGGGCTGTGGTACCCAACTTCACTTTGACTCGGCCGGCACCCACGCCCATATTGGCAAACGCCTGGACGTGCGCGCCCAGGCGGTGCTGCTCAAGCATCAGTACACACCACCCAAAACCCGTTCCCGGGGAGTAACTGTGACTGATTTTGAGCGTTTTGATCTGATTCTGGCCATGGACGAGGCCAATCTGGCGGCATTGCGGCGCCAATGCCCCATCTCATTACACGGCAAATTGCGCCTGTTGCTGTCTTTTGCGCCGGAGCTGGGTATGTCCGAGGTGCCCGACCCGTATTACGGCGACTTGGCGGGTTTTGAGCGGGTGCTCGGCCTGTGTGAGGCGGGCGCCCGTGGTTTGCTGGCCGAGCTGTGACTACACGCGGTAATAGTCGCGGTACCAAGCCACAAAACGGTTGATGCCGTCCTTCAAGGGGGTGGCAGGCGCAAAACCCACCCAATTTTGCAAGGCATCTGTGTCGGCAAACGTGGCCGCCACATCGCCGGGCTGCATCGGCAGCAGCCGTTTGTCAGCGGTTATGCCCAGGGCTTTTTCGATACAGCCAATGAAGTCGAGCAAGGGCACCGGCGCACTGTTGCCGATGTTGAAGATGCGGTAGGGCGCTTGGCTGCTGGCCGGGTCCGGTTCAGAACTGCTGTAGGACGGGTTGGGCGTGGCGATGTGGTCCACGGTGCGCAGCACCCCTTCCACGATGTCGTCGATGTAGGTGAAATCACGTTGCATCTGGCCGTGGTTGAACACATCGATGCTGCGCCCCTCAAGAATCGCTTGGGTGAACAACATCGGTGCCATGTCGGGGCGCCCCCAGGGGCCATAGACGGTGAAAAAGCGCAGACCGGTGGTGGGCAGACCGTACAGGTGGCTGTAAGTGTGGGCCATCAGCTCGTTGGCTTTTTTGGTGGCGGCGTACAGGCTGACCGGGTGGTCCACGCTGTCGTGCTCGGAAAACGGCATCTTGGTGTTGCCGCCATACACGCTGGAGCTGGAGGCATACACCAGATGCGCTATCTGGTTGTGGCGGCAGCCTTCCAGAATGTTGGCAAACCCGACCAAGTTACTGTCTATGTAGGCCAGCGGGTTCTGCAGCGAATAACGCACACCCGCCTGGGCTGCCAGATGCACCACCCGCTCAAAGGCCTCTGTCCTGAACAGATCTGCCACCCCCGCGCGGTCTGCCACATCCATCCGGACAAAGCGGAAGTTGGGGTGGATGCTGAGCTGGCTGAGCCGACTTTCCTTGAGTGATACCGCGTAATAGTCGTTGAGGTTGTCCAGCCCAAGAACCTCATCACCGCGTGCCAGCAACCGCAGGGTCACTGCCATGCCGATAAAACCGGCCGCACCGGTGACCAATATCTTCATAAAAAGTGTCAATCGTCGACTTGTTCCGCAGGATCTTCTGCGTGGTCAGTATCGGTGAAAAACGAGCTGGTCAGTTTGACGGCGACTCCGACCGTGTCGGCCTTGTGCTCGACCCGCGTCACCTCGCCCGCACAGACCATTTTCAGAAGCTCACCTTTGACATTCACCTCAACCACAAAATGCACCCGTGAGCCGGGGGTCTGGTCAAGCGTGGTTTCCAGATAAACGCCAGTGGCACTGACATTTCTGGTCAACCCCGCGACGCCGCCGATTTCCACCGGTAACTCGGACAAGACCCTGTCGGCTGCCCTGCGGGAGTGACCAGGTGAGAGTGCTTGAGATGTTTGCATGTGCTCCATGTCTCTTGACGATGTGTTTGATCGGGCCAACGATAAAGAAAAGCACAAACTGTGCCTATGAAAATGATAGCAGTGTGCTTATTATCAAAACAACAAGTTGCGGCAGTTTTGGCAGGTTTTTTGAGCAAATGAACGGGCAGGATGTCAATTAATCCGACAGCCAAAGATCAGAACTCGCGGCTATCATCAGCAGTTGATCTGTGCGTTGCGCTGGATTGTTTTTGGCGGTTTTTGGAAGGGACAAGCAAATATGAGTTTTGGGCGGTCTCTCAATCAGAGTTTGCGCAAACTGTTTGCCTTTTTGCCGCGCCAGACCCGGTTTGCCATCTATCGCTCGTTTGTCGAGTGTGATGCCAGCCCCAGCCCACGCTTGGTGCTGAAAATCGCCGAAACCCGCGACGAGCTGGAGGCCTGTTTCAAACTTCTGCACGACGCTTATGTGGGTAGCGGTTTCATGAAACCCGATCCTTCTGGTATGCGTGTGACGCTGTATCACGCCTTGCCCACCACCACCACGCTGTGCGCCAAATACGATGGCGAAGTGGTCGGTACCTTGTCGCTGATCCGGGAGAGCCTGTTTGGTTTTCCGCTGCAAGCCATTTTTGACCTGAACCAGGTGCGTGAGCGCAAAGGGCAGATTGCCGAGGTCTCTGCGCTGGCGGTGCACCCCAAGTTTCGCAAGACGGGCGGCACCATCCTGTTCCCGTTGATGAAGTTCATGTACAACTACTGCACGACCTTCTTTGACACACGCCATCTGGTGATTGCGGTCAACCCCAACCGCATTGAAATGTACGAGTCATTGCTGTTTTTTGAACGCCTGACCGAAAACTCGGTGGATAACTACGATTTTGCCAACGGCGCCCCCGCAGTCGGTGCCACGCTGGATCTGAGAACCGCCCCGATCCTGTTCAAGCAGGTGTACGGCAAAAAGCCCTTGCGTCGCAACATGCACCACTACTTCATTGAAGCGGTCATGCCCAACATCGTGTTGCCGACACGGCGTTACTTCACCACCAACGATCCGGTTATGACGCCAGCGCTGCTGGACTATTTTTTCAACCAGCGTACCCAGGTATTTGCGCAGTTGGATGAGCACAAAAAGCAGCTGTTGCACGCCATTTACAACCTCGACGCTTTCCAGCCGGTGCTGCCCCCCATCGCCCAGCCCGCTGAACAAAAAGTACAACGTAGCCACCAGCGTTACTCGGTCAAATGCCCGGGTAGCTTTGATGTCCAGCTCACCTCGGGTGCCCGGGTTTATGAACTGCTGGTCGTGGACCTGTCACTTTACGGTTTCCAGGTGTATTCACAGGTGGCCTTGCCTTTGGGTGAGTGGGGCGAGGCTTTGATCAAACTTGGAACGGCCGAAAAATCCATCACCAAGGCCAAAGCCGTGCGGGAACGGGCCAATGGCCTGGCCGGCTTCTATGGTTTCCAACTGGCCGAGCCTGACTTGGCCTGGCGCAAGTTTGTCAACGCCATGCAGTCCGGCAGCACACATGACGACCTGGACAATGCCACCCGTTTTTTACCCGACGCGGCCTGAACGGTTCAGCCAGCGCACACTCAGTTGCCGGGATTTCTCTCCAGCAACTCCAGCACATAACGTGAGGGCACCGCGTAGCTGATACCCGACGGGTTGCTCAGTGCCGATTCGCGTGTGCCCTTGATCAGCACCATGTTCACCACCCCCAGCACCTCGCCACTGTCTGGGTCGAACAGCGGGCCGCCACTGTTGCCAGGGTAGGCCGTGCCATCAAGCTGGAAGATGTCAAACGGGCTGTTACTGCGCACACTGCGGATGAGCTTGGGGTTGATCTGGCTGGCTGTGGGGGTCGGCAGCGCAGCTGGCGCAATGGATGACACCAAAGCCCTGTGTGTCACCGGCGAAAATCCCAGCGCACCCCCAATCGGGAACCCCATGAAGGCCACCGACTGCCCCTCTTGCACCGTGTCCGAGCTGCGGACCTTGAAGGCGGCGCTGGCCGGTCCGTCAAAACGCAGCAAGGCCAGGTCATGCAGTGCATCCACCTCCAGCACTTTGGCCGGGCGGCTTTGCCAGCTGTTGTTGTCGGTGCGCAATTGCACCACCAGACTGGCCTCCGGGTCGGCATCTGCAGGGGGTACCAGCACATGGGCATTGGTGACCAATCGGTTGCCCTGGCTTTGTGAACCCTCAGCCACCACAAAGCCAGTGCCGCGCAGCGCAAAACGTGGGCTGTTGGTGGCTTTGTAGGTGCCTACGATGGCAATGGCGGGCTTGACCCTCGCCACGGTGCTGGCCAGGTCGGCGCATGTGGTGGTGGATACCAGGCAGGCGGCAATTGCCAGGGCGACCACAGACGGTGTTCTGTTCATGCGCTCATTATGCGGCCAGACTCAGCCCTGCCACAGCTGAGCTGGAAAGCGCTTTCACGTTAATATTGCGCGGCTTTGCCAGACCCAGCGTCACTTACTTTGAGCCAGATGCCATGCCTTACCTCTCCAACCAAAAGTTCAGCTTGTCCGCCCATTTGCGCCAGCTGAGTTCGGCCGCATTGGCTTGTGCCGTCCTGTGCTCCAGCCAAACAGTCTGGGCCGCCGACGCCAAGGCTTCCAAGTATTACGAAGATGCACTCACCCGTTTTGAGAAGCAGGACACCACGGGTGCCATCATCCAGCTCAAGAATGCCCTGCAGATCGACAAAAACATGCTGCCGGTGCAGATGCTGCTGGGCAAAGCCTTGTTGCAAAACGGTGATGTGGTCGCTGCCGAGGTGGCGTTCAATGAAGCACTGCGTCTGGGTGTGAACCGTGCCGAGGTGGTGGTGCCGCTGGCACAAGCCTACATGGCCCAGGGCAAGCAGGCGCAGGTGTTGAGCCAGCCCCAGTTTGCCGTGGCAGGTTTGCCACCGGACGTGCAATTGCAGGTCTGGCTGCTCAGGGCTGCGGCCAGTGCCGACACGGGGGACCTGCGTGCTGCACTCAAAGCGGTGGACGAGGCGCGTGTGCTGGATGCCCGCTCGGCGGCGCCCTGGCTGGCAGAAGTGGTAGTGCGTATTCGCGCCAAACAGTTCAAGGAAGCCGAAGCTGCGGTTGCCCGTGCGCTGGAACTCACGCCCAACTCGGCTGACGCCTGGTACCAGAAAGGCTCGGTGGCCCATGTGTCTGGCAACCTGCCAGACAGTTTGGCCGCTTACGACCAGGCCCTCAAACTCGACTCCAAGCACATCGAGTCGCGCGTGGCACGTGCCGGGCTCTACCTGGACCTGAACCGCCCGGCTGACACCCAGGCCGACATTGATGCCCTGACCCGTTATGCCCGCGAAGCCAGCATTGCACGCAAAGAGCCTGTGCAACCCAGTGGCCCCAATGAGCCGAGAGCCTATTACCTACAGGCGCTGCTGGCCGAGCGCAACCAACAACCCGAGGTGGCACAAAAGGCCCTGAAAGAGATCACCACACTGCTTGATCCGGTACCGATTGATTTCATTCGTTACCGGCCTCAGTTGCTCATGCTCAACGGCCTGGCGCATTACGGTCTGAATGAGCCCGAGAAAGCCGCTCAGGCGCTGGAACACTTCCAGAAAGTGCAAGGCAGCACCCCGGTGGCCAAGCTGCTGGCACAGATTTATTTGACCCAGTCCAATACCAACCGGGCCGCCGACCTGCTGGAGGCCTACCTCCGGGTCAACCCCAACGATGGCCAGGCCATGACCATGTTGGCTGGGGCCCTGATGTCCAAAGGCCAGAACGCCAAAGCCACTACCCTGATGCAGCAGGCCCTGCAAACCCAGGACCGGCCCGAGTTTCGCTCGGTGCTGGGCATGAGCCTGATCCGCAGCGGTCAGGCGGGCAGTGGCATGACCGAGTTGGAGGCTGCATTCAAAAAAGACCCGCGCCAGACCCAAGCCGCCACCGCTCTGATTGGCTTGTACCTGCGCGGCAACCAGGCGGCCAAAGCCGTGACTTTGGCGGACACCTTGGTCAGGCAGCAGCCCAATAACGCCGGGTTCCACAACCTGCTGGGCATGGCGCGTGGCCAAAGCGGCAAGGTGGCCGAATCCAAAGTCGCGTTCGAGAAAGCCATCGCGTTGGATCCGGCCTTTGTGCAACCCAAGCTGAACCTGGCCCGGGTTGAGATTGCCACCCGGGCGTTTGATGTCGCCGAGACCCGCCTGGGGGCCATTCTGAAAGACAACGAGAAAGACACCGACGCTATGTACGAGATGGCCTTGTTGTCAGACCGGCGCGGCCAGGAAGCACAAGCCCAGCGCTGGCTGGAGAAAGCCAACGATCTGTCCGGCCCCAAAGACACACGCTGGGCATTGGCGCTTTCAGACTTTCACCTGCAGCGCGGCCGTCCCGTCCCGGCGCTTGATGCCGTCAAAAAGGCTGCCGCCAAAGCCCCTGACGATTTGCCTGTCCTGATGATGTATGCGCGGGCTCAAATTGCCAATGGCGACACCGTGGGCGCCAAAGGCAGTTTGACCTCGGCCACCAGGGTGGCCGCCTACAACCCGGGTCAGCAGGTGGAGATCGCATTGTTGCAAATGTCTGCCAGAAACTGGTCTGGGGCCTCGTACAGTCTGGATAAGGCGCTATCAACTTCTGCAGACTACCTGCCTGCTTTGGCGTTGTTGAGTGAGGTGGAGCTGCTTCAGGGTGAGCCAAACAAAGCCGAACAGCGCGCCCGAGAGATCGTTGCCAAATACCCCAAACGCGCGGTGGGCCCAGGCCTGCTCGGCGATATTGCCCAGTCGCGCGGGCAGGCTGCTCAAGCGCTGGCGTTCTACAAACAGGCCCACCAGCTGGAGCCGTCCACTGGCAGCTTTCTCAAGCTGTTTGGCGCGTTGAGTAGCCAGGACGGTGGCAAGCCCGCCTTGCAACTGGCCCAGAGCTGGGTCAAAGCACGACCCAGAGATGCCATCGCCCAAAAAACGCTGGCCAACGCCTACGCGCGTGATGGTCAGTTTGCCGCTGCCAAAACCACGTTTGAGGGCTTGCTGAAGCTGACCCCGGATGACAGCGACGTCATGAATAACTTAGCCAACGTCTTGTTGCGCCTGAAAGACCCCGGCGCCATAGCGATGGCTGAGCAAGCTGTGACCAAAGCGCCCGCCAATTACAACGCCATCGACACGCTGGGCTGGGCACTGTTCCAGGCCGGCCAGACTGACCGCGCCCTGCAACTGCTGCGCGACGCCCGCTTGCGCCAACCCGCCAGCCCCGAGATTCGTTATCACCTGGCGGCGGTGTTGGCGAGAACCGGACGCAACAACGAGGCGCGCGAGGAACTGGAGGCGGCGTTGAAAGGGAGCGCAAGCTTTGAAGGTGGCGCTGAAGCGCGTGCTTTATTGCAAACCCTGAAATGACACCGTGTGCCAGCACACCCTGTCGGTATTGTTTACAGCATTGAAGGGCTTTTCATCGTTGCAAACTGTAACTAATTGAAAATCAAAAGAAAATTCTTGTTGGCACAGATTTCGCTTGTTTAGGATCGCCATACCCCATTTGAAGGCTTTGCCCACGGTTAGACATCGTAGGTACAAGGAAAAAAGATTATGAAAACCGTTGTTCTCAAGAAAATTGTTCAGGCGCTGACCTTGGCCTCTGCTGCCGCGTTTGGTTCTTCTGCGTTCGCGGGTGCAACCTGGTTGTTTGGTGACAATAACCCGACAAACGAATGCAACGCTACCGAAGCAGCCGGTGGTTGTGCCGCGCAGGCGGGGTCTACTGCCGGGTCTCCCGGTGTCAAGGTTTCTGCGTACTCGACCACAGGAACGTCCGGTACGTTTGCTGCCGCAACTCTGACATCATGGGATGGCGGTTTGGGTGTCCAAGCTAACGGTTCTGTCAGTGACTCCGGGACACCGCAGCATGCCATTGACAACAATGGTTACACAGACATGATCTTGCTGAATTTTGGTAGTGCCAAGATTGATTTGGACAGCATCAAGATCGGTTGGAACAACAATGGAGATGCCGATATCAGTGTGTTTCGGTATGTAGGCACCTCTGCCTCTCCAACGCCAGCTGGTCTCTCCGTCACCAATATGTCTTCCGGGGGCTGGGAGCTGGTCGGCAATTATGCGGATCTGAGCACGTCTGGTGCGCGGGGCGTGAACAGCACCAACACCTCATCCAGCTGGTGGCTGATCAGTGCTTACAGTGAAGGTTTTGGCTCATCTAAAGAGACCGCAGGTGGTACTTTGGGGTCTGGCAACGACTATTTCAAAGTGTTGTCTGTGGCTGGGAATGTAGTAGCCCCGCCACCACCCAGCAAGATTCCCGAACCCGGTTCCCTGGCTCTTATGGGTGTCGCCATGGCAGGTTTTGTTGCTACCCGTCGCCGCAAGTCAAAAGCAATCTGATCATCCAGCCTTGTGGCACAAAAAGCACCGCATCAGCGGTGCTTTTTTTATGTATTTTCAGCCTCTAGGCCTTATATATAAAGGGCTGATAGCTTTGTAATCTATAGCAGTGTATCGGCGCTGACGTAGTTATACCCCAGGTCACGTGCCACGGCTTCGTAGGTGATTTTGCCGTCACAAACATTCAAACCAGCCTTTAGGTGTGGGTTGTCGCGCAGGGCCTGCTTCCAACCCTTGTCGGCCAGCGCTACGGCGTGGCATATGGTGGCGTTGTTCAGTGCAAAGGTGCTGGTGCGCGCCACCGCGCCGGGCATGTTGGCCACGCAGTAATGCACCACGTCGCCCACCAAATAGGTTGGCTCGGCATGGGTGGTGGCGCGGCTGGTCTCGAAGCAGCCGCCCTGGTCAATGGCCACATCCACCGCCACCGCGCCATTTTTCATGCGGCTGATCATGTTGCGCGTGACCAGCTTGGGTGCCGCTGCACCAGGGATCAGCACACCACCTACCACCAGGTCGGCATCCAGCACAGCGTCTTCCACGCTTTGGGCGTTGGAGTACACGGTGTGAATGCGGTTGCCAAACACCAGGTCCAGCGCTCGCAGGCGGTCCACATTCTTGTCCAGCACGGTCACGCGGGCGCCCATGCCCACAGCCATCTGCAGCGCATGGGTGCCCACCACCCCTGCACCCAAGATCACCACATGCCCCGCTGGGACACCTGGCACACCTCCCAGCAGGATGCCCATGCCGCCTTTGCTCTTTTCCAGATGCGCGGCACCGGCCTGAATCGCCATGCGACCGGCCACCTCGCTCATCGGTGCCAGCAGCGGCAGGCCTCCACTGGGGCCAGTGATAGTTTCGTAGGCGATACACACCGCGCCTGATTTCACCAGCGCGGCGGTCTGGTCCGGGTCTGGGGCCAGGTGCAGGTAGGTGTAAAGAATCTGCCCGGGGCGCAGCCAAGCGCATTCAGCGGGCTGGGGTTCTTTGACCTTGACAATCATGTCGGCAGTGGCAAACACTTCAGCGGCGGTGGTCACCAAGGTGGCGCCAGCCGTCTGGTACTGTGCGTCGCTCAGGCCAATGGCGGCGCCGGCACCGGACTGCACCAGCAGCTGGTGGCCATGGCTGGTGAGCTCTCGCACGCTGGCCGGTGTCAGACCGACGCGGTACTCGTGGTTCTTGATTTCTTTGGGCAGTCCGATCAGCATGGCATGCTCCGGGGGTTAGGAAAGCGCACAGTGTGTAACAAGCTGTTTGTGAATGGAACAAAGATCAGGCATTTCAGGGGAACATTCGCGGGGCTAATGGTGATTTACTGCCTTCATGACAATTGTGCTGTAGTGGTGGCATCAGCGTTCTCTTGCGTTATCTGCCTTACCCTCCATTCATAATGCCAACGTGGCACACATCAATAAACCAATCATCGTCCTGATAGCTCTTGCCAGCTCACTCGTTGTTGCTGGCTTTGTTGGTGCATGTTATGCCTACGCCCAAATCGGTAAAACCCCCGGCGAGCTGATGGATTACATCGAACGCCGTCTGCAAGGCCACAACAAGCTGGAATGGGTGGCCTTGCCCATCTTGGGCGTGGTGCGTGATGTGCTTGACCAGCCTTCTCGCCAAACCCTACTCAAAATCCCCTTTGTGGTGCCCCGGCTGTCACCGGTAGTCATGAACAAAACAGACGATAAGCAAGACCTTGATCCGGCCGACATCCGGCGAGTGTTGCGGGTTGGGCCCTATGAGGACCTGCGAACCATCGAATCGGCAGCTAAGTTCGCCAAAGACGGTGACATCGTCGAGATCCAAGCGGGTGAATACTATGGCGACGTTGCCATCTGGCGCCAGAAAAAGCTCACCATCCGCGCCCGTGGAGGCAAAGCGCGTATCTATGCTGAAGGCAAAAGCGCCCAAGGGAAAGGCATCTGGGTCATTCAAGACGGCGATTTTTATGTTGAAAACATCGAGTTTGTTGGTGCCCACGTCTATGACCACAACGGTGCAGGCATCCGGTTTGAGGGCGGGACTTTGTTTGTAAAAAACTGCTTGTTTTACGGAAATGACACCGGTTTGTTGACAACTGACAGCGCAGATTCGTTAGTCATAGAAAGCAGCGAATTTGCTTATAACGGCTATGGCGATGGCTACAGCCACAACCTGTATGTGGGCAAAATGCGCAGCCTCAAAATCACCGGCAGCTATTTTCATCACGTCAACGTCGGTCATGGCATTAAAAGCCGTGCGCAAAACAATCACATCTATTACAACCGCATTACTGATGAAAGCGGTGGTCGCGCCAGCTACGAAGTTGATCTGCCCAATGGCGGCATTGCCTACTTGGTGGGCAACATCATTCAGCAAGATGTAACGCCCCAAAACTCGGCAATCATTACCTACGGGGCAGAAGGCGTGCTCTGGCCCGAAAACCAGTTGTATCTGGCAAGCAATACACTGGTGAACGATCATCCCTATGGCGGCACCTTTGTGCGCAGTGCGCCGGGCACCCAAAGCTTGGTGTCTATCAACAACTTGTGGGTTGGCTTGGGCAAAGTTTTTGACGGTCAGCCAAACGTGCAAACGCAGAATGACATTCGCACAGACTGGAGTGCCTTTGTGCAAGCGTCCCGGCTTGACTATCGCCTTGGTGCTAAAGGTCTGGCATGGTCATATGCCGTTCCAGTGTTGCCTGAGCTTGCGCCTGCTGCGGAATACCTGGCTCCCCTGCAAGTTAGGCCGCTGGTGCAGAAACCCACTCGCCCGGGAGCTCTTCAGACGCAGTAGCGTCTAATAATGCGCTCTGAATGCCTTTATGATCATGCGATGCTTATTTCTGTAATTCTCCCAACGCGTGATCGGCTTGACGATCTGCATCGCGCGCTATTGGCGATTGCAGCGCAAACTCACAGAGACTTTGAAGTCATCGTGGTTGATGACGGCTCAAGCAACACCGCCAGGCAGCGCAACCAAGAATTTGTTGCCACGTTTGGGGCGCGATTCAAATTCGTCTACTTGGGTGTACCCGGGCAGCGCGGTGTGGGGCTATCATCGGCCCGCAATATAGGTATCGAGAAAGCCACTGGCCAGTTGCTCGCATTTTGTGGTGACGATGATTTTTGGTGCACGCCAGACTACCTGGCATCTGTATCAGCTAGTTTTGAAAGCCGCTCTACTCTGGATATGTATGTTGGCTATCAAAAAGCCGTACATGGGGATGGATGGGGCCAGCCAGACTGGCTCCTCTCGCTGTGCAAAACAGCACGCTACCGCCAACCCTTGCTCGATGGAGTGGTTTTGGCCACCCATCAAGATTTGTGCGCTGCGGGTGGTTTCCCTCAACTCAACACCTTCGTCCTCCGACGCAGCGTTGTTGAGCGGATTGGTCGTTTCTGGAGCACCCTCACCTACGAAGGGAACAGCGACTTCTTTTGGCGCGCGCTGGATCAATGCCAAGCTATCGCCTTCAATCCAGCCGTGGTGGCACAACACCATGCGCCACACCCCGCCAAAACCGCCAACGCCAAACACACGGCCATCATCAAGCTGGCCGTGTCTTGCAAGGGCGATTTATTGCGAAAAGTTTGCTTGAAACTGGTTGAGCAGCAGGCCATGAAATCTGCATACTTGATGGGTCGCCAAGCATTGGCCGCCAGATTCTCTATCAAGTGGGCTACTTACGTGCTGTGGCTCCTGATCAAACAGCGGCGTAGCCCCACCTGATATGGCCCAGCGTAAAAAGGCCCTGGTCGTTGGCGACGACACCCGGAGTTTTCTCGCCACGGTGCGGTCGCTTGGTCGCCAGGGTATTGAAGTACACGCAGCGCCCTATAACCTGCGCGCACCAGCGTTGACCTCCCGCTACATCACGCAAACACATCGCATTCCATACTATCTTGACGGTGGCGCAGACTGGCTGCATGCCATGCAAAAGCTGTTGTCTGAACACCAATACGCCATCGTCATCCCATGTGAAGAGCGCAGCCTGCTGCCGCTTTACAAACACCAGCATGAATTGCCCCAGCATGCTGTGCTTGCAATACCAAGTCAGCAGGCGCTGGACGCCTTTTTTGACAAGATCCACACTCGTCAGCTCGCCACGTCGGTCGGGGTACCCGTGGCCAAAGGGCGGCTACTTATGACAGGCGATACTGCTGACACGGTGTTGGCGGACCTTGCCTTGCCGATCATTTTCAAACAACGCAAGTCGTATTCATGGCCAGAGTTATACATCAGAACTAGCGTCAAGGTTATTGATAGTCGATCACAACTTAATAGCATTATACTGAGTCTGGATAAGGGGTTTGACGATTTCTTCTTTGAAGAGATGTTCCCTGGCAGGGGACTTGGTGTGTCCGTGCTTTGTCAGCAGGGTGAGGTTCTCCAGGCTTTTGAGCATCACCGCGCCCATGAGTTGGGCGGCAGCAGTTACTACCGCAAGAGCGCCCCCCTTGATGCCCCCAGGCTCGCTGCCGTCACCCGTATGGTGAAAGCCGTGGGCTATACAGGCTTGGCCATGTTTGAGTTCAAGCTCAACGAGACCAACGATGCGTGGATATTGCTTGAAGTCAATGCGCGCCCATGGGGCTCTTTGCCGTTGCCCGTTGCGGTGGGCGTTGACTTTCCGTATCAACTCTACCAATTACTGGTTAACCACCAACCCCCTTCCCCCATCAGTTACCGTGCCAACATTTATGCACGTAATGTGGTGGCAGACTTGTGGCAAATGCGCGCGGCCTCCCAGGCACTTGGCGGCTCTAGCGCCAAAAAAGCCATTTATGTCTTTAAATGGCTGGCTGGTTACGCACGCTTCATCATTGGCAGGGAACATCATGACGCGTTTGTCTGGTCTGACCCCCGCCCCGCCTGGGTTGAACTCAAACAAGTAGTGCAACAGCGGCTTGACTCGATCAACCCACAACGGTATTTGAAACAGTTGACTACCGCCTCTGATGCCATACAGTCATTAACCAGCTTTACGCAAAAAACTGGTCAACCTGCAAATGTCATATTTGTCTGCCAGGGCAATATTTGCCGCAGTCCATTTGCGCAACTGCTTGCCCGGCAGTTATTTAGCCAACAAAGTCATCTCATTCAATTTGGCTCCGCCGGCATGCTGCCACGCAATGCCCGGCGCTCGCCGGGTGATGCCATCACCGCTGCAGCCACCATGGGCGTAGATATGCGCACGCATCAATCGCAGTGTCTAACTGATGAAATCATTTTTGGCGCACAGCTATTAATCATTTTTGACACCATCAATCTTTACGCGGTCTTCGATCGATTCCCTGATCTTCAATGCCCGATAGTTTTTTTAAGCAGCTTTGAGTCAACCGATCAATTAAAGATAGTCAATGATCCAGAAGACCAGGGGGTGGATCATTTTATTGATTGCTACAAATTGATAAATAAGTATTTGCTGGATTTTAAAAATTCAATTTTAGAGAGCGGAAATGAGTAAATTTTCGGTAATATTAGCCACGCGTGATAGACCTGTTTTATTTGAAGCAGCACTCCTATCGGTTCTTGACCAAGATTTCGATGATTTTGAAATCATCATCGTGGACGACGGATCTGCCAGCGAATACAAAGAGCTATATGAATCTATTTACGAGCGTGCACAACGTTCTCTTGGTAAGAGAATAAAATTGTTTCGCCTTTTGCGCCGACCTCGTGGCCATGGTCAGAGTTATTCATTGAATTTTGGTGTTGATCAAGCAATAGGTACTTATGTACTCTTTCTAGATGACGATGATACATGGACTGATAGACACCACCTGACACGATTTAATCAGGCATTAGTCAACCATCCAAATGCTGACTTGTATTTTACCAATCAAAATGCATATTTTCGCGATGAAATAAAAGCTGGTCCTATATGGCTTGAATCGCTTGAAAAAGAACTAATTAATGATTCAATAAAGCCGGATGTTGATAACTTTTTCATCGTCCCAATAGAAAATTTGATGAATACTTGGGGGTTTTGTCATCTGAACTGTATGGCTGTGCGACGCGAGCTTTATTTAAATATTATGGGTATGGACGAAGGAATTCGTTGGGAATGTGATAGAGATATATTTCTGCGCTTGGTTGACAGTGCAAGCATTATCATATTTAACCCGTCCTTTGTTTCGCGCCATAACATACCTGATCCGTCAAAAAGTATGAATATGAGTACTGCGCTGTCGATGCTCGAAAAACGCTTATACCAGATACGGGTTTTTGACAAGGCGGCAATTTTTTCCAAAAAAAAATGCATCCGAATATATGCAAAACGGCATAAAGGGTATGCTTTGAAAAAGATTGCTGAGGATCTTGCCGATATTAAAATGTGGGCCGAGGCTGCTTATTATGCGAAAGAGGCGTTTGGGCCAAACCTCACGTTCAAGTGGTTTTTGTTCACCACGTATTGCAGCATCCAATCTTGGCGTTTACGGCTCATTCAGACTGCTACCTATACATCCTAAACATCAGATACGAATAATTAATCATGAAGTTCTACGGTTTGCTTCTTGCCAAGAATGAATCTGACATCATTGAGCAAACCTTGTTGTCTATTCGGCAATATGGGTGTTTTGATGGCATATTCTTCTATGACAATGGCTCAACCGACCACACTTTTCAAATCGTCTCCAAGTTTAACGATCTGGTGTTACACGCCGCTGTCGAAAGCGAATCATATTCAGACAATCTGAAATATAAGCTACTCTATAGACATGCAGATTTATACCAAGAAGGTGATTGGTTGGCTATATTGGATGCGGACGAACTTTACGCTGAAAATATTGCACCTCTTATAGATATTGCAATAAACTCTAATGCCAACTATATTGAGACAAAGTCCGCCCAGTTTTACATGACCGAGCAAGACGACGCTACTTTTTTTGATCCTGGTCGCCCGGCCATTGAGCAACGTTCTCACTATTTGGTGAACTACGGTGAACCACGCTTATTCAGATATACCGCCGGTCAACCTTTGACCGATCATATGGTGAAGTCGCGCCATGCGTCAATGCGCCTAGCACCTGCCAAACTATTGGTTAATCATTTTCAATACCGCTCGGCCCAGCAGTTACAAACCCGTGTAGATATTCGTCAGGCCAACAACAAAACCTCTGGCAATTGGGGTCATGTCAGCAAAACCCGTTGGCAAGACTATGTAGTGCCATCGCGTTTGTTGCACCAATTCACGGGTGAATTTCAGTATGGTTTGCCCTCCGACGTTAATTTGTATAAAACTTGCACAAACACCGCCTACACGGCGGGTACGCTCAGATGGTTGGCTAAAAATTCTTATTTAACCGCATCAGAAGCAGGCTTTTTGACTGCCAGCAAGCTCAAGAAGCTAGCCCATCGCTTTTTGTAAGAACCAGTATCAATTATGAATCCACTGGTCTATATTGTAATTTTGAATTGGAATAGTTTTGATGACACCCTGCAATGTTTAAAGTCTCTTGAAGCCTTAACCTACAAAAATTATCAAATTATTGTGGTTGACAATGGCTCAGTTAATCAGTCGCGTGTGGTTTTGGGAGATGTCAAAGGCATCACCCTGATTCAGAATCAAACCAACCTTGGCTTTGCCGGTGGCAATAATGTGGCTATTCATCATGCGCTGGCACACCAGGCAGACTATATCTGGCTGCTTAACAGCGACGCAGTGGTAGCCCCCGACTGTCTGGAGAAGATGGTGGCAGTGGCTACAGCAGACGCAGGCATCGGTCTACTTAGCCCCGTTATTTACCATCTGGACCAGCCGGACGCGCTACAGCACGGGGGCACCCGGTTAAACCCGCAGCGGCATGGTGTGCGAGAGGCCGCTGACCTAGCCACAGCCCAGCAGTGGCAGGCCAGCGAACCGGGCAACGTCATCCTTTGGGGCACGGCGCTGTTGATCTCTGCCCGTCTAGCCCGGCAGATTGGAGGCCTGGACGAAGCGCTTTTTGCCTATTCCGAAGACACCGACTATTCTTTGCGCAGCACCCACGCTGGTTTTAGAAACGTGACCGTGTTTGACGCCAGCATCTGGCATGCCAGCACCTCTGGTTTGCGCAAGCCCCACTATTATTACTACACCATTCGCAATGCTGGCCTGATGTGGCGGAAATACACCCCCATGCCCGTATTTTTGAAACTCTGCTGGTGGAACATACAGCGCGTGCGCGTCACTCTGAGTAAGTTTGATGGCCGTGCTGATTTGCTGCACGCTACCAAGCTCGGCCTTTGGCACGGTTGGGCAGGCGTTGGCGGGCCTTTTAACCCCACCGCAACGTTGCCACTACTCCCGCGGTTGCTGCTGGCTGTGGTTCTGCGTTAAATCCATGCTCAACCCAACCACCCACAGCCGGGCAGCCTTGCCAGATGGCCACCCGCCAGTAATGATGGTGGTGGTAGACACCGAGGAAGAGTTTGACTGGGGCCAACCCTTCTCCCGCCAGAGCGTGGGTGTAGCATCTATCAGTGCCCAGCCAGCCTTACATGACGAGGTTTACGACAGCTTTGGCATGGTGCCAACCTATGCTGTTGATTGGCCGGTGGCGTCTACCCCCAGCGCGATTGGCACATTGAGTGGCTTGCTGGAAGCGGGTCGATGCCAGATTGGCACTCACCTGCACCCTTGGGTCAACCCGCCCCATGGGGAACAGGTTTGTGCCAACAACTCTTTTCCTGGTAACTTGCCGCCAATGCTTGAGCGTGAAAAACTCAAGCAGCTAACTGCGCAGATTGAGCACAGTTTTGGCATCAAGCCCACCCTGTACAAAGCCGGGCGTTACGGCGTAGGACCGCACACCACCCAGACGCTGCTTGAGTTGGGTTACACCGTGGATGCAAGCGTTGTACCCCACACCTCTTTCAGTGGCGTGGGAGGGCCAGACTTTACCGGTTTGCCAGAGCACCCCTACTGGTTTGGTTCCACTACCCGCAGTCTTCTGGAGCTGCCCGTTACCACAGGGTTTACCGGCACGCTGCGCCAGTTGGGGCCAGCCTTGTACCCCAAGCTGCACAGCGAAGTGGGCAAGGCATTGCATTTGCCAGGAGTTGTTGCCAGGCTTGGTTTGTTGGAGCGCATCCGACTCACGCCTGAGGGTTACACCACCCAGGAACTCACCCGCCTGCTGCGTGCGCTGATGACGGTTGGGCAGCAAGTTGTCACGGTCACCTACCACAGCTCAACTCTGGTGCCTGGCAACACCACCTACGTCAAAAATGCGCAAGAGTTAAGACAGTTCAAGCAAACGGTCAAAGATGTCTTACAGTTTTTTCAGCACGAGTTGGGTGGCTGTTTTCTGACTGCCAGCGAATTGCATCGCTTGCTGTTGGACCAACGCACGGCCGGGGCTGCTTAGCATGCAGTTGCGTCGCGCGTTGTTCATTACATTTTTTTCAAGCAACGCTGCTAACGCCGTCCAGTTTGCAGTTGTTGTGGTTTTGTCACGGCTCCTCACGCCAGCGGAGGTGGGCATCTACTCCATCACCGCTGTGTTTGTGGCCATCACTATTGTGTTCAGAGACTTTGGTGTGTCCACCTATCTTCAGCGCGAAAAAGATCTGACCCCGGAAAAAACGCGCTCCGCGCTTGGGCTGCTCATTACTTCCTCGTGGATGCTGGCTGCTTTCTTGTACTTTTCAAGCGACTATGTTGCAGCCTATTACGCGCAGCCAGGTATAGGTCGGGCGCTACGTGTGCTTACCCTTAGTTTCCTGATCGTGCCTTTTGCGTCATTTGTGTCGTCCCTGTTGGCGCGCGAACTGCAGGCGGGCAAGGCCGCCATTGCTACCGGGCTTGGTACCATTGCCTACGCCGCAACTTGCATCACCATGGCCTACATGGGCTTCAGCTACATGTCGCTGGCCTGGGCTAATGTCGCCAATTTGGCAGTGACTTTACTCGTTTACACCAAGTTCATACCTGCTGGGACGTCTTTCAAACCAAGTTTTAAAGGCTGGCGCGCACCCGCCCAATATGGGGGGGGGGCAGTGCTGGGAACTTTGGTTGATCGGCTCAACTACGCTATACCCGATTTGGTCATTGGCAAAATAAGCGGAACTACAGCTGTTGGGTTATACAGCAGGGCCGGCGGTTTGGTTGGCTTGTTTCAGCAGGTGATTGGCCCGATGGTCAACTACAGTGCAGTACCGTTTATTGCCAGCAATCATCATAAAAATAACCCGCTCACGCCGCTTATATCAAAAGCAATCAGTTATCTGACGTGTCTGGCATGGCCTGCTTATATTGTTATTGGGTTATTTTCGGAACCTATTATTAAAGTTTTGTACGGTGCGCAATGGATATCTGCAGCACCAATTGTTTTACTGCTATGTATACAAGCAGCTGTCAGAACAGGCTTTTCGTTGGTGCAGCCGTTGCTGTTGGCTATTGGTAAACCTTATATTTCAGCTATTACGTCTGGTAGTACGGCGATTGCCAGATTGGCATTGATATTCCTATTGGGGAGCACTGATTTATATGACATTGTGGTTGCCATTTGTATAGCTGATTGTCTGTCAGCTTTTATATCTGTTTGGGTGTTAGTAGTCTATGCCGATTACAGCCTTAAAGATTTGTTCTTGGCACATTGGGGTAGTTTAAAGGTAACTGTAGTGGTCTTGGTAGCTGGTTTAGCTATGCATGAAATGATCCCCGCATCTTTGCCAAGTTATGTCACTATCTTAGCTGTTTCTGCAGTTTGCGGAACTGTTTGGCTAAGTAGTATCTATTATTTTAATCATGCTATCAAGGATGAGTGGGGCGACAAAATCAAAAAAATAAAATTGACTTGAACTTGTACAGAAGAATTCTGGGGTCCATTGAATTAACTTGAATTTATTATGTTAATTATTAACGATAAACCCGGTCAAATGTGTAATTGTTTATGGTCTTACGCGCCCTACATAGCATTTGCAAGAGAAAATAATATCAAGGTGGCGTTGCCTCATTTTTATAAGTACAGTGATCTTTTTTTTAATCTTAACAATACTGACGGTGTGATTGTTAAGGCACCTTTTCAAAAGCTTGGAACAGCCAAGACTCTTTATTTTTTTTATAAAATATTTGTCAAACTGTGCAAAACGATTTCAAAAAAAATTGATTTAAAAAATTTGTCGATTTACCTAAATTTTTCTGAATGGGAAAAAGAATGTTGGCCCAAATCAATTCTATTGAAAAAAAATGCACTTGTATTTGTTGGCTCTTGGAATGGTGATAGGGACAATGATATTTTTTTGAAAAATAAAAAATACATAGTAAATTTATTCAAGCCAGAAGAAAAATGTTCCCAGGAAGTTGATGCAGTTTTTTATGAACTCAGGAAAAACTATGATCTTGTGATTGGGTTACATGTGCGACGTGGTGACTACAAAACATTTATTGATGGTCGATACTATTTTGACGATGTGGTATATGCCAACTTCGTGAAGCAACTCGCGGCACAAATGCCTAGTCGTAGATTAATAACTTATATCGCATCAAACGAGACTATTGATATCTCAAGCTTCAATGGTTTGGCTGTGCATTATGTGCCGAGCAGTTCGCCGTTGACCGACTTGGAGTCGCTTGGCAGATGCGACTACATACTCGGACCGCCGAGCACATTCTCAATGTGGGCATCTTTCGTGGGCGATAAACCTCTACTTTTCTTAAAAAACAAGACGCATTTAATTAGTTTGGCAGATTTTTCACCTATCCTATATCAAGATACGTTCAGAAATGGCAATATTTTTTCTCATGATTATTAATGCCATATTTGAAATTTATTTCAAATATTTTGTTGAAATAAATTTTGACATAAATCTAGTTGGTTAATTTTTAAACTCTGCAGAATATATTTGTCGATTGACTTCTATTTTCACAACTTGCATTAACATAAATAAAATGTATGGTAGTTCAAAATAGGCGGCACTTAACAAAGCTCCCCCAATCGCAAAGACAAAAATTGAAGCCATTGTTAATGATGCCAAATCTGCCGCCCATTGAACATCCGCATTGGTATTTGAGGCATCAGCTTTAATTTTCTTATATATAAAAAAAGCGTTAAAAAATGACATTAACAATAAAGAAAAACCAATAAATCCCATGTCTCCCATGGTTTCGAAGTAAATACTGTGCGCAGCAAAATTATATGGGTTTGGTGTATCAATAAATCCAAAAAGTCCTTGCTTTTGATTGAATTGATCAGCAAGATTTGGCGCTTGCACAGCATGAAACCCCCCGCCAAGCAACGGGTTTTCCAGAGCAATAGCAGAGCTTTTCTTCCACGCTGCAACTCTTGTCATAAAAGAGTTGTCTTGCTCCGCAGTATTGATGGTTGACATACGCTCACCCCAAGAATCTGGCGCAAGTTGAAGAATCATCAAAGTGCAAAGTGCTAGAGCCATTGTCCCAAGAAATTTTCGTTTGCTATGATAAATTGTCCAAGCTGCCAATGCAATGAGGCACACCAGTCCGCCGCGGGACTGCGTTGCAATCACCGCCAATATATTAAGTGTTAGCACGGACAAGAAAAAATTTTTTACTAAACGTTTCTCTGTATAAAGATACAAATAAAGTGCTAATGGCATAACCATAGCCAATATCAAAGCATAATGGTTATTGTCACCATACTTGACAATTCCCCGAGCCAAATGTCCACCGGCACTGGAAAGGAATTTAAGCCCGTCCACCATGCCATGAAAGGTTACACCTAAAACAACCATCACCACAAAAGCATGTATGCGGAGCCGATTGGTTAAAAGCATAGGCATTAGTGCACAATATAAAAGTGTTTTCAGAAGATTGGTGCACAATTCCCAGTTGCGAGATACTCCATCATAAGCAAAAATAGCACTTAAGATGGATTGAAAGGCTAATAGTAAAAATAATATTAACGTGGCATTTTTTTTCCAGCCGACTTGTTCTGCATCTTTTTTAAAAAAAACCATCAACAGAGTTGTTATGGCGAATAGCTGAACAAGAGGTATGGTAGATATAAATCCATAAGTGTAGGACTGAATTGATATAAGTCCGGCCCATCCCCATATCAAAAATGCAATAAAACCATTTGCGAAGGCCAGCCATATCAACGCCAGCATGGCCACGCCAACCATCAAGTCACGCATTAACCACGCCTCTTGCTGTAAGCAAAATAGCCCAGGTTTTTTTCTCGGGCGGATTTGCTTGACTTATGGACATAAATACAAAGTGCAACAAAAGAAAAAACAAAACCCATAAAAATCAAACCTTCAAACACTTTAGTTTCTCCTCTCGAACATGAGTAACTGAGTTGTTTCCGGGTAGCCAAACTCAGTCACAACGCCTCTAGCAATAAATCCATCTGCAAGAATCGCTGGTGTTGGGTACCGTGTGCGCCGCACTTCCCAAACACGGGTTGCTTTTGACGAGGCAGACACAGCGTCCTCACCAATCACATAGGTGATGCCGCGGTCAATCACCTGATTGGTCCTAGGCTGCAATTTCAACGCTGAAGTTAACTCGGGGCCTAGCCGTGCCATCAAGCGCTGCCAGTTTTCGCCAAGCGGAGGCAGTACTTCAAGTGGTGACCCCCAGTTCGGAGCAACGGCATAACGGAGCACCGCCCAGTACAGATATGGCTTAGGTATCACCACCACGTCACCAGTTTGTGCACGCTTTTCCAGTTCAATCGCTATGGGTTTGTACGGACTGGACCGCTCCTGCAGATGGTTCGTGGCAGGCATTACGGTCAATACCATCACCGCAAGAAGCCCAATGCCGACCCACGTACCAAGCACAGGCCGTAACATTTGCAGGCCACCAGCTAGCGCCAGGCAAGCGAATGGCATGAGCATGGCCGAATAAACAGGCGTCTTGAACATAGGCACAAAAAACAGCCCAATTAGCGTTGCCGCCAGATAGGGGCCAGTCAGCAAGCACAAGGCCACCCATCGCGTGCGCCTATTCCACATACCCAGTAACACCGCTAGCGCAAACAGGGCGAATCCAAATGGCTTGCCGTATTCCCACTTCATGCCCCATCCGGCTACCATTCCGCCCAGATGCGTCACCACCGAGCCAGCGTCGCTATTGCCACCGGGCTCGCCCTGCGCGGGCATGCCGATCCGAATGACGACAGACGCAACCAAGGGCAACAACAAGACGGCACTGCCCAATTGGGCGGTTAGCCACTGCTTCCATGAGGCAGATCCACCGTGTTCTGAATAAACTTGTACCGCTGCAGCAAGGGCGATCCATGCCACAAAATAGATAGCAATGGCATGACTGTAGCCGAGGGCTAGCTGCACAAAAAGCACAGCAAACCAAGGCCAGTTCCGCTTGTCTGGGTCAAGCAGCGCACGCTGGTTGAGCCACCAGGTGCCCACCGCAAGCGCAGGGATCATGGCGTACATCCGCAAATTGACCGCAGCCGATGCCACCTGTGGCGTGAGTGCAAACAAAGCCACGGCCAACAGCGCTGCCGTTGTGCCAAGCCACTGGCGGCCCACCCAAAAAATGACCAAACAGCTCACCAAGTGCCAGGCAATGGAATTGAGCAGCAGGCCTTTGTCGCTATTAAAAAATAACGCCCAAAACTTGAGCTGCAAGAAATGAAATGGGGGGTGCTGGTCAAGCCGCGCAATCTCCACAAAAAAATAAGGCAACCGCTCATTCAGGAAAGCGACCTGAAAAATTTCATCTTCCCAAAACCCGTTCCACTGCAAAAAACTCATCAACACGGCCGCCAGCCCAACAATCAATGCCAATGTTGCAAACAGTTGCAGAGGTCGGTGCTTGAGCAGAGTGTTCATATATGAAACTTCTTTCATATAGTCTTCTCGATGAAGTAACGAGGCCTTTGCTTGGTTTCCATATAGATTTTGGCCACATACTCACCAAGAATACCTATCGAGAGTAACTGTATTCCACCTAGAAAGTAAATGGGTACAACTGATGACGCCCAGCCTGGTATAACCGCTTTTAGAACCACAGTGCCATATATTACAAACAGAATCATCGCGAAGCTAAAACCGGAAACCAAAAAACCTAATAAAGTAATTAGTCTCAAAGGAACGATGCTAAAGGAGGTTACCCCTTCAGTTGCAAAAGCTAACATTTTTCGCAACGGATATTTGGAAACACCCGCAAAGCGCTCAGCACGGTTGTATTTAACAGTGACTGCCCTGTACCCAATTAACGGCACAATGCCACGTAGAAACATATTGACTTCGCCGAACTGGCGCAGGGCCTCTATTGCACGGCGCCCTAGAAGCCGAAAATCGGCATGGTTATGCACCAGGTCAACGCCCATCTTTTTCATCAGGCCGTAATACATCAAAGCGGTGTTGCGCTTAAATCCTGTGTCGGTCTGACGTGAGTCACGCACGCCGTAGACCACTTCTGCGCCGCATTTAAACTCACGGACCATGCTCTCAATCACGGCGACATCGTCCTGAAGATCCGCATCTATGCTGACAATGGCATCGCCCTCGACCGACAGCAGGCCCGACAACAGTGCGTTTTGGTGTCCTCGGTTGCCTGACAGTTTGATGCCGTGCACCCGTATGTCCGCAGCCGCCAACTCCTCAATAAGAGCCCAGGTCCTGTCCTTGCTGCCGTCGTCAACGTAATGGACGCTACTAGCTTCTGATATCAATCCCTGACCAGTCAAACGCGCAAGAAGCGCTGTTAGTCGTCGGTTTGTTTCTGGTAAAACTTCTTCCTCGTTATAACAAGGCACGACTATGGCAAGAAGGATGGTCATGAAATGCTACTTTCTAGCGAAAACGAAAAACTTAAGCACAAAAAATGAGACGAACGTGACAGGGATAAGCGCAAGAGAGCCTGCTAGATAGGCATTCATATGAAAACGCATCAAGAATGCAATAATTGTAATATTACCTAAATAAATGCAGATCCAAGCAAAAATAAACTTAACAAAAGTAATGGGCGTTGCATTTTTAAAAACAATATTGCCGTGCATTGTGTAGCTGAATAATATGCCTATTAAAACAGCTGCAAGATTCGATGCTTGATATGACAGGCCCAAGAATAAAAAAAATGCATAAATAGAATAGCTGAAGGCGGTGTTGCCGATTCCAACAGCCAGGTATCTAAGTGCTTGAATGTTGATCAGCTTGTGCATTTGATTTGATTAAGCCCCAAGGTGATCGAATACAACCATCATTTCATGAAAAACAAAGTACTCACCAATAAACTCCCAGGGCCCAGGGAAGTAGCTAAGGCTTGTTTGATTGAAGCCATTACAGTGGTGTATTATATTTTTTCTGACATAAGCGCGATTTATATACGTTTTGTGTGTGTGATCTGATTTAAATCCCTTGGCGCCTGGTAAAACAATAACTACACGCCGCACACCGATCCGCATACATGCTGTAAATAATATTTTTAGTGCTGCAACGGGGTCGGGTAGATGCTCCAAGACATGAGCAATTATTAATGTGCGAAAAAAATTCTCCCGGAATGGAAGAAGTTCAAAATCTTGAAGATTTGCATTTGCACGGTGGACCGTCAATCCAGATTTTTTCAATTCACTGATCAAGAAGGGGTTGACTTCTAGTCCTTCGGAACCTTTTGGTAGCTTTTTCAATAGCTGCCCAGCACCACATCCGAAATCTATAGTAGGGCCGTCAATTTGTTTCAGCATGTTGTCAAGGTAAAAACCTTTAATGAAACGCCGTAGTGGCTGCTGACTACGTCGTATTTGTTCAATGGCATACCGGCTGTCGAACTCCCCTGCCGGATTGGGTTCAGTGGCATTGTGGCTTTGCATAGTCTTGTATTTATTTACTTATCTAGGAAATAGATTTTGATTATTTCTGTTTAAGAAAAATAGAGTAGAAAGCCAGACGCAGCCATTTATTCATTCGTGAAGTAACTTGCATCATAGACATATCTGTTGCAGTAATCGATGCACTGTGACTTGCATACATCCGCTTGGCAAAATGAATAAAATCACGGTCCTGACCACCTCCAATCGTCACGCTCCAAGATTGCGGCGAAACCCGGAACGATGCCAAACTGTCAACACAAAAATAGGCGTCACCATGTGTCAGTAGCCGAAACCAGTAGTCCAAATCAATGACGTAAGGATTGGTGGCATCAAAAGGTCCCACTTTATCCGCCAGTGTTTTGCGCAACAACACGGCGCCCGGCTCACCCAAGAGGTTAGTGCCACGGCGCACGCAGGTCCGCATGACACTAGAGCCATTTATAGGCCCTTCATGACCGTTTGGGTATCCGCGGCGTGTCAGCCGTTTGCCACTTGGGCCAATAACGTCTCTGGCGCTGAAGACCAACGCAATGTTCTGTTGGTGGTCTGCATCAAGCGCAGCCGCTTGGCGCGCCAGGCACTGGGGGTGCAGCAGGTCGTCATGAGGCAAGAGTTTGAAGTATTCGCCATTTGCCAACTCAAGGCACCGGTTCCAGTTGCCTTGGGGGCCCAGGTTTTTGGCGTTATGAAAATACTGAAGGCGTGGATCAGAGTAGCTTTCAACAATGGCCCGCGTGTTGTCAGTTGAGCCATCGTCAATTACGATCAACTCAAAGTCCGTCAGGCTTTGCGCCAAAACAGACTCTATTGCCGCGCCGATGGTCAGGCCACCGCAGTAGGTGGGGATGCAGACGGATATCTTTGGCACAGCTGATGTCTTGATTTCGTCGGCCCTGTTGGTGCGCATGACCACTCCCGATGTAGGTGGTGTAAGTGATTTGCTAGCGGGTCTGGGTACCCATTGACTTGCTAACTTTCCTTGAGTTTACTTTGTGAATCTATTGCCGCCGCAATGCTGCAACTGCGCTGCCCCACACGTTGGCAATTTTGGTTTGCGAATGCGGTAGCGATGTGGGATGGATGCGTCATAGGCATTTATGAGGGCTTCGATCCCCGGCCAATGCGACGTATGATTGAAGTGGCTTTTACCGACCTAGCGCGGCTTGCTCACTGACTTTAGCGGGGGGAACGAGAACACCAGATACAAGCCTATGGAATCAACACCGACCACCATCGTGCATACATATCGTTCCCATTGCCTGACGGTTTCACAGCCACCGGGCTTCGGTGACTTCTTGCGTGGGTCGTTTTTCTTGGCGATCTTTTGCCGGGAGAACAGGATGCTTCTGGTCATAGACTTCAGTCAGCACCCCATTGGGAAGTTTGTCCAATCGGTCTGCTTCCCTGACACATCGTCAATCACCCCCGAGGAATTTTTCAACGATAAAAAAGCGGAGTTGCTTCCGTATCTGCGTGCGCTTACTCCGGGTCAGGTAGCGCTGATCACAACGCATGCGAATGTGGTTGAGGCAGAGATTACCGATGCCGACAGGTTATTGATTCAATCGTATATGTGTTTTTCAGATGAAGTCACCAATAAAGTTGCCGCCACAATTGAAAAGATCGGCAGTCCTCACTTTGCTGTTGTGCATGTCAGGGTGGCGGATGAAGACATGCATAACCCCGACGTGGTCGTGCGTGGACTGATTGGATACATCAAGAAGAATGTGGTGCCTGTATGGGGCAAGCACGTGGTTGTTCTCTCAAATAACGGGAAGCTAAAAAATATGCTCTCGGTGCATTTCAAGCTGCATATGACTACTACCAGCGCAGTGCATCTGGGCGAGTGCAATACCACTGACCTTCATGTCAGGGATTCGCTCATAGACTTTGCGTTGCTCTCGAAGGCAAGCCATATTTACTCCTACAGCGTATACGGATGGACAAGCGGGTTCAGCAAGCATTGCTCGAACCTCTTCGACATCCCTTACACACGAATCCAGTTTCGGTCGTATGCAGCGCGCATAAAAGACAAGCTGAAAGCAATCGTGGCACGTGGCGAGAAGTTATTTACCACCTGACACGCGATAGTCAGCCGCTAAAAAGCTGCTGATACCGTTCCAAAACGGTTGCCAAGCCCAGATTTTGAATGGCGTGCATCCGGTTGGCCTCAATGTCTGGAAGCGCCCCTTTTGCTTGCCAGACGTGGCGTAAGGCGTGACTCAGGGCGAGTTCGTCGTCATTTGGTACCAGCAAACCCCGCTGCCCGTGCGCCAGTAGCTGAGGGTTACCGCCAACATCCGTAGTTACCAAGTGCAAGCCGCTGGCCATGGCTTCTTGGAGGGTGCAAGAAGTGCCCTCAGACAGAGAAGGCAACACAAAGCAGTCGAGCGCTCGCAGCACCTCGGGCACATCGGCACGCACACCAGGTAGCCACAGCCGATCAAGCAGACCAGCATCTTGCATGATTTGGCGCACCTCTGTAGCCAGCGGACCGACGCCCACAATGGCGAGGCGCAACCGGTCCGCCCCGGGTGGCTGGTTTTCCACCAGACGCACAAAGGCACGCGCCAGCAGAGGCTGGTTTTTGATGGGCTCCAACCGCCCCACAGTGCCCACCACCCAGTGGTCTTGCTTGTTGAAGGGGTAGCCGGGCGGCAGCGTGTCACCCGCTTGCCAGGGGCGAAAGCGCTGGGTGTCTACCCCGTTGGGGATAAGGTGTACTCGGCTGGCGGGCAGGCCAATGCGTTGCAGCAGGTAGCTGTGCAGTTGCTCGGACACGGTCACAAACTGGTGCACAAAGCGTTGGTAAAACCTGCGCAGGCGCTGGTAGTGGCGGTTGCTGCCATCGGGGTCAGCCACGTCCCAGCCGTGCTCGGCGTGAATGCGTAGCGGCACACCGGCCAGGGCGGCCATGGGGGCAAATTCAAGCGCGGCAATGTTGCAGCTGTGAAAGACATCAGGCTTGAGCTGGCGCAGCAGTTTGTACACGGCTGGGTACAGTTTGAAAGGCTGACCAGGCGGCTTGTGTAGGGCTATCACTTGCACGCCAGAGCGGTTGATGCGCTTGGCAAAGTCGGCATCTACCGTGGTGAGCGCCACCACGGTGTGACTGAACCGGTCTGGTGATAGACCGTTGACCAGCTGCACAATGACGTTTTCCAGCCCGCCGGCCGCGAAGCGGTACACCAGGTGGACGATATGAACAGGTTGGCGCGGCGTGGGGAGCATAGGTGTGGTTGTGTGCAGGGGTGCCGAAGGCATGGTCCCTGCGACGTTTCAGTGGTTCGCGATGATCTGCCTAAACAGCCCGAGTTGACCCTGTGTGGTGGCATCCCATGAAAAGGTATCGGCATGGGCGCGGGTTGCAGCGCGTTGGGGGTAGTCGGCAAAAAGGGTATGCCAAGCCTGCGCCAAGCCCCGACCGGAACGCTCCGGCATCAGCACCCCGGCCGCAAGCGTGCTAACGACCTCCGGCGTGCCCCAGATGTTAGTGGCAATGACCGGTGTGCCGCAAGCCATGGCTTCAAGCAGCACATTGGCCCAACCTTCGCGACTGGAACACAGGGTCAGGGCATCGGCGGCGCTGTACCACCACTTCAAATCGGTCTGCGGTACCACACCAACAAACTGCACGCGTTTGCTCACACCCAGTGTGTCGGCCTGGCGTTGCAGGGCGGCGCGGTCTGGCCCGCCACCGGCGATGAGTAGCTGCACGTCGTGTGGTAGCAGGGGGAGCGCGTCAATGGCGACAAAATGGCCTTTGCGTTCAATCAGGTGGCCCACGCTGAGCAGCAGTTTTGTGTTTACAGGCAGACCGAGTTTGTGGCGTGCAGCCTCACGGGGCTCGGGCACAAAGCGTTCCAAGTCGACACCGTTGCGCAGGGTGTTGAGCTTGTTTGGGTCGGCACCCAGGTCGCGTAGGCTGTCCATCAACGCCTGGCAAACACCGATAGAGGCGCTTGCATCGGCAGCGGCCTGCAGGATAAGCTTGCGCGGATAGGCGTGTTTGGGAATCAGGTTGAGATCGGTGCCGCGCGCAGTCACGACAAAGGGTTTGCCGAGTTTTTTGGCAATGATGCTGGCCGCCACGCCGTCAGGGTAATAGTAGTGGGCGTCGATCAGGTCAAAGTCAAAGCCTTCCTTGATCAGCTTTTTGACCACGGGAAGCGCTGCTATGGCCAGCGTGTGCGGGGCCACGTTCATGCCCACTTTGGGCGGAAGCAGGTAGCGCGGGTGATACACCTCCAGCCCATTGCGTTGCTCAAAGCGGGGGGTGGCTGCAAATAGCCCGTATTCACCAAATTGCTCTCCAGACCATGGAAACCAAGGGACAGGCGCTATGACTTTTGCTTTAACTTGGCCGGTTTTGATGAGTTCACGCAAGCGTGTTTCGACAAAAATGCCGTGAATTGGCCTCACGGCGCTGGGGAACAGGGTGGAAAACAGCAGGATACGCATGGGCGATGTGGTCATGATGCGTGCACCAGTGACAACACGCGTCGGGCATTGCCCAGCCAGGTCAGGTCCAGCCGATCAATCGTGTCATATGCGCCTTGTGCCAGGCGCGCGCGCAGCTCGGTGTCTTCACACAGGCGGGTTAACGTGGCTTCAAAGCTTCCTGCGGTCTTATCGTCAAACAGCAAGGCGTTCTGACCATCAGTCAGAACCTCGAGCAGATTGGGCTCGCTTGGTGCCACTACTGCCTTGGCCAGCACCAGGTATTCCATCAATTTGAGGGGCGAGGCGTAGGCGGTGACGGCGGGCTGCAAGGCGATATCGAAGGCGGCGACGTGTTCGGGCACGCGGTGTCGGTCGATCACCCCGGTGAAGGTGACACGCGGGCCCACGCCCAGCTGCACCGCCAGCGCTTCAAGCTCAGCCCGCACTGGCCCGTCACCCACCACCAGCAGGTGGCCGTTGATCGGGGCTTGTGGTGTGGCCAGCCAGCGCACCACTCGGTCCACGCCATGCCAGTCACGGACAAAGCCGGTAAAACCAAGCACGATCTGGCCGTGTAGACCGAGCTGCTGTTTGGCTGCCTCAGGGGTGGGGGCAGTGACAAAATGCGCCCGGTTGATGCCGTTGGGGATGACGGTGACGCGTTGGCTTGGCACGCCGTAGGCTTGAACATGCCGGGCCAGCACCTGGGTCACTGGAAGCACATGGTCGGCGCTACGCCAGGCGGTGCCTTCAGCCCAGCGCGCCAGGGCCAGCAGTGACAGGCCGCCACTGTGTTTGAGGCGTTCATCCACCAGCGGGGCGTTGACCTCCAGCAGCAGCGGGATGCCCAGCTTGCGTTTGAGCAGGGTGCCCGCCAGCAAAAACAGGTTGTAACGCTCGTAAATGACATCGGGGTTGAACTCTTGCGCGGCCTGGACCAATTTGCGGTAGGCCACCAGGGAGTAGGCGAGTTCCAGCAGTTCGTAAACAGCGTTGGGCAGGGCCGCTTTGAGGCGGTGCACCCAGCCTACTTCTCCTCCCATGGCTCCTTGCTGTGCGGCCTGTCCGCCAATGCTGGGTGCAACCACCCGTACCTCATGCCCAAGGCTGCGCAGGGCGTCAATCATTTCTTCGATGTGGACGGCCTGCCCGTCTTTGGAGGCGGTGCGGTGGTGGTAGAGGATTCTCATAAGCTTGGGGTTATCAAATTTAATAGCGCTGGGTGCATGTTACACGCTGGTTGCAGAAGATGTGATCGCAGATATCAACCAGTAGGCCCAGACCTTCGGGTGCCAAAACGCATGTTGCAATGCCTGGCCAAAAGCGTGTCGGGCGCGCCGGCGGTCGCCATGCCAGAAATGGAAGTAGGCATGACCAAAACAGATGCCAAAAAGACGGTTCTGCAGCGATCTGGCGTCGACGCTGCGTCCATCGGGCCCGCTGCCGCCCCAGCTTGCCAATGCATGCTGGAGCACCAAGTATTCGTTGTTCTCGGGGCGTGGCACCTTGGTCAGGCTGCCGGCGTGAATGCGATAACAGGCCACGGTCTGGGCCAGTTGGTCGAGCTTGAACTGGCGTGAGGCACGCAGCCAGAAATCGTAGTCTTCGCCTGTGGGAAGCCGGGTGTCAAAAACGCCGACCGTGTCAAAAACCGACCTGCGCACCATGGCGGTGATGATGTGGACCACGCTGTCGAGCAGTAGGTCGGTGTAGAGCCAGCCCGAGGGTTGGGCCAGGGCCTGGGATGTTGATTCGATCCGTGGGCAAAGCGGCACCTCGAAGCGCTTGTCAGGTGAGGCCAACCAGCGCTGGAAACCGCCAAACACAATGCTGATTTCGGGGTGGTCCCGCAGGTAGGCCACCTGCAAGCTCAACTTCCCGGTCAGCCAGAGATCGTCGGCATCGATAAAGGCAATCAATTCCCCCTTGGCCTGGGTCAGGCCGAGGTTCCTGGCGCTGGCTGGTCCGGCGTTGTGCTGGCGCAGCACACGAATGCGTGGGTCTTGCAGGCAGGGATGGTCAGCTGTGCCATCGGTGGAGCCATCGTCAATTACCAGAAGTTCCAGGTTGGTATAGTCCTGGGTCAGCACACTGTCCACAGCCTGTGCGATGTGGACCTGTGCGTTGTAGGCGGGTAGGATGACGCTGACCAGCGGGTTCTCAAGGTGCATCTGTGTGCTCCTTTAGCCAACGATTTGGGACAACCTTGAAGGCCGACTCAAAGGGTCTCCATTGACCCGGATGGGGAAACCTGGTGTGTCGGCGTGCCAGCCACTTTTTCAACACCTTCAACTTCAGCACATCACGCAGCGGGTAGTACCACCAGTGTTTGCGTGCCATGGTCTGCAGCCCCGACCAATTGAGTGATGACATGGATTGCACGGCACTCAATTCATGGACAAATGCCAGCATAGGCACCACGGCCATCAAGCGGGGGGTATATGGCAAATGATGGTAGTGGTCGATGGCACTGCGCGCGGGATACGCGCACGCCAACCTTTTTTTGGCACCTTCGAGCGTGATGCAATAGGCATGGGTGCAAAAGGGGCCAGACGACAGTGGATAACTCAGATGTGCCTTACTCAGGGGGACGGGCGCCGCCGTGTTGTAGAAAACAAAACCGGCATCACCCCGGTCGTCACTGCCCAAAAAACAATAGTCAAACTCCAGATGTTGGCAACCCGTTGCCACAAGGTTTTTAACGCTGGGATGCAGAACCGCGTCGTCTTCCAGAACCAGTGCCACTGGCAGCGACTGTTCAATGATGCGTTCATAGATGTGGATATGTGACAGGTAGCAGCCCAGTTGCCCGGGTGACATGTTCCCGCTTGGGTTGACATCCTGGCGGTACTGTGGGCTAAGCTCATCACCCCTGATGGCGTCGAACCATTCAAACTGGATGCCCAAAGCATCCAGATGCGACTTGAGGGCCGTTCGCCGAGCCGAGGCATTTTTTAAACTGACAACAAAGACGGGAACCACTTGCACGCTGTGTCTCCAGTGGCATCAGGCGCGTTTGCCAGATGCCAAAAAGTCATAGATGGTTGACTCCAGCCCCTCTGGCCTGCCTGCGGCAAACCAGGTGAGAAGGGTCCAGCTTGTGTAGGCCAAAGCGCCCAGCGTGATACTGATCGCCAGACTCCAGGCATTGCCAGGCACCCATGGCATCACCAGGCTGACCAGAAGATACATGCCGACAGCACCTAGGGTGGGGCGCAGCAGTACCTTGACCATGGCACTGAATGCAAGCTGGCAATACAAGCTGGCGCACAGTGCCGCGACCAGGGCATTGACACCACTGGCTGCAATGCGTGCCCAAACCAAGCCAGGCAGATGGAGCTGCGGCACCAACACCAGGCTGCACAGCACAAACACAGCAAATTCAGCCCACACAATGTGGTTTTGTAAACGTGTGTGTCCCCGCAGAGTCAGCAGGGTTGAGAGGGGTGACGCGGCAAATTGCACGACACCAGCCAGTGCAAACAGGGCAACATACTGGGCAGCTTCCACCCACTGGGCACCCAGCAGCAGCGCGGTTGCCGGAGTCGCCACCGCCGCAAAGCCCAAGCCCACCGGCAGGGTGATGGTGTTGACGGCAGACAGGGTCTTGAGCACCGCCTGGTTGGTGCGGGTCACGTCGTCCTGAATGGAGGACAACACCGGCAAAAAAGCCCGCAGCATGGCTGGCCCCAGTTCTCCGGTGGGCAATTGGCCCAGGTCTGCCCCCACGTTGTAGAGCCCATACTCACCTGTGGTGCCGATGCGTGCGGCAATCAGTTCGTCGCTTTTACGCAAAAAGAACCCGCCCAACCCGGCCAGCATGAGCCATTTGGTCACCGCCCAGATCTCGCCGATTTGGGTCGTGTTCCAGCGGGGGCGGTAGGGGTGCATGACGTAGCTCATGATGCAGCCACTGGCATAACCGGTCACCACACCAATGACCAGGGCCCGGTAGTCACGCAACAGGAACGCCGCAGCGACGGTAGCGACGACACCCATGGATTTGCAGATCAGGTTGTGGCGGAACTGCAGCGAAAAATTGAACTCCTTTTGCGCCAGCGTGAAGCCGATGTTGGATGCACTGCTGATGACCATGCAGGCTGCCAGCACCCACATCACCGCTTCAACGCGGGGTTCTTTGAAATACAAGGCGCTAGGATGGGCCACGCCAAGCAGAAGCAGGCCGACGGCACAACCTTCCAGCAGTCGCAAGGACCAGGCCGAATCGATCTCCGCCTGGCTGACCGCGCCTTTGCGCAGCAACGCGGTAGAGGCTCCAAAGTCCAGCATGGCCTGGATCAGGCCGGCTGTCAAGGTGGCCATGGCCACAATGCCGTAGTCTGCGGGCAGCAACAGACGCGCGACGATCAGGGTGCTGATGAAGCCCAGCCCCTTGACCATCCAGCGAGTGCTAACCGTCCAAAAAGCCCCTGATATCAGGGCCCGCTTGGGGCTAGCTTGTGGTTTTGGCGTCATGTTGCCAAACAAGGGTTGGCTCAGTGGTGTGACTTGGCATCAAACCGGTAGACTGAAATGATGCCAGTGCTTGCCTGGCCAGTATATTTTTGCGTGCTATGCGTTTGAAGTCATTTGGGTGTCTCATAGCCCACTCAAGCACCAGCTCTCGCGCAGTGGAGGGCAGCTTTGCTGGCGAGCACTGGCGCTTGGCCAGATGGTCGGCAAGTGCGGCGTTCTCGAGTTTGCCGCGCACTTGGCGAAAGTGGCGATTGACAGCAGCCCGCACATCTCGCCAGCGCCACCATTTTGCTGCATCTATTCCCCATGAAGCAGTTGGGTGGACATGGATGCGGTAGTCTTCCCAGGCGTGGTTGCCCGGCTCCAGGGCATAACAAAGAATCGCCCCCATCAGACTGTCAGTACGGTAAAGCCCCAGCGGGATGCGTATCTCTTTGTCTCGCAGTCGTTGGATTGTGCTGCCCTTGATACAGCAAAAATTGCCGTGGTAGCCGGTGTTGACAATCATGTTTTCCCTCAAAGCCTTGGCCGAGCGACCCATGGTCGGCACGCCGGTGCCTGCCAAAGCTTGGGCATTGGCGGCCACCGCATGACCCAGCAGGTCCACTGCATCGGGATTGAGCCTGACATACCCGTCGACAAAAAAGGCAATCTCTTCACCGTTCCATATTCGGTGGATGTATTGGTTCCAGGCGTTGGCTTTGTCAGCCAGCGGAATCGACCAGACCTGGATGTCGGGGCCGCCCTCATTTTTGGCGGCGCTGAGTTGACGCTGAGTCAGATCTTGCGCCAAGGCGCTGGCCAGTGCCTGGTTGCCGTTGACCAGGACATGGACCACCGCGCATGAGGCGGCAGATACCTTTGCGGAGTCGAGCGTTTGGCGTAACTGGGACAGAGACTCCCGGCAGGCAAAAATGACCACGGTCCATGGGTGCTGGCGGGTGTTCATACTAAGATCGAATACTTTTAATTCAATAGCAACGTACCCATGTTTTATAATGGTTCAAGACCTGCCTGGCTACAAAGCATCAGGCAGCTCTGCTGCCTGCCGCAAAAATGCGTCAAACATCAGCAAGGTCCACAGCGGTGCCGAGTGGTCGCGCTGGCCGCTCAGGTGCTGGCGCACCATGGTCTGCAGTGTCTCCTGATTGAAGTAGCCGGTGGCTTCCAGTTGTGGCCCCAGCACGGCTTGTTGCAAACGCTCGCGTAGCGGGCCGCGTAACCACTTGGCCAAGGGCACCGAAAAACCCATCTTTGGTCGGTACAACACATCATTGGGCAGGCTCGGTTCAAAGGCCTTTTTCAGCAACCATTTGCCTTCCTGTCCCTTGATCTTGAGCTCGCTGGGCAGGGTGGCCAGCCATTCGATGAGCTCATGGTCCATCAGAGGTTCACGCACTTCGAGCGAGTGCGCCATGCTGGCGCGGTCCACCTTGGTGTTGATGTCACCGACCAGCCAGGTTTTGTAGTCCAGGTATTGCACCAGCGCCAGCGGGTCGGTGGTGTTGGCCTTGGCCGCGTGGTGCTTGAACACTTCCTGCGCACGGTATCCGGCCAAAGTGCGCTTGAATCCTGATGAATAAAGGGTCTCGCGCTCATCTGAACGTAGCACCGAGACGCTGTGCAAATAGGCCTGGGTCGAGTCCAGCGCCAGCGCTTGCAAGGTGGTTTTGGCGCGGAACATGCGCGGCGCCCAGTCCAACTTGGGGAACATGTGGCCCAGTGCGCCAAAAAGCGGCTGGCGCAGGCCCAGAGGCACCAGGTTGCGGGCTCGTTCCTCGGCGGCGTGCAGGCGGTAACGCCGGTAGCCACCAAAACTCTCGTCGCCCCCATCGCCCGACAGGGCCACTGTGACATGTTTGCGCGCCAGCTGGCAAACGCGGTAGGTCGGGATGGCGGAACTGTCGGCAAAAGGTTCGTCGTACAGCCTGGCCAGGGTGTCGATCAGGTCGAAGTCGTCGCTTTTGACAATTTCCAGGTGGTGGTCGGTGTGGTAACGCTCGGCCACCTGCTGGGCAAAGTCCGATTCGTTGAACTTCGGGTCGTCAAAACCGATGGCGCAGGTGCGCACCTGGGTGCTTGAGACGCTGGCCATCGTGGCCACCACGGCGCTGGAGTCGACACCACCGGACAGGAAGGCTCCCAGCGGCACCTCGGCCATCAGGCGCAACTGCACCGATTCGTCGAGCCGTGCGCGCAACTCGTGCGTCGCGTCCTCACCGCTGATGCGGTTGTCCAGTGAGAAGCTCACGTCCCAATAGGACTTGGGCTCAGGCAGGCCCTGGCCGTGGCGCAGTGTGAGCGTATGCGCCGGTGCCAGTTTGTGGGCACCGGTGTAGATGCAGCGTGGGTCAGCCACGTAGCCCAGCGCAAAGTACTCCTCCACCGCCAGCGGGTCGATGCTTCGGACAAAGGCTGGGTGAGCGGTGATGACCTTCAGTTCGGAGCCAAAAATGAAGCTGCCGTCACCCAGCAGCGCGTAGAACATGGGCTTGACGCCCAGGCGGTCACGCGCCAGGAACAGCGTCTGTTGGTTGCGGTCCCACACGGCAAAAGCAAACATGCCGCGCAGGCGTTGTACACAGTCCTCTCCCCAGGCTTCCCAGGCGTGGATGATGACCTCGGTATCACTGCGAGTGCGAAACACATGGCCCAGCGCCTTGAGTTCGGTGGTCAGCGCCTGGTAGTTGTAGATCTCGCCGTTGAAGACGATGGCCACGCTGTGGTCTTCGTTGAACAGCGGCTGCTGGCCGGTGGACAGGTCGATCACCGACAGGCGTCGGTGACCAAAGGCCAGACCGGGTTCCAGGTGCAGGCCGAGTTCGTCCGGGCCGCGGTGGGCCTGCACATTGTTGATGCGCTCCATCAGCTTGGGCGCAAACTCGCGCTTGCCGCGCGTGTCAAAAAGTCCGGCGATGCCACACATAGGGTTTGCTCAGGGAGTGGGGTGGTTGCGCTGGGTGGCCTCCAGCAGCGCGATGATGCGTGTGCCATTGGCTTGCACAAAAGCCTGCAGGCGTTGTGCACCTTCGGCACCTTGGCCTTTGTCGGCGTAGAGGATCACAACAGCCGAGTCGTCGCCACGCCCCAGCAGGCGTTGCAGCGCGCCGTACAGCTTAGCCTGCATTTGGCTGGCGGTGAGCTGGCCGTTGACCCAATAGACTTGCCAGACCACCAGTCGCTCGTCCGTCGGGCTGGCAGATGCAGAGAGTTTCCGCAGTTCCTCCTCGCGGATATTGACTTGGTTGCTATCAAAGCGAATGCTTCGAGAGTTGCCGGCCACTTGTGCCCACTGGGTGTCTTTTGAGGTGACCAGCACGTTCTCGGAGCTGACCAGTTTGCGCTGGTAGTTTTGCTGGCGGTAATAACCGAGATACAGACCAACACGCTGTTCCTCTTGGACATAGCTGGAGTTGACATAGGCCGACGGGTTCTGAAACGCGGGCTCAAAAATGGGGGGCGTTTGGGTATCCGCCACCCAGTTGGCCGTCAACTCGGCCGGTGCCGAGAGCTGTACGGGGGCTGTCACGTTGTTGTGGTCTAGCGCCCAGCGGGCGGCCAGTGGCCAGGCCAGAATCACGGCAGCCAGCAGTGCAAACAGCTCAAACCAGGGACGTGTTCCAGCGTTGTCACCTGGCAAAGGTTTGTTGAGGGTGACCGAGTCGATGTCGGCCGCGCTGACACTGGGCTCCGGCTCGGACCAGCGTGCACCGATCCAAAACATCAGCAAAATGACAAAACCAAAAAACACCCAGCCGTAGATGATGTGGTCGACCCCGGCGGCCAATTTGTTGCCTGACAGGTGGCCCAGCATCACGATCATGTAGGCACGCAACCAGTTGGCAAGCACCGGGACCAGGATCGAGACGATGATGAACAACACCCTGCGCTTTGTGGACTGGTAGTTCAGGTAGGCAAACAGGGTGCCCACGGTGAGCGAGGCAATCAGGTAACGTACGCCGCTGCAGGCTTCCACCACCGACCAATTGCCTGAGGGGATGACAAATTGCAAACCCTCGCGGTAGACCGGGATGCCGCTTAGGCGCAAGGCCATCACGGTGAAGTCGGCGGTCCATTCCATCAGCTGGGGCATGGCGAATTCGCCAAACGGCACCGCAAAAAACAGGAAAAGCAGCGGGAACAGCAGCGAACGTGCTACCGTCAGCCCCAGCAAAGTTGGCACCAGCAGCGCCAACATGGCCACAAACGCCAGTTGTGTCAGCGCATTCACCGCGACAAGGTCACCTAGCAGCCAGCCAAAACCGACCAACACCAGTGCTATCAGGCCCCAGGCGCTGGGCTGGGGCTGCAGATGGGCCAGATGTGTGCGGCGACGCCACACCATCCACAGCGCCAGCGGCAGCACCAGAAAGCCGTGGGTGAAGGTCTCGGAGCGCCACCAGATGCCGACCATGGCACTGGCGGTGTCGAAGTACAGCACCACCAAAACGACCGCCAGCAAGCCAAACAACAGACCAGCACGGGGCCAGTGGTGTTGGGGTTTGAGTTGCACAGCAGGGGTCATGGATGGGCCTTCAAGTTCAAATGGGTGTCGATTTTGGACAGGTGGGCGGACCAACTGTAATCACTGAGCACCCTTTGTCGCCCGGCCGCACCCACATGGGCACTGCGCTCAGGTGATGTCAGCAAGGCACTGATCTGGGTGACGAAATGGGCCGGGGTGGAGGCGGACAACAACTCGGATTCAGACTCAGCCTGGATGGCCTGCGCACACGAGTCAGATGCCACCACCGGCCGGGCCATGGCCATAGCCTCCAGAATCTTGTTCTGAATGCCCCGCGCCACCCGAAGGGGGGCGACCACCACCGCTGCGTGCTGCAGATAGGGTCGCACATCGGGTACCGTGCCGGTCACCACCACGCCCGCGCCTGCCAGCGCCTGCACGACCGGTGGCGGGCTGCGGCCAACGATGTAAAAACACAGCTGTGGCCATTGCTGGCGCAGGCCGGGCAGCATCTCGGCCACAAACCAAGTCACCGCATCGATGTTGGGCCAGTAATCCATGGCGCCGGTAAACACCAGAGGGATGGGCTCGGGCAGACCAGCTGTGCCAGCAAAAGGCGAAGGGCGGATCGGGTCGGGGGCAAAAAACTCGGCGTCGACCCCGTTGCTGATGGCATCGACGGTGCCAGCGCTTTCCGGCGCGAGTTGCCTGAACATGGCTGCTTCGTTGTCGGTCACAAAGAATGAGCGCTGGGCGTGCTGGGCCACACTGCGCTCGAAGGCCAGCAGTCGTTCACCTTCGCGTCGGTACAGCCAGGACAGCGGCCAGCGGTGGTCGGGCGCGTATTGGGTCCATTTGGCCGAGTCCACGTCCACAAAGTCCACCAGCATCGGCACTTTGGACGACACCTGGATGTACTGCGCCATGACTGACGAGAAAATCACCACGGCGTCGATGTCGTGCTCCGCCAGTGTTTGCTGCACCCAGCGTTGCAGCCCGGCGTTTTGGTAGTAGTGTTGGCTCAATGACCGCCCGGTGAGCAAGCCAGCCAGACTGCGCAACTTGGCGCTGCGCGGGTGAATGGGCGCCACAAACAGATCCGGGCAGAGGGTGCGCACCGTGTCGAGGTAGGCCTCGTCCGCCGGGTCGTCGATGAAGGTGCCCAGAAACACCCGATGGTCTTGCGTCAAGTGTTTGAGCAGATGGTAGGAGCGCACCTTGTCGCCCTTGTTGGGCGGGTAGGGCAGGCGATGCACCAGGTAAAGCAGCTTGCCCATGCTCTGCCTCAGGCCAGGTTGCGCACAATGAACGGCCCCAGCCAGTTGGCCAGGCCAATCGGCATACGCCGCCAGGTGTTAATCAGCAGCTTGAACTTGGCGTTGGACGGGTTATTTTGCGGGATGTCGTCGCGCTTGTACAGGCGGTAGGCGTAGTGCAGCTGGGTTGGCTCAAAGCCCCAGTTTTTTTTGAAGGCGTAGGGGCCGGTGTCTTTTTTGCTGCGACCGTAGTCAAACACCTTGAGCCCGCGCGCGCAGGCGCGGCGCATCAGCTCCCAGTATTTGAAGTCGTTGGCGGCCAGGTCGCGTGCGGCTTCGTCATCCCCGGCGTAATAGGGTAGAACCTCGTCGCGGAAGTAAAAACTCAGCACACTGCTCAGCGGTTTGCCATTGGGTGCAACCACGGTGAGCACCTCGCAGTCCGGGCCAAACACCTGCATGAGCGCCTGGAAGTATTTCTTGGGCAAGGCCGGGGTGCCATGGCGATGCACGTTGTCGGCAAACAGCGCAAAAAAGCGATTGCCGTTGGGGTCGATCTCGCTGCGCAGCTCGTTCTTGATGCCTTTGCGCACCATGGCGCGTTGTTTTCGTGGTATGGCCAGCATGTTGGCCTCTTCCGTCTGCAGAATTTCTTTGCGGAAGGTCACATACAGCTCTTGTGTCGGCCAGTCGGGGTGGCGGTTGTCCACGTGGCGAAGTTCCAGGTGGTCCACGCCCAGGCTTTCGGCGATTTTCTGGGCTTCCTGTTCCAGTGTCGTCGCTGCTTGTTCGTTGCTGGCTGCCACGCCACCATAGACCGCAAACGGCAGGCTGGTCAGCGAGTTGCCAAACAGCCAGCTGTGGATATGGCCCAGTGGCAACACGCCTTCGATCTGTCCGTTTGTGTCCTCGACATACAAGAAATAACTGTCGTGTTTGAACACATCGGTGACGATGGTTTGCCAGCCTGCCCGGTGAAAAAACGTGGCCTGGGGGCAGGCCAACACAAACGCATCCCAGCGCTGGGCGGTGGTGGTGTCGTGGGGTAGAAGACGTTTAACCTGTGCCATGCCGATGTCAGGCCGCCAGCGGCAAAGGCGCAATCTGGTTTAAAAACACCTGGTCTACCCGGCCCCATTGGAAGTCACCCAGCAGGCGATCCAAGCGGGCCTGGGTGTGCCCGATGTTGACGTAATGGCGGAATTGTGACTTGCGGTCAATGCCCGCGACGCGGGGCTGATCAGGGTCGATCTCCCAGGGGTGGAAATAAAACATGCCGGGCTGTTGGTCACGGGTGTTGACACGTTGGATCAGCCAGCGCGTCACCGGGTAGGGCAGCAGCCTGAAGTAGCCACCGCCGCTGGAGGGGAAGTTGCGATCGAACAGGCGCACTGTGGTGATCGGAATCTCGGTCAGTCCGGGCCGCACTTCATAAGCAAATCGAGGTGAATCCGGCATGCCGTAATGGTCGTGCGCTATCGGATAGATACTGGAGCTGTAGTGATAGCCGGCCTCCAGCAGGTTGTCATAGGCCCACAGATTGCCTTTGCCGATGGAGAAGCTGGGTGCCCGGTAACCCAGGATGCGCTGGCCCGAGAGGTCTTCGAGCAGTTTCTTGGCGCGGTCAATGTCGTGGAAGAAGGCTTCAGGCGACTGGTCACTGGCGCGTTGGTGGCCGTAGCCGTGGCTGGCGAGTTCGTGCCCGTTGTCAACAATCTGTCGCACCAGCTGGGGGTAACGTTCGGCGATCCAGCCCAGCGTGAAAAAGGTGGCCTGGGTGTGGTGGCGCGCCAGCAACTCCAGGATGGTCTGGATGTTGCGCTCAACGCGGCATGCGCGGCTATCCCACTCGGTGCGTGCGATGTAAGGGGCAAACGCCGAGACCTGAAAATAGTCCTCGACATCGATCGTCATCGCGTTGGTCAAACTTGTTGGCATGCGGTGGCCTATGTGGGTGTGCTCGGGGTCAAGCCTCTTTGTCCGGCGCGCCACTGGCCGCCTTGACCAGCCGTTGCAGCATCACCAGGATTTCCAGGTTGATGCGTTCCAGGCGCAAGGCGCTGGCTTCCAGGCGACGCAGCCGGATGTCGTATTGTTCGGCATTCAGGGTGGCGATCTGGCCCGAGATGGCCTGGCCCAGACCCGCTGGAAGCTGTAGCTTGGCCAGATCAGCATCGGAGGCGTTGGCCGAGGACAAATCAGAAATAAAGGAGTCTGTCCAGCCAGGGCCTTCGGGGGTGGAGACGGGTTTGGACATCGAGACCGATTCGTCGTTGATCTCGCTGACCACTTCGTTGACCTCGTCCACACCAAAGCTTTCTTTGCTGGCCAGATAACCCGACAGCAGCAAACGGTCACACACCAGGTTGATGCGCCTTGGGATGCCGTTGGTGGCTTTGAAGATGGCCTCGAAGGCTGCTGCATCAAAGGCGGGTCGTTCGGGCTTGGCACCTGCACATCTGAGGCGGTGTTCGATATAACCTTGTGTCTCGGCCATGTCCAGCGGTCCAATATGGCAGGTGGCCGTGACGCGCTGGCGCAGCTGCTGCATGCCCGGGCTCTGCAGAATGGCGCGGAACTCGGGCTGACCAATCAAAAAAGTCTGCAGCAGGGCCTGCTGGCCATACTGGAAGTTGGACAGCATGCGCAGTTCTTCCACGGCGCGGTGGGTCAGGTTTTGCGCCTCATCCACAATCAGCAGGCAGCGCTTGCCTTGGCTGGTGTGGTTGACCAAAAAAGCCTCGAGTGTCATCAACAGGTCGGACTTGGAGACATCCTTGACTCGCACGCCAAAGGCCGCACCCACCATGCGCAGGGTGTCTTCGGCATCGAGCTGGGTGGTGACCAGGTTGGCAGCCACTACCTTGTCGGCATCCAGGCCATCCAGCAGGCCGCGCACCACGGTGGTTTTGCCTGCACCAATTTCGCCGGTGATGACGATGAACCCTTCGTTGCGCATGACTCCATACTCAAGGTAAGCCTTGGCGCGTCTGTGTTGTTTGCTGGCGTAATAGAAGCGTGGATCAGGGTTGATCTGAAAGGGTTCGCTGCTTAATCCGTAATAGGCTGCATACATGGGTCAAAACTGAACATTGAGGTTGCCAGTCACCGCGTTTTCGGTGTAGGGGTTGGTGGCGTTGTCAGATACCACCCGGCGCAGGCCCAGTGAAGCTGCTGTTCTTCTGCCAACTTTTCCGGAGATATTGACATGGAACGATCTGAGTGTGGTTTCCTCAGCTGTTGTGGTGCCGGACGTGTCTTGTCGGGATAAAGACACACCCAGCGAATAGTCCGGTGTCAGACGGTGGCTGTAGTTGACGCTGAAGCCGTTCTGGATAACGGTGACCCCATTGGACAAGTTGTCAACGACGCTGGTGACGGTGTCCAGTCGGTTGCTCTCGGTGCGCGATAGCAAAAAAGTGATGGTGTCACGGATACCCAACAGGGCCAATGACAGGTTCTGGCTGCGTTGCACCGAAATCGCTGATGTCAAAAAACCCCCAACGACAGGTGTGTTGGCACTTAGACCATACAACTGTAGCAATGCGTTGACCCTCTGGGCCCGCTCTGTAGCGGAGAGTCCACTGCCTTCCAACTGGCTGTAAAACAAGTCATAAAGGTTGCCAATGGTCCCCACGCCATTCTGATTGGGCGTGGTTGACACATCTTTGCTGTCGGAGAATCGCCAGACGGTGCGGGCACTGCGATGCTCAAGACTCACATTGTGGGTGTTGCCAAAAGAACGTTTGCCGGTCAGTGCGGATAGGCTGGTTCTCTCAGACGGGAACCAGTTGATCCCCACACTGCTGGTACTGTAGTTTTGTTTGTCCAAGCTGCTGTAGTTGTTCGATTCTTGCCCAGCATTGGCAGACAGCTTGACTTGTGGCGAGACCTCGTAGGTCAACCCCAGACTGTAGGTGTCAGTCTCGGTGGTGCGTCCGGCGCTGTAACTGGCTTGTTGGCGAGACAGGTCGGCTGTCCAACCCAGGCTGCGATAAGCCGATGCATTGCTGACCTTGACGACGCTGTTGGTGGTTGCAGTGTCGGAGGCGGTTGCACTGTCGCTAGAACTCACCGCGCGGCTGATACGTGCCTCGTAATTGGCAGCATCACCGAGCCGTCCCTTGACATAGGGTGAGAGGCTGTAGCTGGCCACCTCGGTCCGATTGGCGTTGATGGTCGTATTGTTGTTGGACTGGGTGCCAAAAGCGGAGATGGTTTGTTGTGAGATGTTGCCGCTGAAATCCAGGAAAGCCCAGTTGTCAACCGCCTCGAGGGTGCCAAAGGTGTTGAGTGCGTTCTGGTTGCGACTGGCCGCCGTACCCTGGGCGTAATTGACATGTGTCAGCGAGTAATCGAAATACGTCTTGAGCCTGGCACCATTGATATTGACATGGATGCCTGGGCTGATTTCGGTTATTTGGTCAGACTTGGCAGAGGTACCGCTGAGCGCCACATTGTCCGTTACCGTTTCGTTCACTGTCACGCGTGTAGAGATGGATACCGCTTGCGTGGCCGCACCGGGGGCTGCATCTTGAGCCCAAGCCACAGTCCCAGATAACAGCAACAACGTCGCAAGGGCGGGCGTGACGTGCACGGCGTTCATGCTGCCTGCTCCTCCTGTTTGTCGTGGCCATAACCCGAACCGTACCCATAGCTGTAGCCGTAACCACTTTTGAACAGAGAGCTGGCGCGGTTCAGCAGAAGCAGCTTCACGGGGCAGGCATCAATGGTGGCCAGCGCCTGTTTGACCTCGGACTGTAGCGTCTTGCCAGCATGCACCACCGCCACAATTTGGCCCATGTGCGTCGCTAAGACGCGAGCTTCGGTGGTTATCAACAGCGGCGGTGAATCAAAAATGATGATCCGGTCCGGGTAGCGTGCTGCCATATCCTCGAGTAGCCTAACCATGGCGTCGCTGGCCAGCAATTCGGTAGCGCGTGGGTGTGGCGTGCCACTGGGAAGAATGGTCAGTTTCTCGACGTTGGTCTTGAGCAAGACCGACGACATGTCCAGCTTGTCATCCAATACCAGATCAAGCAAGCCTGGACCATCGGGCAGGCCCAGCATGCGCATGACCGATGGACGCGCCACATCGGCATCCACCAGCATCACGGTGTTGTCCAATTCTGTGGCAATACTCATGGCCAGATTGATCGAGGTGAAGCTCTTTCCCTCGCCGGGCAAAGCGCTGGTGACCATGATCAGATTGCCATTGGCAATGATCGATGCACCTTTACCCATCGCGTTTTTGATCAGCGGTCGTTTGATCACACGGTATTGATCTGCAATCTCGGAGCGTGCCGAGCTAGGGTTGATAAATCCTGCGTGGGTCAGTGCGTGCAAGTCCAAGTCGATCCGCCGCGATGTGGCTACTGGCTCAGGAGGCTTTGGTGTAGCAGTGGGCAATTCTGCTCCCGCCATTGGATAACTTGGTGTAGCTACAGTGACTGTGGCTGGCATCTCCACACCCGCTTGCCGCAATTGTTCCAGCCGTCGGGCTGCCTGTTCAATCAAGCTACTCATAGGTCATTCATCCTGCTTGGTTGGACATCAGGAACAGCGCAGCCATTCCGAGACCGAACACAACTACCAGGCCCCCGGTAGCGGCTAAAAATTTCACCAGCTCAGACTTGCGCCGTTGTGCACTGCCATCATCGACCAGCAGGGATACCACCCCCAGCAAGGGCAAGCCTATGGAGTCACTCATAGCGTTGGCATCGTAAAACACAGCTCGGATCTGACCCAGCAGGAACGTCACACCCAAGCCAGCCGCCAAGGCTGCCAGCAATGCCAGCGGCATCAATAACAGACGGTTCGGTGCCACTGGTTTTGGCGATGCGCGAGGTGGATCAATCAGACGGAAATCGGCCACGCCAGTGGCATTGTCTAGGTCGCCCGACATGGTGGCTGATTCACGTCGTGACACCAAGTCGTTGTAGTTTTTTTTATTGATCTCGTAGTCGCGGTTGAGTTGGGCAAATTCTGCTTCGATCTGTGGAGCGGTTTTCATGGCCTCGCGTGCCTTGGCATATCGTGCTTCATATTCAGCTACACGCGCCCTCAGAGAGGCGACCTGTACTTCAGATGTAGCCATCACTCGACTCAGTTCCTGAGATGCTAGTGTATTGTTGGAGGGTGCAGCAGCGGGATTCGCCAAAGCGGCTTTGCGTAACTCCTGGATTTCCTTGCGCTTCTGGTCTTCCAGGTCTTTGATCAGACGCCGCGCACCCACCACATCGGGGTGTTGCTCGGTGAAACGCTGTAGCAGAGCGTCTAGATTGCGTTTTTGGGTATCAATACGTGAATCAATCTCCGGCGTGGAAATCGAGGCTGAAGTATCAGACATCAAGTTTTTCGAGTTGGCTGCACGCTCTGAGTCCAGCTGCTTTTTCGCAGCATCCCGTGCGTTTTCAGCTTCACGCAACTCCAGTCGGGCTTGCCGCAGCTGCTCTGAAATGGCTCCTAACTGCCCGGCCATGTCTCGCCCTTCAGTGGTCTGAAGGTCAATGTTGCGCAGCTTGAATTCCTTGAGCCGCGCCTCGGCCTCTTCCAGCTTAGTCACATAGGTCTTAATTTGTTCCTCGATAAATTTTTTGGCGGTGTCCGAGTCTTGTCTCGAGCTGCCCATGCTGGACTCCACAAAAATCGAGACCAAGGACTGCACCACTTTCTTTGCCTTGTCAGGATCTGTGTCTCGATACGCCAGGGTATAGATGTTGTCGCGGCCCACATTCTTGATTTCCAGCGTCTTCGTCACTCGATCAATCAGCGCCTCTTGTTCGGATTTGGATGCGTTGCCCAAGTCTAAGTCGGCCATGCGGATCAACTTTTCGACATTGGGGCGGGTGATCAGCGTGCGACTGAGCATCATCACTTGCTGCTCGACATTGGGTTGCACAGCCAGACCCGACATCAAAGGCTTCAGAATCGACTGTGTATCCACGTAAATACGTGCACTGGCTTCATATTTGTCAGGCACAGCCATCACGCCTATCGCACCGACGACGGCCACCAGCCAGGCTGCGATCAGACCGCGCCAGCGGTGTTTCCACATGCCCCGGGCTATAGTTGTTACCTGACTAATCAACTCATCCATGGGGGAGGTTCTTGTAAATCAAAAGGACATTCAAACTGAAGTCTGACGAGGCTCAAGCAGAGCCAAGCAGAATGGACAAAAAAATTAGAACCAACCCTGGGGAATGATCAGCACATCACCTGGTTTCATCTCGACATTGGCGGAGATGTCGCCGCGTTTGATCAGGTCTTTGAGGCGCACTGAGTAACGCTTGTCACCATCAGCGGCACGGGTGATCGAGGCGCCGTTTCCATCCGCAAAGTCGGTCAGGCCGCCCACGGCGATCATCACGTCAAGCAACGTCATCTTTTGTTTGTAGGGCAAAGCCTGTGGTTTGGCCGCTTCTCCGACAACACGAATTTGCTCGCTGTAGGGCCCAATGAACCCCGTCACGATCACTGTCACAACTGGATCACGCACCAGTTTGCTCAACGCCTTTTCAACATCGCGTGCAATTTCTGTGGATGTTTTTCCCTGCACCACCAGTTCATCTACCAGTGGCGTTGCCAACTTGCCATCTGGCCGAACAGGTACCGACATGGACAACTCTGGGTTGCGCCAGACGATGATGTTGAGGTTGTCGCCTGGGCCTACGATGTAGTTGTAGTCTGGTGTGGCTGCAATGGAGGGGGCAGGAGGGTAGTTGCCCCCGGTGGCACAGCCAGCCAGCAACACCGCAGCCATGCCAGCGGTAGCGAGGCGACCAATATGTGTCAAGATTGATGTGTCGGAAAAGAAGCTGTTCAAGATAAATCCCCTGGGTGATGCCAATGCAAGACGCGAGAAACAGTGAAGACCAATATTAAAGCAATATAGCGCATTATTGATGCAAGTCTGCGTCAGAAAACAAATCAGTTGTGGCGCTGTCTTGCCAAGGAAACGAATTGTCCTGGGTGACTAACGATTGGATGGCTTTCCGCGCAATTTGGGTCTGATGAATTTCAGAAGCAATTGCTGGACTGGATTGGCGTTGCCAAAGGGCCGCCACGTGTGTTTTAGTCTCTGGTGATACGCGTCAAAATGCATGCCCCAAGGGGCCGCTTTAATTTCTCCGCGTTGGAGTAAGATTTTGAGCACGTTAGTGCCCATTACACCGGCGCACAGGTCGCACGCCATGATGGTGGAAGGACCACGCTTTTCCTGGAAGTTCACGGACTCAGGGGCAACCAGGTAGTCACGATTCATCATAGCGGGGGATAGACCCGCTATGAAACGCGCGTACTGCTCTTGGGGTTCATGTCCTTTAACCTTGAAATAGTCTTCGAAACTCATGCCATTGGGGCTGAAGTAAAGAAAAGCGACACCCATGCCAAGAGGTGCGGCGGTGAGCGCAGGGATGCCTTTCTCTCGGCACTTGGCAAAGACCATGCGTCGCGCTGGCAGGGCAAAGAAGTCCAGCCCATCCACATACACATCTACATCCTTCAGAAATTCGTCCACGTTTTCGGTTGTCACGCCTTGACTAAACAATCGAAGATCCACCTCGGGGTTGATGTCGCGAGCCAACTGAGCAATGGTGTCAATTTTGGGCTGCCCCATGAAGGGCATGAAGGCGCCAGCCTGGCGATTCATGTTGTGAACATCAAAGTCGTCAAAGTCGGCGATGTTGAAATGAGAAAGGCCCAGGCGGGCAAGTGTTAGAAGGTGTGCGCCGCCTACACCACCCAAGCCTGCGATGGCGACGCGACTTTGGCGTAGTTGTGTTTGCTCGGCCACTGTGACCCAGCCGATGTTGCGAGAGAAAGCCTTTGTGTAATCAAAAACTGGCGCTGCGCCCGGAAGACTTGCCATACAAAACCGCTCCAATATCAACAAGTTGAGACGCCAATGGAATGCTACGCTTGATCGATCTTCTACAGCAACCTGGTTTATGCGCAGTATGGGCTGTAGCGTCTTGTGAAGGTCGTCATTGAGGTTTGCTGATCATCTTGTCTTGAAATTCTGTCGGATTTTTTTACAAAAAGTGGTTGAGCTCTTGCAGAGATCTCTGTAACTATTTGATTTTCATAGGTATTCAATTGTTGGCACACATTCTGCTTATGCTAGTGCATCCAGGAAGTCCTGGGCTGGACTAAACCATTCACACGGAGTTTATTATGAAAAAATCTCTTATCTCGCTAGGTCTGGCCGCAGTGCTCGGCTTGGCAAGTGCGTCAGCATCTGCATCTGCAATCAATGTTGGTGGTGTTGTCTGGGACCCGGACAGTGCGCAAAGTTTGCCTTCGCTTATTGACTTTAAGTCTTTTGGTTCCTTGTTCGAAACCGGGGTGAATACTGAACAGGGACTTACATCTGTTACTGGTTGGGGTCAAGTTGAGCGGATGAATAGCTCAGTGAATAATCAGAGTAGTTTTGTCCCGGGTGGCGAACTGACTTTTACATTTACGATGGATCTCGTGTCGCTTTTGCCGAACCCCATAACGGGGAAAATCGATTTTTCCTTCAATAATTTGCTGGTGAATATCTTTATTGATAATACGCCAAACTACATTGGTGACTATGCTACATCCTCTGATGGGAATCTTTGGTTGAGTTTAGTAGGCAAGGGTAATCTGAGCGGGGAAGGATCCAACATCGGAACCGGTAGTGATTCTGGATCTGGTTCAGCGTTGCTCGATGTGGTGGGCGGACTCGCGGCCGAAAACTTTGACACTAATAGTCGTCTCAATGGAGCAGATTTTGTATTTTCATCTTCGTTCCAACCTGCTGGTTACCAGGAAAACGGTCGCGATATCTTGTCAGGGACGTTTGACTTGACTGGCAATTCTATTCCCGAGCCAGGCTCTTTGGCCTTGTTAGGTTTAGGTTTGGCAGGTTTGGGGTTGGTCAAACGTCGCCGCATGGCAACAAAGTAAACCGTCAAAGATTGATGAATTTCTTGACGGAATACCTTAGGCGTATTGCCAGTCAGTTGAGCATTCCGTAGCGGGTAGTGAAAAAGGGACGTATTCATTGCGTCCCTTTTTTTCGTGTAGTAGCAAGCCCAGTTGACCCTACTGAGTTGCTTCGGTTTTTGAGGAGGCTTCACACTTTGAGAAGATGGAGTCATGAGCAGGAAATTAAACCGCTTTTCCCCCGAGGTAAGCGAGCGCGCCGTACGCATGGTGCAGGAACTCCTTGGCGAATATGCATCCCTGTGGGTAGCCATTGAGTCCATTGCCCCAAGATCGGTTGCGTACTCCAAACCCTACATGAATGGGTTCGCAAAAAAGAAATTGACACTGGCTGCGCGATGGCGTCACTACGGTTGAACACCAGCGCGGCAAAGAGTTGGAATGAGAGAACATGGAACAGCGCTGAGCCAACGAAATCCCGCAGCTGGCCAGCGCTTTTTTGACCGCCCGAATCGACCACCGATTGAAGTCTTGAAAGACTTTGTGGGCCAGCACCGCCATACTACGGAGTTGTAGTCGATCTGCAAGGTCTTGCAGATCGCCCCGTCAGGCTACCGCCGCCATGCATCTGCGTACGGACCTTGTACTGGACGCGCTGGAGCGGGCTTAGTATGACTGTTAGCTAGATGCGAATGCCTTGATCCATCACTCAGGCAGTACCAGTAACAGTACCAGTTGTACCTGGACTGTGGGTATAACACAGCGATAGACCAATCGGGTTGGTGCTGCGAATTGCCCTGGTGGCTTGAACCGGGAGTGTCTAAGTTTTTGTGTGTGAAGCGGGAATGCTTGCCCACAGTATTGGGCAGTCGGCTTTCATCTGAATGAACTTGGTTGGTTAGGCGGTTTCAGAAAGGATCGCAAACTGGTTCATGGCCCTCTTCCAGTCCCGTGCTGGGCGATCCTAGTCGTCGATGATGTCGCGCAAGGCAAGCCAGATCAATTTTGAAGCGGCATCGTTCGAAGGGAAGTGTCCGCGCGTCTTAATGGTTTTGCGCAGTCTGGCGGGGATTCAAAGAAGGGTGTCAGACGTGTCTAGTTGCGCGCCAGGACTGGCCAATCGGGGCGAAGGATGCATCCCATTTGGCTTCAAACTCTGTGGGCCGGAGCAGGGCTTCATCCTGGGTCACAGCCGTGTCAATCAGTCGCAAATCGGAAGCCGCTTCCTTGCTCTGTTTCCATTCAGGCTGTGGCGTACCACTGCATCCTCGCGAATCTTGACCCGTAAGGCATCAAGGAATACGACCGGATACTTGGCCCCCAGGGGGCGTACCTGCCAGGCCGTGACTTCGCTCATCACCGCATCCGTGACCGAACTGATGAACTCAAGCGAGACCTCGGTGGCGTAATACTCAACCAGAAAGTCCTGTATCTCGTGCACTATCATGCCACGTGCATACATGGCCACGATCTTGTCGTCAAAGCCCGTGAAGCGGCGTTCGTGTTTGGCGATGAGCAAGGGCTCGAAACTGCCCGCATGGTCGCGCGGGAATTCGATGCGCAGGGGGCCGTCTTCGGTCAGGCCGGTCTTGGCGGCGGTGCCATTGCGATGATTGCTCATCTCAATGGGTTTTTCTGTGCTAAGCACATAGCCCAGGTGGTCGGTGAGTTCGGCACCTGAAGCACGCTCGATCAGTGCCTTCTTGAAGGCCATGGAGGCAGTATTCACCGCCTGTGCGCTCATTGGGCCACTGGCAAACCGGTCAATGAGTTCTTTTGGTATGGCCTGCTGCGCCTGTGCGGCCTTGTCATTGTTCGGCTTGTTCGGCATTCATGCTCCTTGGTGACAAGGCATGCCTCACTCCGATCGACCTCCATGTCTTTCCTCAGACCTGTCGGTCACTCGAGATCATCTGGCAGCGGAGTTTTGCTATCGAGTCGCACCCAGCCCTCCAGCGTCTGTTTGGATACACACAATATCTTGGCCGTGGCAGCGGTCGCCTGGTCAATATTGACCAACCATACGGCTTCCATCTTGGATTCCAGCGTGTACGGTGCCCGTCGTTTCAATTCGCCTATCTCTCTAAACTAAAGCCTAAAGCGGATTTTTACCCATCAGCTATGGAGTACGTTTATCGGCGGAAAGGTCAGGTTGACTTAGCGGTAGCGTCACCTAAAGCTAGCTAGCCGCAGCTTTACACATGCCGCAGCGCATCCACAATTTTCAGATCAGCCGCACGATATGCTGGCCACCAGGCGGAGAGTACTGCAATCACCATCAAACCGATGGTTGTCCCGACGATCATCCGTGTTTCACCTATAACAGTGATCGTTAGCGGCAGCGGTTCTACATTGCCTGGTGGTAGCCAGTCCAGACTAGACTGGTTGACTAGGGCCGCCAGCATCAGTGCTATCAGAACCCCTAGCACCGCACCGCACAGCCCAATAAGTGCACCTTCGGTAACAAACAGGCCCCGGATGCCTGAGCGGCGCAGACCAATCGCTCTAAGCGTACCTATCTCCACAGTGCGTTCCACCACCGCCGTGTTCATGGTGTTGCTGACTGTGAACAGCACAATGCCACCTATCAGAATGAAAACAAAGCCAAAAATGGTGTCAAACATGCGGATGGTCTGTACATAAAACGGGTTCAGGGTGCGAAAGTCAAGCACAGCCAGCGGCTGGTTGACGGAAAACTTGGCCAGAATGGGCGTTAAGCGTTCCGTGGCGGCCGGAATCTGGTCTGAGTGGCGCAACTGAAGCATGATGGATGTGGCTTTGGGGGCGGATGATCCGTACATCAGCTTCTGGATGTGTGGGAACTGCATGATCATGTACACCTCATCCAGCTCTTTGATACCTTGTTCTTGGGCTTTGATGACTTCAACAGCGGTGACATTTGGCGCGCCACCTGCGTTGACCACCAAAACATCAAGCCTCCGGGCGGTGGGGGCAGATTTGCCTTGGCCAATTGAGGCGTCGGCGGCGTCTTGCTGGCTGAGTGTTGCAATGTCGTCTGGTACACCTGCGCTGGCTGGCTTAGCATCACTTTGGGGTTTGGGGCAGTTGTCTATATGGAGGGCGTCACACAATTGCAGCACCCGGGCCACGCCTATGCCGACAATGGCGGCATCTTCAGCTGCACCCTCCAGAACAAAGGGTGGCTCCTTCTTTTTGACATCAAAGTCATTCCACTCGTGCATGCGGTTAATGTCTTGGGCGACAAACCCGTTACCAATAATGGTGCGCGATACGTTGGCAGCATAATTGCCAGCAATGCCGCCAAATTGCAATGTGGGGGAGGCAACCAGCACCATGTCGCGCAACACTTCGTCGGCCTGGATCGCTTTGATCAGTTCTTGGTAGTTGTTGATACCGTAGGCACTTGGGTTGCCGTTGCCGTACTGGTAAAAGTCACGGTGCTGGATCTGCAGGTGCCCGCCTGTGCGCACGTGGTGGGTGTGCATCATGTAGTTGATATTTGCACTAAAACCCCCAAACAGCAAAATCGACGTTGACCCAATTGCCATCGCCAGCAAGGTGGCCAGTGATCTGCGCCTGTTGCGCAGCAGGTTGCGCACAGCCAGGGACAAGGTCATCATGTCGAAGTCTCCATGTCTTTGCGTTTGATGCCGCGGATACGACCATCCTTCAAGAAGATCGTGTCATCGGCGGCACTGATTACGTCGGAGTCATGCGACGAAAAGATGAACGAGATCTTGAAGCGGTCCACCATGCGGCGCATCAGGCTAAGGATGGCCGCGCCAGTTTCGCTGTCGAGGTTGGCAGTGGGTTCATCGGCGATCACCAGTTTGGGTTTGCGGACCAGGGCGCGGGCAATGGCCACACGCTGGCGCTGCCCACCCGAGAGCTGGCCGGGCAGGTGGTGCGCCTTGTCGGCCAGACCGACAGCTTCGAGCAGTTTGGGCACGCGGTCGGCGCGGGTCTTGGCCGTGGCGCCGGTCAGCAGCAGCGGGTACTCGATGTTTTCGTAGGCGCTCAGCACCGGCAGCAGGTTGAAGTTCTGGAAGATGAAGCCGATGTTCTTGGCGCGAAAGTCTGACAAGTCGTCGTCAGACAGTTCGCCCACCTTGCAACCGGCCACCATGACTTCACCAGCATCCGGCTTGTCGATACAACCAAACATGTTGAGTAATGTGGTCTTGCCGCTGCCCGACGGCCCGAGTAACACGGTGAAGCAGGCCGGGCGCACCAAAATGTCGACACCCTTGATCACCGGCACACTTACCGAGTCCATGTGGTAGGTTTTTTCCACCCGGGTCAGCAAGGCCACCGGCCCCTGAAACGGTGTGTTGTCTGGCTCTTTGTCGCTCATGTCTTGCCCTGCATCCTTCGGCCGCGTGAGCCAAGCTGTTGAAAGATTGCACCCTCAGGTGCCTGACGCCAATTATTACCCTAACCGGCGCCAGTGAGGCAAGCAGAAACTATCGGCTGCTCGGGAAGCTGAATACCGTGCCTTCACGTACCCCGGCGCTGGGCCAGCGCTGGGTGATGGTCTTGCGTTTGGTATAGAAGCGCACCGCGTCCGGGCCGTAGGCGTGTAAATCACCAAACAGGCTGCGTTTCCAGCCGCCAAACGAGTGGTAAGCCACCGGCACCGGCAGCGGCACATTCACCCCCACCATGCCGACCTGGATGTTGTCGGTGAAATAACGCGCGGCTTCACCGTCGCGGGTGAAGATGCAGGTGCCGTTGCCGTACTCGTGGGCGTCGATCAGGTCCATGGCGTCCTGCAGGGACTTCACGCGTACCACACCGAGCACCGGTCCAAATATTTCTTCCTGGTAAATGGTCATGCCGGGTTTGACGTTGTCAAACAGGCAGGGGCCCATAAAGTAACCAGCGGCATGACCCGCCACTTGAACGCCACGGCCATCCACAAGCAGGGTAGCGCCTTCTTTGACACCCTGGTTCACATAGGCTGTCACCTTCTCGAAGTGCGTCCTGGTCACCAGCGGACCCATGTCGCTGCTGGCGTCGGAGCCGGGGCCAACTTTCATCTTGGCGATCTCGGTCTTCAGACCTGCTATCACTGCCTCAGCCGTATCGTCACCCACGGCCACCACGAGCGGGATCGCCATACAACGCTCACCACAGGAGCCAAAAGCAGCCCCCATGAGGGCGTTGACCGCATTGCCGATGTCGGCGTCGGGCATCAACACCGCGTGGTTTTTGGCACCGCCCAGTGCCTGCACCCGTTTGCCGTGTTTGCAGCCCTCAGAATAGATGTATTCGGCAATCGGTGTGGAGCCCACAAAACTCACCGCCTTGACACGTGGGTCTTGCAGCAAGGTGTCCACCGCTTCCTTGTCACCGTGAACCACGTTGAGCACACCCGGCGGCAGACCGGCTTGTAACGCCAGTTCGGCCACGCGCAGGGTCGAGCTGGGGTCGCGCTCGGAGGGTTTGAGCACAAAGGTGTTGCCGCAGGCCACTGCCAGCGGCCACATCCACAGCGGCACCATGGCCGGGAAATTGAACGGGGTGATGCCAGCGGTGACACCCAATGCCTGGAACTCGCTCCAGCTGTCGATGGCAGGACCAACGTTTTTGCTGTGTTCACCCTTGAGTAATTCGGGCGCATAAGACGCGTATTCGACGTTTTCGATGCCGCGTTGCAACTCACCAAAGGCGTCGCTTAGCACCTTGCCGTGCTCGGCGGTGATCAGGGCGCAGAGTTCGTCGGCGTGTTGCTCCAGCAGTTCTTTGAGCTTGCTCATGACGCGCGCGCGTTTGAGCGGAGGTGTGTTGCGCCAGGCCGGGAAAGCCGCCTGCGCGCTGGCAATCGCCTGCTCCACGGTGAGTTTGTCGGCCAGCAACACCTGCTTTTCAACCTGCCCGGTGGCGGGGTTGAACACGTCGGCGCTGCGGCTGCCGCCTGAAACCAACTGGCCGTTGATCAAGTGCTGAATGGTGGGGAGGGATTTGGTCATGTTGTATGCAAAATAATGAGAAAACAGGCTGTAGCCCTCATTTAATAAGGACTGCCAGCTATCAGAAATGTAACAAGCTCAAGCAGTGGCGTTGAGGCATTCACCGAGTGCATTGACCAGGCTGTCGATCTGCTCGGGCGTGCTGATGAAGGGGGGTGCCAGTTGGATGGTATCGCCGCCGTAACGCACGTAAAAACCCTTCTTGAGCATCGCCATCGCCACCTCGTAAGGCCGCTTGGCGGGTTCACCGGGCAAGGACGCGATGGTGAAACCTGCAGCCAAGCCCAGGTTGCGGATGTCGGCCACGTGTTTGGCGCTGCGCAGGCTGTGCACGGCATTTTCAAAATGTGGTGCCAGCGACTTCACACGGTCAATCATGTTCTCGCGCACCAGGATGTCCAGGGTGGCCAGGCCTACCGCGCAGGGCACCGGGTGTGCCGAGTAGGTGTAACCATGGGCAAATTCGAGCATGTACTCCGGGCCGCCAGCGGCCATGAAGGTGTCGTAGATTTCCTTGCTGGCCATCACCACACCCAGCGGCTGGGCGCCGTTGGTGATCTGTTTGGCGGCGTTCAGGATGTCGGGTGTCACGCCAAAGTACTCGGCGCCGGTGTAGGCACCCAGGCGGCCAAAACCGGTGATCACTTCGTCAAATATCAGCAGGATATTGTTGGCGGTGCAGATCTCGCGCAGGCGTTTGAGGTAACCCTTGGGCGGCACCACCACACCGGCCGAGCCCGACATCGGCTCGACGATGACAGCGGCGATGTTGGACGCGTCATGCAGGGTTATCAGCTTGAGCAGGTCGTCGGCCAGGTCAGCGCCTTGCTCCGGACAACCCTTGAAAAACGAGCCAACGGGTGGCTGGGTGTGGGGCAGGTGGTCCGCCGCAATGCCCTGGCCAAAGGTCTTGCGGTTGCCGCCAATACCACCGACCGAAATGCCGCCAAAGTTGACGCCGTGGTAACCCTTTTCGCGGCCAATCAGCAGGCTTTTGCTGCTTTGACCCTTGGCGCGCCAGTAAGCACGCGCCAGTTTGAGCGAGGTGTCGGCCGATTCGGAGCCGGAGCCGGTGAAAAACGCGTAGTCCAGCCCGTCAGGCGTGAGTTCCTTGAGTTTGTTGGCCAGGGCAAACGACAGCGGGTGGCCAAACTGGAAGGCGGGTGAGTAGTCCAGCGTGGCCAGTTGGTTGCGCGCGGCTTCCACAATCTCGGCGCGGCCATGGCCAAGGCCGGAGCACCACAGGCCCGACAGACCGTCAAAAATCTTGCGACCGTCGCTGTCAAAGTAATAACAACCTTCGGCGCGGGTGATCATGCGCGGCGCCGCCTTGAAGTTGCGGTTGGCGGTGAACGGCATCCAGTGCGCGTCGAGCCAGGCGGCGTCCAGTCGTGGTTGAGCCAGAGCTTTGCTGTCGGTCAGGTCCATGGTGATTCCTTGTGGTTGTGCGTGTTTTGGTGCTTGGTGAGGCGTGGCAACAGAAATAAAGCAAGGATTGTGCGCAGTGCCTTACTCTTATGATTGCTTAACTATCACTGCTTGGTTGCAAATCTATGCAAGTAAATACCCGCGCCGCCCTGGGCCAGTTGAGCGACATGGACATCCGCCTGCTGCGGGTGTTCAAGACCGTGGTCGACTGCGGCGGCATGGCAGCGGCCGAGCTGGAACTCAACATCGGCACCAGCACGGTAAGCCGCCACATCAAGGACCTGGAAACCCGCCTGGGCCTGACCCTGTGCCGACGTGGCCGCGCCGGTTTTGCATTGACACCCGAAGGCGAGCAGATTTATGCCGAGACCCTGCGCCTGCTGGCCGGTGTCGACGCGTTTCGCAGCCGGGTCGACGAAATCCACCAGCGCATGGGCGGTGAGTTGCACCTGGCGGTGTTTGACAAAACTGCCAGCAACCCAGAGGCGTTTATTGGCGAGGCGATTGCGCTGTTTCAGGCGCAGGCGCCGGGCGTCAGCCTGCACCTGCATGTGGCGCCGCTCAATGTGATCGAGCGCGGTGTGATCGATGGCCAGTTCCAGGTCGGGGTGGTGCCGGGCCACCGTACCTCTGGCGCGCTGGTGTACGACGAGTTGTTCAGCGAAACCATGTACTTGTACTGCGGCCTCACACACCCGCTTTTTGGGGCGGACGCCGCGCAGCAGCCGGGTGACTGGGCGGCATTACACGCACATGCCTTTGCCGGGCTGGGCTACCACTCACCCAACATGGAGCTGGCTCAGAAGGTGCAGCTCACCCGCCAAGCCACGGGGTATGACCAGGAGTCGATTGCCACGCTGATCCTGTCGGGCCGTTACCTGGGCTTTTTACCCGACCACTATGCCGAGAGTTTTGTGCGCCAGGGGCGGCTACGGGCGGTCCAGCCAAGCGTGTTCAACTACCGCTGCAGTTTTTTTGGCATTGTCCGCGCCTCACCGCAGGCCGCGCGGGTCACGTTGGCGTTTCAAGCCTGCCTGCACCAGGCGCATGCGGCGGGCCGTGCTACGCTTGCAGCATGATGTTTTATAAGATTTATGCCTCTAGCCCTTATGTAAAAAGGGCGAGTAGCTATCAAAAAAGCGTAGTTTTTGCGCCCCAAGAGGCCACACCATGAGCCCGATCTTGCATGACCTGGAGGGCCTCAACAGTGCCATCGTGGCTATTTTTGTCACGGTCTACGTGGGCATGGTGCTCGGCGGCCTGCCACGGCTCAAGCTCAACCGCTCGGGCATTGCCTTGCTGGGGGCGATTGCGGTGATTGGTATCGGCGCCATCAGCACCGAAGAAGCGGCCCGTGTGGTGGATCTGCCGACCATGCTGCTGCTGTTTTCGTTCATGGTGCTGTCGGCGCAGATGCGCCTGGGCGGCTTCTACACCGCGGTGACGCGCCGGGTGGCGGCCCTGCCACTCGGGCGCACCGGCTTGTTGGGCGCGATCATTGGCGTGTCGGGCGCGCTGTCGGCGATTTTTTCGAATGACATCATTTGCCTGGCGATGACACCGGTGGTGCTGCAACTGTGCCTTCAGCGGGGTTTGGCGCCAGTGCCGTTTCTGGTCGGGCTGGCCTGTGCCGCCAACATCGGCTCGGCCGCCACGCTGATCGGCAACCCGCAAAACATGCTGATTGGCTCGCTGATGCACCTGCATTTTGGCGACTACCTGCGCCAGGCACTGCTGCCGGTGGGCCTGAGCCTGGGTGTGTTGTGGGCCTGGCTGGTGTGGGTGCCCACCGCTGCGACTCCCACGTCGACTGTGGCACCCAGCCCGGCATTGAGCCGGGTGGAGGTCGACCTGGACGCCGCTGACGTCTTTGCTTTTGACCGCTGGCAGACGCTCAAAGGCCTGCTGGTGGCCAGTGCCTTGATGGTCGTGTTTCTGTTCACCGACTGGCCGCGCGAGGTAGCGGCATTGGTGGGCGCCGGGGTGTTGCTGATGAGCCGCCGTTTCCATTCCTCCCATGTGATGGGGTTTGTCGACTGGGAACTGCTGGTGTTGTTTGCCGGTCTGTTTGTGGTCAACCATGCGTTCGCCTCGACCGGATTGGCGACTGACGCGGTGGCCGCGCTGGCAGCCCAAGGTGTGCACCTGAGCCACCCGGCGCCTCTGTTTGTGGCTGGGGTGGGATTGTCCAATCTGGTGTCCAACGTGCCCGCGGTGATGCTGCTGCTGCCACATCTGCAAGGCCAGCAGGCTGGGGTGACGCTGGCGCTGGTCAGCACTTTTGCGGGCAACCTGCTGCTGGTCGGCTCCATTGCCAACCTGATCATGGTGGACCTGGCGCAAAAAGGCGGCGTCAGCATCAACTGGCGCGACCACGCCCGCATTGGCCTGCCGGTGACGTTGTTAACGCTGGGGGTGATTGCGCTAACGCTGCGCTTGTCTTGAGCGCAGCTTTGGCGGACGGAGCAGGCTCAGTGGGTGGTGTGGGCGCTGCTGTGCTGCACCCGTTTGCCGTGTGGCAACTCATGTAAGCGGGTGAACATGTCGCGGCAATACCCCTGGATCTTCAGGCACTTGTTGATCTCGTCCACCGGCAGCGGGCCCGACACCACCACGATGTCGTTGGCCTTGTCTAGCGCCCCTGAGGCACGCAGGCGTCGACGGGTGTTGTTGGCCCAGGAGTGGATGCGGTTCGGGCTGCCGTGTTCGCGCAGGGCCCCGGTGCTGGCCTCAAACGCGATCGCCACCGTGTCGGACTTCAGGCGCAGGCGGTGTTCCCCTGTGACCCGGCTGGCGGGCGAGCTCAGGTCATACAGGTGGTAATTGCCTTCTTTGAGTTGGTATTGCAGCGTCATGGAACCTCCGGTCATGACGCGCATTTTGCGCAAGCCTTTGGGTTTCTAAAGCCCAAATAGGCTGGGAAAAACCCGCTATCAAGCGGTTTTTCGCGGAAAACCGTAGCAGTTGAAGGCCATCTCAGGCTGCTGACCGCAGATCAGCTCGGCCAGCGCCTTGCCCGAACCGGCGCCATGGGTCCAGCCCAGGGTGCCGTGACCGGCGTTGACCCACAGCTTGCCCACCGGTGTTTTGCCGATGTAGGGGATGTTGGTGGGTGTGGCCGGGCGCAGACCAGCCCAATAAGCCGGGTCGCCACCGTCTTCGGGTGTGCGGGTGTCGCACACGCCGGGCATGACCTGCTCAATGCGGTTGGACAACATGCGGCAGCGTGCACGCGCCACCGGCGAGTCCAAGGTCAGGTCGTAGTCACCGACCTCGATGGTGCCCGCCACACGCAACTGGTTGCCCAGGCGGCTCATGGCGATTTTCTTGGCGTCATCAATCATCGAGACCTGGGGCGCCTGTTCCGGGCGCAGCAGCTTGAAGGTTGCGCTGTAACCCTTGCCCGGGTAGATCGGCAAGTCCACCCCCACCGTGCGCAGCAGCGGTGCGCTGTAGGCGCCGCAGGCCACCACCACATGGTCGGCTTTGATCTGGCGCGCTTTTTGTGCGCCTTTGTGGCCCTTGGCCCCCGTGGATACTGGCTTGATTGTTACAGAATCAATAGCGCCGCCGGTGCTGTTGAGGGCCACGATGTCGTGGCTGTACAAAAACTCGGCACCCCGCGCCGCACAGAGCTTGGCCAAGGCCTGGGTGAAGACAAAAGCATCTCCCGATTCGTCGCTGGGGGTGTAGGTGCCGCCCACAATCTGCTCGGCAAATGGGGTCAGCGCGGGTTCAATGCGCAGCAGCTCGGCGCGGTCCACCACCCGGCGTGCCACACCGTAGCGGGCCATCAGCGCGGCGGCCTCGCCTGCGCTGTCAAAGGACTTCTGCTCGGTGTAATAGTGGGCAATGCCTTTTTCCAGGCGTTGGTACTCGATGCCGGTGGTCTGCACCAGATCCTTGAACGCGGCGTGGCTGTAGGCGCCCAGGGAGACGAGTTGTTGCACATTGCGCTCAAAAGCACGGTCATGGCATTGGCTCAGGAACAGCAGGCTCCAGCGCCATTGTTGCCAGCTCAGGCGCGGGCGAAACAGCAGCGGCGCTTCCTTGCTGAGCATCCATTTCAGCGCTTTGATCGGGGTGTCCCGATTGGCCCAGGGCTCGCAATAACTGACCGAGATTTGTGCCGCATTGGCAAAACTGGCCTCCATCGAGGCGTCGGGCTGACGGTCGATGACGGTGACTTGGTGGCCGCGTTCCAGCAGGTGCCAGGCGGTGCTGATGCCGATGATGCCGGCGCCGAGGATTGTGATTTTCATGGGCCGAGAGTGTCCGCGAGATCATGGGCCGCTTTTGGCAGGATTAAACTTATCCAGAATTCATTAGCAACCCTTATTCACTAATGCCCCATGAGTACTTTTGATCCTGCTGCCCTGGAATGCCTCGCGGCCATTGTGGAAGAGGGTGGTTTTGAGCGTGCGGCAGTGCGTTTGTCAATCACCCAGTCGGCGGTGTCCCAGCGTCTGCGTTCCCTCGAGGTGCAGGTCGGCACTGTGCTGATTGTGCGCAGCCGCCCGCTCAAAGCCACCCAGGCCGGGCGCCTGCTGCTCAAACACGCGATGCAGATGCGCCTGCTGCGCGCCGATCTGGAGCGTGACCTCAAGGACCTCTCGCCCGGCGCTGCTGGTGCGGCGGGTGAAGACGAGCGCATCTCGATTGCCATCAACGCCGACAGCATTGCCACCTGGACCCTGCCCGCGCTGAGTCCGCTGGCGCACCAGGGCCTGGGCCTGGAGATCATCACCGACGACCAGGATTTCACCTTCGAGTGGCTGCGTGAGGGGCGCGTGCTGGGCTGTGTGACGACCCTGCGTGCGGCCCTGCGCAGCTGCAAGGTGGAGCCACTGGGCACCATGGCCTATGTGGCGGTGGCCGAGCCCGGTTTTGCCGCAGCACGTTGCCCGCATGGCCTGAGCCCCCACAATTTCAGTCGCCTGCCTTTCATCGCCTTCAACCGCAAGGACGACCTGCAGGCCGAGTTTGTCGCCAGCGCCTGTGGTCTGCGCCAGGTGTCGCTGAGTCAGATGTATGTGCCCAGCTCCGAGGGCCAGTTGCGTGCGGTGCTGGCGGGCTGGGGTGTCAGTGTCTTGCCGGAGCTCAAGGTGGCCGAGCACCTCAAAAACGGCAGCCTGATCGATCTGATGCCCGGCCATCGCCTGCCGGTCGCGCTGTACTGGCATTGCTGGAACCTCAACTCGGCGGTGCTCGATGCGCTGACCCATGCGCTCAAAACCGCAGCGGGGGTGGCCTTGAGCCCACCCAAACCAGAATCTAAACTCATCAGTAGCAAAAAAGTCTGACAGATCAAGATGTGAATTTGGCGGCTAAAATTCAGCCATGAGCGCCATCGACACCCCCAAAACCTCGTTCAAACAACGCATGCTGCAGGTGCGTGAAGACGCCATTGTTCACGCTGTCAACCGCCTGCTGGCCGAAAAAGGCTTTGACGCGATGACGGTGGACGAGGTGGCGGCCCAGGTCGGCATTGCCAAGGCCAGCCTCTACAAACACTTTCCCAGCAAGGAAGACCTGGCTGCGGCAGCGATGGTGCGGGTGATGCAGCGCGCCCAGGAGTTCATCAGCAGTTTGCCGCCCGAGGCCGACCCGCTGCAGAATTTGCGCGCGGTGGTGCGCTGGGTGCTGCAGGTCAAGCTGGCTGGTGACATGCCCACCTTGCCGAGCCAGAACTCCAGCCTGCGCGCCACCCTGATGGCCAACAACGATTACATGGACGGCCTGATGGAGGTCAGCGACCGCCTCGGTGCCTGGATAGAAGCGGCGCAAGCGGCTGGCCAGCTCAGCGCCAAGCTGCCAGCGATCGCGATTTTGTACACCTTTTTCGCCCGCGCCTGCGACTCGGTGGTGGAGTTTCTGCAGATGGGCGGCCTGTTCACCGACGAGCAGATCACCGAGTTGGTGCTGAGCACCTGTTTTGAGGGTCTGATTGCCCGTTAGCCCTTATGGGTAGAGGGCAATAAGTTATTAATAACGTAGCAACTTAGTCTAGGCCACTCGGGGTGTCACCTGCCCCAGCAAACGCTGCGCGCAGGCTTTGATGGCGTCCTGCAGCTCAGGCGGCTCAAGCACCTCAAAGTCAAACGACACCCTAGCCAGTTGCCGGGCAAACCAGGGCAGGTCATCGGCCTGGCTGTACAGCATGACGGCATCTTCCAGTGGCCGGAACAGGCCAATGGCATCAAACAACTCGGTCTGCGCCGTGGCCAGGCTGGTCTTGAGCCGTACCACAATGGCATGGGTGCGGGGCAGGGTGGCCAAGCCCAGCGCCAGGTGTCGAACGGCATCAAAGTCAAACGGGGCCAAAAAGCTGACGGTCAGGGGTGTCACTGACTCAATCCGATCAAGCCGGAACGAGCGCAAATTCCCGCGCAGATGGCAGTGGCCCACAGCGTACCAACGTCCGCTGCGCCAGGCCAGGCCGTAGCAGTCAAACTCCCGCTCGCTCACGTCCTGATTGGCGGCTTGGTAGCGCAGGCGCACCCGGCAGCGTTCTTGGGCGGCTGAGCTCATCTCCAACAACGATTCGCTGTGCATGCTGGCCACGGGTTGCGACAGCTCCAGCTGTACCACGCCCGACACCGCCCGCAGTTTGCCGCGCAACGCCGGCGGCATCACCCGCTCCAGCTTGGCCTGGTCACTGTGGGCCCCGTCCACCGTGTCAGCCAGTCCCAACTGCCGGGCAAACAGCAGCCCCACCGACACGGCCACCGCTTCCTTGTCAGTCAACATCAAAGGCGGCAGCTTGCAGCCAGGCATCAGCCGGTAAGCGCCATAACGCCCGCGCACCGACTGCACCGGCACGCCCATGTCTTGCAGCTTGACGATGTAGCGGCGCAGCGTGCGACTGTCCACCCCGAGCTGGTGCGCCAACGCCGCACCGGGGAGTTCGTCGGCGTTTTGTAAAAGTTCCAGCAGGGCCAGCACGCGATTGGTGGGGGTGGACATAGGCATCAGTTTAGAACCTGAGCGAGCCCCATTAGGACACATTCTGTCCGCATGCCTGCCTAAAGTTCATGTCAAGCCGCCGCGTCTGGCGCCATCAAGGACTGAACCATGGATAACTTGCTTTTGACCCACACCAGCCACCTTTGGCTGTTCAGCTTGATGGTGCTGGGCATCATCGCCGTGCCCGGCATGGACATGGCCTATGTGGTGGCCAGTGCGCTGGCGGGTGGGCGCAAGCTGGGCATGGCAGCGGTGGTGGGCATTGTGGGCGGCGGCATGCTGCATGTCGCCATGGCCACGCTGGGTTTAGGGCTGCTGCTGACGCTGTACCCGCTGGCGTTCACCGTGTTGCTGCTGGCGGGCTCGCTCTACATTGCCTGGATCGGCTGGTGTCTGTGGCGTGGAGCAGCGGCGCTGGGTGAAGTCGGTAGGGTGCCGCGGTTGACCGTGCAGCAAACCATGTGGCGCGGGGTCGTGTCTTGCCTGATGAACCCCAAGGCCTATGTGTTCATGGTGGCGGTGTTTCCGCAGTTTGTGCGGTCCGAATATGGTCCGCTGGGTGTGCAGGCGGTGCTGATGGGCCTGATCATCGCCATCACGCAAATCCTCATCTACGGAAGTTTTGCCTGGGGTGCGGGCAGCATCGAGCAGTGGTTGCGTCGTAACCCGGCAGCACAAGTGGCCATCGGGCGCGGCGTGGGGGTGTTACTGATGCTGGCGGCAGGGTGGACGGCATGGCATGGCACCTTATATGGGCGCTAAGCATCTAAAAATAGCCTTCAGGCCCTTGTTTATAAAGGGCTAGAAGCTATGGAAAAAAGAGTGGGTTGCGGCGCTCTCAGCGCACGATCAGCACCGGCACTTTGCAGCTCGCCAGCACCTCGGTGGCGACCGAACCCATCACTAGGTTGAGCAGTGCGCCATGGCCGTGGGAACCCATCACCACCAGGTCAAACTTGCCCTCGGTGGCGGTTTTGGCGATCAGTTCGCTGGGGCGGCCGGTTTTCCAGACGAACTTCGGTGTGATGCCATGGCGTTGCAGGTATTTGGTGACCGGCGCCATCACCCGCAGGCCCTCTTCTTCATAATATTTGTTCACCAGTTCCTTACCCAGCGCGGAGCGGGCTTGCGACGGCAAAACCACCTGGGCGGTCACGGCGGTGTAGTCGTTTTTGGGGGAAAACAGCTCGTGGGCGGCCAGGTAGGCCAACATTTTTTTGGTGTAGGGGCTGCCGTCGACGGCCAGCAAAATCTTCATCAAGTGTCTCCTTGAACGGTGAACAACCAGTTTAACCACAGTGTGTTCTAGTTCTCCTTGCTGACTATCCCCCAATCGGGGGATAGTCAGACCACTCAATAACGGGTAAATTCTGCCGATATGTAACAAACTCAAGTTCAAGGTTCAGCGTGTGATGTTGTTGACTTCTTTTTGCCACCGGGCTGGGTTCCCCGCGCGAGGGGCTGTCCCGGTGAGGGCAAGCCAGGGAAGTAACACGCGTGTTGGTTGATCTGTTCACCCAGTTGCTGGCGCAATTGGGACAGGATGAGCGTGCCGGGAGTGGGCATACGCATGCCTTGGTCGCGTCACCTCAGCGCTTTCAGGCGCTTTTTGGACATGTGACGCAGATGGTCTGGCTCAAAGACCCGCAGGGCCGCTACCTAGCGTGTAACTCCGCCTTTGAGACCTTCACCGGATTGCCTGCCCTGCGCTTGTGTGGCCGCACGAACGCCGACCTGTTGTCCCCCGAAGACACGCAGCGTTACCACCAGCTGGACCAGACCTGTCTGGCCGCCACACAGCCTGTGGTGGGCGAGTGCTGGGCCAGCGCGGCGGCTGGTTCACGGCGTGCGCTGCTGGAGATCACCAAAGTGGTGTTGCGCAATGCAGATGGGCAGGCCGACGGCATCCTGAGCATGGGCCGGGACATCACGGCGCGCTGGTACCAGACACAGTTTGAGCAACTGCGCAGCCAGATTCTTGAGCTGCTGGCCAATGGTGCTGAACTGCCGCATCTGCTGCAGGTGCTGGCAGACGGGTTGCGCGGCTTGCAGCCTGAGCAGGCCTGTCTGGTGGCGCTGGTGACACCCGGCCACGGTTGTGGCCAGACCCTGCAGGTGGTGGCCTCGGCCGGTGTGTCTGATGACACATTGCGGCTGGTGGATGGCCAGGATGTGGGACGGGGTCAGGGGGCCTGTGCTGCGGCTGCAGCCAGCGGCCAGCGGGTGGTGATTCCCAACCTCGCGGTGCACCGCACACTGGCCCCGCAGCTGGGGCAACCGATTGTCCAGGGGGCGTGCTGGGCACAACCGTTTTTGGCTTTGTCAGGCCAGGTTTTGGGAGTGTTGTCGGTGGTGGTGGGTACACCGGCGACACCCGGTGCCGAAGATCTGGAACTGTTGGCGCAACTGGCCCGTCTGGCCGGGCTGGCGGTGGAGCGGCATCAGGTGGCGCAACAGTTGCGCACCAACGAGGCCAGCTTCCGGGCGCTGGCCGAACACACGCCCGAGGCGGTGCTGGTGCACCGGGGTGGCACCATTTTGTATGTGAATCCGGCCGCGCAGCGCTTGTTTGGCGCCAAGTCCAGCGCCGACTTGTTGGGCACCTCGACCCAAAAACGCATTGCGCCAGCCTTTCTGGCGCAGCAACTCGCACGCATGCAGGCGATCGAGTCGGCCCAGCCGATCGAACCCATGGTGGAGTCGCGCTTTGTCCGGCTTGATGGCAGTGAATTTGATGTGGAGGTGCAGGGCACCGCCATGGTTTATGGAGGCGCCCCTGCCATCCATGTCTCGATCCGCGACATCTCCGAGCGCAAACTGGCCGAGGCGCAATTGCGGGTGGCGGCCAGTGTGTTCAGCCATGCCATCGAGGGCATCATGATCACCGCGCCCGATGGCCGCATCATCGATGTCAATGCGGCGTTCACCCGCATCACCGGCTACAGCCGTGACGAGGTGCGCGGTCAGACCCCCAGCATGCTCAACTCAGGTCGCAACACACCGCTGTTTTACCAACAGCTGTGGCAAGACCTGGTGCAGCACGGCAGCTGGTCGGGTGAGTTGTGGAACCGCCGCAAGGACGGTGACATCTACGCCCAGATGCTGCACATCAGCGCGGTGCACGACCAGCGTGGCCAGGTGATCCAGTATGTGGCGCTGTTCTCGGACATCACCGAACGCAAGGCCCATGAACGCCGCCTCGATCAGCTGGCCCATTTTGATGCGCTGACAGGTCTGCCCAACCGTGCCTTGCATGCCGACCGTTTGCAACACGCGATGGCCCAGGCACAACGCCGCCAACAAAAACTGGGTGTGGCGTTCATTGATCTGGACGGTTTCAAGGCGGTCAACGACAGCCACGGCCATGACGCAGGTGACCACCTGCTGATGACGCTGGCGCGGCGCATGCGGCTGGCGCTGCGTGAGGTCGACACCTTGTCGCGCCTTGGCGGTGACGAGTTCGCCGCCGTGATTGTGGACCTGGCACAAGAGAGCGACTGCGACCCGCTGTTGCAGCGCCTGCTGCAGGCGGCCAACCAGCCAGTGCTGTATGGCACAGCGGTGCTGCAGGTCTCGGCCAGTGTCGGGGTGGCCTTCTACCCGCAGGCCAAGGAAGTGAGTCCGGAGCAGTTGCTGCGCCAAGCCGACATGGCGATGTACCGCGCCAAACAGTCGGGCAAAAACCAGTTTCAGACATCTGGGTTTGTGGATTCCCTGTTTTGAAAGCTGGTGCGTTGACCCGGGCCTTTAGCGGGCCCGGGTCCCGCTAAAGGCGGCCATCACCATCAACCGGGTGGTCAGGCCCACACTCCAGCTGGTCAGGCATGCCGGGTTGCCGCATCAGGCCGGTGTTGAGGAGCGCTGCCACAGGTTGATGCCCCCTTCGACCGCCTGCTTGTCAATGGCGGCCAGCTCTTCTGCCGAGAACGACAGGTTCTTCAAGGCCCCCACCAGCTCGGTGATTTGCGCCGGTTTGCTGGCGCCGATCAGCGCCGAGGTGACCTTGCCATCCCGCAGCACCCAGGCGGTGGCCATCTGCGCCAGACTCTGGCCGCGGGCCTGCGCCATCTCGTTGAGGGCGCGCACGTGTTTGAGGTTTTTTTCACTCAGGAAATCGGGCTTGAATGAGCCACCACCGGGCCGGTTGATACGGGCGTCCGCGGGCACACCATTGAGGTACTTGTCGGTCAACAGCCCCTGCGCCAGCGCACTGAAGGCGATACAGCCCATGCCCAGTTCACCCAGGGTGTCGAGCAGGTCTTCCTCGACCCAGCGGTTGAGCAGGCTGTAGGAGGGCTGGTGGATCAATGCAGACACGCCCATGCTTTTGAGGATGGCGTGGGCCTCACGCGTTTTGGCCGCTGAATAACTGCTGACGCCCACGTACAAGGCCTTGCCCTGCTGCACGGCCGTGGCCAGTGCGCCCATGGTTTCTTCGAGCGGGGTGTTGGGGTCAAAGCGGTGGCTGTAGAAAATGTCGACATAGTCCAGCCCCATGCGCTGCAGGCTCTGGTCCAGGCTGGCCAGCAGGTACTTGCGCGAGCCGCCAATGCCGTAAGGGCCGGGCCACATGTCGTAACCGGCCTTGCTGGAGATGATCAGTTCGTCGCGATACGGTTTGAAATCGCGGAGTAGGTGGGCGCCAAAGTTGGTTTCGGCGCTGCCGTAGGGCGGGCCATAGTTATTGGCCAGGTCAAAGTGGGTGATGCCCGCGTCAAACGCGGTGTGCAACATGTCGCGCTGGGTCTGCAGCGGTGTGGCGTCACCAAAGTTGTGCCATAGCCCTAAGGTGATGGCGGGGAGTTTGAGACCACTGTGACCGCAGCGGTGATAAGCCATGCTGTCATAACGGGTGGACGCGGCAAGGTAGCTCATGGAATGCCTCAAATTGATGAATAAAAAATGATTCTAGCCCTTGTTCAATAAGGGCTAGAAGCTATTAATTAAATAGTATTTGAGTCAGGCCGGTGGTGATCTGCTGGCGCGCCAACTGTGCCGAAGGTGGCGCTTGAAGGGCCACAAAGCGCACCGTTGCGGCACGCCGAGAGAGGGTGTGTGCTCAGTTGAGCAGGTAGTCGTCCTGGTCGTCCAGGGCTTGTGCGTCGATCATCGCGTCATAGGCAGCGCGGCTGGCCAGTGCGGCGGATGTCAGCGGGATCAGCGGTTTGTCCAGCGGGCGCAGCTTGTGGCGACGCAGGGCGCGCAACTGGGGCGATTGCGCGATGGTCTGCAGCACGCGCTCGGGCTCCATCATCAGGCTGAACGGGTTCAGTGCTTCGGTGGTGGTGGTGGTCATGGGGTGCTCCTGCTTCTGCCAATCACGAATCACGAGATGTGATCCGTTGAAATGGAATGTATCCGTGCCGCTTCAAAACCTAAAGTCGGTATATGGCGCTGCCGAGTGTCAGAAGTTGCCTGACAAGGTGTCAGTGATGTGAGGGACTGTGTGGGCACCGAAGCAAGGGCTTTTGACGGGGTGGATTGCAGCGAGCCAGCTTGATGAGTCACAAACGATAGCGGTGTGCGCTGCGCATCAGCCGCTTGGGGCGCCCGCCCCATACTGGGGTACCAGAAATCTGCGGTCACCCCAAGCGGCTGCTGCGCCGACACCGTTGACAGGCGAACGGTATTGAAGGGAACCCGAATCCGGTTTGAGCCAATGATTCCGGCAGACCACCACCTTCAGATTGGCCGAAGCGCCAGCTAGGTATGGCCTCTGGGCGGGTGACGATTTCTGGTACCCCAGTATGAGGAGCCCGCCCAGAGGTCATGCCTCGCAGGTGGGTCCTGAGGCACCGCCCACCAAATGAGGGAACTCAGGATGACAGCCTGCCGCTTACAGCAACCGTACCTTCACACTCTTCCCCTTGACCTTGCCCGCATTGAGTTTCTGCATCGCTTCGAGCGCGATGTCGCGCTGCACCGCCACAAAGGTGGTGAACTCGGTGACATTGATCTTGCCGATCTGCTCGCGGCTGTAACCGGCATCCGCTGTGAGGGCGCCGAGCACGTCGCCTGGGCGAATTTTTTCCTTGCGGCCACCCAAAATCTGTAGAGTGATCATCGGTGGCAGCAAGGGCCCGGAGCCTTTGGGGGTAAGTTCTTCGAGTTTGTGCCAGACAGACGGCTGGTTCTGGTACTGCTCGATCTTGCCCACTGCACCCATCTCGTACATGGCGGCCAGGCTCAGTGCCAGCCCGGTTTCACCGGCGCGGCCGGTGCGGCCGATGCGGTGCACATGGACCTCGGGGTCGGGCGTGATGTCGACATTGATCACAGCCTCTAACTCCTTGATGTCGATGCCGCGCGAGGCCACGTCGGTGGCCACCAGCACCGAGATGCTGCGGTTGGCAAACTGCGCCAGCACCTGGTCGCGCTCGCGCTGCTCCAGATCACCATGCAGTGCCAGTGCGCTCACCCCTTGTTGTTTCAGGTATGCCACCAACTCGTTGCATTGCTGTTTGGTGTTGCAAAACGCCAGCGTGCTGACCGGGCGGAAGTGGTTGAGCAGCTTGGTCACCACCTCGAAACGGGTCGGGCGGGTCACCTCGTAAAAGCGTTGTTCGATCAGGCTCTCTGAGGTGGTGGGCGGCGCCACGGTGATGCGTTCGGGCGAGCGCATGAACTGTTTGGCCAGCTTGTCGATGCCTTCCGGGTAGGTGGCCGAGAACAGCAGCGTCTGGCGCTCTGGCGGGCACTGTTTGGTGACGGTGGCGATGTCCTCGAAAAAGCCCATGTCGAGCATGCGGTCGGCTTCGTCGAGCACCAGGGTGTTCAGGGCTTCCAAGCTCAGGTAACCACGCGCCAGGTGGTCCATCACACGTCCAGGCGTGCCCACAATGATGTGGGCGCCGTTTTCAAGAGACGCGCGCTGGCCGCGTAGCGCCACGCCACCACACAGCGTCACCACCTTGATGTTGTCCATGGCGCGCGCCAAGCGGCGGATTTCCACGGTGACTTGGTCGGCCAGCTCACGCGTGGGGCACAACACCAGCGATTGCACCGCAAACCGGCGCGGGTTCAGCCGCTCCAGCAGGGCCAGGCCAAAAGCGGCAGTTTTGCCGCTGCCGGTTTGCGCCTGGGCAATCAGGTCTTTGCCAGCCAGGGCGGCGGGCAGGCTGGCCGCCTGGATCGGGGTCATGCTCAGGTAACCCAGCTGCGCCAGGTTATCCAGGGTGGCCGGGTTCAGGGGCAGGGAATTGAACAGGGTGTTGTCGGATGCGGTCATGGGGGGGGATTATCGGTTCTGGGGGTGTGCGTCATGTTTGTCGTGGGCAAACCGGTGCTGCTGCGCAGGGTGCCAAACCAGTTTCGGCACAATGTCAAGCCTTTGTATCAAGAGGCCTCCATGCGCAAAAACCTGTTTCCCCTGATCCTGGCCAGTGCCCTGCTCACCGGCTGCGGCAGTGCGGTGTTGAACCCGGTCACAGGACAAACCGAGCGCTCGGTGATGAATGAACAGGACGAGGTGGCCGAGGGTGCCAAGGCGCACCAGCAGGTGTTGCAGGAATACGGTGTCGTGAAAGACGCCAAGGTGCAGGCCTATGTCGATAACCTCGGCCAGCGGCTGGCCAAGTTATCGCACCGTGACCAATTGCAGTGGCACTTCACCGTGCTCGACAGCCCCGAGATCAACGCCTTTGCCCTGCCCGGCGGTTATGTCTATGTCACACGCGGCATCATGGTCTATTTGCAGACCGAGGCCGAGCTGGCCGGGGTGATGGGCCATGAGATTGGCCACGTCACCGCACGCCACGGTGCCCAGCGCGCCACGCGCCAACAAGATGCGGGCCTGGGTGTGCTGGCTGCCACGGTCTTGGGCGCGGTGCTGGAGAGTCAGGGTGTCAGTGGTGCCGGGCGGCTGGCCAGCCAGGTGTCGCAAACCGCTGCGGCTGGGTATGTGGCCTCGTATGGGCGCGAGCAGGAATTACAAGCCGACGGCCTGGGCGCCGAATACCTGGCGCGCAGCGCCTACGACCCGCGCAACATGGTCCGGGTGATTGGTGTGCTCAAAGACCAGGAGCGTTTTGCCGCCGATCAGGCCCGTGCCGCCGGTCGGCCGGCACCAACAGGCAACAGCTGGCTGGCTTCGCACCCGAGCAACGACGCGCGACTGCAGCAGATCACCCAGTTGGCGACGCAATACCAGGGCAGTTACAGCGACGAAGGGCGTGACCGCTATTTACAAGTGCTGCGTGGCCTGCCCTTTGGCGAGAGTGCCGAGCAAGGGCTGACGCGCGGCTCCAATTTTTACCACCCGGTGCTGGGGTTTGCGCTGACCGCCCCGGCGGGTTGGCAGATCCAGAACGAGGCTGAGCAACTGGCGGTGGTCAACGCCACGGGTGACGCTGCGTTGCTGGTGCAGGTGGCGCCGCCCAAGGCCGGCAACACCCATGAGGAGGTGATTCGCAAGCTGCTCCAGCCCAGCCAGGGCAAGGTGGAACATTTGACCCTCAACGGCCTGCCTGCCACCCACTTTGTCGGCAGCCGTACCACGACCCAGGGCCAGAGCCAGCCGCTGGATGTCACGCTGGTCAGTGGCCCGCAAGACCGGATGTATCTGTTGCGCCCGGTGGGTAAAAGTGCTGCCTTGCGAGCGGCCCAGGTCGCATTGGCCCAGGCCCAAGGCAGTTTCCGACTCCTGGCCGGGGCCGAGCGTGTTGCAGCGAAGGCCTGGACGATCAAGACCGTGGCCTACCCTCGTGGTGGTTTTGCCGAACTGGCGTGTTTGTCACCGCTGCCCAGTGCGCAGCAGCAGCTGCGCCTGATCAACGGCTTCTATACCGGTGGTGAGCCCAAGCCGGGTCAGTGGGTCAAGGTGGTGGAGTAAGCAGGTGGCTATCGCAGAAATAGCTATCAGCCCTTTATCTATAAGGGCTAGAAGCCAATTTGTCTGATTAATCAGGCAAACGCGTTGACCAGCGTGCCAATGGCACCCGTGACGGCCAGCACCGGTGCCGCAGCGGGCACAGACTGCAACAGGGTTTGGGCGACCGAGCTGTCGGCGGCCAGTGCTTTTTTGAGCACCAGGGCTGCCGCAACACCGGTACCGACATTTTGGACCGCCTGGCTGGCGGCTTGCACCACGGATGAGCTGGTGATGTTCATGAATGTGTCTCCCACAAGGACAAGGCAGGTGCCTTAACGACTTATCGGCGCAAAACTGCGTCACTTGAGTGTTTCTGTCTCGTGTGGAATGTGTCGACTTCTAAAATCAAGCGATTTGAAGGTTTGTATGCATCCGCTCCACATTTCCACCAGTTTTGACGCCGGTGCCATCGAGGTTGTCAGCCTGGTTGACCCGCAAGACATCCAGCTTAAGATCCGCGCCGACAACGCCAGCGATTTTGCCCAGTGGTTCTATTTCTGCCTGCAGGGCGCCGCCGGTGTGCCGGTGCGGCTGAACTTTGTCAACGCAGGCCAGAGCGCCTACCCCAAGGGCTGGATCAACTACCGCGTGGTCGCCAGTTACGACCACCAGAACTGGTTCCGGCTCGACACTGACTTTGACGACCAGGTGCTCAGCACCAGCTTCACCCCGGCGGGCAACAGCGTGTACCTGGCTTACTTCGAGCCGTATTCGTATGAGCGGCATCTGGACCTGATCGGCTCGGCGGCCAACTCTGAACACGTCGCGCTGGAGCGCCTGGGCAGCTCACTCGACGGCCGCGACATGACCCTGCTGCAAGTGACCAACGCCCAGAGCCCGGTGCCGCTGGCCCAACGCAAAAAGATCTGGCTGATCGCCCGCCAGCACCCCGGCGAGAGCATGGCCGAGTGGTTTGTCGAGGGTTTTTTGGAGCGCTTGCTCGACGAGGCCGACCCGGTCTCACGCGTGTTGTTGGACCAGTGTGTGTTTTACGTGGTGCCCAACATGAACCCGGACGGCGCGGTGCGTGGCAACCTGCGCACCAACGCCGCCGGTGCCAACCTCAACCGCGAGTGGGCGACGCCGAGCCTGGACTCCTCCCCCGAGGTCTATTGGGTGCGTCAGAAGATGCTGGAAGTCGGTGTCGATTTGAACCTGGACGCCCATGGTGACGAGGGCCTGCCCTACAACTTTGTGGTCGGCACCGACGACACGCCGGGCTACAGCCCACGCATCGCTGCGCTTGAAGAGGCTTTCAAGGCCAGTTGGTTAGCGGTCAGCCCGGACTTCCAGACTGAACACGGCTACCCGCGCGGCAAACATGGCGAGGCCAACATGACGTTGGCCACCAACTGGATCGGCCAGCAGTTTGGCTGCCTGGCCTTCACCATCGAGATGCCGTTCAAGGACAACGCCAACCTGCCCGACCCGCAGGTCGGCTGGAACGGTGAACGCTCCAAACGCCTGGGCGCCAGTGTGTTGCAGCCGGTGTTGGCGGTGTTGAACCAATTGCGGGCCTGAGTCAGCCTGACATCAATACCAAATTTATAGCTGTTAGCCCTTATCAAATAAGGGCCAACGCCAGATTTGGTTCATAAGTCAGGCCAGCAGGCAGGCCACCTGCGTGCCCGCGCCGCTGGTGTGCAACTCGGGCACGGTCTCGGCACATTGGGCCTGCGCCTTGGGGCAGCGGGTGCGAAACACACAGCCAGAGGGCGGGTTCATCGGTGAGGGCAAATCACCTTGCAACAGCTGAATCACCTTGCCGCGCTCGAGCTCCGGGTCGGGGATCGGGATGGCCGAGAGCAGCGCCTGGGTGTAGGGGTGGCGCGGGTCGTTGTAGAGCGCGTTTTTCTCGGCAAACTCCATCGCCCGGCCCAGGTACATCACCATGATGCGGTGGCTGATGTGGCGCACCACCGCCAGGTCGTGGGCGATGAAGATCAGCGCCAGACCCAGCTCTTTTTGCAACTCCTTGAGCAGGTTGATGATCTGCGCCTGGATCGACACATCCAGCGCCGATACCGGTTCGTCACAGACAATCAGCTTGGGCGACAAAATCAGCGCCCGCGCAATGCCGATGCGCTGGCACTGGCCGCCCGAGAATTCGTGCGGGTAGCGGTTGATCTGCTGCGGCGTCAGACCGACCCGGCCCATCATGGCGCGCACTTTCTCCATCACCTCGTCCTTGCTCATCTGCGGGTAATGGGTGCGTAAGGGTTCGGCAATGGTCTGCGCCACCGTCATACGTGGGTCCAGGCTGGCCAGCGGGTCCTGGAAAATCATCTGGATGTCTTTGCGCACCGCCATCCAGGCACTTGGTGAGGCACCTTGCATCTCCTGGCCCATCCAGCGGATGCTGCCCGCGTTGGCGGGGTTGAGGTTCAAGAGAGCACGCGCCAGCGTGGATTTGCCACAGCCGGACTCACCCACCACGCCCAGGGTTTCCCCGGCGTGTAAGTCAAACGAGATGCCGTTGACGGCCTTGAGGCTACGGGGCGCTGACCACGGCCAGTCTTTCTTATCCTTGAAGTGGAACGCCACCTTGACGTCGCGTACCGACAGGATCGGGGTTTGTTGCTTATCCATGGGCGAGCTCCCGGCTGACGATGGCGCTATCGCGGTGGCAGGCGCGCAAGTGGTGTGTGGCCCCTGACATGGGCTGCAGAGTAGCCAGCTGGGTCTGGCACTGGGTGTCTGCCAAGCTGCAGCGCGGGCTGAACGGGCAACCCTTGGGCATATGCGCCATGTTGGGCGGCGCGCCGGGAATGGCCAGCAAGGATTCGTCGTCACGGTCCATACGCGGCACCGCTTTGAGCAGGCCCAGGGTGTAGGGGTGGCTGGCGGTCTTGAACAGCTGCTGGGCGCTGCCTTGTTCCATGACACGCCCGCCATACATCACCACCACCTGGTCACACAGGCCGGCCACTACACCGAGGTCGTGGGTGATCAGCACAATGGCGGTGCCAAAGTCGCGCTGCAAGTCGCGCAGCAGGGTCAGCATCTGGGCCTGCACCGTCACGTCCAGCGCGGTGGTGGGCTCATCCGCAATCAGCACCTCGGGTTCACACAACAAGGCCATGGCAATCATCACGCGCTGGCGCATGCCGCCCGAGAACTCGTGCGGGTACATGTTGATGCGCTTGGCTGCTTCGGGGATACGCACTGCGTCGAGCATACGCACCGAAGCCGCCTTGGCCGTGGCGCGGTCCTGCCCCTTGTGGAACTGCAGCACCTCGGTCATCTGCCTCTCCACCGTCAGGTAGGGGTTAAGCGAGGTCATCGGGTCCTGAAAAATCATCGCCATGCGGTTGCCGCGGATCTGGTTCAACTCAGACGCGGGCAGGGTCAGCAGGTTTTTGCCCTGGTACAACGCCTGGCCGCTGGCCTGGCCATTGCGTGCTAGCAGGCCCATCAGGGCCAGCACGGTCTGGCTTTTGCCCGAGCCGCTTTCGCCCACAATGCCGAGGGTCTGGCCCTTGTCGAGTGCAAAGTTGAGGCCATTGACGGCGTAGACGGTGCCGTCCTGGGTGGCAAACTGGACCGCCAGATCGGTCACTTCAAGGAGTTTCATGCAGTGGCCTTCTATCGGTCTTTGGGGTCGAGTGCGTCACGCAGGCCGTCCCCGATGTAGTTGAAACAGTACAGCGCGGCCGACAACATCAGCGACGGGAAAATCAGAATCCATGGCGAGATTTCCATGACCTGGGTGCCGTCGTGGATCAGCACGCCCCAGCTGGTCATCGGTTCCTGGATACCCAGACCCAGGAAGGACAGCACCGACTCGGTCAGGATGACCGAGGGCACTGTCACCGTGGTGTAGATCACCACAATGCCGAGCAAATTGGGCACGATGTGCTGGAAGATGATGCGCCGTGTCGGCACGCCAATGGCGCGTGCCGCTTCAACAAACTCCTTGGAACGCAAGGAGAGCGTCTGGCCGCGCACCACCCGCGCCATGTCCATCCAGGAAAACACCGTGATGGTGATCACCACCAGGTAGAAGGCCCGCCCGAGCAGGGTCACCATCAGGATGGCGATCAGCAGGTAAGGCACGGCGTACATCATGTCGACAATACGCATCATCACCGAATCGACCTTGCCACCCAGAAAACCCGCTGTGGCACCCCAGGCAATGCCCAGGCTGACCGAGGTCAGTGTCGCCATCAAGCCGACCATCAGCGAGATGCGTCCACCAATCAGACAGCGCACAAGCAGGTCTCGGCCGGATTCATCGGTGCCGAACCAATGCATGTTTTTGAGCATCGGGCCCTGGCTCATGGCGTCCCAATCGGTGGAATCGAACGCATTGGGCAGCACCATCGGGCCAAAGATGCAGGCCAAGGTGATCAGCGTCAGCAGCACGACACTGAAGACGGCAGCGCGGTTGCGCATGAAGCGCACACGGGCGGCGTACCAGAGGCTGTGGCCCTGGATGTCGGCTTCCAGCGCCTGGCTCAGCGTTGCCACCAGGGCGTCGTTTTTGTTTTTGAACATCATGGTGTGGGTGGCTCAGTAGCGAATCTTGGGGTCGAGCAGCGCATAGGCCAGGTCCACCAGCAGGTTGAACACCACGGTGACCACGGTGATCAGGACCACCAGGCCCAGCACCAGGGTGTAATCGCGGTTGCTGGCGCCATTGACAATGAGTTTGCCCAGACCGGGCAGTGAAAACACCGACTCGGTCACCACCGCGGCGGTGATGCTGGATATGGCCAGTGGCCCGATCAGGGACACCACCGGCAGCAGCGCCGGTTTCATCGCATGGCGCAGCACCAGGGTACGCAATGGCAGGCCCTTGGCGCGTGCGGTGCGGATGAAATTGCTGCTGAGCACCTCGATCATGCTGCCGCGCATCACGCGGGCGATGGTTGCCACATTGATGAACACCAGCAGGGCCATCGGCAGCACCATGTAGCGCGGTGAAAAGGCGTCCCAGCCACCCGAGGGGGCCAACTTGAGCCAGATCGCAAACACCAGGATCAGCATCGGCCCGATGACAAAGGAGGGGAACACACTGCCGATGCTGCTGAGCAGCATGGTGAAGTAGTCGAGTGCGCTGTTTTGCCTCAAAGCGGCCAGGGTGCCCAGCGCCACACCCACAAACAAGGCGATCAGCAAGGAGCCACCGCCAATGGCGGCCGAGATCGGAAAGGCTTTGGCCACGAGGTCGTTGACGCTCCAGTCCTCATACCGGAACGAGGCACCCAGGTCACCGTGCAAGAGGCTGTTGAGGTAGAGCAGGTACTGCTTCCACAAGGGTTCGTTCAAATGGTATTTAGCCTGCAAGTTGGCCAACACCGCCTCGGACAGTTTGTGCTCCGAGTCAAACGGTCCACCCGGGGTCAGGTGCAGCAGCAAATAACACAGGGTAATGACCGCCAGCAGCGTCGGAATCGCCGCGAGCAGGCGTCGCAGGGCATAGGTCCACATCAGCCAATCTCCAGTAACAGGGGGCCGGGTTGGTGCTTGTGGCACACACCGGCCAGAAAATCGCCGCCAGTTGAGATGTCAAGCTGGCGGCGGCAGGGGGGAAGCAGGCGTTTAGTGTTTGATGATGTAGAAGTCCTTGGCGCGGTAACGGTCCAGGCTGTTGGTGGCGGTGTAGCCACCCACATAGGACTTGACCAGGCGTGGCACCGTGTACTGCAGCAGCGGCAGCATCGGGTAGTCATCCATGATCATTTTGGCGGCTTCGGTCAGCAGGGCCTTGCGTTTGGCCGGGTCGGTGCTTTGGTTGCCTTGGTCAATCAGGGCTTCGGCCTTGCGGTTGCAGTTCTTTTGGGCGTTCTGGTCAGAGTCGCATTGCACCAGGGTCAGGAAGGTGGTGGCGTCGTTGTAGTCGGCCACCCAGCCGTTGCGCGCGATCTGGTATTCACCATCGTTGCGCTTTTTGATCAGCACCTTGAACTCCATGGCTTCGAGCTCCACATCCAGTCCCAACTTGGACTTCCACTCGGAAGCCGCAAAAATCGCCATTTTCTTGTGGTAGTCGTTGGTGTTGTAGGAGAACTTGAGCTTGGTGCCTGGTGCCACACCGGCTTCAGCCAGCAGCTTCTTGGCCTCAGCCACCCGTTTGTCCACCGGCCAACTGGCCCAGTCGTAGCTGGTGACATCGGCGCCGTTGATGCCTTTGACCATCACGCCGTAGGCCGGAGCCTGGCCGTCGGCGGTGACACGTTGGGCCAGGATGTCGCGGTCAAGCGCCATCGAGAGCGCCTTGCGCACACGGATGTCTTTGAGCAGCGGGTCGGTGTTCAGGAACGAGTAGTAACGCAAGCCCAGCTGCGGTGTGTTGCGGATTTCCTTGGGGTACTGCGTCTTGTATTTTTCGTAGGTGCCAGGGGGCAACTGGAAGACCATGTCGTTTTCGCCGGACTCAAACAGCTTGACGTCGGCGGCGTAATCTTCCACTGCCAGGTAGGTGTACTTGGTCAACTGCACATTTTTGGCGTCCCAGTAGGTGGGGCTCTTGGTCAGCACAATCTTGCTGTTGACTTCCCAGTTTGCCAGGGTGTAGGCGCCGTTGCTCACGATGTTGGCGGGCTTGGTCCAGTCCTTGCCAAACTTTTCAACGGTGGCTTTGTGGACTGGGCCGAGCTGGGTGTTGGTCAGCAGGTCTGGCATAAAAGCCACCGGGTACGGGGTCTTGATTTCCAGTGTGTGTTTGTCCAGTGCCTTTACGCCCAGTTCGCTGGGGGATAACTTGCCAGCCACGATGTCCTTGCCATGGAGAAAGAAGATGCCAAAAGAAGATGCATATTCCGAGGCGGTTTTGGGGTCCACAAAACGGCGCAGGGCGTAGACAAAGTCGTCGCTGGTGATCGGGTCACCGTTGGACCATTTGGCGTTCTGGCGCAGTTTGAAGACCCAGGTGGTGGCGTCGGTCTGTTTCCAGCTCTCGGCCACGCCCGGCACAACTTTGCCCGCGCCATCAGCAGCGGTGAGACCTTCGAACAGTTCACGGATGACGTTGTTGGCCGGCACACCCTCGGCACGTGCCGGGTCCAGGGTGTCAGGCTCGGCCCCGTTGTTGCGCACCATTTCCTGCTTGGCAGCAAGCTGGACACCAGCCGGGACCGTGGCGGCAAAAGAGGCACCCCAAGTGATCAGCAGGGCGGCCGCCAGGCTGGTTTTGGCAAAACGGGAAGTCATCATGAAACAGCTCCTTAACCTTGAAGGTAAAGAGGGTGATTTTAGGAGCCTGTTTGGGCGAAATACGCGGCCACAAACGCCTCAAAAGGTGTTTCGTTGCGGGCATCGATCTGGGCCTGCTCTGCCAGCGAGGTCTGGACGCTGGCCCGAAAACGCGCCTCGACCTCCTTGGGCAGGGGGGTGGACTGCAGGTTTTGGGTGTGGGTGCGGGACATTTCGACCGCAAAGTTGAAATAACTGCCGTGTTGCCGGATGGCCTCGACCACCTGGGCTGAGGGGGTGAGTTCCGGCTGGTCAATACGCTGGCGCAGGCGCTGCAGGGCCACGGCGTACTGCTGGCCACCGTAAGTCGTGTCCAGCATCGCCGCAAATGGCAACATCTCGTCAAACAACTCGTGGGCCAGCGTTTGCAAGGGCTGCTCGCGGTTGTGCACCAGCAGGTGCAGACCCGGCTGGCGGCCACGGGTGACCACACGGTGTTTGTTCTCGTCGTTTTCACCTTGTTCGCGACTGGTGATCGGTGGGCTGTCGCGAAACAGGCACATCAGCAGCAGCGCATCGGCAAACAGGCTTTGCTCGGGCGTGATGCCGATGTCGACAAAAGGGTTCAGGTCGAACAGCCGCATCTCCACATACTGCACACCGTAGGTTTGCAGCGCCAGCGCCGGGCGTTCCCCATGGAGGCCGATGCGTTTGGGGCGCATCGGTGCGTAAAACTCGGCTTCGAGCTGCAACACGCAGTCGCTGAGCTGTTTCCAGCGCTCCCCGTCACGCACACCCATCTCGGCGTAATAGGGATCATGGGTGCGGATGGCTGCTTCCAGCCCCTGGGTGTACTCACTCAAGGAGTTGAAGCCGATCGCGAGTTTGTCCTGGGCGTGGTTCTGGTAACCCAGGTCACTCATGCGCAGGCTGGTGGCGTAAGGCCCGTACAGGGTGCCCAGGCTTAGCTCGGTCAGGTCACTGGGGTGGCCTTGTAAAAACGACTTGCACAGTGCCGGTGAGGCGCCAAACAGGTAGGGAATCAGCCAGCCAAAGCGCAAAAAGTTGCGGATCAGGCCGAAGTAACGGCGGCTGATGAAGTCCTGCAGCGGCTCCTTGGACTGGCAGCAGTCCTGTAGCACCGGCCAGAAGGCGTCGGGCAATGACCAGTTGTAGTGGGCGCCGGCAATGGTCTGCATGGCGCGGCCATACCGAAGGCCCAGGCCTTCGCGGTACACCTCTTTGAAGCGTGCTGCATTGGAGTGGCCGTAGTTGGCAATCGCGATGTCGGCATCCTCGCCGATCTTGCAGGGCATGGAGCCGGCCCACAAAAACTCACCACCGAGCTGCTGGGCGCTGAAGCGGTGGATGTCCTTGAGAAAAGCCAGCGGGTAGGCCGGGTCGGTGGACGGTGGGGTGATGAATTCGAGCAGCGCTTCGGCGTAGTCGGTGGTGATCCAGGGGTGTGTCAGCTTGGCACCCAGCGCCGCCGGGTGGGGTGTGCGCGCCAGTTGCCCGACGCGGTCCACCCGCAAGCACTCACGCTCGTAACCACGTTGGATGCCTCGCAACAGCTGGGCTTGGGCGGGTTCGGAAAACTGGCGGACTTGGTTGCAACAGGTGAATTTCAGCATGGGATTCTTGTGTGATCGGCAAAACGGCAGGCAGTATGGCAGTTTTTGCACCGGTTCGGAGCCTGCAGCAACGTGCGGGCATGGGGTGCACTGTCTGTCATGGTGACTCTGTGTGACAGACATGGGGCCAGATGCCGACCTTGCAACCCGCTCTGAACTCGTCAGTGGCGGGGGCAGAGCGGGGCAGACAGGTCAGCGCGCTGACCCGAACCCTTGACCCGTTGCTGGCCCCGCAGGTTTTGACAAGGTCTGCGCTTATGCGCGCAACCAGGGTTTGCCAACGGGCAGCACGTCGCGACCAAACACGTCGGCAAACACAATGTGCGCCATGACGTACCAGGCGCTCAGTGCGGTCAGCATGAGTTCATAAGCGGCCACCACGGTGATTTCGGGGTAACCAAAGTGCGCCAGATCGAGTAGCACAAAGCCGATCAGCAACAGCGTGAAAACGATGGCCAGGGCGCTGCTGATGCGCATGGCGCCAACCCACAGGATGGCGGTGAATAGCGTCCAGCCGACCATGAACCAGCCGATGTCGGTGGTGCTGGCCGGGTAGATATCGAACTGATTACCCAACAGCATCAGCACCAGCGAGATCCAGAAGGCGCCGTAACCGGTGAAGGCGCAGTAACCAAAATTGTTGCCGGTTTTCATCTCTTGCAGGCCAGCCACCATTTGCGCCAGACCGCCAAAGATCAGCCCGATCCAGATGACCGGTCCCAGCCCCATCCAACCCAGGTTGTGGAACTGGAGCACCAGGGTGGCCAGACCAAACCCCCCCAGGCCAGCGACGGCTGGATTACCTATTTTTTGTTTTGTGACGCTGTTGTTGACCAAATTTTGCTCTGACATGCTCTTGTTTCTGTACATTGATAAGATAGTTGACCACCCCAGGAGCCGATGGCCCGCGAAATGGGAGGCGGATTCTATTGACCCAGATCGTCGTCCAGCATGATCTATCGCAGCATTGATGGATTTGTGCAAAAGTTCGACGACACAGCAGCCCTTGTCCTTATGTCTTACCTGCCAGAATTTATTGCCCCTTTGCGATTTACCGACCCAGCCGCCGCGCTGGCCCAGGCGCAGCTGATTTACGACAACAGCATCGGACATTTGCGCCAGGCCATGCAGCGTTATGTGGCGGGTGAGGAGATGCCCGGCCATGTACGAGCTTGCTACCCCTTTGTGCGGGTGCAGACCGAGACCATGGCGCGCCAGGGCTCGGGTGCTGCTAAGCGGCTGAGTTACGGTTTTGTGTCCGGTGCCGGTCGTTTTGAGACCACCCTGAGCCGCCCCGACTTGTATGCCAAGTACTACCTGGAGCAATTCACCCTGTTGCTCGACAACCACCAGGTGGAAATCGAGGTGGGCACCAGTACTCAGCCAATTCCGGTGCACTTCTCATTTGCTGACAACGAACATGTGGAAGGCACGTTGACTGCTGAGCGCCGTGCCCGCATGCGTGATGTGTTTGACCTGCCCGACCTGGCCGCCATGGACGACGGCATTGCCAACGGCACCTTTGAGCCCCGCCGTGGTGAGCCACAACCGCTGAGTCTGTTCACCGCGCCGCGAGTCGACTATTCGCTGCAGCGCCTGCGCCACTACACCGGTACCGCGCCCGAGCATTTCCAGAACTTTGTGTTATTCACCAACTACCAGTTCTATATTGATGAGTTTATTGCCCTGGGCCACGCTGCTATGGGGGATGAAGCTAGTGAATACATAGCGTTTGTCGAGCCCGGCAATGTGGTGACTACCCGAATTTCTGCCGAAGGCACAACACCGCACAGCACCGGCACACCACCGCCGCGCCTGCCGCAGATGCCCGCTTACCACCTGGTGCGCGCTGATGGCAGTGGCATCAGCATGGTCAACATCGGGGTTGGCCCGGCCAATGCCAAAACCATCACCGACCACATCGCGGTGTTGCGCCCACATGCCTGGATCATGCTCGGCCACTGCGCTGGCCTGCGGACCACTCAGCAATTGGGCGACTACGTGCTGGCGCACGGTTATGTGCGTGAGGACCATGTGCTTGACGAAGAGCTGCCGCTGTGGGTGCCGATTCCGGCGCTGGCGGAAATTCAGGTGGCGCTGGAGTCTGCGGTGTCCGAAGTGACCCGCCTCAAAGGTGCGGCACTCAAAAGCATCATGCGCACCGGCACCGTGGCCTCTACCGACAACCGCAACTGGGAACTGCTGCCCGACAACGGCCCGCAACGCCGCTTCAGCCAGAGCCGCGCCGTCGCCCTGGACATGGAGAGCGCCACCATCGCCGCCAACGGCTTTCGCTTCCGGGTGCCCTACGGCACGCTGCTGTGTGTGAGCGACAAACCGCTGCATGGCGAAATCAAGCTGCCCGGCATGGCGAATCACTTTTACCGCGAACGGGTGGATCAGCATTTGCGCATTGGCATGCGCGCGCTGGAGTTGTTGCGCGAACAGGGTGTGGACCAGCTCCACAGCCGCAAGCTGCGCAGCTTTGCCGAGGTGGCTTTTCAGTAAAAAGTGTTCTCAGCCCTTGTTAATAGTGGACTGAATGTTATTAAAAATAGAGCAGTCGTACTCAGGCTACGCGTGATTTCCCTTTGATCGCCGCCAATTAGGCGGAATAACGCGCCACATCCATGCGGCGTTTTGTGAGATTTTGGGTTTGCCAGACAGGCCGCGTCTGAATTTCGACGGGTGTTGCACCGTAGGCTACCCAGCACATGATCCATGACAACTTTTGGGCCAAAGTGTGATCAATCTGTCACCCGTCAACTGACTGCTGTAAATACCTTGTTACATTATTTTGCGCCTGTGTGGACGCATTGAGCAACCGCTCAATGTCCGCTGGGCGAAGTAACAAGGGGTTGGTTTGATATGAAGAGGTCGATTTATTTGCCATGGTGCATGGCTGCAGTTTTGTCACTCGCCGGCTGTGCACATCAAGAAGAATCCAGGACGATCGCAGTTCCCAAAGTGGAGTCTGCTGGTCAAGTTTACAACGGCGCGCGCACGCCCATTTCTGTCGGGAAGTTTGACAACCGTTCGTCCTTCATGCGCGGTGTTTTTTCTGACAATGTGGACCGTTTGGGTGGTCAGGCCCAGACCATTTTGGTCACACATTTGCAGCAAAGTCGTCGTTTCAACGTGCTGGATCGCACCAACATGGCTGAAATCAAACAAGAAGCCGAACTCCAGAAAAAATCGCAGACCCTCAAGGGTGCCGAGTTTGTTGTCACCGGTGATGTGACGGAGTTTGGGCGCAAGGACGTGGGTGACAGGCAGTTGTTTGGTATTTTGGGACGCGGCAAAACACAAATTGCCTATGCCAAGGTCAACCTCAACATTGTGAATACGCTGACGTCAGAAGTGGTGTTCTCGTCGCAGGGCGCGGGTGAGTTCAGCTTGTCCGAGCGCGAAGTGATTGGTTTTGGAGGCACTGCCGGTTACGACTCCACACTCAATGGCAAGGTGCTTGATCTGGCGATTCGCGATGCGGTGAACAACCTGGTGTCTGGCATCGACAGCGGTGCCTGGCGCCCTGCGCTGTGATCGTTTGGCACTGACATCAAGGAAAAATATGTTGACTATTCGATCAGGCGCCACAGCGGCGCTGCTGGCTTGCGCGTTTCTGGGCGGCTGTGCCACCCAACAGCAACCGCTTTACCAATGGCAGGGTTACCAGGGCAATGTGGATGCGTACTTTCGCACCGACAAACTGAGTGCCGATGCGCAAACGCAGCGCATGGAAGAGGACTTGCAGAAAATCAAGGCCAGCGGGGGCGCGGTGCCACCGGGCTACTACGCCCACCTGGGTTTGTTGTATGGGCAGCAGGGCAAGTTGGACCAATTCGCCACGCAAGTCCAAGCTGAGAAAAAACAGTTTCCTGAATCTGAAACATTCATGGACTTCCTGTTGCGCAATTTCAAGAAATAAGGAAGCCTCATGAACTGGATGAAATATCTCAAAGTGCTGGCCGCTGTCACTGGTATTGTGGTGATGACGGGATGCGCAACCCAAGCCCCGAAGTTTGATTACACCGCCTACAAGGAAAGCCGACCACGCTCCATTCTGGTTTTGCCCCCGGTGAACAACACGCCAGAAGTGCAGGCGTCGTACAGCGTGTTGTCCCATGCCACCCGTCCGCTGGCCGAGGCTGGTTACTACGTGATGCCGGTGACCTTGGTGGCCGAAGCCTTCAAGGAAAACGGCATGACACAACCGACGGACATGCACGCCACATCGGTTGACAAACTGCGCCAGATCTTTGGTGCGGATGCCGCCCTGTATGTCACTATCAACAAGTACGGCACGGTGTATCAGGTGGTCAACAGTGCCACGGTCGTTACGGCGCAAGCCAAGTTGGTCGACTTGAAAACCGGCAAATTGTTATGGTCGGGCTCCGCTTCTGCCTCCAGCGAAGAAGGACAGAATCAGCAACAAGGTGGGTTGGTCGGGTTGTTGATCACGGCGGTTGTCAAACAAGTGATGGCGTCAGCGTTTGATCAAAGCCATCAAATTGCGGGTGTGGCGACCACGCGCTTGATGTCTGCGGGTATGGGCAACGGGCTGTTGTACGGCCCACGTTCTCCCAACTACGGCAAGGACTGAGCGCTTGGTATTGTCTTGAGTGTCAAAGCAAAAATAGCATCCAGCCCTTTGATATAAAGGGCTGGATGCTATAAATTTGGTGGCGTTGTTACGCCACGCGCGGCTTGACCTTGGACGCCGCCAGCTTGGCGTGGGTGCGCGCCACTTCGACATCGGCATCAAAAGCCAGCGCCACACCCATGCGGCGTTTGGTGAAGCTCTCGGGTTTGCCAAACAGGCGCAGGTCGGTGTTGGGCACCCGCAGGGCTTCGTCCACACCGTCAAACACCACGCCCTGGGCGTCGACGCCGCCGTAGATCACCGCGCTGGCACCCGGGCAACGCAGGGCCGTGTTCACCGGCAGGCCCAGAATGGCGCGGGCGTGTAACTCAAATTCGCTTTGCACCTGGGTGGTCAGGGTCACCAGGCCGGTGTCGTGGGGGCGCGGGCTCACCTCGCTGAACCAGACTTGGTCACCCTTGACAAACAGCTCCACCCCGAACAGGCCCAGGCCGGAGGATTGGCCGTCCAACCCCACGCCCAGATCGTCGGTGACGGCTTTGGCGATCTGCTGCGCTTTTGCCAGTGCCAGCGGGCTCATCGGGTGCGGCTGCCAGCTCTCCACATAGTCGCCGTTGACCTGGATGTGGCCCACCGGTTCGCAAAAATGGGTGCCGATCTGGCCGTCGGCACCTTTGGCGCGCACGGTGAGCAGGGTGATTTCGTAGTCAAAGTCGATGAAACCTTCCACAATCACGCGGCCATGGCTGACGCGGCCACCGGCCATGGCGTGGTCCCAGGCTTTGGACACATCGGCCGGGCCGCTGATCTTGCTCTGGCCCTTGCCGGAGCTGCTCATCACCGGCTTGACAATGCAGGGGTAACCAATGCCCGCGTCAATGGCGGCTTGTAGTTCGGCCAGCGAGTCGCAGAATTTGTAAGGGCTGGTCGGCAGGCCCAGGGTCTCGGCAGCCAGGCGTCGGATGCCTTCGCGGTCCATCGTCAGGCGCGTGGCACGGGCCGTGGGGATGACGCGCACGCTGCCGGTGGCTTCCAGCACTTCGAGCATCGGTGTGGCAATGGCCTCGATCTCGGGCACCACCAGGTCGGGTTGCTCTTCTTCGATCAGCGCGCGCAGCATGGCCGGGTCACTCATGGTGATGGTGCGGCTATGGTGTGCCACCTGCTGGCCAGGTGCGTTGTCGTAGCGGTCCACCGCGATGGTCTCCACCCCCAGGCGCTGCAGCGCAATCAGCACCTCCTTGCCCAGTTCACCACTGCCCAGCAGCATGACTTTGGTGGCGTGGGGGGTCAGAGGGGTGCCGAGGGTGGTCATGGTGCTGCGCCGACAGGCGTCCTGAAAAAGTTGAAATGGGCGTGTGTTGCCGAGCGGGTGCTGCACCGGCTCAGGCTCACAACAAGGGAGGTCTGAGTTTAACTTTGTGCATTGGCAGACTGGTGTGCCGGTCGGTTGACGTGGATCAAAGGCTCCCTGCTGGCGGCTGCTAGAGTTGCTGCCAGACCCTTGAATGACACATTCAAGCCACCAGCCAGCCAGCCGCAGCTTCTTTGCGGCAAGCCAGCCAAGGATGATTTCGATGATCCATGACGGCCCAACAACCCACTTCTCTTCGCAGCGCAACACCCGGAACTGATCCCTGGTCGGTCGTGTCTCTGTTTGCGCCTTACCTGCGCCTGGCGCACCAGATCCCCGGGCGGGTGCGCCTCAAGCTGGATGCGGCGGCGCTGGACGTACCGTTGCTGCGCGGCCTGGGTGCCCAGGCTTTGCAACAGGCGCTGGCGTCGGTGCGCGGGGTGCAGGATTTTTCGTTCAACCTGCTGGCACGTTCCTGTGTCATCACCTATGACAACGCCACCATTCCTGATGCGGCCTGGCCCGACTTGCTGGCGCAACGGTCATCGGTCTCAGCCCAGACCCTGTTGGCGATCCTGCAAGAAAGTTATGAGGAGTTGCGTTTTGGCCAACACTGACGAAAGCATTCTGCGCAGCCAGCGACTCCAGCCAGCAGCACCCTGGCCGCTGCTGCACCAGGCCTTGCGCATGGCGCTGTATGACGAGTACGCCGCACGTGCGTATTACGCGGGTGTGGTTCAGGCCTTTGGCCAACAAGCCCCGTTTGCCAGCATTCTGAAGTCTGAGGCGCAGCACATTGCGACGCTGGCGCGTCTGTGCCAGCGTTACGGTGTGCCCCGCCCGCTGGACCCTTTTCCGGCAGAAACCACCATCTCTGCGTCCTGGCGCGTCAATTTGGAGCGTGGTGTCAGCGGTGAACTGGCCAATATCCGTTTGTATGACTACCTGTTGACCTGGGTGACCGAGCCAGATGTGCGCCAGGTGTTGCTTCGGGTGCAGGCCGCTTCGCGCGACAAACACCTGCCTGCTTTTCAGCGGGCACTTGAAAAAGCCGTGGCGCTCGAGAACTGGCATGCCCAACAAGGCGTGGCCCCGAGCCAGGCCTATGTGCGCCATGGCCCACTGTCCGACGCGCTGGAGCGTGGTCTGGCTTTGTTGGCCAGCCAGCACGGCGCTTTTGGCCTGATCGGCACCCTGGTACGTACCACGCACCCGGCCATGCTGGCAGGTTTGGTGGCGGGTGGCGCGGCGGTGCATCTGCTGCGCCAGAGCCAAGCCGTCCCGGCCGCCCCATCCCATTCACCGACTCAGGAGGACTGATATGTTGCCCTTGCTTCCCTTTGTTGCCGGCATTGTGACCGGCGCTGCTGCGACCAAACTCTGGCGCAGCAAAACCGCCAAGCGCACGCCGGACCAGGCGCAGGACAGCTTGCACCAGCCCACGCTGCCTAGCCAGCCAGATCTCGCGTCCTCTTTGGCGCCAGTGTCCCAGGTTGAGCGCCAACCCGCGCGCACCGCTGTGCCCAGAAAACGCCGTACACCCAAAACCACAGGCGAGGTGCGTGAATGAGGGCGCTGTCCTTGCCCCGTGCCGCCCAGCCGACCGCCGAGGCGTTTGTGAAAGGTCTGGTGACCACCGGCGTGCTGGCGAGCATTCAGAACCGGCCAGGTCGACCGGTGCTGGACAAACTGGTCGTGCGCCGCGCATTGCAAGGTGGTGCTGCCTTGGCGGCGGGCACCGTTGCCGCACAGGCCTGGCAGCGCCAGGACCTTGGCCGGGCGTTGACAGCCATCGCCTTGGGTACCGCCAGCGTGATGGTGTTGGAACAGTTGATGAAAGAAACCAAGGAGAAGCAAGATGGGCAAGAAAAAGCGTAAACAGCAGGCTGGCTGGGGCGAGCCCGGGTATGGGGCCATGCAAGGCATGGACCCGGCCGGTATGGGCATGGGCGGCGGTGCGATGGGGACCAACGCGGGCGGTGCCTATGGCTCTGCGCAAGCCGGGGGCGCCGGGCCTGGTGTGGGTAACGGCTTGTTGCACAACTTGCAGGGGCTGGTCGGCAACCGGCAAACCGAGCAGTTCTTGATCGGGGCGCTGCTCGGTGCGGCGGCGGTGTATGTGCTCGGTGACGAGGCCATGCGCGCCAAACTGATGAAAACCGCCATGAAACTCTATACCGGTGTGGCGGGTGGTTTCGAGGAAGTCAAGGAACAAATGGCGGACATCAAGGCCGAGGTGGCCGCGGAGCAGCGCAGCAAGGGATGAACCCGTCAGCCGCCTCCCCCTTTGTGGCACTGAGGCCGGTCCATCGGCTGGCGGATCGGGTGCGTTTTCGCTTTGACCCGGCGCAGGGAAGCTTGTTGGACCAGCCGGGCATCACACGTGCTGTGGAAAACCTGCCAGGCGTGCGCACGGTGCGGCTGGCTTGGCGAGCACGTTCTTTGACGATCGCGTTTGTCCCCAACGAGACCGATGTGGACCGGCTCACAGCCGCCTTGCGCGACCTGCACCTGCTGCCCCATCTGCCACAGGCCCTGGCGCACCCGGTGCATGGCAAAGCGTGGATGCCGGTGGCCGTCAGTGCCGCCTTGTTGCTGAGCACCAAGCAGCTGTCACCACCGTTGCAACGTGCGACCACACTCGCCGCCGCCTTGCCGCTGTATGGCGAGGCGCTGGGTGATGTGTTCAAGGAGGGCATCAACTCGCATGTGCTGGAGGCCTTGGCGGTGGCGATCTCCACTGCCAGCCAGGACTACGTGGCGGCCAACACCACGGTGTTCATGCTGGCCCTGGGCGAGTACCTGGAGAACTCGATTGCCCGGCGCTCCAACGACCTGCTCAAGAACCTGCTGCACCCGGACACCGGCTGGGTCTGGGTCGAGCAGGACGGGGTGGAGCGTCAGATTGAGGCGACTGCGGTGGCGGTGGGTGCCACCGTGATCGTGGGTGCCGGTGCGGCCATCCCCGTGGACGGTACCGTGCTGGGGGGTGAGGCCATGGTCAACGAAGCCTCGATGACCGGTGAGGCGGTACCTGTGTCACGCCGCCGGGGTGATGTGGTGCTGTCAGGCACCGTGGTTGAGGAAGGGCGGTTGCGCATTTATGCCGAACATGTCGGGCGCAAGACGGCGGCCGCACGCATTGCCGACTATGTGGAGCAGTCCTTGCAAGCCAAGAGCCAGACACAACTCGGTGCGGCCCGGCTGGCCGACAAGCTGGTGCCCGGTGTGCTGGGCCTGGCCGGTGTGGCCTGGTTGCTGACCGGTGACTGGCGCCGCGCCGCCGCCGTGCTGCAGGCTGACTATTCCTGTGCCCTCAAGCTGGCGACCCCGGTGGCCTTCAAGTCGGCGATGTTCCGTGCAGGCCAAAGCGGCATTTTGATCAAGGGTGCTGACGTGCTGGAGCGGCTGGCCGAGGTAGACACCTTTGTGTTTGACAAGACCGGCACCCTCACCACCGGGCAGCTGGCGGTGACCGATTCGATCGCTTTTGACCCGCAGTACAGCGCCAAGGACCTGATTGACCTGGCCGCCTCGGTGGAGGAGCATTACTTCCACCCGCTGGCGCTGGCGGTGGTTCAGGCGGCACGCCAGAACCAGGGACGCCACTTTGACCACAAAGAAGTGGAATTTATCGCGGCCCACGGCGTGGCCAGTGTCATTGAGGGCAAACGGGTGGTGGTGGGCTCACGCCATTTTGTTGAGGACGATGAGGGTGTGCGCATCAACGCCCGCCAGCGCCAACGCATTGAGCGCTTGTTTGCACAGGGTAAGACCCTGCTCTACATTGGTTTTGGTGGCCGCTTGCTCGGTGTGATTGCGCTCAAGGACCAGTTGCGTGAGGCCAGCGCCGCCACTGTGGCGCGCTTGCGCAGCCTGGGTGTCAAACGTATGGTCATGCTCACAGGCGACCACCCCGATCGCGCCGCCGAGATTGCGGCACAGATCGGCCTGGATGAGTTTCATGCCCAGTTGTTGCCCGAGGACAAGGCGGCGCTGGTGGCGCAGATGAAGGCCGAGGGTGCCAAGCTGGCGTTTGTCGGTGACGGCATCAACGACGCCCCGGCGTTGGCGGGCGCGCATGTGGGTTTTGCCATGGCGCAAGGCGCTGACATCGCCCGCCTGACCTCGGACATCGCCTTGCTGGAGGATGACATCGCGCGGGTGGCAGACGCAAAACAACTGGCCAACCGCACCCTGCGCCTGATCGGGCGCAACTTCAAACTGACCGTGGGTCTCAATTCCGCCATCCTGGCCGCAGCAGCAGCGGGCAAGCTCACGCCGGTGGCGGCATCGGTGGCGCACAACGGCAGCACCATTGGCATTCTGCTCAACGCCCTGCGTGGGGGACAGGCTGCGCTGCCCAGACGGCGGGCACAGTTGTCACCACGCTGAGGCTCAAGCCGTCACGTTCTGACCGGAGCATTGGGCTGCCAACAACGGCCGTTGTGCCGGTTTTTTGTCTTGGACAGCCCGGCCGGGCAGGGTTGATCTGCCGACACTGCCGAAACGGTCTCCAGCTCGGTCACAATTTGGCCATGAGTGAACCCATCTTTTCAGTACACGGCTTGGTCAAACGCTACGGCGAGGCCACCGTGGTGAACGACATGTCTTTTGACATAGCGCCCGGCGAATGCCTGGGCGTGATCGGCCCCAATGGCGCCGGCAAAACCACCACCATTCGTATGTGCCTGGGCCTGACCGTGCCCGACGCTGGCAGCGTCACCGCGTTTGACCTGCAGATGCCGCGCGATGCACTGGCGATCAAGGCACAGCTCGGTGTGGTCAGCCAGATGGACACGTTGGATCCTGATTTCAGCTGTGCCGAGAACCTGCTGGTCTATGGCCGCTACTTTGGGCTCAAAGACAAACAGATCCGCGAACGCATCCCCAGTCTGCTCGAATTTGCCAGCCTGACGGCCAAGGCCAACGCCAAACCCGGTGAGCTGTCGGGCGGCATGAAGCGCCGCCTGAGCCTGGCGCGCGCGCTGGTCAACAACCCGCGCCTGCTGCTGCTGGACGAACCCACCACCGGTCTGGACCCGCAAGCGCGTCACCTGATGTGGGAGCGCCTGCAACTGCTGTTGCAGCAGGGCAAGTCGATTTTGCTGACCACCCATTTCATGGACGAGGCCGAGCGCCTGTGCAACCGCCTGCTGGTGGTGGACCACGGCAAAAAGATTGCCGAAGGCGCACCGCGCGACCTGATCCGCCAGCATCTGGAGCCCGATGTGGTCGAGGTGTTTGGCAACGGTGCGCTGGCGCTGGTGGATGCGCCGCTCAAGGCCTTTGCGGCGCGGGTTGAGGTCAGTGGCGAAACCGTGTTTTTCTACACCGCCGATGCCAAACCTTTGCTGGCCGCGCTGGCAGCCCACCCGCAGTTGCGCACCCTGCACCGTCCGGCCAATCTGGAGGATTTGTTCCTCAAGCTGACCGGCCGCCAAATCCGCGAGGACGCATAAATACTATGACAACAAGAGCTACAACCCCAATGGCTATCAGGGCTGAGGGCCAAAAAGCGCCATCTATCTGGCGCGCGCCGGAGCTCTCCATGCGCTGGTGGCCGGTGTTTTTGCGCAACCTGCTGGTCTGGCGCAAGCTGGCGATTCCGAGCCTGGTCGGCAACATCGCTGAGCCGCTGATGTGGCTGCTGGCCTTTGGGTACGGCATGGGCGCCTTGATTGGCCAGGTCACGGTCGACGGGGTGCAGGTGCCTTACATCCTGTTTCTGGCCAGTGGCTCGATCTGCATGAGCGCCATGAATGCTGCCAGTTTTGAAGCGCTCTACTCCGCGTTTTCAAGGATGCACGTGCAAAAAACCTGGGACGGCATCATGAACGCGCCGGTCAACCTGGACAACATTGTGCTGGCCGAGATGTTGTGGGCCGCCTTTAAATCGCTGTTCACCGTGACCGCGATTCTGGGGGTGATGCTGGCCTTGGGCATCAGCTACAGCCCCAAGCTGGCTGTGGCTTGGCTGGTGTTGGCGGGGGTAGGCATCACCTTCAGCTGTGTGGCGCTGATCTTCAATGCGCTGGCCAAGGGGTATGACTTTTTCACCTACTACTTCACGCTGTTTTTGACGCCGATGATGTTCCTGAGCGGCATCTTCTTCCCGCTGGACCAGTTGCCGCCGCTGGTGCGCGCGGTGTCGCACTGGTTGCCGCTGACCAACGCGGTGGCGCTGGTGCGCCCGCTGTTCATGGACCAGTGGCCCACCGACTGGCTGCGCCCGCTGCTGGTGTTGGTGGGGTTCACCGTGGGCGGCTTCTGGATTGCGCTGGCGCTCACACGCAAGCGGTTCCAGGGTTAAGCGCCTGCTGTCACTTGCTCTGGTTGATGTAGCTGCTGGCCCTTGATTAAAAAGGGCTAGAGGCCAATTGGATGCTGATGCTCAGAGCGGCGACGACGCCCAGACCTGGCCCGCCACCCGCAGCATATTGCCGCCCAACACCTGCTTGGACTCAGCCTCGCTCATGCCCGCCGCGCGCAGGGCTTCGGGGAGCTGCTGCCAGGTGGTGATCGGCGCGTAGTGCATGCCGCTGATGGCCTGGCCATAACCGGCGCTTTGGGGCCACCAGTAGCTGGGGTCAAAGTCGCCTGGTGGTCTGTCATTGAGTTCTGGCTGAGAAAAACCGTTGTCCAGCCCAATGCCCACGTGGTCGATGCCCACCAGGTTGGCCACATAGGCCGCATGCCGTGCCACATCCACGACGCTGGGTTGCTCAACCCCCAGAAAGCGTGACACACCCGACACACACACCACCCCACCGGTGGCCGCGCAGGCGCGGATTTGTTCGTCGGTGATGTTGCGGCCATGGTCCACCAGGGCCAGCGGGTTGGCGTGGCTGAAGACCACCGGCTGGCTGGAGGCCGCCATGATCTCCAGGCTGCCGCTGCGCCCGGTGTGGGAGCAGTCCATCAGCAGTCCGGCGGCATTCACGGCCTCGACCATCTTGCGCCCTAGGGCGGTGAGGCCGCGTTTCTCGTCGTGGCAGCCATCGGCCACGCTGTTGTTGCGGTTGTAGGCAAAGTGGATCTGACGCACCCCGAGCCGGGCGTACAGCGCCACCATTTCGGGCTGCTCCAGCAGCGGCATGGCGCCCTCCAGGTCAAAACCGATGGCGATCTGGCCACCAGCCTGTGCGCGGGCGATGTCGGCCAGGTTGTTGACTTGTACATACTTGTCCGGGTGGCCTGCGATGGTGGCGCGGTAACCTGCGATCACTTGCAGGATCTGGCTCACCGGGTTCATGTCCATGCCGACGTTGATCGACACATAGTTCAGCCCGTAGCTGCGTAATTGGTTGATCGGTGCAAAACTGGCCTGCGGATGCAAAGGCAGGCACATGTGGGCGTCCCAACGGGTCATGGTGTTCCAGCGAAATGTGTGTTGGTTTTGTGCTGGTGCCAAGAACGGCACAAGCAGGCGTCTGTGGCGATGGTACGGCAGAGCGCGTCCTCAGGTGGGCGTGCTCAGGCCTGGCGGTTGAAGATCAGGCCGCGTTGGAACTGGTCCATGGCACGTGTCAGTGCCAAGGCTTCCTCGCTGGGGAACTGGCGGATCACCTCCTTGGTGGCGCGGTCGGTGAACTTGATGATGGAACGCCCGCTGGTCTGGTCCACGGAAAACTGCAACTCCGGCGCCAGCGTTTGCACGCGTTGTTTCAAATCCTCGGTGGCCCGTTGGATGTCTTCTTCCGACGCTTTGAGTTTGCTGGCAGATGCCTCGGTTTTGGCCCGGTTGTTGCCTGAGTTGCTGGTACGCAGGTTGTCTGTGACAGCCTGGACCGGGCGCACTTCGGGCACCGGGCTGACGGGGGCACGTGTCACCGCTGCGCTTGCAACTGAGGATGGGCTGCTGGGGGTTGATGCAATCGGGTTCATGCTGCACTCCTGTTCTCAGTCGCAACCGCCTGGGCGTGGGCCAGACGAGGATGGGCGCTTGACATGCCATCGGTGACCCGGAGGCAGTAGGCTGTATATGTATAACGGCTGTTGCGCCTGAAACTTGAGCGACCGGTGGTGTACGTCAGAAAGTGCCACCAGACCAATTATTAAAAGGGCTAGCAGCTATCAAATTTGGGTCAAGGTAGATGCTGGCGCCTGAAGTCCTGCATAAACTCGGTCAAGCGCTGCACCGCCGTCAGGCTCAGCGCGTTGTAGATCGATGCGCGAATGCCGCCCACCGCGCGGTGCCCGGCCAGCCCGGAAAAACCGGCCAGTGCAGACTCGGCCAGGAAGGCCTGCTCCAGTGCCACACTGGGCAAGGTCATCGCCACGTTCATCAGCGAGCGGTCTGGCAGAGCCGCGCGGCCCCGGTAAAAACCGTCGCTGCCGTCCAGAGCCTGGTACAGCAGCGCCGCTTTTTGCTGGTTGATCTGGTCCATCTTGGCCAGCCCGCCGATGTCGTGGCGCAGCCAGCGGGTCACCAGCAGGGTGACATAAATCGAGAAAACCGGCGGCGTGTTCAGATTGGAATGGGCCTTGATCTGTTGTTGGTAGTCCAGAAACGCGGGCAGGTCGGTTGGCGCATCCTGCAGCAGGGCATCCTTCACCAGCACCACGGTGACCCCGGCCGGGCCGATGTTCTTTTGAGCGTGGGCGTAAATCAGGGCAAAACGCTCGGCTTCGCAGGGCCGGGACAAAAAGTCGGAGGACATGTCGCAGACGCGCGGTACATCTTCGCGGCCCAGCACCCGGTTGAACTGCAGGCCCTCGACGGTCTCGTTGGAGACGTAGTGCAGGTAGGGCGCGTCTGCCGAGTAGGCCAGCTCGTCGTCAGCGGGCAGACGCGAGAAACCGCAGCTCTGGCCCGACCACAGCACCTCGATGTCGCCGTGCAAACGTGCCTCGGGCAGCACCTTGCCGCTCCAGTAGCCAGTTTGCAAATACTGCGCAGGTGCTTGCTGGCCCCGCAGCAGGGTCATCGGCACCATCGAGAACTGCTGGGTGGCTCCGCCTTGCAGCAGCAGCACGTGGTAGCTGGCGTCCAGGCCCAGCAGGGCGCGGATGTTGTCCTCAGTTTCCTGGACGACTGCGGCAAACCAGTCCGAGCGGTGGCTGATGCCCAACACCGACAGGCCGACCTCGGGCACCTCCAGGATCGCTTGCTGCACCTGCAGCAACACCGACTCGGGCAAGGCGCCGGGGCCGCCAGAAAAATTCAGGCTGTTCAAAGGTTTCATGCTTGTTCGACAGGTGTTGGTGCGTTGGTGGCGGTTTGATCAGCCATGCGCCGCAACAGCAGGTCGCGGAAAGCGCTTTTGACTTTGTGCATATGGATTTGTTTGTACGGGAACTGGGCCTCGGTGTCCATCGCATGGATCACCATGGCGTGGTCCACTTCAAAAATCAGCAGTTGCCCGTCCACGGTTTCGGCGCAGTCGATACACAGGTAATCGAGCGGGATGGCGCCGCTGATGGCTTGCAGCGCTGAATTGTGACGCTGCTTGAAGGCCTCAAAACCCTCCATGAACGCCAGTTCCTCGGCGCGTTTCCAGGCTTCTTCGTACATGCCTGCATTGACGTAATGGATCATCCAGTTTTTAGAGACCGCCATGTGGCAGGCGTAGGGCTGGCCGTCGATCAGCGCCACCCGGATCTTGCGGAAATAACCGTCCGCATGGCTGTAGTTGATGAAGCGCGAGATAAAAAACTCGGCATCAGGCTGCCCCGTCAGGTAGTGGTCGATGTCATCCGGCGTTTCGATCTTGGCCAGGCCATGGCCACCTTGCGAGCCCAGTGGCCGCAGGATGACGGGGAAGTCGCAGTCCGCGAACACCGCGTTGAGTTGGCTGGCGCCACTGGCAATCGCTTGCATTTGGGCACGGGATGCGCGCAAGGTGGGCGGCATCAACACGCCCGGCTGGTGTTGCAGCAGGCTGCTCGCGGTGGCGCGGTCCACATACGGTATGTAGCGCGGCAGGTTGATCACCGGCTGGGGCCAGTTGGCCAACGCTTGCTCCAGAAAACGCAGATGCGCCCGGTTCTCGTCACTGTCGCTCATGGCTACCAGCACGGCGTCGTGTTCGGGCAGCGGGGTCAACAGTGGCTCGTTGTGGCTCAGGTAGTAAAAAATCAATTCGATGTCGCTGTCTTCGAGCAGGCATTCCAGGGGCGTGTTGGCAGCCAGGTCACCGGGTTCCATCAGCATCAGCAGGCGGCAGCGTGTGGGTTGCTGGCGCGCCGCCAGGTGGTAAACCCGTTGTAGGGACAGGGCCTGTGCCTGGGCCGTCAAGCCCAGTTCGCGCTGTCCCAGGGATTGCAACACGAGGGACAGGGTCATCCATCGGGTGGCGGAGTCGGGCTGCGCCTGCGCTTGCGCCAGGGCACGCGCTCCCACGGCTTGGAGGTCCATGCCCGCAATGCTCATGCGCAGGTAGGGGGCGAGTCCGAAGAAGGGGGAGTCTGCTGGGTCAGAAGGGGGTGGCGAAAAAACGGGCATGAGGCAAATCAGGGCAGATGGTCAGCCCTGATCATATCGGCCGCCTTCTCGGCAATCATCATCACTGGCGCGTTGGTGTTGCCGCTGACAATGCTCGGCATGATGGAGGCGTCCACCACACGCAGTCCCTGCAGCCCGTGCACACGCAACTGCGCGTCCACCACGTCCATGTCGGTGTTGCCCATGCGGCAGCTGCCGACCGGGTGGTAGATGGTGTCGGCGTAGTCGCGGATCACCTGCTCGATCTGTTCGTCGGTCTGCGCGCTGGCGGTGGCTGGCAGCTCGCGCCCCTCAAAGCGGGCCAGTGCAGGTTGTTGCAGGATCTCGCGCATCAGCTTGAAACCGCGCACCAGGCGATCCATGTCGTCGCGGTGGCTCAGAAAGTCGGGGTCCACCAGCGGCAGGGCCAGCGGGTCTTTGCTGGCGAGCCGGATGCTGCCCGCGCTCTTGGGGCGCAGCAGGCACACATGGCAGGAGAAACCATGCCCCCAGCTCAGCGTGCGGCCGTGGTTGATGAGTTTGCCTACGACAAAATGCAGTTGCAGGTCGGGTGTGGTCTCGCTGGCTTGGCTCTTGATGAACCCCCCGGCCTCGGCAAAGTTGGTGGTCAATAGGCCAGTGCGGTGCTGGCGCCATTGCAGCATGCCTTGTCCTATCTTGATACCTCCCCCCAGCGACAGGCCAAACAGCTCGGTGTTGTTGTGTACATGCACCACTTGCACGATGTCCGGGTGGTCGTGCAGGTGCTGGCCCACACCGGGCAACTCGTGCAAGGGCGCGATGCCGGTGTCAATCAGGTGTTGGTGCGGCCCGATGCCCGAGAGCATCAGGATCTGTGGTGACTGGATGGCCCCGGCGCAGAGCAGCACCTCGCGCTGGCAGTTGAGCTGTTTGAGCTGGCCGTCCTGCATGAACTGCACACCCACGGCGCGTTTTTTTTCCAGCAGGATGCGGGTGACCTGGGCGCCGGTGAACACCTGCACATTGGGGCGCGCCAGGGCCGGTGTCAGATAGGCCTTGGCGGCACTGCAACGCTCGCCGCGTTGGTGCGTGACTTGGTACAAACCCACACCTTCCTGGCTGGCGCCATTGAAGTCGGGGTTGATGGGGTGCCCCGCCTGGGCGGCGGCCTGCACAAAACGCAGGCCAAACGGGTTGGGGCTGTGCAGGTCCGTCACATGGAGCGGGCCGTCCCCGCCATGCAGCGCGTCAGCCCCACGTTCGTTGCCCTCAGACTTCTTGAAGTAGGGCAACACATCCTGCCAGGCCCAGCCCGGGTTGCCAAGCGCTGCCCAGCGGTCATAGTCCTCGCGCTGGCCGCGGATGTAACACATGGCGTTGATCGAACTCGACCCGCCCAGCACCTTGCCGCGCGGCTGGTAGCCACGGCGCCCGTTCAGCCCGGGTTGCGGTGTGGTGTTCAGCCCCCAGCCCGCCAGGCTGAACTTGGCCAGCACCCCCAGGCCAGCCGGGCAATGGATCAGCACGCTGCTGTCGGGTGGACCCGCCTCCAGCAGGGCTACGGTGATGTTGGGGTTTTCTGACAGACGTGCGGCCAGCACGCACCCTGCCGAGCCGCCGCCGATGATGAGGTAGTCAAACATATGAGGTCTCCCGGCGCAACCAGAGTCTCTTAGCTATTCTGATGGGCTGGCCGTGGTCGCAGGTTAGCGCAAAAGCAACGGGGGGTTTAGAGGTGTCTGCCAAAGCGCGCGCAGGGCCGATTCTTTCGGGCATGATAGTGGGCTGAATAATAAGGGAGCGGGCATCGTGCAGGAACAATCACCGTCTGAGGGACACCCCTATCACGCTTTGACACCCGACCTGGTGCAGGACGCACTGGTCAGCATTGGCCTGTATGGGGACGGCCGACAGATGGCCCTGAGCTCCTACGAAAACCGGGTCTACCAGCTGCATCTGGACGATGGCAGCACCGTGGTGGCCAAGTTTTACCGCCCCGGACGCTGGAGCGAAGCGCAGATTCTGGAAGAACATGCGTTCTCTGCCGAGTTGATGGACGCAGAAATTCCGGTGGTTGGGCCGCTGCGGATTCAGGGGCGTACCTTGCATCACTTTGGTGGTTTTGCCTTCAGTGTGAGCCCAAGCCGGGGTGGGCGCAGCCCCGAGCTTGACGATCCCGATGTGCTGGAATGGGTGGGGCGCTTTCTGGCGCGTATCCACACCGTAGGTGCGGCCAGGCCTTTTGCCGTGCGCCCGGCGCTCGACCTGCAGAGTTTTGGCGTTGAGCCCCGCGAGTGGCTGCTCAGCCACGACAAAGTGCCGCTGGATGTGCAGTCAGCCTGGGAGAAGGCGTCCTCGGATGCACTCAATTTGATAGCTACTTTTCCTTTGTATATAAGGACTACAGTCCAAAATGATCTGGAAGATGCGGCAGAGGACGCGCAGCCTTTCCACGCCCTGCGCAGCCTGCGCCTGCATGGTGACTGCCACCCCGGCAACATCCTCTGGACACCGCTGGACGCCCCGGCGGCCAGCCTGCCTGGGCCACATTTTGTCGATCTGGACGACGCCCGCATGGGGATGGCGGTGCAAGACCTGTGGATGTTGCTCAGTGGTGACCGCCAGCAGCGCACCCGCCAACTCGGCGCACTGGTGGATGGTTACGAGCAATTTCGCAGTTTTGACCGGCGTGAGCTGGCGCTGATCGAACCGCTGCGCACCTTGCGCCTGATCCACTACAGCGCCTGGCTGGCGCGGCGCTGGGACGACCCGATCTTTGCCATCAACTTCCCCTGGTTTGGCTCCAGCGACTACTGGCAGGGTCAGGTGCTGATGCTGCAGGAGCAGATCGAGGCGATGCAGGAAGAGCCGCTGGTGGTGTGACCCCAGAAGGGACTCAGCGCAGCTGAGCCTCGAACGCCGGCAGCGGCACCGGCGGGCCAAACAGGTAGCCCTGGTAGGCATGGCAGCCCAGGCTGGCCAGCATGTCGCGTTGCGCCTGGGTTTCGACACCCTCGGCAATCACGATCAGGCCGATGCTGTCGGCCAGCGCCACAATCATCTTGGCGATGGCGGCGTCGTTGGCGTCGTCCAGAATGTCCCGCACAAAACCCTGGTCGATCTTGAGCTGGTCCAGCGGCAGGCGTTTTAAGTAGGTCAGTGACGAGTAGCCGGTCCCGAAGTCGTCCAGCGAAAAACGCACACCCAGGGCCCGCAGCCGGGTCATTTTGGTGATGGTGCTCTCCACATCTTTGACCAGCAAGGACTCGGTCAGCTCCAGTTTGAGCAAGGCCGGCTTGGCACCGGTGTGCTGCAGCAGGGCGGACACCTGGTCGACAAAACCCAGCAACTCGAACTGGCGCGCGCTCACATTCACCGCCAGACTCAGGTGCGCCATGTGCGTTTGCTGCGCCCACTGCGCCAGTTGGCGACAAGCGCTTTCCAGCACCCATTGACCGATCGGGATGATCAGGCCACTGTCCTCCAAGGCCTCGATGAACTCGCCCGGCAGCACCAGACCCCGCCGCGGGTGTTGCCAGCGCAGCAGCACTTCGGCACCGCTGATGCGGCCATCGTTCTGCACCTGCGCCTGGTAGTGCAGAACAAACTGTTTCTGTTCGAACGCCTCGATCAGGTCGGCTTCCAGCTCCGCGCGGGTGTTGACCTCGTCCATCATGGGGGTTTCAAACAGGCGCAGCGCATTGCGCCCGCCGGCTTTGGCTTGGTACATGGCCAGATCGGCGCGTTTGAGGACATCCTTGCTGATGGCCTGGGTGTTGGCAAACACGGTGATGCCGATGCTGGGTGTGCTGCGGCACGGGTGGCCATCGAGCAGGTAGAGGTGGTTGAGCTCGGCCAGCACCTTCTGGCCAATGACCTCGGCCTGGTGGGTGGCCTGCTGCAGATCGGGATCCAGGTTTTCGAGCAGCAGCACAAATTCGTCACCCCCCAGGCGCACCACGTTGTCGCCATGGCGCACACAAGCGGTCAGGCGCTGTGCCACCGCCTGCAGCAGCTGGTCACCCACATCGTGACCCAGCGTGTCGTTGAGGGTTTTGAAGTTGTCCAGGTCCAGCATCATCAAGGCGGTGTGGCTGTGGTCGTCGGCGTTGGCCAGCCGTGCCAGCCGGTGCATCAGGTGGTGGCGGTTGGGCAGGCCGGTGAGCTGGTCGTGAAAGGCCAGCGAGCGGATTTCGTCCTCGGCAGCTTTGCGCTGGGTCACATCACGCGCCACCGCCAGCGTGACCTGTTCGTTGTGCAGCGTCAGCGGCACGGCCTGGATGTCCAGCCAGCGCAGTGCGCCGCGCAGACCCTGTGTCAGAAGCTGGCACTGGGCCGTTTGCCCTTGTGTCACCTGCTGGTGCATCAGCGCGAAGGTCTCATGGTAGGCCGGGGTGACAAAGTCGGTGAATCGGCGCCCAAGCATGTGCTGGGCCCGGTCGGCCTCAAAGATGGCCACCCCTGCCGGGTTCAGGTCTTGCAGCTTGCCGTCTGCCGTCAGGGTGATGACCGCATCACTGATCGAGCGCAAGGTGGCTTCAGCCCGTTCGGTTTCCTCCGTCAGTGCCTGGGTGGCCCGGCGCAGGCGGCGCAAGGGAACCACACGCATCACCCAATACACCAGATTGCCCAGCGCCAGCCCGAGCAGGGTGGCTAACCCGGTATGGCGCAGCAGCGGCTGCAGCGAGGTGCTGACCGCGATGCTACCCACAGCCCGTCCGGAGTCATAGAGCTGGTAACTGCGGTGCATGACCGGGTTGGCGGGCACGGCACCGCTGCGCACCAGAAGTTGTCCTTGCGCGTCCAACACCTCGATCAGCTCCCCGGTGAGTGGTACCGGCTCGTGGGCGAGCAGCCCCAGCATGCGGTTCTCGGCATACACCCACAGTTCGGGTGCATCGGCAATCAGCCGGTTCAGGGCCGAAGCCTTGACCCGCGCCTTGAAGGTCAGCGCTTCACTCAGACTGGTGTGCGCCGTCAGCCAGTAACCCAGCGGGATGCCCAGGCCAACCACCAATGCCAGCAATAAGGCCACCCGGGTGATGACCCGGCTGGCTTCATCATCGGCCGAGGGGTGGGCGTTACGCACGGTGTACTCAAGGTGTCCAGTGGCCGGTTTGCTTCAGGATGGTGGTCCCCTCGGCTGAGCCGATGAACTGGATGAAGCGTTGTACACCGGCGCCCGGTGTGGTGGAAGTCACCAGGTAAAAACGTTTCACCAAGGCCGTCGGGTAGGCGCCGGATTTGCAATTAGCCTCGGTGGGCTCCACGCCGTCAAGCTGCAGCGCACGCAGACGGCGCCCCTCGGACTGGATCAGGGCGACGGTGGTTACCCCCACTGCGCCAGGAATGCTCTCGATCTTGTCGACGGTTTCCTGGTCGGTGAAGGCTGTGGGCAAACCCGGGCGTTGTTCCGCCAGGGTCAGCGCACTGTCCATGGCGGGTGAGAGTTTCTTGATCTGCAGCGTGTTGTCATCACCGGCCTGGCGGATGATGGGGCGCGCTGGTGTGCCATCGGGCCAGGTGCTGAGCTGTCCCGCATATAGCTGCGCCATCTGTGTCACGCTGACACCGCCGATCCGGGTGTGGGCGGCCACAGCAAACACGGTGGGGCTGCGTGCATATTCCGTGGCCAGCAGGCCAGCGGCCAGTTCGTCGTCCTTGAGAGGGCGTGAGCTCAGGCCCAGGTCGAGTTTGCCTGCTGCCGAGGCCTTGATGGCACCAGAGCTGCCCAGGCTGGGCAGCACGGTGATCTGGTCGGCAGGGTTGCGCCGGGTGTAGGCCTCGGCCAGCAAGCGGGCGGTGCCCAGTGCATTGCCGGTGCCACCGATGGTGAGCTTGTCAGCCATCGCGGGTGTACTGGCCAGGGCCCAAGCCGTAGCAAGACAGACGAGCACACAACGGGAAGCTGGGAGCGGTGATGATGTCATGGCACCTTGTCCTGCAAGAAGTGAAGTGGCTGCTTGAACAGCTCGCTGATGGTAACCATTTGCCTGATTTGTGAATACCCACCCGAAGTATCTTTTGTCTACGGATGTTGGATAGATGAGCGCTATCTTATGTGTAGCAAACAACCCTTTTGGGAAAAGAATACTCTCAAAAATCCAACAAAACAGGACGGGAAGTGGCGGGCTGGATGGCTTCTCCCTATGATGTGCCAGAAACGCTGTCACTCAATAGCTTTTCAGGAGACGCCCATGCCGCTGCTGCAACACATGAAGCTCGCCCACAAGTTCCTGATCCTCGGGCTGGTGGCCCTGGTGATGGTGGCCATACCGACGGGTTTGTACTTCAAGCGGTCCTTCTCCGACATCCAGGTGGCGCAGCGTGAGCTGCTGGGCACGGGTCCGCTGGTGGCGCTCAACAAGGTGATCCAGCTCAGCCAGACCCACCGCGGCATGTCGGCCAGCATGCTCAATGGCAACGAGGAACTGGCGGCCCGCCGCCCGGCCCTGCGCGACAAACTCAACGCCGCCATCAGTGCCATGGAGGGCGAATTCACCACCGCTGGCGTTTCGCCCGCTTTGCAAAAGCGCTGGTCCGATCTCAAGCAAAGCTGGGTCACACTGGAACAAAGTGTGGCGGGCCGCAGCATCAACGTCGCCGAGAGCACCCAGCGCCACACCCAGATCATCACCGCCCAGCTGCAACTTGGTGAGGAACTGCTCGACGAGTTTGGCCTGAGCCTGGAACCCCATGCCGACACCTACGCGCTGGTACGCGCCACCATGGTCGACATGCCCTGGCTGGCAGAGAACTTGGGGCTGATGCGCGCCATGGGCAGCGGTTTCCTGACCAAGGCGACTGCACCACCCGAGGGCAAAGCCACCCTGCGTGCGCTGAGCAAACGCGCCCTGGAGCTGCAGGCCAGCATGTTCCGCCAGGTGGCTATTGCCACCCAGACCAACCCGCGCATGCAGGTGGCCTTGCAAGCCCCTTCCGAGGCCAACCGCGCCGCCGTGGACAAAACCCTGGCGCTGGCCAATGATGGTGTCATCAATGCGACAGAGCTGAACATGCCAGCCGTGGCCTATTTTGATGCCTTCACCCAGACCATCGACGGCCTGTTTGCCTTCAACAGCCTGGCCATGCAGACCATGGTGGGCGAGCTCCAGGCGCGCCTGCAGACCGAATCCCGCATCCTGGGCGTTGTGGCGCTGCTGCTGCTTGGCGGTTTGCTGGCGGCTGTGTGGTTGTCCTGGGCCTTCATCCGCAGCATCACCGAACCGGTGAACGATGCATTGCAACTGGCCCACGCGGTGTCCCAGGGGGATCTGCGGGTCAAGGTGCAGGCGTATGGCGACAACGAACTCGGTCAGCTGATGCAGGCACTGGCCAGCATGCGCGACAAGCTGGCCCATGTGGTGCAGCAGGTGCGCCAAGGCTCCGAGGCGGTGGCCACCGCCAGTGTCGAGATTGCCCAGGGCGACAACGACCTCTCCAGCCGCACCGAGTCACAGGCCAGCGCGCTGGAGCAAACCTCGGCCAGCATGGAAGAGCTGGGTGCCGCCGTGCAGCAAAACGCCGTCAGCGCACAACGCGCCAACCAGCTGGCGCAGGCCGCCAGTGTGGTGGCGCTCAAAGGGGGCGACGTGGTGGGCCAGGTGGTGCACACCATGAAAGACATCAACGACTCATCGCGGCGCATTGTGGACATCATTGGTGTGATCGATGGCATCGCCTTTCAGACCAACATCCTGGCGCTCAACGCGGCGGTGGAAGCGGCGCGCGCTGGTGAGCAGGGCCGGGGCTTTGCGGTGGTGGCCAGTGAAGTGCGCTCGCTGGCCGGGCGCAGTGCCGAGGCCGCCAAAGAGATCAAGGGCCTGATCAGTGCCAGTGTGCAGCGTGTGGAGCACGGCACGCAGTTGGTCGATCAGGCCGGCAGCACCATGGACGAGGTGGTGGCCAGCATCCGCGAGGTGAGCCAGATCGTGGGGGAGATCAGCAGCTCCAGCAAAGAGCAGGCCGACGGTGTGGCCCAGGTGGTGGAAGCCGTCGCCCAGATGGACAAAACCACCCAGCAAAACGCCGCATTGGTGGAAGAAATTGCCGCCGCCGCCACCAGCCTGAGCCAACAGTCTCAGGGTCTGGTGGACACCGTGTCGGTCTTCAAGTTGTAAGCTATTTTGGTCTCTAGCCCTTTTTCTAAAAGGGCTGATAGCTATAGATTAAAGAGCTTATGCGGCTTGGCAAGCGGCCCGCAATACATCGCGGGTTTTTAATGCCTCGGCCCGTGCTGCCGCTGCAAAGTCGCCGCCAGCGCTGGCATACAAAATGGCCCGTGAGGAGTTGACGATGATCGGCCCGGTGGTCTGTGCCGTGCCGTCTGCGGCCCGTTGGTTGCGCCAGCCCGCCTTGACCGTGGCCAGTGCGTCCCCACCTTGTGCCCCCACCCCCGGAATCAGCAGCGGCAGGCTCGGTGCCAGGGCACGCACCCGCTCGATTTCGGCCGGGTAGGTGGCGCCCACCACAAGACCGAGCTGGCCGTTGATATTCCAGTGGCCTTGCGCCAGCCGCGCAATGTGTTCATACAGCAGCGGCTGCCCCGGCACACTGGCCAGGCGCTGGTTCTGGAAATCGTCGCCACCGGGGTTGGAGGTGCGGCACAGCAAAAACGCACCCTTGCCGTGGTACTTCAGATACGGTTGCACCGAATCCAACCCCATGAAGGGCGACAGCGTGACCGCATCGGCGCCGTAACGCTCAAACGCCTCGATCGCGTATTGCTCGGCGGTGCTGCCGATGTCGCCACGTTTGGCGTCCAGAATGATCGGCACCTGCGGTGCGGTGCGGCGCATGTGGGCCATCAACTGCTCGAGCTGGGCTTCGGCCCGGTGCGCCGCAAAGTAGGCAATTTGGGGTTTGAAGGCAATCACCAGATCGGCGGTGGCGTCGACGATGGCGGCGCAAAAGTCGTAGATTTTGCTGGCATCACCTTTGAGGTGCGCCGGAAACCGCGCCGGGTCCGGGTCCAGACCGACACACAGCAGAGATTGGTTCTGGCGCTCTGCCGCGCCCAGTTGGTCAAGGAAGTTCATGCCCGACATTGTAAGAATGCCTGGCCACAAAGCGCCTAAACTGCCCCACGTTTCGCCCCCTTGGTGCCCCATGCAACACGACCCGATTTCCGACCCTCAGGACCTGCCCCAGTACAACAACGCCGAGCGCGCGCGTGCGGCCTCGCGCAGCACCTGGGTCAGTGTTGTGGTCAACCTGGTGTTGAGCACGCTCCAGATCGTGGCCGGGGTGCTGAGCAAATCGCAGGCCTTGGTGGCCGACGGCCTGCACTCGCTGTCCGACCTGGTGGCCGACTTTGTGGTGTTGTTTGCCAACCACCACAGCCAGAAAGCGGCCGATGCCGACCACCCTTATGGCCACCAGCGTTTTGAGAACGCGGCCTCCCTGGTGCTCGGGTTGCTGCTGTTGGTGGTGGGGCTGGGCATGTTGTGGTCGGCGGCCAGCAAGTTGCAAAACCCAGAGTTGATTGCCACGGTGCACATCGGCGCACTGTGGGTGGCGCTGGGTGCACTCACGGCCAAGGAGCTGCTGTTTCGCTACATGTTGCTGGTGGCTAAAAAGGTCAAAAGCAGCATGCTGGTGGCCAATGCCTGGCATGCCCGCTCGGATGCGGCGTCCTCCCTGGTGGTGGGGGTGGGCATCATCGGCAACCTGGCCGGTTACCCGATTTTTGACCCGATTGCGGCGGCGCTGGTGGGTTTCATGGTCACGCGCATGGGCTGGAGTTTTGGCTGGACCGCCTTGCACGACCTGATGGACCGCGCGGTGGACGACGCCGAGCTGCAGGCCATCCGCCAGACCCTGCAGCAAACCCCCGGTGTGAGTGGTGTGCACGACATCCGTACCCGCATGATGGGCGACATGATTGTGGTGGACGCGCATCTGGAGGTGCTTGCCACCCTGACGGTGGAGCAGGCGCACGACATCACCGTGGCCGCGCAGCAGCGCGTGATGCAGCACCACCGCGTGTTGCACCTGCTGACCCACGTCGACCCCTACCACCGCCCGGACCTGGACCACACCCAGGCACCCGGAAACTGAGGCTGGGGCCTCAGCGGCTTGGGGCCTGTGCCACCTCGGCCGCCAGGCACAAATCCTCCCAGGCGCGGGCTTTGTCCAGCGGGTTACGCAGCAGGTAGGCGGGTGGGTAGGTCACCACCACCGGCACGCCCTGGTAATGCCAGACCTGGCCGCGCAACTTGCCCAGTGGCAGTTTGAGGCCTTGCGGGTGGTCCTGGCTCAGCAGCACCTGCATCGCCAGCCGACCCATGGCCAAAATCACCTTGGGCTGTACCAGCGCGATTTCGCGGCGCAGGTAATGCGCGCAGTCGGCCAGCGCCTGCGTGTCGGGTGTGGTGGGCACCACCGGGCGGCATTTGAGCACCAGGCTCAGGTAGGCGGTCTGGGCCGGGTTGTTCTCTTCGGCTAGGCCTGTTTGGTGGCGTTGCACCCCCACCGCCTTGAGCATGTTGTCGAGTAACAGGCCCGCGTCGTCCACAAAGGGTTCGCCAGCGCGCTCTTGTGCGTCATCAGGTGGTTCACCGAGCACCAGCCAGTCGGCCCGCAGGCTGTCTGGCGGGGCGGCCAGCACCGGGCCACGTCGGCCCAGGCACATGGCGCAGGCCTGGCAGGCGACCACCGTGGCCTGCAGGGTGGGCCAGTCCATGGTCTCGATGCCGGGCGGCAGCGGGGTCAGCGCGGTGGGTGCGGGTCCGCTCGGGGCCTGGCGCGCTCGGGCGGGGGGTGTTGGTCGCTGATTGGCCGGGTGTTCGGGCGCTGCGGGTGGCGCCGTCGCGGCAGGCGGCGCAGACCGGGCGCTGCTCGGCTGTGGTGCCGCAGCTTGTGGGTGAATTTGGCCTCCAGCCCTTTCACTGTCTGGGCTGGGTGCTGCATTTTCCAGATCATGGTGGCGGTCGCTGTCGGCCTGTAAATCGGCTGCGGCCGCCTGGGCCAGCACCTCATCGGGGGCCGTGTTGTCGGGCCACCAGACGTGCACCCCCATTTCGGCCAGCATGGCGCGTTGGCGGGTATCAAGGTCTAGGCTCATGGGCTGATTTTCACCGACTGGGCCGACCTGGCTGTGGCCCGGCCCTCATGGCGTGTTGTCGAGCTTGAGGCTCATCACCAGCGCGTCTTCACGCTGGCCGAGTTCCGCCGGGTAATACTGTTTGCGCAGGCCCACATAACGAAAGCCGTGCGCCTTGTAAACCTGCACCGCGCGGGTGTTGCTGGCGCGCGCCTCCAGCCAGACCCATTGCAGGCCCTGGCCACGCGCCCACAACACCAGCGCGTCGAGCATCACCTTGGCCCAGCCCTGGCGCTGGTGGCCGGGCGCCACCGCCAGGTTGAGCAGATGCACCTCTTCAAAACCTTGCATGGCGACAAAGTAGCCCAGCAGGGTGTCGCCCGCCAGCAGCAGCTGCGCCTGGTAACCCCCGGCCAGGCAGTCGGCAAAGTGGCGCCGCTGCCAGGGGTGGCTGTAGGCCAGTTGCTCCACTGCCAGCACCGCGTCGAGGTCGGCCTCACGCATCGGCTCAAAGCGCACTTCCACAGGCTGCAGTTGGGCGTTCATGGCGGGGGTCAGGCGGCAGACTTGGCGGCCGCGCGTTCCAGCGTGGTCTGCGCCACCTTGTCGCGGATGTAGGTGGGCAGCGCCTGCGCCGCTGGCACCGCGCCGCCAGCGGCTAGCAAGGCCGGCGCCAGCCGCAGCATGGCCGTTGCGGTGGGCAAGGCCAGCAGGCGCAGACCGGGGCCGTCGGGCAGGCGTGCACCATAGGCGGCAAACCCATTACCCGCCAGCACACCCACGCCATCCCAGCCCAGGCTCTCAGGCTTGATCAGGCTGCAGCCCTTGATCTGTCGCCATACATCACTCTCAAAGATGTAGCTGGCGGTGTACAGCTCGTCCATGCGTGCGTCGAGCAGGCTGGTGACCACCAAGCCGCTCGCACCCGACAGCTGCCAACGCGCTTCTTCGGCCACAGCCAGCAGCGTGTCCACCGGCAGCACCGGCAGATCCGCCCCAAAAGCCAGGCCCTGCGCCACCGAACAGGCGGTGCGCAGCCCGGTGAACGAGCCCGGCCCAGCGCCAAACACGATGGCGTCAAGTTGGGCAAACGAGAGATCCGCCTGCGCCAGCAGCTGTTGAATCTCGGGAATCAGGTGGGTGGAGCTGTGGGCGCCACCGGCGGCACTGTGCTGCCAGGGCGTGGACACACCAGCGCGCTGCACAGCGATCGACATCTGTTCGGTACTGGTGTCCAGGGCCAAGAGGTTCATAACGACAATTTTAGAAAGGGCTGATTGACAAATTGGTGAGGCCGTAAAACCACGCTCAAGTTGCCGAGTTTGACAACATCAAGGTGATATTTACAATCGTGAGTAAATTTACTCAGTATCTTTTATGACGTTCCAGCGTTCCCAGGTTTACATCTTGCAGAGTCGACTGCAGGAAGCACCACAATTCATCACGATTGTGACCGGGCCACGGCAAGTGGGCAAAACCACCTTGGTGCGTCAGGCCCTGGCGGGCTGCACCCATTATTTTGTGGCGGTGGACCAACCCGCCGAAGCCCGACCTTTCACATACAGCGACTTCAGCTCGCCATTCAGCGAAGTCGATGGTGCGCCCCGTGATGCCGCCTGGTTGATCCGCCGCTGGCAAGAAGCCCGGCAACAGTTCAAGACATTGCAACAGACCCGCCCGCAGCAGACTTTTGCCTTTGTTCTGGACGAGATCCAGAAAGTGCCGCGCTGGTCAGACACCATCAAAGGCCTGTGGGATGCTGACCGTGCCCAGGGCCTGGACATGCATGTGATTCTGCTCGGCAGCTCGCCATTGCTGCTCCAAAAGGGCCTGACAGAAAGCCTGGCCGGACGTTACGAACTGATCCGGGTCATGCACTGGTCGTACTTGGAAATGCACCAGGCCTTTGACTTCACGCTCAACGAATACATCTACTTTGGTGGTTACCCCGGTGCCGCCCGGCTCATTCGCGACGAAGCTCGTTGGCGCAACTATGTACTGGCCAGCCTAGTGCAGCCCAGCATAGACACTGACATTCTGCAAATGACCCGCGTGGACAAACCGGCGTTGCTCAAGCAGCTGTTTGAACTGGGCGCCAGCTATTCCGGCCAACTGCTGGCTTTGGGCAAGGTCAAAGGCCAGTTGCAGGACGCTGGCAACGAGACCACCTTGGCGGGCTACCTCACCCTGCTGAGCAACGCGGGCCTGCTCACCGGTCTGCACAAATACCATGTGGGTGCCGCACGCAAACGCGCCTCGGCGCCCAAATTCAACGTGCTCAACACCGCGCTGATGTCCAGCGCCACGCCCTACACCCTGGCTCAGGCACAAGCTGACCGCAGCTACTGGGGTCGGCTGGTGGAGAGTGCCGTGGGCGCCCATCTGTGGAACACCGCTGAAAGTTATGAAGACATCAGCTATTGGCGCGAAAGCCCCCACGAGGTGGACTTTGTCATAACCGACGCTGTGCGTATGACCGCCATTGAGGTCAAAAGTGCCGCCGCTACAGGCCAGCTCCGTGGACTGGAGGAATTCTGCAAACAACACCCTCACTGCAAACGCTTGTTGGTGGGCGCGGGCGGGGTGGATTTGACGGAGTTTTTGTCTTACCCGCTGGCCCATTGGCTTGATACGCCGTGAGCTTTGGTGTGAATACGCGTCACTACCCCGCCCAAGACCGTCTGCCACTGGTGCGCGAAGCCTGCGCCCGTGACAAAGACGGGCAGTTAAGCGCCCCCCAGCCTTTGAGCCGCTACCGTGATGTGCGAGCCTGGGTGCTGCTGGCTGACCCGGGTGCGGGGAAATCGGACGTGTTTGCCTCCCTCAGCTGCAGCGAAGGCGGCACCTATGTTGGTGCGCGTGATTTTGTGGAGATGGGTTTGTCCGATGGCTGGCAGGAGCCGCTGTTCATTGATGGGCTGGATGAAGTCACCGCAGGCAGCGCATCCGGCGCGACGCCACTGGGGAGTATTCGTCAACAGCTGCAGCAACTTGGCACACCGAAATTTCGCATCTCCTGCCGCGAGGCCGATTGGCGCGGCAATGCGGACGCTGCTGCCCTGGGGCGACTGGTCGGAGACGCCAACTTTGCAGAGTTGCATCTGACCGTGTTGACTCACGCGCAATCGGTAGCACTGGTTGCACACTGGCAGGGCTACACCGAAGCCCACGCCGAAACTTTCATGCAAGAGGCCGCCCATCATGATCTGGAAGGCTTGCTGAACAACCCGCAGACTCTGCGTTTGCTGGTTAAGGCCCTTAACGCCAATAACAACAAGTGGCCTGACAGCAAGACAAGCACCTATGAAATGGCCTGCGCGCAGCTGGTGCGTGAATTCAACGAAGAACACTTGGCCAATAGCCGCGACAGCACCCCGCCGGATGATCAGACGCTGTTGGCTGCAGGGTATTTGTGCGCGGTCATGTTGTTGTCGGCCAGTGGCAGCATCGCCTTGCAGCGGCAAAGTGAACCACGTTCAGGCGTGGTGGCCTTGCCCGATCTGAAAAACACTGACTCTGCCCCCGATCTGCCCACATGCCGCTTTGTCTTGCATACGCGATTGTTTCGGGGTGACGGGACTGGCGACTTCCGGCCCGTTCACCGCACTGTGGCCGAGTACCTGGGGGCGCACTACCTGGCCTCCCGCATCCAAGCTGGCTTGCCTGTCAACCGCGTGCTGGCGCTGATGTTGGGCCAAGATGGTGGTCTGGTGCCGGAACTGCGTGGCCTGCATGCCTGGCTGGCGGCTGTGGCACCACCCAGCCTGCGCCGCGTGCTGATCAGCCACGACCCGCTGGGTGTGGTGCTCAATGGCGATGTTCGTGCCTTCAGCCACATCGAGAAACTGGCCGTGCTGGCGGCCCTGCAACACGAAGCCACGCAGGATTCATCCTTTCGCCGCCAGAACTGGGCCAGCCACCCTTTTGGCGCCTTGGCCACGCCGGACATGGAGGGCGACTTCAGGGCGCTGCTGCAATCCCCGGAGCGCAGTCAGGCACATCAGGCTTTGCTGGATTGTGTTTTGGATGCCATAAAGCATGGTCAGCCCATACCAGCATTGGCCCCCCTGTTGGAACAGGTGGTCCGTGACAAGAGCTACCAATCCGGCTTGCGGACAACCGCCCTTGACGCTCTTGTGGCTGGTACACGTCACGACAAAAACTATTCCAAGCTAGCTCTGCTTTTGGCAGACATTCACAACAATGAGGTTGAAGACCTGCAGGATGAACTTCTGGGCACACTGCTGGATGCCCTCTATCCAAGCCATATTTCACCCTCAGAGATTTGGCGCTATTTCCAGCATCCCAAAACCGAGAATTTTTTAGGGGTCTATCGGATGTTTTGGCATGATCTGCCAAAACGACTGACTGCAAAAAGTGAAGTAGCAACATCATTAGATGCCCTAGTGTTAACCAACTACCAGCTTAAAGATGAATATGACCCATTCGATGTCACCGAACTAATAGGTGATCTGCTGGTTCAGGGGATTTCCCAGCACGGAGAGAACATTGATGTAGCACGCCTGTATCGCTGGCTCGGACTGAGTTTGGGTGAGCACTTCGATAACCGTTTACAACCCGAACACGCAGCCTTTGTTAAACAGTGGCTGGAGGCACGTCCAGCCGTTTACAAAGCTCTTTTCGAGTATGGCTTGGGCAGACAGACCCAAGAGAACCTGGACACAGGACTCGGCTGGTGGCGCATCAACGCGATGTTTCATGGTGCTGCCACATCTGCAGATGGCCAGAACTGGTATCTATCGTTGGCTGAAAAAACCACAAATGATGATTGGCGTCATCAGCTGATTTTTAACGCCATTCGTTTGGTAGAACAGGCTGGCGACAAAGACGCGGGAACTGCGTTGCTCCGCAACTGGAAAACTTTGTATCCTGCTGATGCCCAATGGGTGGAAGTTGTTTTGGAACACCGCCGTGCGCCGCCAGAACCTTACCCCGGTTATCAGACTCAGCAAAATGAAGTCAAAGAAAAGCTGGCACAGAGACAACGCGAAAAAACAACTTTTTTCCAAAAACACCTGCCTGAGTTTGAAACTGGCCCGGCACATCTTGGCGCGTTGGTAGAGGTGGCAAATGCCTATCTCAACAACTTCCGATCAAACAACCAAGCTACGCCAGAAGATCGTCTGCTGAAGCTGCTCAACCAAGACCCCGAATGGGTGCGACTGGCTCTGCATGGTTTGCGCCAATGCCTTTTCAGAGAAGACCTGCCTTCAGCCGATGACATCATTGCTCTTGCAGGTGAGAGTCGGCGCTACCACCTCGCCACCCCTTGTGTGGCGGCCATGGTCTTGCGTGAGGCAGAAGACCCGGCAACCACCTTGGACTTGTCTGCCAAGACTCTCGAAACCGTGGTGGCTTTTCAGTTGACAAACCTGTCTGGTGAAACACCAAGTTGGTTCAAGCGTTTATTGACCGAGCAGGTCAGTGTGGTGGCCAAGGTGATGTTGAAGTACATCCAGGCTCAAATTGCAGCCAAGAACGAACATGTCAACGGTCCCAGCGCCTTGGCTCACAGCGCAGACTATGCCGCAGTGGCACAACAAATCACCTTGCCACTGTTGATGGACTTTCCTACAAAAGCCTACAAGGCGCTGCTGCCGACATTGCAGACGTTGATTCTGGCTGCCATGCGTGATCTCACACAGGACGTCATGCGACTTCTGACTGCCACCAAACTGGCCAACAAAACGCTGGATGTCGGGCAACATGTTTATTGGTTGGCGACAGGTCTGCAATTGGATTCAGACACTTACCTAGAACCTATGCGCAGGTATGTCGGTAACAACCAGACACGTATCCACCATGTGTTCAACTTCTTCTATCAACGGCGTGGCGAGAGGAGCCTCGGCGTTAATTTGCCCCCTTCTGCCCAAATTTTCTTGGTTGGTTTGCTAGGACCAAAATGCAGTCCTGAAGTCCCCCGATCTGGCATATACGAATTTACAGCCGAGACGGAAATCGGCAGTTACGTTGGCCATCTCATTCAATCTCTAGCGAACACGCCAGAGGATGCCGCTACGCAAGCGCTGATCGATTTTCAGCGACGCCCAGAATTGAAGCAGTGGCACGACACCTTCAAGCGCGCCCTCTATGACCAGCGCATTTCACGGCGCAAGGCGCTGTTCCAGCCTGCCACGGTGAAACAGGTCTGCAACACGCTGGCGAATTTGCAACCCGCCAGTGCGGCCGATCTGTGGGCGCTGACGCTGGACCATCTGACACAGCTGGCCAGCGAAATCCGCAACGGCAGCACCAATGACTACCGGCAATATTGGGCCAACGACGAACCCAAACTTGAAAACGACTGCCGCGATGCGCTGTTGTCCGATCTGAAGCAGCGGCTTGCCACCGTGGGCGTGGCGGCTGAACGGGAAGGCAATTACGCCGACGACAAACGGGCCGACATCAAGGTGATTGCGTCACCCCACCACGTCCCGATCGAAGTCAAGCGGGAAACACACCCTGACTTGTGGAAAGCGATTGGCAGCCAGCTGATTGCCAAGTATGCCCGCGAATCCGCCAGCGACGGCTACGGCATCTACCTGGTTTTCTGGTTCTCTGGAAAGCTGATGCCCGCGGCAGGTGACGGTGGCAACAAACCCAAAACACCGCAGGAGTTGCAGCAACGCCTGATAGCCACCCTGCCCGAGGCACTGAAACGCAAAATCGCTGTTTTGGTGGTGGACTGCTCCAACCCGTCCTCCACCAAGTCCATATAAGAAATCAGCCTCCAGCCCTTTTGTATACTGGCTTCATAGCTATGTTTTTAGAAAGGTTCGGCGCAGCCGCACGCACCCCGAACAAAATGCCGCCGGTCACCAGCAGCAGGCCTGCCGCCAGGTTCCAGTGCAGTGGTTCACCGAGCAGCAGCACTGCGCTCAGGGCCGACAGCCCCGGCACCAGGGCGGTGATCATGGTGGAGCGCACCGGGCCAAAGTGGCGGATCATCTGGGTGAAGGTCACGCCCGAGATCACCACCGAGCCCCAGCCCTGAAACGCCGCCTGAAACAGCAGGTCGCGCCAGGGTGCATGGAACAGCTGCGACTTGACCACACCGGTCAAGGCCATCGCGGTGTACATCGGCAAATAGGCCACACAGGCAAAGGTGGTGATGGCGATGGTGGCGCGCACCGCGTCCAGTCGGTAGTGCCGCGCCAGCACGCTGTAACAGGCCCAGCACATGGCCGCTGTCATGAACAGCAGGTCACCGATCCAGACCGAGCCGCCTTCAAACACCTGCAACAGGCTCAGGCCACCCACCAGCAGGTCGCCGAGCACAATCAGCGCCAGACCGGCAGCGCGCGCTGGCGTGATCCGGTCAGACAGAAGCCACATCGCCAGCAAGGCAGTCCACAGCGGCAGGCTGCCCGGCATCAGCACAGAGGCATGTACCGCCGGTGCATACACAAAGGCGCTGTAGGCCAGCAAGGCGTAGAGCAGGCCGCCAAAAAAACCGGTCTTGATGGTGATGTGACCCGGCAAAGGTGAGATCCGCAGCCAGGACGCCCCCCGGATGCCACGGGCGCGGTCCTGGTGCACCAGCCAAGCCCCCAGGGGCAGCAGGATCAGGCTGGCGCCCACAATGCGGCAGTAGGCGATGTCAAACGGGGTCAGCAGGCCACCCCGCGCCGGGTCGTTGGAGGCCCGTGCAATCACAATGAACGAGGTCCAGATCAGCACCGTGATCACGGCCGCAGCGATGCCCACCGTGCGGGGGGCAAAACGGGCGAGAAGAGGGTGGGGGGCATCGGTCATGAGCGGCATTATCCGTGGCTCGGATAATCTGGCCATGACCCGACCACCCTTTCCCCACCGTCACCACCTGGCCCGCTGCCTGTTGCCACTCTGGTTTTGCCTCAGCGCTCTGGCCGCCAGCGCCCAGGCGCTGCCCGAGTCGATCAGCAGCGCCCTGGCACGTGCGCAGCTGCCGTTGGACGCCATCAGCTTGCTGGTGGTGGACGCCAATGGCCTCTCCGCACCGCGCCTGAGTTACCGGGCCGAGGTGCTGGTCAACCCGGCCTCGGTCATGAAACTGGTGACCACCACGGCCGCGCTGGACCTGCTCGGCCCGGCCTACACCTGGCGCACCCCGGTCTGGCTGGATGGCCCGGTGGTCAACGGTGTGCTCAAGGGCAATCTGGTGATCGCGGGCCAGGGTGACCCGGCGCTGACGCTCGAAAAACTCTGGCTGCTGCTGCGCCGGGTGCAGGGCCTGGGGGTGCAGCGGATTGCGGGTGACATCGTGCTCGACCGCAGCGCTTTTGCACCACCCACCAGCCAGCCGGGCGACTTTGACGGTGAGCCGCTGCGCCCCTACAACGCCAGCCCCGAGGCGCTGCTGGTCAACTTCAAGTCGATCCTGATGACCTTCACCCCCGACCCGGCCAACCGGGTGGCACGGGTGCAGATCGACCCGCCGCTGGCCGGGGTACAGATGCCCAGCAGCGTGCCGCTGCTCAGCAGTGCCAGCGCAGACGGCTGCGGGGACTACCGTGGTGGTCTGTTAGCGGATTTTTCTGACCCGGCCCGCATCCGTTTGGCGGGCGGTTACCCGATGGGCTGTGGTGAGAAACTTTGGCCGGTGGCCTACATCGACCCACCCAGCTACGCCGCCCGCGCGATCGAAGGCCTGTGGCGCAACCAGGGTGGCAAGCTCGATGGCCGTGTGTTGGATGGCCGCGTCCCGGCCACCAGCCCGAGTTTTTGGGTGAGTTCACCCACCCTGGCCGAGGTGATCCGCGACATCAACAAGTTCAGCAACAACGTGATGGCGCAGCAGCTGTTTTTGACACTGGCGCGCAATACCGACGCAAGCAGCCCGGCCAGCTTTGAGAGCGCGCGTGAGGTGCTGCGGGGCTGGTGGCAACGCCGCATTGCGCTGGCTGGCACGGCCACCCAGGCGCTGCCGGTGCCGCAAATCGAGAACGGCGCCGGGCTGTCGCGCCAGGCACGCATCAGCGCCGCCGCTCTGGGCCGGATGCTGCAGGTGGCGTACCTGTCGCCCTACATGCCTGAGCTGATGGCCTCGTTGCCGCTGGTGGGCTTGGATGGCACCCTCAAACGCAGCCGTGCGGCCCTGGCCAGTGCCCACCTCAAAACCGGTAGCCTGCGTGATGTGCAGGCCGTGGCCGGGTATGTGCATGGCAGCCAAGGCCGCCACCTGACGCTGGTGGCCATCGTCAACCACCCCAATGCGGCCGCCGCACGGTCGGTGCTGGAGGCGGTGGTGGACTGGGCGGCTGCTGAGGCCAATACCTCGGGCACAAATGCCCTGGGCCGCTGACCGGAGCGGCCCCAAATGAGCGCTGGCTTGACCGACAATCGGGTTTTCCCCTCAGCCCCATTCCCATGACTTTGATTGACATCATTGGCTCGGTCGCCGCCACGCTGACCACCATCAGTTTTTTACCCCAGGCCTGGCACACCTTCCGCACCAAAGATGTCAGCGGCATTTCGCTGGGCATGTACACCGTGTTCACCACCGGTGTGGCGTGTTGGCTGGTGTATGGCCTGCTGATGGACGCCTGGCCGATCGTGATCTCCAACGCCATCACGGTGTCGCTGGCAGCGGCGATTCTGGGGATGAAGCTGCGCTACCGCTGAGCGCCGCTGGCGCTCAATACGCGGCGCGCTGCAGCCGGTCGCGCACACCGTCCCACTCGGGCGTGGCCGGTGGGGTCTGCACCCAGATCTGAGACACCCCCTGGGCATCCAGCGCACGCAGCGTGGCAAACAGCTGCTGGGCCGCCTGCGCCGCATCAGTCGGCATAGCCTGCCACAGGCAGCGGGTATGAGACAAGGCCAGCGGTTTGTGGGACCAGATGCCCAGCACCGGGCCAGTCGCAGAACTCGCCTCAGCCAGCATCAAGGGGGCGCCTTGGTCCATCGCCGCCGCGTCCATCAGGCGCACACGGGCGCGGGGTGCATAGTGTGATTCCAAGGTGCCAGAGGCCTTGGGCGCTTGTTTATCAAGGGTTGATAGCTCTTCTTTTTGGAGCACTTTGAGGCCGCAAACCGCTTGTACCTGTTCCGGCGTGATGGCGCCCGGGCGCAGCAGCACCGGCTGGCCCCGGCTGCAGTCAATGATGGTGGACTCGATGCCCACGCTGCAGGCGCCACCGTCCAGAATCAGCAGATCCTCCCCAAACTCACCCGCCACATGGGCTGCGGTGGTGGGGCTGACGCGGCCAAACTTGTTGGCACTGGGTGCAGCCACACCCCACACCCCTTGTGCCGCGCAGGCTTGCAACAGCGCCACCGCCACCGGGTGCGACGGACAACGCAGGCCCACCGTGGGGTTGCCACCGGCGGCGGCCTGGGCCACACCGGGTTGGCGCGGCAGGATCAGGGTCAACGGGCCGGGCCAGAAGGCCGCCATGAGTTTGTGAGCAAACTCTGGGATGTCCGACGCGTAATGGGCCACGGCGTGCGCATCGGCCACATGCACGATCAGCGGGTGGTCGGCCGGGCGGCCTTTGGCGACAAAAATCTGCGCCACGGCGTCGTCGCTGTCGGCGTCGGCCGCCAGCCCATAGACCGTCTCGGTAGGCAAGCCCAACAGCCTGCCAGACCTGATGCTGTCTGCTGCTTCTGCTATAGATGGTGCGTTGTTGCCGGGCAGGATCACAGGCGCCCCCTTGTCCTCTGGAGTCGCTTCAAAATGCATCGATCCCCAGCAGGCGGGCCGCCTCCAAGGCCACCGCATTGGCCTCAGCCGCCGTTGCAGCGGTCACTGTCAGGTGGCCCATCTTGCGGCCCGGTTTGGCCTGCAGCTTGCCGTACAGGTGCAAATGCACCCCGGGCAAGGCCAGCACCGCATCCCAGGGCGGGATGGTTCCGTTGACCCACAGGTCCCCGAGGAGGTTGAGCATCACAGCAGCGCTGTGGTGGCGTGGCTGCACCAGCGGCAAACCGGCCAGGGTGCGCACCTGCAGGTCAAACTGCGACTGGTCACAAGCGTCGAGCGTGTAGTGGCCACTGTTGTGCGGCCGCGGTGCCATCTCGTTGACCACCAGGCCACCGAGCGCGGCAGATTCGGGCGAACCCTCGGCCAGCACAAAAAACTCGACACACAACACACCCACATAGTTCAGCTCATCAGCTATTTTTTTGGTAGCTTCTACCGCTTTGTCAACAAGGGTTGAAGGCAGATTGCCTTCATAAGCCTGGGTCACCGCCAGAATGCCCTGGCGGTGCAGGTTGCGCTGCGGTGCAAAGTGGACACAAGTGCCATCCCAGCCACGCGCCACGATCACCGAACACTCGTCGGCCAGCGGCAGCATCTGCTCCAGCACACAGGGCACTTGTTTGAGGGCGTCCCAGGCGCTGGCCAACTCGGCCCGGCTGCTCACACGCAGCTGGCCCTTGCCGTCGTAACCCAGGCGTGCGGTTTTCAAAATACCGGGCAGCAGGGTGTCAGCCACCGTCGCCAGGTCGGCCGCGTTCTCGATCACCGCATAAGGCGCCACCGGCACCCCGCTGCGTGCCAAGTGGGTTTTTTCCTGGATGCGGTCCTGCGCAATCGCCACTGCCTCGGCGTTTGGCGCGGTGGGCCGGGTCGCGGCCAGGGTGGCCAGGGCGGCGGCGGGCACGTTCTCGAACTCGGTGGTGACGGCCGCACAGTGTTGCACCAGCTGTGCCAGGCCCTGCGTGTCCAAGTAATCCCGCTGGATGTGCTGGTGGCTCACCAGCCCGGCCGGGCTGCTGGTGTCGGGGTCGAGCACCACAGTGAAATACCCCATGCTCTGGGCCGCGTGCACAAACATGCGCCCGAGCTGGCCGCCACCCATTACCCCCAGGGTGGCGGGTTGTCCGCTGTCACTCCAGCCGGTGCTGCCCGGCAAACAATGGGGCTGGCTCATGGTGTGGGCGGCAGCGTCATGTCGCGCGCCGTCTGGGTTTGTTCGGCGCGGAAATCCTCCAGCCGGGCGCGCAGCACGATGTCGTTGTTGGCCAGCATGGCCACCGCAAACAGCGCGGCGTTGGCCGCCCCCGCAGCGCCGATGGCAAAGGTGGCCACCGGAATGCCCTTGGGCATCTGCACGATGCTGTGCAAGGAGTCCACCCCACTGAGGTGTTTGGAGGCCACCGGCACACCGAGCACCGGCACCGTGGTTTTTGCCGCCAGCATGCCCGGCAGGTGCGCCGCACCGCCGGCACCGGCGATGATGGCTTTCAAACCGCGGCCCACAGCGTTTTGCGCGTAGGCAAACATGTCATCAGGCATCCTGTGGGCTGACACCACTTGATACTCGTGCGGGATGCCGAACTGTTGGAGAATATGGACTGCGTGTTGCATGGTGTCCCAATCCGAGCTGGAACCCATGAGCACACCGATTTGGATGTTTTTCATCCCCGAATTTTACGTTTGACCCCGTTCAACCCCCAAGCCCCCCACCGCCATGATTGAAATTACCCTGCAAAACTTCGAAACCGAGGTGATTGCCGCCTCCATGACCCAGCCGATCCTGATCGACTTCTGGGCACCCTGGTGCGGCCCGTGCAAGACCATGGGGCCGGCGCTGGAGCAGCTTGAAGAGGACTACCAGGGCCGCTTCACGCTGGCCAAGATCAACGCCGACGACGAGCAGCAGCTGGCCGGGGCTTTTGGCATCCGCAGCATCCCGACCTGCATCCTGATGTCGGGAGGCAAACCGGTCGACGGTTTCACCGGCGCACAAACGCCGGCCCAGATCAAGGCCTTTCTGGACAAACACCTGCCCAGCGAAGCAGAAGAAATTGGCGAGGCCGAGGCCGACGAAGCCATGGCGCTGCTGGAGTCGGGCGACGCCCAGGCCGCGCTCGAAAAACTGGGTGATGCACTGGCCGCTGACCCCGGCAACGACGACACCCGCTACGACTATGTGCGTTTGCTGATCCAGCTCGGTGGCCACGAGGAGGCCGAGGCCGCGCTGGCGCCCAAGCTGGCCGAGATCCCGCGCAAGCTGCGTTTTGAAGCCCTGTCTCAGTGGCTCAATGCCATCAAATTCATAGCTACCAGCCCTTATGCGATGTGGGATGAGGCGCAGTTTGACGAACGGATTGCTGCCAACAAGCGTGACTTTGACATCCGTTTTGCCAAAGCCAGGTTGTTGATGGCGGTGGGTGAATGGACCGCCGCCATGGATGAGCTGCTGGAAATCATCATGCGTGACAAGAAGTGGGCTGACGAGGCCCCGCGCAAGGCCATGGTGGCGATCCTGGAATTGCTCACCCCGCCCAAACCCAAAACCGCCGCACCGGCGCCGGGGAAAACCGCCCCCAGCATCGAGGTGCTGGGCAAGGTGGCCGCCCCCGAAGACCCGCAGGCCGCCCTGGTCTCGACCTACCGCCGACGCCTGAGCATGATGCTCAACTGATACGCTGCGGGGAGGGGGGGCTTGCCGGGCCACCCCGTGTGCTCAAGCAGGCCGCGCCCGCACGTCAGCTGGCGTACATATTCGGTCGATAGAATGAACTCGGGTTGAGTCACCCGTAAAGGGCATCTGTCGTGAAAATACCGGTTTCTGACGTCAACGTTCCGCCTGCTGCGGACAAGCACCAAGACCCCAAGGCAATCTTGCGCGCCATGCTGGACGGCTTGTCCGACGAAGCGGTGGTGCTGGATGCACAAGGCAAGATCGTGATGACCAACCTGGCCTGGCAGCAATACAGCCTGACTTTTGGCCCGCAGCCCGACCCAGGAACGCCGACGCAGGCCTTCAGTGACCTGGAGCTGGCCTCACGCGGCCACAGCCCGCACAAACACACCAGCCGGGCGGTGCAGGGCATTCGCGATGTGTTGTCCGGCGACATCGAGGCCTTTAGCCTGACCTACCCCTGCCACACTCCCGACGCCCAAGTCTGGTTCACCATGACGGTGACACCCGTGTTGTGGGAGGGGGATACCGGCGTGCTGATCACCCACACCGACACCACGCCGCGCCACCGGCTCGCGCCGCGCTGAGCGCGCGTAGGTCTCGTGTTGGGTCTAGGCGGCCCGCACCTGGGCAGCGCTGGCAGGCACGGCGGCCAGCATGGCCATCGGCCAGTGTTCTGTGGCCAACACCCGCTGCGGGTTCAGGCAGGCAATCGGGATCGACACGTCGCTCGGGATGCCGCCCGAGAGTTGCAGCGCCAGGTAGCGCCCGCAACACACCCGCAGAAACGACGCAAAGTTGTCCACCTCACCGCGCGCCTCGATCAGCTCGTCGTAGAGTTTGGTACACAGCTGCGGCACACCCAAACCATCACGCCGGGCGATGGTCTCAAGCACATTCCAGAACAGGTTTTCGAGGCGGATGCTGGTGGCCACGCCGTGCAGGCGCACCGAGCGTGCGCGACTTTGGTACAGATGCGGATCAGCGCTGACAAAGACCTGGCACATGGGCGACTCCGAGAGGTGGTGGCACGGGCCAGCATGCCGACCGTGTGGGTGGGCGTCAATCCGGGCAAACCAGGGGCAGCCCAGGCAGGTGGTGCCTGTTTTCAGCCACTGGCAGACGGCAACCCCTGGGTGTGTTTTAGGGCGTGATCCGGGTGCCCAGCAGGGCCAGGAACTGCGCCATCCAGGCCGGGTGGGCGGGCCAGGCCGGGGCGC
>NZ_JAHFZF010000010.1 GCF_018619435.1 Rhodoferax sp. U11-2br | reverse complement strand
ACCCCAGGCAGCACCAGCCCGGCCCCCGACACCGCCTTTGTGTTTGAGGCCGCGTTGCAGTCCAGCGCCCAACACACGACATCAACAACCAAAGCAAAAGCCCCCACCGACCTGCTGAACAGCCTGCAGTTGCGCCAACTCACCACCCAGGGCAGCTGGGCCGCGCCGCTGCTGACCCTGAACAGCCTGCAGCTCGACGCCCAGGCCGCCAAGCTACAAGGCCAGCTCAAGCTCAACACCAGCAGTCTGGCCAGCCAGGGCCAACTGAGCCTGCAGCTGCCGGGCCTCAAAGCAGAGGTAAATGGCCATGTGTCCTCGTCAGACGGACTAGGAACACTATCGATTCAGGTGCAAGACGCGGCCCAAGCCAGCCAGTGGCTGGCGCATTTTCCACCGGTCAAAGCCCAGTTGGGCGGCAACCAGCTGCGGGGCAGCGCAGCGCTGTCTGCGCGTTGGCAAGGTGGCTGGCAACAAGGCGGCCAGGCCATGCAGCTCAACGCCAGCCTGCGCGCGCCGCAACTCGACTGGTTGCCCGCCGCCGCCATACCCAGCCTGCAGCTGCGCGACGGCCAGCTGGACCTGGTCGGCCCAGTCAGCCAATTACAACTCAGCAGCCAAGGTCAAGTTACACGTGGCACCCAACAGTCCCGTTGGCAATTACAGGCCATCGGCGGGCGCGCCAAAGACGCCAGTTGGCAGGCCAGCCTGCAACAGCTGGCGCTCAGCCTGCAGCAGCCCGGGCAATCCCAACCCTGGCGCTTGCAGCTAGGGGCTGGCAACGACGCGGCCAACAGCAGCAGTCCCGCACAAGCGGTCACGCTGCGCTGGGTGCCTGGCACCAATACCAACACCCTCACGGTGTCAGCGGGCGCAGTGCGCCTGCTCGGGCCGGTGCCCGGCACCGGTGGCATCAGCTGGCAGCCGCTGCAGTGGTCCCAGCCCGTGACCCCGGGCAAAGGCGGCAAACGTCTGGCGCAATGGCACAGCCAGGGTCGCATCGACGGCCTGCCGCTGGCCTGGCTGGACGCTTTCACGGCCCAGCCGATGGCCGATCTGGGCATCAGCAGCGACCTGCTGCTCTCTGGCAGCTGGGACGCAGCCCAAACAGATAGCCTGCACCTGCGTGCCACGCTGGAGCGCAGCGCGGGGGATGTGCGCCTGCAGGCCGATGCCGGGCGCTCGACGCCGTTGCCTGCCGGTATGCAGGAAGCCTGGCTTCAGGTCAATCTGGATGGTGAGGCACTGTCAGGCTCCTTGCGCTGGGACAGCCAGCGTGCGGGCAAGGCCCTGGCCGCCTTCAGCACCCGGCTCAAAACGGGCAGCAGCGGCCTGAGTTGGCCGCTGGACGCCCCGCTGGGTGGCAGTGTGCAGCTACAACTGCCACCGGTGGACGCCTGGTCTGCCCTGGCGCCGCCGGGCTGGCGCCTGCGAGGCACGGTGGACAGCCACATCGACCTGAAAGGCACCCGCAGCCAACCGCAGTGGGAAGGCAGCCTGCGTGCGCGTGACCTGGCGGTGCGCTCGGCGGTGGACGGCATCGACTTCAGCCAGGGCACACTCGATGCACGTTTACATGGCCAGCAGCTCGACATCCAGAACTTCACCCTGCGGGGTGCGGGCACACCGCAGAACGCGGCGGCGGGTGGGCTCCTGAGCATCACCGGCTCGGTACTCTGGTTGCCTGAGGCGGGCCAGGCCAACATCCGCCAGCGCGTCCAAATGGCGCTGCAGGGCCAGCTCAGCGCGCTGCGCCTGAGCAGCCGCCCCGACCGGCGGCTGGTGGCCTCGGGCCAGTTGCAGGCCGAACTCAAAGACGCCAAGCTCTTCCTGCGAGGCAGTCTGAGCGCCGACAGCGCGCTGATCACCCTGCCCGACGACAGCACCCCCACGCTGGACGAGGATGTGAAGGTGCGCCGCCCGACCACACCCGGCAGCATCCCGGCGGCGCCCACCAGCAGCAGCCCGGCCGGGGTGCAGATCACACCCGACGTGTTGGTCAACCTCGACCTGGGGCCAGACTTCCAGTTGCGCGGGCGTGGGCTGCAGGCACGCCTGGCGGGCAAGCTGGTGCTCACTGCGGTGGGCACGGCCACACCAGCACTCACCGGGCAGATCCGCACGGTGAACGGCACCTACCAGGCCTATGGCCAGCGCCTGCAGATTGAGCGCGGCCTGATCCACTTCTACGGCCCGATCGACAACCCGGCGCTCGCGATTCTGGCGATCCGCCCCAAACTCAGCCAGCGTGTGGGGGTGCAGGTGAGTGGCACCGCACAGTCGCCCGTGGTGTCGCTGTATTCCGACCCCAGCCTGTCCGATGTGGAAACCCTGACCTGGCTGGTGCTGGGCCGCTCGGGCAGCGCCGGTGGTGCCGAGGCGGCACTGATGCAACAGGCCGCGCTAGCGCTGCTGGGTGGCAACGGCAAGAGCCTCTCTGACCAACTGACCCAGGCGCTGGGCCTGGACGAGCTGAGTTTTCGCGGCGCCAGCGAGAGCAGCGACAGCAGCAGCACGGCCAGTGCCGCGTCAATCACCTTGGGCAAACGCCTGTCGCAGGACTTTTATGTGGCCTACGAGAGCAGCCTGGGTGGCGCCATGGGGGTGTTCTACATCTTCTACGACCTGAGCCGCTACCTGACGCTGCGTGCCCAGACTGGGGAACAAAGTGCGGTCGACCTGATCTGGACGCGCAGTTACGACTGAGCGACCGCCAGAGGCCCCAGCTGCGGCCTTTACAATCCCCCGTCCCTCGCCATAGTTCAATGGATAGAACGAGTGCCTCCTAAGTGCTAGATGCAGGTTCGATTCCTGCTGGCGGGACCATCCAATAAAAAGGGCCTCTGGCCCTTTTATATATTGGGGTGTTCACTCTCATTTGCAGAGCTCCATGCCCTCACACCGCCTGCCGACTGCGGCCTGACCCGGCGCTAACAACAAGTCAACATCCGGGGTGAATGAACCCGCTTTTTAGTCGACTTTCTGCCTGATGCTGCCAGAGGCAAAGTGTTAAGCTGATTCCTACATCGGAGGAATGACAAGACCACCCAGCACATCGCCCTTTTTCACCACCACGCAGCCCGCTCAGACTCAAGCTTCAACCGACACCGTCACAACAGGACTTTTCATGAACTTACTCCAAAGTATCAGTGGCCGCCTCTACCTGGTATCGCTTGCACTCATCACCGCGCTGACGGCACTAGCCGTCAGCACCTGGATTCAGCTGGCCAATGTGCACGACATGGCCCAAAATGCCGGCGGCGTGAAGGTGTTGCAGCTGGAACTGATTGCCAGCACAGAGCTGAGGGTGACGCAGGTGATGTCGTCCATGCGCCACGCGCTCTTGATGAACACCCCCAAAGACACCGACCTAGCGATCCAGGACATCCTGTCCAAGCGGGCCCAAATCTCCAAGAACGATGCTGACTATCTGAAAGAGATCACCACTCAGGAAGGCAAGGACGCCTTCCAGCGCGATTGGCTGCAATTACAGGCGGTGACCTGGCCGGTGGCAGAGGCCAACATGCAGTTGCTCAAAGACGGCAAGGCCGCAGAGGCACAGGCCATGTTGCTTGAAAAGACCATTCCGGCCTACGGCAAGATGCAGGACTGGCTCGGTCAATCACGCGCCGAACAGGCCAAGATCCTGGCTCGTGAGGTGGACGCCATCGGAGTCGCCACCAGCAACATTCGTATCTACCTGGCGGTGCTGGTGGCCGCCATTGCTGTGGGCCTGCTGGCCTTTTCCTGGTACATCGCCCGCACCTTGCGCAGCCGGGTGAGCTTGTCGCAACAGGTAGCCGACCGGGTGAGCCAAGGTGATTTCACCGTGGCGGTGAACGACCTGGCACGTGATGAATTCAGCCCCTTGTTGCAGTCCTTGTCGCAGATGCAAACCTCCCTGACGCGGGTGGTGTCCTCGGTACGCCAGGGTGCGGAACGGGTGTCCACCGCCTCGGCCGAGATTTCATCGGGCAACCATGACCTGTCGGCACGCACCGAGTCTCAAGCCAGCGCTCTGGAAGAAACCGCCGCCTCCATGGAAGAGTTGAGCTCCACCGTCAAACAAAATGCCGACAGCGCACGCCAGGCCAACCAGTTGGCGATGAGCGCCAGCACCGTGGCGGTGCAAGGTGGCGAGGTGGTGGCCCAGGTGGTGGAAACCATGAAGGGCATCAACGAATCAAGCCGCAAGATCAGCGACATCATCAGCGTGATTGACGGCATTGCCTTCCAGACCAACATCCTGGCTTTGAACGCGGCTGTGGAAGCAGCCCGCGCCGGTGAACAGGGTCGCGGTTTTGCTGTGGTCGCCTCTGAAGTGCGCAGCCTGGCAGGGCGCAGCGCCGAAGCCGCCAAAGAAATCAAGTCTTTGATCAGCGCCAGCGTGGAGCGGGTGGAACAAGGCTCGGCCCTGGTCGACCAGGCAGGCATCACCATGACCGAAGTGGTGAACTCAATCAAACGGGTGACCGACCTGATGGGTGAGATCAGCGCCGCCAGCACCGAACAGAGCCAGGGTGTGAGCCAGGTGGGTGAAGCCGTCACACAAATGGACCAAGCCACCCAGCAAAACGCCGCTTTGGTGGAAGAAATGGCGGCTGCCGCCAGCAGCCTGCAGTCTCAGGCGCAAGAGCTGGTCGAAACCATGGCAGTGTTCAAACTCACCGCCCAGGATGGACTGCGCCTTGGCACACCCGCCCCTGCGGCGGTGCGCGCCCATCCCCTCAAAGCCAGCCCGGTCAAAGGCCCCGAAAAACGCGTAGGAGGTGTGCCCCAAGGGACTGCAGCACGCGCACCGGGCAAACCGACTCCCTTACCTGCCCCCTCCCCCAAACCCGCCGCACCACAACAGGCCAGCGGCAGCGCTGAAGGAGACTGGGAGTCGTTCTGAGTCCCTGCGCGGGGCTGGCACAGCCATAGAAACGCAAGGTGCCTGACCATGGCGCCCTGCCCTCGTTCAACTGCTGGAACGAGGGCTTCCCCAAGTGTCAGGCCAGGATGGGTGCCAGCTGGCATAACAATCAACAAAAGGGCCTGAGGCCCTTTTTTTGATTGGGTAACTCACTCTTTTTATGAGAGCAAATGCATCACGCCCTGAACACATCAGCTTGAGCTGTGCTTGGGGTTGGGTCACTGAAATGCAGCGGAAGGTGTACGTTCGCCTTCTTACGAGCTCTTTGTAGCCCGATGCTTAGAATTTAACGCCATATGAAAAGTATCAACCTACCCAATCAGGCTGCAGAGTTAGCAACAACTTGGCGGTCAACCATCATCGGTCAAGCCGCAGGTGCCAATGTCAAAGTGCTACGTATGGACGGCTCCGTTTACCCGGATGAAGCGCACGATTTTGATGAAGCCCTTTTGGTGATTGACGGGCAGATGAACCTTGATATTGCAGGTGCAATAACTGCCGTTCGTGCTGGTGAGGTTTTTATTGTTCCAGCGGGGATTGCGCATGGTGTAGCAGCGGGAAGCCACGGCACCTTGGTCATTATTGATAGATAAAGTCACGTGCTTGTGTAGTCCACTTTCAGACTAAACGGGCACCCGCATCGCAGCGGGAGCTGACGTTCAGCAATACCCCCCATTCGGGGGATGTTCAGGTCACACACAGACAGTCACAATGCAGCGATATCCACCTCACTTGAAATGAACGTCAGCTTACTCATCGTTCTCTTCTTTGCTACCGTCCCGTTCCTCTTCGAGTTCGAGACGCTTGGCTCCAATCCAAGGGCAACACTGTCATTGGGTGCCGTTCTGCGTTTGCGCCACTTTCGCGGTCAGCGGTGGGCTTGGGGCTTCGGAATTTTGTTCATGGTGATTACTTTGCTGGCTGCTGCGCCAAGCGCTTCCGGCAAGAGTTACTCGGTTGGCATCCGCATGCTCTTGGTTGTTGCTTTGTCGCAGGTTTGTATGTGGGCCGTCGCATACTTGAGGGTTCGTAGAGCCAGAACTGCGCCAAAGGATTGCCGGCAAGATGCAACGTAACTCATACGCTAACGGCTGCTTGGGAGTGTTTTGAATGGCCGCTACCAGCCTTAAACAGACCTACACAAGCCGCTTGGTAGGCCACAGGCCATCTTCATAGCGACCTGAAGCGCCAATCTGCCTGCGCCCAAGCACACCAAACCGCCCATGCAACCGCGCTGACCGCCCGCAACCACCGCTCAAGCCGGCACCAGCACCTGTGCCCGCCCCGCTGCATCGGTGAACAACAGTCCCTCCGCCGGGTCAACCAAAAACACACCGTCTGAGAATTCCTTGCGCAGTCGCGCCAGTTTGCTGCCGATCGACAGGTCCACCGCACCGTCAACACCCTGCACCACCTCCACTCGGGCCTTGAGCATCACCGCCATCTGCTCCTCCAACTCGCGGCGCTCGTTGAGCGACTTGGACCAGGCCTGCACCGCCTGGCGCCAGGTGGCCTTGACGCGTTCCAGCATGCCTTTGGGGTCACCTGCGGTGGCCAGATGTTTGCCGAGTTTTTGCAGGTTTTCTTCGGTGGCTTTTTCCTTGAGCAGGCGCTCGTCCAGCGCCTGCAACTGCGCTTGCAACTTGGCATTGGCACCGAGTTTGACCACGGTGATACCGGCCTTGTTGGAGCCCAGCAAGGGCACCCGCAACAGCATCATGGCGGTGGCGCTGCCACCCATCAGGCAACCGCGCTGGGGCAGTTTGTCACCAATGACGATCTGGTTGAGCGACTCCAGCTCACAGCCCAATGCCATGTCATCGATCGAGATCACGGTGCCAGCGTGGATGCTGCTGGCCTCCGCAAACCGTGCCGATACTGCCCCCTGCGACCGCACCTGCGACTTGGCAATGATGCCGCCCGCCACATGGATGTCGCCCCCGGCCTCCAGCATGGCACCGTCCACCGCACCATTGATCACAATGTCGCCGCTGGCCTGCACCTTCATGCCGTGGGTCACGTCGCCTTCCACCTGCACCGTGCCTTCAAAATGGATGTTGCCGCTGGCCATGTTGACTTCGGCGACACGCAGCACGGGCTCAACAATAACTCCGTGCTCCACCAGCACCGGCTGCCCAGCCACCGCCGCCTCCAGCAGGTTGGGGTCAGCACTGGCGGGTTTGGCACCCTCCAGCTGCGAAGAAAACGACAGATCCAGTCCCGGGCGCGGGGACAACTCCCGGCCCTTGACGGTGTGGCCGGGCACACCGTCGGTGGCGGGTGTGCGCCGCATCAGCGGCTCGCCAGGGCGCACCACAACAATGCCGCTGTGTTCGCGGTAGTCGATCAGGCCGCTGTCGTTGAGCTTGGGGGCACGGTCTGCTGTCAGGTCAAGCAGCGCATCAAACGCAGCATCCTGGCCGTCTTGGGCGGGCTCGCCACTGGCCACCGGCCAATGCGCGATCTGGCCAACCCGACAGGCGTGGATCAAGGCGGCCTCGTTGATGCCAAACACCACCCCCGCCGCCTTGAGCGCCTCGTGAATGTCTTCCAGGCTGATGGCTTTGCCACCCTGGGGGGGGCTCAGGCTGACCTGCACCACCATCTCGTCGGGTGCAATCTCCAGCTCCAGACAGGCATCACGCCGCTCAGCCACCTGCACCACAAACGGTGTTTTCAGGGTGTTGCAATCGACGGCGCTGGCTGCGATGACCTCTTTGTAGAGCAGGCATTGGCCAAACCCGGCCTCCTGCAACAGGCTGTGGAGCATGGTCGCATCCACAGGTGGGCGGTCCGCTGCAGGTTGGTGGTGCAGAAACACCCGTCCATCGGACTCGGTCAGAGTTATGCCATTCAGGTTCATGATCCGCTATCCGCCTTTTTTTGTGGGTACTGGGGCCAGAGCCCCAACGACAGGGCCTCCAACGCGACGGAGTTTAGGGGTGTCACAGCAGACCGGAATTGACAAATGACAGACGGCATGGAGACAGTCTGGCCCTCAGCCGCGCTTCGGTGATGGTCTCTCGCCAGTTGGGAAGCCACCACCCGGGTTCTGGACCGGTGCACTTGGCCTACCCGCTTTGGGGACCACGACCCGCCAGCGGCATGCGCCCGCCCTTCCCATCAAAAAAGGGAGCACTCCGCCCTGATACCATAAGGGCCAGAGACCCATTTCATTCTGAAAACAAAAAAGGGCCTTGCGGCCCTTTTTTTCAGACAACCCAGCGCAGCTGGGTGCAGGTCTTAACCCTCAGCGCGTTTTTGCAGGATCTCGAACGCGGGCAGGGTTTTGCCTTCCAACACTTCGAGGAAGGCGCCACCGCCGGTGGAGATGTAGCCGATGTCTTTTTCAATGCCGTATTTGGCAATCGCAGCCAGAGTGTCGCCACCACCAGCCAGCGAGAAGGCGGCCGATTCAGCAATCGCCATGGCAATGGTTTTGGTGCCGTTCTCAAACGCGGGGAACTCGAACACACCCACCGGGCCGTTCCAGACGATGGTGCCAGCAGCCTTGAGTTGTGCAGCCAGCTTGGCGGCGGTGACCGGGCCGATGTCCAGGATCATGTCGTCATCAGCCACGTCGGTGGCGGCCTTGACGGTGGCCACGGCGTCAGCGGCAAAACTCTTGGCGCAGACCACGTCGGTCGGGATCGGCACGTCGGCACCGCGCGCCTTCATGGCAGCGATCACGGCAGTGGCTTCACCCACCAGGCTGGGTTCGGCCAGGCTCTTGCCAATCTTCATGCCAGCGGCCAGCATGAAGGTGTTGGCAATGCCGCCGCCCACAATCAGGTTGTCCACATTCTTGGCCAAAGCTTGCAGAATACTGAGTTTGGTCGAGACCTTGGAGCCCGCCACAATCGCCACCAGCGGGCGTTTCGGGTTGGCCAGGGCCAGGTTGATGGCGTCGATTTCAGCCGACAACAAGGGGCCTGCGCAGGCGATCGGTGCAAACTGGGCGATGCCGTAGGTGGTGCCTTCGGCACGGTGGGCGGTGCCAAAGGCATCGTGCACAAACACGTCGCACAGGGCAGCCATTTTTTTGGCCAACTCTTCGTTGTTTTTCTTCTCGCCCTTGTTGATGCGGCAGTTTTCCAGCATCACCAGTTGGCCGGGTTTGACGTCCACGCCGTCGACCCAGTTGGCGATCACAGGAATCTCGCGGCCCATCAGTTCACCCAGGCGCTTGGCCACAGGTGCGAGGGAATCTTCGGGTTTGAATTCACCTTCGGTCGGACGGCCCAGGTGGCTGGTGACCATCACGGCGGCACCAGCGTCGAGCGCCATCTGGATACACGGCACGCTGGCGCGGATGCGGGTGTCTTCGGTGATGTTGCCGGCATCGTCCTGCGGCACGTTCAAATCGGCACGGATAAACACACGTTTACCCTTGGCAGCGCCACTGGAAATCACATCGGCAAAACGTACAACTTTCATACTCTAGGCTCCTTGAAAAAATAGGATGACATACGCCCTGTCTACGGCGTGATGTGCTCGCGTCATCTTACTGATTGTCGCGCGACTCGCCCAACAAAATAACAAGGCCGTAACATGCGCACCCCTACCATCCAGGGGGGCGTGGCAACACCCTCTGGATGCAGGGTCATATGGGCTAAAATCCCTTTATTCAAAAGGGCTAGCAGCTATGCATCCAATAGCACCGAGATGTCGGCAATCACACGGTCTGGCGCACAACTTTGCACGTTTTGCCCCATGTTGTAACCATAGGGCAACAGCCACACCGGCACCTGCGCCGCGCGGGCGGTGGCGGCGTCGATGCTGGAGTCGCCCACAAACAGGGCGCGCCCAGGTGCCACGCCAAACTGGGCCAAGGCATGGGCCACCCCGGCCGGGTCGGGCTTTTTGGTGGGGAAGGTGTCACCGCTGATGACCAGGTCAAACAGGCTGGTGAGACCATGCACGTCCAGCACCACCTGGGTGTAGCGGCCTTCCTTGTTGGTGACCACGGCCAGCTTGACGCCCCGCTCACGCAGGGCCACCAGGGTTTCCAGCACCTGCGGGTACAGGTGGCTGCGGGTGCCGCAACGCGCGTTGTAGGCCAAGTTGTAGACCGGCAGGATCTGCCCCAGCAGCGCACTGCTGCGCACCACGGCGGCCTCAACACCTGTGACCTGCGCCAGCGCCTTCACCAGCAGTTCCAGCGTGCCGTGACCGATCCAGTCGTCCACCTGCTGCTGGCTGACCTCGGGCAGGCCGAAACGCCGCAAGGCGTCGTTGACCGCGTCCAGAATCTCGGGCGCGGTCTCCACCAAGGTGCCATCCAGGTCAAACATGACCAGATCAAAACCAGCCATGGTCAAGCCTCAGTTGTAGGACGGAACCACCGTGTCGGGCAGAGCCTCGGCATGTTTGTTGGCGGCCCGGTGCACGATGGTGCGCACAGTGCTCACCACATGCTCCACGGTGATGCCAAAGTGCTGGTACAGCTGCGGCGCCGGGGCCGACTCACCAAAAGTGGGCATGCCAATCACCACACCGTGGCGGCCGACGTATTTGCGCCAGAAGTCCGGGTGCGCCGCCTCAATCGCCAGCGACGGGGTGTTGAACGGGATCACCATCTCTTGGTAAGCATCGGTCTGACGGTCAAACACATTGGTGCAAGGCATGGACACCACACGGGTGGCAATGCCCAGGGCGGCCAGCTCGGCCTGCGCCTTCATGGCGATCTCGAGTTCGGAGCCGGTGGAGACGATGACCGCCTGGGCACCTTCCATGTCTGACAGGATGTAACCACCCTTGCGGATGTTCTCCACCATGCTGACATCGGTCAGGCGCGGCAGGTTCTGGCGCGACAGGCACAGGGCGCTGGGGCCGTCCTTGCGCTCCACCGCACTGGCCCAGGCCACGGCGGTTTCCAGACCGTCGGCCGGGCGCCACACGTCCAGACCGGGGATGATGCGCATGCTGGGAATGTGTTCAACACTCTGGTGCGTCGGGCCGTCTTCGCCCAGGCCAATGCTGTCGTGGGTGAACACATGGATGACACGGATCTTCATCAGCGCGGCCATACGGATGGCGTTGCGACTGTAGTCGCTGAAGGTCAGGAAGGTGCCGCCGTAAGGGATGTATCCGCCGTGCAGGCAGATGCCGTTCATGATGCCGGCCATGCCGAACTCACGCACGCCGTAGCTCATGTGGTTGCCCCACTTGTCGCGACCGGCCTTGACACAGCCCTTGAAGTTGGTCAGGTTGGAGCCGGTCAGGTCGGCACTGCCGCCAAAGAACTCGGGCAACAGCGGTGCAATCGCGTCGAGCGCGTTCTGGCTGGATTTGCGGGTGGCAATCGAAGCCGGGTTGGCGGCAATAGCCTCCAACAGACCGGGCAACTTGTCGGCGTAGTCAGCAGACAAATCACCGGCCATGCGGCGTTTGAACTCGGCGGCTTCGACCGGGTAAGCAGCGCTGTAGGCGGCAAACTTGGCGTCCCAGGCGTGTTCAGCGGCGACACCACGCGCCACCGCATTCCAGGCGGTGGCAATGTCGGCCGGGATTTCAAAAGGCGCATAAGGCCAGCCCAGCGCTTCGCGGGTGGCGGCCACTTCGGCGGCGCCCAGGGCGGCACCGTGCACATCGTGGGTGCCGGCCTTGTTGGGGGAACCCAGGCCAATCACGGTCTTGCAGCAGATCAGGGTGGGTTTGCCATCGGCCAACACGGCCTGGGCCTTGGCAGCTTTGACGGCGGCGTCAACCGCAGCCGGGTTGTGGCCGTCCACACCGGCAATCACGTTCCAGCCATACGCATCGAAGCGTTTGGGGGTGTCGTCGGTGAACCAGCCTTCGACGTGGCCGTCGATCGAGATGCCGTTGTCGTCGTAGAACGCCACCAGCTTGGACAGGCGCAGTGTGCCCGCCAGCGCGCAGGCTTCGTGGCTGATGCCTTCCATCATGCAGCCATCCCCCATGAACACATAGGTGAAGTGGTCGACGATGGCATGGTTGTCTTTGTTGAACTCGGCAGCCATCAACTTCTCGGCCAGCGCCATACCGACCGCGTTGGAGACACCTTGGCCGAGCGGGCCGGTGGTGGTTTCGACACCGGGGGTCACACCGACTTCGGGGTGGCCAGCGGTTTTGCTGTGCAGTTGGCGGAAGTTCTTGAGTTCGCTCATCGGCAGGTCGTAGCCGGTGAGGTGCAGCAAGGCATATATCAGCATCGACCCATGACCGTTGGAGAGCACAAACCGGTCGCGATCAGGCCAATGGGGGTTGGCCGGGCTGTGTTTGAGGTGGCGGTTCCACAACACTTCAGCAATGTCAGCCATGCCCATGGGGGCGCCGGGGTGGCCGGACTTGGCTTTTTCTACGGCGTCAACTGCCAACATACGGATGGCGTTGGCCATCTGCTTCGCGAATTCGGGAGTGGGTGTAGTCATGGTGTTTCCAAAAAACTGAGGGGTAGATTTTGACATTTTTGCGAGCGGCCAATCAAATGTCCAAATGTCTGGCAGCGCAAGTGGCCGCTGCCCGGCGCGCCAACGCGGACCGGTACCGGCGGACTCTGGGCCGCAGACCGGCGCGGCAGGCGCAGCCAGGCATTGGGGATCAAGCGGCTTTCTTCTTTCGCTCCAGCATGCGCCAGACGAAGGGGGTGAAGATCATCTGCATGGCCAGTTCCATCTTGCCTCCGGGCACCACGATGGTGTTGGCGCGGCTCATGAAACTGCCGTCGATCATGCTGCGCAGGTAGGGGAAGTCGATGCCCTTGGGGTTGGCAAAACGGATCACCACCATGCTCTCGTCAGGGCTGGGAATATCGCGCGCAATAAAGGGGTTGCTGGTGTCGACCATCGGTACCCGCTGGAAGTTGACATGGGTGTGCTCGAACTGCGGGCAGATGTAGTGCACGTAGTCGGGCATACGGCGCAGGATGGTGTCGGTGACGGCCTCGGTGCTGTAGCCGCGCATTTTCTTGTCACGGTAGAGCTTCTGGATCCATTCCAGATTGATGACGGGCACCACACCCACCAGCAGGTCGGGGTGTTTGGCGATGTCCACCGTGTCGGTGACCACGGCGCCATGCAAGCCCTCGTAGAACAGCAGATCGGTGTCGGGGGGCACGTCTTCCCAGGGTGTGAAAGTGCCTGGTTCTTGGTGGTAGGGTGCGGCTTCTTCGGGGTCGTGCAGGTACTTGCGGCGTTTGCCGGTGCCGCTGGCGGCGTAGTTGGCAAACAGCGATTCAAGTTCGGCGAACAGGTTGTTCTCTGGGCCGAAGTGGCTGAAGTGTTTGTTGCCGGCGGCTTCGGCCTCGGCGGCTTTTTGCTTCATCTCCTTGCGGTCGTAGCGGTGAAAGCTGTCGCCTTCGATCACGGCGGCCTTGACCTTTTCGCGGCGAAAGATGTTGTCGAAGGTGCGGGTCACCGAGGTGGTGCCCGCACCGCTGGAGCCGGTGATGGCAATGATGGGGTGGCAAATGGACATGGCAAACGTCTCCTGAGGATAATAAATTCGGTGATTTAGCCATCTAGCCCTCATCAATGCTGGGCCAGCAGCTATTTAATTTGAAGTAAGCCGCCCCCGATCAGTCTCGAAACAGGCTGCGTTCGGCAAACAGGGGGTTGGTCAGCTCGGCCTTGGCTGTGGGTTCGTGGTGGTAACGCTCGATGCGCTCGACCTCGTTCTTGGAGCCAAACACAAAGCCGATGCGCTGGTGCAGGCTGGTGGGCTTCACCTGCAGCATCGGTTTCTCGCCAGTGGAGGCGCGGCCACCGGCCTGCTCCATGATCATGCCCATCGGGTTGGCCTCGTACAGCAGGCGCAGGCGCCCGGGTTTGCTGAGGTCCTTGGTGTCACGCGGGTACATGAACACCCCCCCACGCATCAGGATGCGATGCGCCTCGGCCACCATCGAGGCGATCCAGCGCATGTTGAAGTCTTTGCCACGCACGCCCGTTTTGCCCGCCAGACACTCGTCCACATACCGCTTGACCGGCACCTCCCAGAAACGCGCGTTGGACGCGTTGATGGCAAATTCCTGGGTGTCCTCAGGGATACGCAGCTTGGGGTGGGTCAGCATGAACTCACCAATGTTGGGATCCAGCGTGAAGCCGTTGACACCGTCCCCCACGGTCAGCACCAGCATGGTGGTGGGCCCATACAGCGCGTACCCTGCGGCCACCTGTTTGCAACCAGGCTGGAGGAAATCGGCCTCCAGCACGTCGCGGCCCGAGTCGATGACCTCTTGCGGCGCGCGCAGGATGCTGAAAATGCTGCCCACCGACACATTCACGTCGATGTTGCTGGAGCCGTCCAGCGGGTCAAACACAATCAGGTAATTGCCACGCGGGTACTGCTTGGGGATCTGGTAGGGCGCGTCCATCTCCTCTGAGGCCATGCCCGCCAGGCTGCCCGACCATTCGGTGCGCTGCATGAAAACCTCGTTGGACAAAACATCGAGCTTTTTCTGGGTTTCACCCTGCACATTGACGGAACCACCCTCGTCGGCCGCATGGTTGCCCATGACACCGGCCAGTTCGCCAAAAGCGACGGCCTTGGCGATGCCTTTGCAGGCCAGGGACACATCCAGAATCAGCGAATTGAAATCACCGCTGGCACTGGGAAAACGACGGCGCTCCTCGATCAGGAATTGCGTCAAAGTCGAACGGTTGGAACGAAGGGTCATAGGCATGGCGAAACTCCCGATTGTTTAAATTTTGTAGTGCCAGAGGCTTATGCAGAAAGGGCTGCAGACCGCAAGGACTGCATGACCGTTTTGTAGCCGCCGTCGGCATCGGGGGCGCCAAATACGGCACTACCGGCCACAAAGGTGTCGGCCCCGGCTTGGGCAATGTCACGGATGTTGTCGGTCTTGACGCCGCCATCCACCTCAAGCCAGATCGGCTGGCCACCGGCTGCCACATGGGCGTCGATGCGGGCGCGCACCAGGCGCAGTTTGTCCAGCGTGCTGGGGATGAATTTCTGGCCGCCAAAACCAGGGTTGACACTCATGAGCAGCACCATGTCGAGCTTGTCCATGACGTAGTCGAGCACACTCAGCGGTGTCGCCGGGTTGAGTACCAGACCGGCCTTGCAGCCCAGCTCGCGGATCATCGACAGACTGCGGTCCACGTGTTTGGAGGCTTCGGGGTGGAAGGTGATGATGTTGGCACCGGCCTTGGCAAACAGCGGGATGATCGCATCGACCGGCTCAACCATCAGGTGCACGTCGATCGGGATGCTCACATGCGGGCGAATCGCTTCACACACCAGCGGGCCAATCGTCAGGTTGGGCACATAGTGGTTGTCCATCACGTCAAAGTGCACCAGGTCGCAGCCTGCGGCCTCGATGGCACGAACCTCTTCCCCCAAGCGGGAAAAATCGGCGGACAGGATGGACGGTGCCAAACGCAGAATGGGGCTGGAGCTCATGAACAGGCTTTCGGGAAGTTAAAAAAGAGGATGCGGACTGTTGTCAGACCGTCTGGTCATTCTGCCAGCCGACCAACTGCCCCAACGTGACCTGACTCAAGTCCGGCACCACCCGCAGCGCCCCCTCAAAATTGTGGTGCGCGGTGAACGGGTTGGGGGTGATCACGGTGGCCAGACCGGCAGCCGTGGCGGCACGCAGGCCGTTGGCAGAATCCTCAAAAGCCAGGCACTGGCTGGCGGGCAGCTGCAGGGCGTCGAGCATCTGCAGATACACCTGCGGGTGCGGTTTTTTGAGTGGGGCGGTGGAGGCGTCGCCAATGGCGCTGAAATGTTGGCGCCAGTTGTCACCCACAGCACGGCGCAACAGGGCCGCGATGTTGACCGGCGAGGTGGTGGTGGCAATCGCCAGTTGCAGACCGGCAGCCAGCGCCTGGTCCATCAGCTCCAGCACGCCGGGGCGCAACTTCACCACCCCCGTGTTGATGGTATTTTCGTAGGCGGCGGTCTTGATCTCGTGGATGTGGTTGATGCGGTCTTGCAGCGCGTGGGCATCCATCTCTTTGATGTCGGGGTTGACCTGGCGCCAGTAGTGCAGGATGCGCTCTTTGCCGCCCGAAATCTCCAGCAGCTCAATGTACATGGCCTCGGTCCAGACCCAGTCCATGCCCATCTCGGCAAACGCATGGTTGAACGCGGCCATGTGCACACTCTCGGTGTCAGCCAGTGTGCCGTCCACATCAAAAATCAGTGCCTTGAGTGAGCCAGTGACCATGGGAATGTCCTTTTTCCAAGGGTTTACAGCCGAATACCGTGCCGTGAGCATTTACTTTAATCGCCTTGACTCATAAACTCTAATCACGTTTTATTGAAAAATCATCAGCAACGACTGATGAGACAAACGGAGTCCGTGATGCGCCCCTACACCTTCAAACAAATCCAGACGTTCATGGAGGTGGCGCGCCAGCGATCGGTGTCCAAGGCGGCCGAACGCCTGTTTGTGACCCAGCCCGCCGTCTCCATGCAGATCCGCCAGCTTGAAGACGCGTTTGGCCTGGCGCTGGTGGAGCCGCAGGGCCGCAACATCCAACTCACCGCGGCCGGTGAGGCGTTTCTGACCTATGCCACCAACGCCATGAGCCAGTTCAAGGATCTGGAAGCGCTGATGGCCGAGCATGTGGGCCTGAAAAAGGGCCGGCTCGACCTGGCGGTGGTGAGCACCTCCAAATACTTCATCCCGATGCTGCTGGTGCGTTTTAACCGGCTGCACCCAGGCATTGACGTGCAGCTCAACATTGACAACCGCGAAAACATCCTGGGCATGTTGTCGCGCAGCGAGGCCGACCTGGTGGTGATGGGCCGTGCACCGAGCCACATCGACTGCGAGGCGATCCCGTTTGCCACCAACCCGCTGGGGGTGGTGGCGCCACCGGAGCACCCGCTGTCGCGCCGCAAGAACCTGAGCTTCAACGACCTGGCCGAGTACAGCTTTGTGGTGCGTGAAGATGGCTCAGGCACCCGCGCAGCGATGGAGCGGCTGTTTGAAGAACACAACACACCACTCAAAATCTTCATGGGCCTGCCCAGCAACGAAACCATCAAACAGGCGGTGATGGCGGGCATGGGCCTGAGCTTTTTGTCGATGCGCACGATTCGCCACGAACTCGCCAGCGGCCACATCGCCCTGCTCGATGTGCAGGGCCTGCCGCAGATCAACCACTGGTATGTGACGCATCTGCGCCACAAAAAACTGTCCCCGGCAGCCCGCTCCTTCAAGGAGTTTCTGATCGAACAGGGCGGCGCCTTGATGGACGCCTGGAGTTAGTCGCGCGGCCTTGTCACGTTGCGGCAAGGATGACTGTCTGCCCAAGGGCACGTGCCACCTGGTTGCGCCCATTGCGTTTGGCCTGGTAGAGCGCCTCGTCAGCCAGGTTGTAGGCGTCATCAAATCGGCCACCCGCAGGAAACCAGCTCACGCCAAAACTGGCGGTGATGCCACTGCCATCGGGCAAATCAAAGGCATGCACCTCAATCGCCTGGCGAACGGCTTGCGCCACTTGTTCAGCCGCCTCAGCGCTGAGCCCTGGCAGCAGGACAGTGAACTCTTCCCCCCCCACCCGGCCAATGGACGCGGTGGCAGGCACCACACGCTGGAGGCAGTCAACCACACCCACAATGACCCGATCACCCACCGGATGGCCAAAACTGTCGTTGACACGTTTGAAATGGTCGATGTCCAACACAATGAGCGCCAGATCCTGGTTCAGAAAATGCCGGTTGACCAGGTCGATGATCGCGGCCCGGTTGAAGATGCCGGTGAGCGAGTCGTGGGTGGCCCGGTACTCGAGCTGCCGGGTCAACTCCTGCAGCTGGTGGTTGAGCTGCGTCATCTCGAGCTCGGCGCGGTCGCTGCGGCGCACCAGGCGGCGGGTTTCGCGCAGCAGCCGCTCGTAGGCCGTGAGCAGACGCCCCAGTGCCTGGTGGCAGCGGTCCGGCGCCGCCGCAGAACAGCTGTCGTAGGTGGCTTGGGCGGCCAGCAGCGCACGGTGCTCGGCCTCAAACAGATCGGGCGGTACGGTACAGGTGTCCATTCAGCTTGGCCTCACCGCATGGCTGGAGAACGCGATGGCAGGAAAGTCTTCGCTGAGCTCCTGCCCGAACTCCAGGATGGTGTCATCGTCTTCGTCGTGGTACCAATGCAGATTGACCTGGCTGCCGGCCTCCACCGCCGCATGCAGCGCCTCGATCAGGTTGAACAACATTTTGGTGCTGGAGCTGTTGAAGTAGGCCAGGGCGATGTTGACTTCAATTTTCCCGCCTTGGTGCCGGGCCAGGTAGTCCTTGAGCTGCCCGATGATCCCGCCATAAAAAGCCGCGGCGTTTTCGGGGTAGGACTCGCCACGCAAGCTCAGCACATGGGTATCGAATTGAAAGTCCACTTCCGGCGTGGTGGGCGTGGGTGCAATGTAGAGGTTGTCCATCCTGGGTCTCGATTCCTTGACTGGGTTGGGCGGCTCAGATCGCCGCCTTCAAATAAAAGACCGGGGTTTGTCCGGCGCTGTCCGTCACGTCAAAATCAAACTCCAGTGGCTCACGTGCATCGCGGGCGACGGTGAGCAGGCCGATGCCAGCACCTTTGCTGCCCAGGGGTGTTTCCTCACGCAAGGTCTGGCGGTAAGCCTGCTTGATCTCGTCGAGCGTCATCTCCCGCAAGGCCTCCAGTTTGCCGCGCAAATCGTCCGCCACCGCCTGCTCCACCGGGTTGGCGCACAACAGCAGAAAACTGCCATCACACTCCCGCCGGATACAGACCGACCCATGGCGCAATTCGCCGTCGTCCTGTTTTTGCGGGGTCAGAGAGACAGCCGAGTAGTGGATGATGTTTTGCGCCATTTCCACAAAGGACGAAAACAGCTTGCGGCGTGTGGGGCCGGCCACCCCACTGACCTCCAGCTGTAACTTGACCGCCTCGGCCATGGCGGCCACGATGTTCTGGGAAAAATAGCCCACGTAGTAGAAGATCACCTGGTGCTGGCGCGCCAGGTTGAAAAAGCTGCCGTATTTTTCGGCGATCAAAGGTGTCAACATGGGGGTGTTCTAGGTTCTGAAACAAAATAAAGTCAGGTCATCGCGGCGGTGGTGCTCACCCTGCCAGAGGCGCAAGGCATCCAGCACCGCACCGTTCACCTGCGCTGAGTTGGACCCACGCTGAGTCAGCAGCAACTCGCGCACACGCCGTTTGCCAAAAGCAATCGCGCGTGGGCTGCCCACCTGGTCGATGAGCCCATCGGTGGTGATGAACACCAGGCTGCCCGGTGGCAGCACCAGCTCCTGGTTGTGCCAGGTGAAGTCAAACTCGGTGTCGACGTAGCCCACACCTTTGCGCTGGCCCTCGATCACCTCCACCTGGTCAACACCGGGGCGCAACACAAACAAGGCCAGGCGGGCTCCGGCAAACAGCAGGCGGCCATGCTCTGGCTCAAACCAGAAACAGGCGGCGTCCATGCCGTCATCCGACCCCGGGGTGTCGCCCTGCCGGTCGATCTGCCCCAGCATCTGTTGGATGCTGCGGTTGACACAGCCCAACAACAAGGCCGGGTCGCGGGCACCGTGTCGCTCGATGGCCTGGTTCATGCTGGTCGACGCGATCAAGGTCATAAAGGCGCCGGGCACCCCATGGCCAGTGCAGTCGGCCACGGTGGCGAACCAGCCCTGGGGGTTGTTGCTGAACAGGTAGAAGTCTCCACCCACCACATCGCGGGGCTCCCAGACCAGATCGGCATCCGGGCAAGCGCGGGCCAAGACCTCACGCGAGCTGCGCAGCGTGGCTTGCTGGATCACACTGGCGTATTCAATGCTGTGCATGATCTGGCGGTTGCGCGCCTCTTGCAGCTCGGCCACCACCCGCATCAACTGCAAACCACCACCCACACCAGCGTAATTCCCAGCCCGGGTGATGATGAAGCCGTCGGACAAGGCCTTCTCACCGTACGAAATCGCTTTCAGCGTGAGGGTCTCGATGTCCATGGCGGCATCCACCACCAGGGGCTCCTTGTCCATGAAGGCAATACAGCTTTTGCGGCCGTAAATCTCCATGCGGTAAGGCTTGCTCATCTGCGACAAGAAGATGTCACGGTTGATGAGCCCGATGGGGCGGCTGCCCTCGAGCACGGGCAGACTGGTCAGGTCACGATGCCGACTGAAGACATCGAGCACTTTTTCGTTGGTCTCGTCCGTGGTCATGGACGGCGCCTGGGTGCACAGGTCACCTGCTGCGGGCTGGCGAAATCGCGGGCGACAGTCGCGCAGGTACTCGTTGTTGTCTGACATGGGGGAAGCGGGAGGTGGGGTGTCCCTGGATGCTATGACAGACATATTGAGTTTTTGTGACAGTCCCATCCTGATCACCAGCCACCGTGGTCAGGACTGGGCACCGCGCGGGTCTCGATGTCACGAGCCAGGTGATGGAACACCGCCACATGCCCCTCGGGTACGGTGTCAAGCAGTGTCTTGACCACCCGCAGGCCATAAGACGGGCCACATTTCTCCACAATCAGGCGCGCTGCCTGCGCCACGTTCTGGATGAACTCGACCTCCCCTTGGCTGCTGTGCAGACAGGCGGCCATCGACGACGCCTCCAAATCGCGCAACAGCTGCAACCGGTCAACGATGTACATCTTGGTGCCTGCCAAGGAACGGCGTGTGCGTGGTGTCTGTGCCTGATCGTCTGTCTTGGGCCAGGCTGGCAAGCGGTCAGCACCCGAAGCAACTGCAACAGAAGCAAGAAGTGCGTCGTGAGGGGCTGTGAGACCGTGTGCACACTCCTCCAGATAACCGGATGCCAGCAGGCGCTGCACCTGCGGCCCGATGTCACGCGCCAGCAGCTGCTGCAGCGACATACGTGAATGGCTGCCATTGGCCAGGATCACGATCTGGCGCTCGCGCGGCGCCAGATGGGGGTCGCGGCTGCGCAGCGCCTCCCTGCCCTTGTCGGTCTTGATCAGTTTCATGCCCCTAGCTCTCGCAACAAACAACAGGGGGCAACCGTAACGCCCCCAGATGAATCGCCTGTGACACCGGGTGCAGCGGCTCGGCGCCGCTCGGTCAAAACAGCACAGCCAAACCGGCGTATGGCTCTGGCGGAATGGGTTTGGGGCGGTACGTAACCAGTACGTACCCAAGCCAGCTCCATGGGTATTAGGGTAAACCCTATACTGCACCGCAACAAAGTTTTTTTAGGAGGAAATCATCATGACCGACACCGTTCTGTACCCGTCCCGCTTGGCCCACGACGCCAACACCGTGAGTGATGCCCTGCGCGAGCTTGGCACCGCTACCCGCCGGTTGCTGGCAGCCGTGCTCAAGTCCGTGCTGAGAGCTCGTCCTATGAGCCAAGTCGTCACCGCGCAACAAGAAGCCGACAAGCTGCGCGCCTACGCCGACACCCTGTACCGTACCGACCCGCGTTATGCGGACGACCTGTACGCTGCCGCCAACCGCCACGAAATGGCCGTGGTGTCTGCCATGGCGCCGCTGGCCCAATAACCGAGCCAAGGCCCTGTGGTTGCTTCCTGCCACAGGGCTTGACCCTGACAACAGCCGACAACATAGCCATGTTGCCGACCCATTTTTCTGGAGGACACACCATGTCCCCTTTTGACACTTTTGCCAAAACCACCAGCCAACTGCTGAGTCTGCCCTTTGACCTGGCCCGCGCCAACTACGCCGCTGCCGTGCGTCTGGGTCTGATCAAGAACTCTTTGCTGAACTCCGCCCGCTTTGAGCAACGGCTCGGCGCAGCCGAACGCCTGACCCTCGGTCCCTGGGCACGCAAGGTTTAAACACGCTTCGGCACTGATGTGGCGCAGCCAGACTGGGCCGTGCGCCACACCCCATAGTCATCATCAAGTATGGCTGTAGCCCTTGTACATAAAGGGCTGGCAGCTATCAATTCACACACCTTGCGTCAACCAGACTAGGTGTTCTCAAGCCACGCAACCGCAAGAATTGATTGAGCTGATCCGGCTGCGTGAGTGCCTCAAGCCCTCGGTTTGAGCTATCCTCAACGCCCATCACCCGTTGTTGTTTGGGGCATGCATGGATTGGTCACGCGAAGAAGTTGAAGCCGTCGTTGCGGACTACTTGACCATGCTCACCTTGGAGCTGGCAGGCCAAAGTTACAACAAGACCCAACACCGCAAGCTGTTGCAGGCCAAGCTCAATAGTCGGTCTGATGCCGCCATCGAGTTCAAACATTGCAATATCAGCGCAGTGATGATTGAGCTCGGGTTTCCCTACATCCGGGGTTATCAACCCCGATCCAATTACCAAACACTTCTGGGTGAGATTGCCCAAGCGCAGGTGGGTGCCACCACCTCGCTGGATCACGTGGCACTCGCAGCAGTGCAACAGCCGGCCATCACCCCTGTGCAAACCGACTTTAGAAAAGTCAAAACCACAGCGCCCTCCAGGCATGACCCACATGTCTTGCACGAGCCGCGCACCCCTCTGCTATTCAAGGCGGTCAAACGCGACTACTTTGAGCGCGAAGCGCAAAACCGCTCGCTCGGGCTGGCGGGTGAAGAATTTGTCGTCTTGTTTGAACATTGGCGACTCAACGCGCTGGGCCAAGCACGGTTGGCCGACAAGGTGGAACACGTCTCCCAATCCAAAGGTGACGGCCTGGGCTACGACGTGTTGTCGTTTGAGTCGGATGGCAAAGAGCGCCTGATTGAAGTGAAAACAACCACTTTTGGCCGGGACACGCCGTTCTTTGTGTCACGCGGGGAGCTGGCGCTGTCCCAGGACGCCAAAGACCAGTTTCACCTGTATCGCTTGTTTGAGTTCCGAAAAGCGCCCCGCCTGTTTGACCTGCCTGGCGCGCTGGATCAGCATTGCCTGCTGGACCCGGTGACGTACCGGGCCAGCTTTGGTTGAGAGCCTGGTGTGAGCTGAGGCTTGAGCCACCCTCCAAGCGTTGGCCACAACACCCTCATCGCACCAGAACCTACCTATAAAGTAGCGATCAAGCCCTTTTTTATAAGGGCTTTTAGCTATTTAAGTAATAGCTAAAAAAGACAACTTCAGGGTTTCTCAGGCGGCTTAGCCGGGGCCGCAAACCACTGATCGGGTGGCACAATTTTGGGCGAGGCCGGGTCCTCAAAGTACTGGGGCGACATGATCTGCACACCGTAGGTGTTGAACACATCCTGGATGTTGGCGTGCAAGGCACTCATCACCATGGCGCGTGGACGCGGCTCGCTCGGAATCGCCTGGCACACCAGCCGGTACTGCGGGTACCAGTCGCCCAGCGCGGTCTGGAACACCTGCGGCGCAGGCTCGGCCAACACCCCGGGGGTGTGCAGTGCCGCCTCGATCAGCATGGCGTGCACCTGACGCCAGGGGGTGTCATAGCCAATGGTGACCTGGGTGTCCAAGGCAAAGCCCTGGCCACGCACCGCGCGCGAGTAGTTGCGGGTGGTGTCGTTGAGCACGGCCGAGTTGGACAGGGTCAGCTCCTCGCCCATGCCGGTGCGGATGCGGGTGAAAAACATGCCCAGTTCGGTGATCGTGCCCTCGTGCCCACCAATGGCCACATATTCACCCTGGCGGTAAACGCGGCCATAGGTGAGGATCAGCCCGCTGGCCACCTGCCCTACCAGATTCGACGCCCCGAGCGAAATCATCAGACCCAGCAGCACCGACAGGCCCTTGAAGGCCTCGGTTTGGGCGCCCGGCAGATACGGGTAGGCCATGGCCAGCGCAAACAGCCAGACCACAATCTTGACGATGCGCCGGGTCGGTTCAGCCACCGCGGCGTCAAGCCAGGTCACCTGCAACTCGCCCTCTGCGATGCGCCTGAACAACGCGTCAAGCGCCTTCGTGCCGATGCGGGTCAGGTAAAAAATGACCACGGCGGTCAGCAGGCCCGGCAAGGCAGACACCACGGCCGCCCCCATGCCGCCCACCAGATCCCACAAGAAGCTGTTGAGCAACTCACCCCACCGGTGGGTATAGGGGAATCTGGCCAGCACAAAACTCAGCCATTCGTAACCCACCACAAACAGCAGCAGCCGGTAAGTGCCGGTCAATACCGCCTGAGCCGCGCCCACCACCCGCGACGGATGCAACAACTGGACGCCACCGAGTTGCAGGCGATCCGCCTGCTTTTGCAGCACCGCCGCCAGGCCATGCGCCACAACGCGACGCACCCGCCCCAGCAGCCACACCAAGACCCCGGCCACCAGCGTGGCCAGCGCGGTCAAGCCAGCGGAGTGCAGGATCGCGTCCAGAGTGCGACTCTCGTGGCTGGCAGCAATGGCCTGCTGCAAGGCCGTGGCACTGCGTTGGGCCTGCTGCGCCAGCGTGTCCTGTTCGAGTTGGTTGATGTCGTCCGGCGTGACAAAAAACGCGGTGGCGCCGTCAATCTGCACCATCACGCCGGCGGTTTCCGGCTTTTGGGTGACCACATGGGGACCGGGCTGGCTCAGCAGCTCCTGGATACGCACCTGGGCACGGCGCACACGGTCCGGGGCCGACACGCCGTACAGGCTGCCACGCAGGGTGGTGATGTCGCGGTTGAAAAACCGCAGCGTGCTCTCAGCGGTGGCGGCACTGGACGCCAAGTTGGTATCGGACGCTGATGCGGCGGTCTGAGCATGGGATGACAGGGCCACACCAAACACCAGCAGCAGAAAAAGAAGGAGTGCACGCACAGGCAACAGTCTCCGCTCGGAAAGAAAACGAACTGGCCAGGACGAGGGCTCAGCCCTGCGTGCTGCGCAACCCATCATGCAACTCAACCAGCGCCAGCGTGATCTTGTGGCCGGGGTCCAGGTAGATCATCGGCAGGGATTGTTCGTGCGATTCGCGGATACGCACCGATGAGGGCAAATACGGTTGCAGCACCGGCAGGCCTTCTTCAATAAGCTCCGCCACCATGCGCTGCGGCAGGTTGGCGCGTGGCTGGAACTGGTTGACCACAATGCCGTCCACCTGCAGCTTGTCGTTGTGGTCGGCGCGGATTTCGGCCACGTTCTCCAGCAGGGTGTAGAGCGCCTGGCGCGAGAAACTGTCGCAGTCAAACGGGATCAGGCAGCCGGTGGCACCAATCAGCGCGGCACGGGTGTAGAAATTGAGCGCGGGCGCGGTGTCGATGTAAATGCGGTCATAACTATCGGCCAGCTTTTGCAGGGCTTCGCGCAGCTTGTAGATTTTCTGGCGCGATTCGAGCTTGACCTGCAACTCGGTCAGCGCCGGGCTGGAGGGCATCAGATCCAGGTTCTCAAATGGCGTCTGCACCACAAAATCCGTGGGCGGTTTGCTCTTGAAACTGTAGCTCAGCGTGTGTTCAAAAAAATCAGCCACGCTGGGCTGGCCGTCGGCGGCGGTGCTGCCCAGCAGGTAACTGGTGGAGTTGCCCTGCGGGTCCAGGTCAATCACCAGGGTACTCAAGCCCTGGCTGGCGCTGATGGCAGCCAGGTTGCAGGTGATGGTGGATTTGCCAACGCCACCTTTCTGGTTGAACACAACAATGGGCATGAAACAGCTCCTATGAAGCAATGGTGAAATCTCTGGTCAGTCAGCGCTATTGTCTGCGACGCCATGGCACAAGCCGCCCGGCAGTCACCAGATGCGCACGCGATCTTTGGGCGCCCGCCACATCGGGTCGCCGGGTCGGGTGCCAAACGCCTGGTGGAAACTGTCCAGGTGCAGCAGAGGCACAAAGCCGCGTAACCGGCTGTTGCCGTGGTAGTCCATCTGGGCCAGCAGGCGCAGTCGCTCGGGGCGGCCCTTGTAGGCCCACAGCTGTGACCAGGCGACAAAACAGCGTTGGTCGGTGCTCAGACCATCCACCTTGGGCTGGGGCTGGCCAGCCAGTTCGCGCTGCAGCGCCGCGTACCCGAGGGTGATGCCCCCCAGATCGGCGGTGTTTTCAGTGAGTGTGAGTTCACCGTTGTGTTGCAGGCCAGGCAGGATCGTGTACTGGCTGTATTGTTTGACCAGCACATCGGTGCGTTTCTTGAACTCGGCCGTGGCTTGTGGTGTCCACCAGTCACGCAGGTTACCGGCCGGGCCAAACTGCCGCCCAAAACTGTCAAAGCCGTGCGTCAACTCGTGGCCAATGACGGCGCCGATGGTGCAGTAGTTCACCGCAGCGTCGGCCCCCGGTTTGTAGAACGGCGGCTGCACGATGGCGGCGGTGATGTCGATGCTGTTGGTCTGCGGGTTGTAGGCGGCGTTGACCGAGATCGGCGTCGTTTGATTGGGGCTGGCAAAACGGTCTTTCAGCACCGGCTTGCCGATTTGCGAGATCTCGCTGCGAAAGGCGAAGTCGCTGAGGCGTTGCACATTGCCAAAGTGGTCGTCGGGCTTGACCACCACCGCGCTGAAGTCAATCCATTGCTGGGGGTAGCCCACCTGAATGTCCACCTTGCCGAGTTTGTCCAGCGCCGCTGCGCGGGTGGGCTCATCCAGCCAGGTGTTGGCACGCAGGCGCTGGGCGAACTCTTCCTTCACGTGACCCACCATACGGGTGATGTCGCGCCGGGTCGACTCCGGAAAATACGCCTGCACATAGAGCTGCGACAAGGGGTGAAACAGCTGCGCACCAATTTGCTGGGTGACCACGCGTTCACGCTCAGGCAGAGTCGTCAGACCTTTGTGCTGGCGGTTGAACTCTTCATCCATCTGGCGCCAGGGGCGACCGAGTTCGGAGGCGCGTGCGCCCAGCACATACCAGCGCATCGAGGATTTCAGCTCTGCGGGTGATCGGCTGGCCAGCAAGGTCTGCGCTGCCTTCAGACCGCCCACGTCAAACACCTGCAGTGTCGGTGTCACCGGCACACCCAGCGTGTTCAGGAACACCGTCAGGTCCAGACCGGGGATCAGCGCCTGGGCCTGCGCCAGGGTCATGATGTTGTAGGTCTGGCTGGGGTCACGCATCTGGATCGCGGTCAGCCGGCCAGCCGCAATGCTGGCCTCCATGGCCAACACCTGTTGCGCGGCCTCCCCGGCCTGCTGGGCGGTCTGCCCGGCATGGGTGAACATGGCCGCCATGTAGTCGCGGTACATGTCCCGCAGAGGCTGGCTCTCTGGCTTGGCGTATTCGTCATGCTCCAGCGCCTGCATGCCGGGAATCAGTACCAGAATCTGTCGAGAGCTGTCTTTGGCGTCGGGTGTGGCCGAGGCATTGATGAGCGGCGAGATGCCAAATTTGGCCTGAATGCGCGCGGCCAGAGCGCCGTAGTCTGCGGGCGTGGCACCCGCTGCAGCAATGGCGTCCAGATCGTCCTGCACCGGCTGGAGGCCCAGCGCGTCCATACGCGCCAGATCCATGGCCGCTGTGTAAAAGTCACCAATCTGCTGCTGCGGGCTGCCCGAAGGCGCTGGCGTCGCAGCGGCATCCTTGATGAGTTTGAGCAACTGCTTGTCCAGGTTGGCAGCCAGTAGCGAGAAGCCACCCACATCGGCCTCGCTGGCAGGGATCTCGGTGCGCTTGAGCCAGCTGCCAACGGCATAGTCGTAGAAGTCTTTGCGCGGGCTCACGCTGGTGTACATGTTGTCGACCGAATAACCCAGCGGCGGCGCATTGGCCAGGTCAGAACCCGCCAGACGAAGATCCAGCGTGTACCGGGTGCTTTCGTGGCGCCGGGCCGCGTTGCGCATCAGGTACACACGCACCGTGTAGTTACCTGCGACCGTGGCTTGAACCGATGCGGTGTTGCCTGAACTCGAGCCAATGAATACGGCCTCTTGAGAACCCGGCGGCAGCACATTGAAGTAGGCTGACCGGTTGGTGGGCTTGAACAACAACGCCAGGGTCTGGCCCGCAGCCAGGTGCAACTTGTAGTCCATTGTCTGGTCACCTTGGATATGACCCCGGACACTGACCGATGTCGCGCCCTTTTTGAACTGGATGTGTTGCTGCTGGAGATGGTTGGCAGCCCCGACTGGGACAACACACAGCAACAAAGCTGACGCCGAACAAGCCAGAAAGGTGTGTTTGATCAATGTGTTCATGCTGCCATTATTGGCAACAAGTCAGGCAACTTAGCGGCCGATGGCTGCAATTTGAGGAACAGAGAGGTGTTTAAACAACAGCCCGCCCCAGGTACATCGGCCTGCGCCATGCAGCTCGTGACCTGAGCGCAATCTTGGTAACGATCTATGAGTCTGAGCGAGCAGGACAGGCCTTGAGCGTTTTTTGCCCCATTCATCAGCCAAACCTAATTTGATTGGCAATTTATTTGAATTTTCATGATGAATAAGCCTGTCTATAGTCCACCCATTCACAACGCAACATCATCACCCCGAAGGAGAGACTGCATGGATCAATCGAACCGATATGCCGACCTGAGCCTCAAGGAAGACGACCTCATCGCCGGCGGCAAACACATCCTGGTGGCGTACAAGATGGCGCCCAAGACGGGCTACGGTTACCTGGAAGCGGCAGCCCACTTTGCGGCAGAGTCCTCCACCGGCACCAATGTGGAAGTGAGCACCACCGACGATTTCACCCGCAGCGTGGACGCGCTGGTGTATCACATCGACGAAGCCACCGAGGACATGCGCATTGCCTACCCGATTGACCTGTTCGACCGCAATGTGACCGATGGCCGCTTCATGCTGGTGTCGTTCCTGACCCTGGCGATTGGCAACAACCAGGGCATGGGTGACATCAAACACGCCAAGATGATCGACTTTTATATGCCCGAGCGGGTCATCCAGATGTTTGACGGCCCGGCCAAGGACATCTCGGACCTGTGGCGCATTCTGGGCCGTCCGATCAAGGACGGTGGCTACATTGCCGGCACCATCATCAAACCCAAGCTGGGTCTGCGCCCGCAGCAGTTTGCCGATGCGGCCTACCAGTTCTGGCTGGGTGGTGACTTCATCAAAAACGACGAGCCGCAAGGCAACCAGGTGTTTGCGCCGATCAAGAAAACCCTGCCGCTGGTCTACGACTCGCTCAAACGCGCCCAGGACGAAACCGGCCAGGCCAAGCTGTTCTCGATGAACATCACCGCCGACGACCACTACGAGATGCTGGCCCGCGCCGACTTTGCACTGGAAGTTTTTGGCCCGGACGCAGACAAGCTGGCCTTCCTGGTGGACGGCTATGTGGGTGGCCCCGGCATGGTGACCACGGCCCGGCGCCAATACCCCGGCCAATACCTGCACTACCACCGTGCCGGCCACGGCGCGGTCACCAGCCCGAGCGCCAAGCGCGGTTACACCGCCTTTGTGCTGGCCAAGATGAGCCGTCTGCAAGGGGCGTCGGGCATCCACGTCGGCACCATGGGCTACGGCAAGATGGAAGGTGAAGGCGACGACCGTGGCATCGCCTACATGATCGAGCGCGACGAGTGCCAGGGCCCGGTCTACTTCCAGAAGTGGTACGGCATGAAGCCGACCACCCCAATCATCTCGGGCGGCATGAACGCGCTGCGCCTGCCAGGCTTCTTCAAGAACCTGGGCCACGGCAATGTGATCAACACCGCTGGCGGCGGCTCTTATGGCCACATTGACTCACCCGCAGCCGGTGCGGTGTCGTTGCGTCAGTCGTATGAATGCTGGAAGGCGGGTGCCGACCCGATCGAGTTTGCCAAGGAACACAAAGAATTCGCCCGCGCGTTTGAGTCGTTCCCGGGGGATGCCGACAAGCTGTTCCCAGGCTGGCGCGAAAAACTCGGCGTGCACAAGTAAGCACGGGGTCATGCTATCGGGGGCCTCGGTGGACTGGCCCGTTGCGACTGGCTGCCTTACGCGACGTTTGTGGAAGGCATGTTGCGACAGGGTGCCCTGCGCCGCGAATGTCCCCCGAAAGTGGCCTACAGCCACTTTCTCCTCCTCTATTTCGCTTTGCAGGACTCCCCATCACAACATGCCCGAAATGATTTCAGCGTTCAAGCATGGCAGGCAAACCAACACAGCCAAGCAGCGTGCGTTGGGTGTCTGACGCAGCGGAATAAAGGAGGAGGTTCGGGCATAGCCCGAACCGGGGGACATCCGCGGAGTCGGACACCCAATGCGCGCTGCGGGTTCGACCAAGAATGCTGACAAACAGGATTTCAGGTCTACCATCCCTTCTTCGATGTCACTTGCCCCAACCGTGACCCCATAGGAAAGCGCACCATGACCAACTTGGCAGAGCAATACCGCATCACCCAAGAGCCTTTCTACCAGCCACAAAGCAACGAGGTGGAACTGTACGAAGCAGCTTACAACGCCCGCCTGCCAGTCATGGTCAAAGGCCCCACCGGTTGTGGCAAGTCGCGTTTTATCGAATACATGGCCTTCAAACTCGGCAAACCGCTGATCACCGTGGCCTGCAACGAGGACATGACTGCCAGCGACCTGGTGGGTCGTTACCTGCTGGAGACCAACGGCACCCGTTGGCTCGACGGCCCGCTGGCCACAGCGGCGCGCATTGGTGCGATCTGTTACCTGGATGAAATCGTCGAGGCGCGGCAAGACACCACCGTGGTGATCCACCCGCTGACCGACCACCGCCGCCAGTTACCACTCGATAAAAAAGGTGAGCTGATCCAGGCGCACCCGGACTTTCAGCTGGTCATCTCCTACAACCCAGGCTACCAGAGCCTGATGAAAGACCTCAAACAAAGCACCAAACAGCGTTTTGTCGGTTTTGACTTTGATTACCCGGCTGCCGATCTGGAAGCCAGCATCATCGCCACCGAAACCGGTATCAACAAAGCCGATGCGGTGCGGCTGGTCAAGGTGGGCGCGGCGGCGCGGGCACTCAAAGGGCATGGTCTGGACGAAGGTATCTCGACCCGCCTGCTGGTGTACGCGGCCACCCTGATCCAGGCCGAGGTGAACCCGCTGGACGCCTGCCGTATGGCGCTGGTGCGCCCGATCACCGACGACGCCGACATCCGCGCCACACTGGACCACGCCATCGACGCGATTTTTGCTTGAGCCCCATGAGTACGCTGGCTGACACGCCCAGCCCCACCGGCCTGCAAACCGAGCAGCTGGCCGCATGGCGCAAACAACTGGACTGCGGTTTCTCCCAGATCGACGACGTATTTGAAGCCTGTATGGCCGAGGCGTCTGCAAAACTCAGCCCGCAAGGGCTCGACGAGTATCTGGCGCAGGCGCGCTTTCTGGGCAAGATGGGCCGCGGTGTGGAGCCGGTGCTGATTTTTTTGCAGGAGTGGCCACCGATTGCCCAGACTGTGGGGGAAGAGTCACTCGATGCGGTGATGGCCACGGTGCGCACCATCAACAAGTCACCCAACGGCAAAGCCATCGCCCCGTTTTTGCAAAGCCTGGCAGCCGTGGCGCGGCGCCTGCCGACCCAGACGCAGCTGCAGCATTACATGGACCTGAGTCTGTTGCTGCTGGAGCGCACCAGCGGCTCGATCCACGGCATCCACAAAACTTACCCGAGCCCGAGCCTGATCGTGTTCTTCGAGAAAGCGCCGCTGCTATTGGGTGCGCTGAGTCTGCAGGGCCTCAGTAACTGGATCAACTACGGCATCCGCAACTACAGCCACCACCCCGAGCAGCAGCGCGACTTTTTCAGCCTGAGCTCCGCCGACAGCCGCGCGGTGTTGCAGCGCGAGCGCCACGGCACCCTGCTGATGGACCACACCCGCGTGCTCGACCTGTACCTGCGCGCGCTGTGGCAAGACGAGGATGTGCTGGTGCCCTACTCCACCACCTTCGATGTGCAGCGCCAGCCGATGCCCTACTTTGATAACTACGGCATGCGCCTGCCCGACGTGTACGACGAGCGCGCGGGTATCTCCGGCATCGACCGCTACCGCGCCGCTCTGGCGCACATGGCGGCACACCGGCGCTGGAGCACACCGATTTTTGCCGACAACTTCAGCCCGGCGCAGCGCCTGGCGATCGAGTGTTTTGAAGACGCGCGCATGGATCTGCTGACGCTGCGACGCTACCCCGGCCTTCGACGGATTTTCTCGGCACTGCACCCGACACCACAGGCAGGCGCCTGCAACCCGGCCACCCATTCCTGTCTGAGGCACCGGTTGGCTTTGCTGTCACGCGCGCTCTTGGACCCGCCCAAACGTTTTGAGACGCCGCCACTGGCCGAGTGGGTACAGCGTTTTCACGCCCTGCTGGACCACGGGGAGTCCAGCACCACCGAGATCGCTGGCCTGGCCCTGAGTTACCTGGGCAAAACCCGCCAGCAGAGTGACCAGCTGCCCGACACCTGGTTTGAGGACACCGAGGTCGATTACCGCGACGACAACCGCCACCTCTGGCGATTCCATGAGCTCTCAGACGACGAAGAGACATTTAGCAACCCGGACCAGACACCACCCAAGACGGAATTGCACAGCCTGCCGCCACGCCATTACCCGGAGTGGGACTACAGCAGCCAGACCGTGCGGCCAGACTGGGTCAGCCTCTACGAGCGCCTGCACCCCAGCGGCAACCCGGCCGACATCGACGCCCTGCTGGCCAAACACAGCGCCCTGGCCAAACGCCTGAAACGCCTGCTTGATCTGCTCAAACCACAAGACAAGGTGCGGGTACGCTTTCAGGAAGACGGCAGCGAGCTCGATCTGGACGTGGCGATTCGCTCACTGATCGATTTGAAGGGCGGCAGCCAGCCCGACACACGCATCAACATGAGCCACACCACCAATGGCCGCAGCATCGCGGTCACGCTCTTGCTGGACCTGTCCGAGTCGCTCAACGAGACCGCGCGTGGTTCAGAGCAGACGGTGCTACAACTGAGTCAGGAAGCGGTGTCGCTCTTAGCCTGGGCGATTGAACAGCTCGGTGACCCGCTGGCGATTGCCGGCTTTCACTCCAACACCCGCCACGATGTGCGTTACTTTCACCTCAAGGGTTTTGGAGAACACTGGGGCGATGCCGTCAAGGCGCGCCTGGCGGCGATGCAGGCTGGCTACAGCACTCGCATGGGCGCGGCGTTGCGCCATGCGGCCCACACTTTGGCCAGCCAGAAGGCCGACAAAAAACTGCTGCTGGTACTGACCGACGGCCAGCCTTCCGACATCGACGTGAAGGACGAGCGCCTGCTGATCGAGGACGCCAAGGTGGCGGTGCGTGAGCTGGGCAACCAGGGGATATTTAGCTACTGCATCAGCCTGGACGCGGGTGCCGATACCTATGTGCGTGACATCTTTGGCCAGCACTACACGGTGGTGGACAACATCAGCCGCTTGCCCGAACAGCTGCCCAGGCTGTTCCTCGCACTAACCCGTTGAAACTATCTTTTAGATAGCTACTAACCCTTGATGAACGAGGTCTAGAGGCTGTTTTGATACACAACACGTCCACCCACCAGCGTGCAACGCACACGCCCAGGCAGCTCGTAACCTGAGAACGGGGTGTGTTTGCCCTGGCTCACCAGCGCATCGGCCTTCACTGTCCAGGCAGCTTGTGGGTCAAACACACACACATCACCCAGACCACCCAGAGCCAGATGGCCTGTGCGGCCCTGGCGCGCGCCCAGCGCCTTGCCGAGCAGCGCGGCGGGGCTATCGGTCACCACCGAGAGTGCGCGCAACAGGTCGGCACCCGCATCTTGATGCCACTTGAAGGCCAGGCTCAGCAGCAGCTCCAGCCCGGTGGCGCCGGGTTCACTCTCGGCAAACGGCAGCATCTTGGCATCGTCATCCACCGGGGTGTGGTCCGACACCAGCGCATCGATGGTGCCGTCGGCCAACCCGGCACGCAGCGCGTCGCGGTCACGCTGCTGGCGCAACGGCGGGGTCAGGCGGGCGCGGCTGTCAAAGTAGCCCATGTCGGTGTCAGTCAGGTGCAGCGAGTTGATGCTCACATCACAGGTCAGGGCCAACCCCTGCGCCTTGGCCTGGCGCACCAGCTCAACCCCGGCGGCGCTGCTGATGCGGCACAGGTGCACGCGTGCGCCGGTGGCGCGCATCAGCTCAAAAATGGTGTGCATCGCAATGGTTTCGGCCATCACCGGCACGCCGCTCAGGCCCATGCGGGTGGCGAGTGGGCCGCTGGCGGCCACACCCTGCCCCAAGAAACCGTCCTGCGGACGCAGCCAGACGGCGTAGCCAAAGGTGCTGGCGTACTGGAAAGCACGCTGCAGCACCTGGGTGTTGGAGAGCGCCACCTCGGCCTGGCTGAAAGCCACACAACCGGCATCGGTGAGTTCGACCATCTCGGTCAGCACCGTGCCCTGCAGGTTGCGCGTCAGAGCGCCCAGCGGGTAAACGCGGGCCTGTTGTAATTTTTCGGCACGAAAACGCAGCATCTCGACCAGGCCGGACTCGTCAAGCACCGGGTCGGTGTCGGGCTGGCACACCAGGCTGGTGATGCCTCCGGCCACCGCCGCCGACATTTCGGACTCCAGCATGCGGGCGTGTTCGTAACCGGGTTCACGCAGGCGCACCGCCAAATCCACCAGACCGGGCAGCACCAGGCAACCGCTGGCGTCGATGGTCAGTTCGGGTGAAAAGTCAGGCGCTACATCGCCAATAGCAACCACGGCATTGCCAGCAAGGGCCACATCGGCTATTTGGTCGTAACCGCTGGCCGGGTCGATGACCCGCCCGCCTCGGATCAGCACAGTCTTGGGTGTATTCATAACAGTCGTCTCAATGAAGGGGGGAGGCTCAGGGCTCGTTGCCAGCCACGATGCTCATGACCGCCATACGCACCGCAATGCCAAAGGTGACCTGCGGCAGGATCACGCTGTGCGCGCCATCGACCACCGCCGAGTCGATCTCGACACCACGGTTGATCGGGCCGGGGTGCATCACGATGGCGTCACTCTTGGCCAGTTGCAACTTCTCGGGCGTCAGGCCAAAACTTTTGAAAAACTCCTGGCTGGAGGGCAGCAGCGCACCACTCATACGTTCGTTTTGCAGGCGCAGCATGATGATCACGTCGCAGCCCTTGATGCCTTCTTCGAGCGTGTGGCAGACCCGCACACCCATCTGCGCCATGTCGCTGGGCACCAGGGTTTTGGGGCCGACCACGCGCACCTCGGCGCAGCCCAGGGTGGTGAGTGCGTGGATATCGGAACGCGCCACGCGTGAATGCAACACGTCGCCGACGATGGCCACGGTCAGGTTGGAAAAGTCTTTTTTGTAGTGCCGGATGGTGTACATGTCCAGCAGACCCTGGGTCGGGTGCGCGTGGCGGCCGTCACCAGCGTTGACCACATGCACATGCGGCGCCACATGCTGGGCGATCAGGTAGGGCGCACCCGACTCGCTGTGGCGGACCACAAAAATGTCGGCGGCCATCGCACTCAGGTTGGCAATCGTGTCAAGCAGCGACTCACCCTTGGACGCGGAGGACTTGGCGATGTCGAGGTTGATCACGTCAGCGCTCAGGCGTTTGGCGGCGATCTCAAACGTGGTGCGGGTGCGCGTGGAGTTCTCGAAGAACAGGTTGAAGACACTTTTGCCACGTAACAGCGGCACCTTCTTGACCTCGCGGTCACCGACCGAGACGAAATTGGTGGCGGTGTCGAGCACATGGGTCAGCACACTTTTGGGCAGACCCTCGGTGGACAGCAGGTGGATCAGCTCGCCGTGTTTGTTGAGTTGCGGGTTGTTTTTGTAAAGCATAGTCAGCGCACTTTCACATTGAAGCTGAACTGGCCGGCCTCATCACGCGCCAGCGACAGTGATTGATTGGCCGGAAGGTGGATACGCGCGGCGTAGATGTCTGGCGCAATCGGCAGCTCGCGCCCGCCCCGGTCCACCAGCACCGCCAGTTTGATGCTGGCCGGACGGCCAAAGTCGAACAGCTCGTTGACCACCGCGCGAATGGTGCGCCCGGTGAACAACACGTCGTCGAGCAGCAGGATGTGGGCGTCATTCACATCAAAGGGAATCTGTGTTTGCGCGGCGGTCGTCATACCCCGGCTAGCGTAGTCATCCCGGTGCATGGCCGAGGAGATCACGCCAATAGGCTCGGTCAAAGCCAGGTCCTGCTGCAGGCGTTGCGCCAGCCAGGCGCCACCCGAGGTGATGCCCATCAGGCGCATACCGGGTTTAAAAACGGTTTTGACACTGGCCAGCAAGTCGCCGTAGAGGGCTTCGGCATCGAGTTCGAGCATGCTCATTGGGGGAGATTCCTTAAAAACTGTTCCAGGATGATGCAGGCGGCCGCGGCGTCGGCATCACGGGCGCCATCAGAACGCGCCTCGGTGGTGGTGTAACGCTCGTCCACCTCAAACACCGGCAGCTTGAAGCGGCCGTGTAGTTGCCGGGCAAAACGTCTTGCTTTCGCTGTGTTTTCATGCGCGGCGCCGTCCGGGTGAAACGGCACCCCAACCACCAGCGCGTCGGGCTGCCAGGTCTTGAGTTGGGCGGCAATCTTGACAAAGCGCGCATCGCCTTCGGCGGTGATCGTGCCTTGCGGCTGGGCGGTGCGCATCAGGCGGTTGCCCACGGCAAAACCTGTGCGCTTCACACCAAAGTCCAGCGCCAGAAAGGTCATCAAGCCAGGCGCTACAAAGGCGGTAGCTACTGGGGCTTGATCTGTCTGGGCTAGAGCCATTTTTTAACAAATAGTGTGGGTGTGTCAGGCATGGCCAGCATCGGGCGTCAGCATCCAGGCTTGCAGGCCCAGCAGTTGCAGGGCTTGTTCGTAACGCTGGTCAATCGGGGTGTCAAAAATCACCCGCACATCGGCCTCGACGGTGAGCCAGCTGTTGTCGATCAGCTCAGACTCCAACTGCCCTTCGCCCCAGGCCGAATAACCCAGAGACACCATCACCTTGCGTGGGCCGGAGCCCGAGGAAATGGCCTCCAGCACATCACGTGAGGTGGTCATCTCCAGCCCGCCGGGAATGATCATGGTGGAGGAATAGACCGGGTCAACGGGTTTGTCCGCGTCCTTGAAAATCGCCTCGTGCAGCACAAAACCACGTTCGGTCTGCACCGGGCCGCCCAAAAACACCGGGTCGTCACTGAGGTCGGGGCGCATCAGCGGCAGCTCGACCTTGTCAAACAGGCCCTTGAGCGAGATGTCGCAGGGTTTGTTGATCACCAGGCCCAAAGCACCGCGTTCGCTGTGTTCACACAAATAAACGACACTGCGCGCAAACAGCGGGTCCTCCAGCCCAGGCATGGCGATCAGAAAGTGATTCGTCAGGTTGGTGGAGGCAGAATCAGAGGACATCAAACGATTTTAGCGATGAACACAAGCCACGAATACGAGACCGGATTGATGTGGTTCCGCCGCGATTTGCGCAGCAGCGACAACGCCACACTGCACCGGGCCTTGCGCAGTTGCCGCCAGTTGCACTGCGTTTTTGTCTTTGACCGGGCCATTCTGGAGGCCCTGCCACGGGTCGACCGGCGCGTGGAATTTATCCGCGAATCCTTGGTGGAACTGGATGAGGCGCTACGGCTTTTGAGTCAACACACCAACGGTGGTCTGATCATTCGCCACGCGGTGGCCAGTGACGAGATTCCCCGCCTGGCGCGCCAGCTCCAGGTCCAGGCCGTGTTTGCCGGGAATGACTACGAACCACAAGCCATCGAACGCGACACGGTTGTCGCCAACGCACTGCAAGCTGATGGCATCGCGTTGCTTACCTGCAAAGACCATGTGATTTTTGAGCGCCGCGAGATCCTGACGCAAAGTGGCGGCGTCTACGGCGTGTTCACCCCGTACAAGAACAACTGGCTCTCGCGTCTGGCCCCCGAACACCTGGTGGACCACAATGTCAACACGCTGGGAAACCGCTTGGCGCCACGACCACCCGAGTTTCAGACACTGGTTCCGACTCTGGCCGACATCGGTTTTGAGCCCAGCAACCTGGGGCAACTCAAGATCCCAACCGGCATGTCCGGCGGTGCACGCCTGTTTGAGGACTTCTTCGAGCGCATGGACCGTTATGACCGCACGCGGGACTTCCCAGCTACCAAAGGGCCGAGTTACCTGAGTGTGCACCTGCGTTTTGGCACGGTGTCGCTGCGCCGCCTGGTGGCCATCGCCTGGCAGCGCCAGCTGGCGGGCAGCGCAGGCGCTGCGGTGTGGCTCAGCGAGCTGGTCTGGCGCGACTTTTATGTGGCCATCCTGGCCAATTTCCCCCATGTAGCCACCCAGGCCTTCAAACCCGAATATGACGCGATTTCTTGGGAGACTGGCCCCGAGGCCGAGGCCCTGTTCGCCGCCTGGTGTGCCGGGCGCACCGGTTACCCGCTGGTGGACGCGGCCATGGCGCAGCTCAACCAGACCGGCTACATGCACAACCGCCTGCGCATGGTGGTCGGCAGCTTCCTGGTGAAAGATTTAGGGCTGGACTGGCGCTGGGGTGAGGCCTACTTTGCCAAGCACCTGAACGACTTTGATTTAAGCGCCAACAACGGCGGCTGGCAATGGGTGGCCTCCAGCGGCTGTGATGCACAACCCTACTTTCGCATCTTCAATCCCATCAGCCAGAGCGAGAAGTTTGACCCCGAGGGCAAATTCATCCGGCGCTACCTGCCGCAACTGGCGCCCCTGTCCAACAAAAGCATCCACGCGCCCTGGCTGGCCAAACCGCTGGAGTTGCAAGCGGCAGGCGTAACGCTGGGTGGCAACTACCCGCAACCGGTGGTGCAACACGACGCGGCGCGGGCAAAAACCCTGGCGCGGTATGCGGTGGTGAAAAAAGCCCCAAGCGCTTGAATCACCCGTCTGGGGTGAAGCAACGCAGGGATTTACATGAATTTGATAGCTATCAGCCCTTATTTCATAAGGGCTAGAGGCCTATTTGGCTTGAAAACTGGCGTCACAATAGCCACGTACCAGCGCCAGAAGCTCGTCTTCTGGATAGGGTTTGCCGAGGTAGTGATCGACCCCGAGCGCACGCGCGTAGTCGCGGTGTTTTTCGGCGATGCGTGAGGTGATCATGATCACCGGCAGGTCTTTGAGACGGTCATCACTGCGGATGTTGCGCACCAGGTCAAAACCGTCCATACGCGGCATCTCGATGTCGGCCAGCACCACCACCGGTTTTTCCAGCTGCAGCTGCTCCAACGCCTGCAGACCATCGGCGGCCAGGGCCACCCGGTAACCTTCGCGCTTCAACAGCCGCTGCGTGACACGCCGCACGGTGATCGAGTCATCCACCACCAGCACCAGCGGCACCTGGCTGGCCGGGGAGACCTGGTCAGACGGCGTGACACCTTGTGTCTGGGCAGCAGCTGAAGCAGCACCCGCATGGGCTGAGGTGTAGGCCTGCGCCTGTTCACCATAGGCCCCCGCCAGCGCCACCGGGTTGTAGATCAGCACCACCGCACCGGAGGCCAGTGCCGACATGCCCACCAGACCCGGCAAGCGTGACAACTGCGGACCGAGGTTCTTGACCACCACTTCCTGGTTGCCCAGCACCTCGTCCACATGCAGGGCGACCAACTGGCCCGCGCTGCGAAAAACCGCCACCGGCGCCGTTTTGGCGGGTGGCTCGGTACTGGCGGCTGAGGTTTGCAACAAGGCCCCGGCCCAGTAAAAGACCAGTTCCTGCCCGTTGTAATCAAAATGCCTCGACTGGTAGGCCGCCTGCAGCACCGCCAGCGGCACCCGGCGTACCAGCTCGATCTGGTTGGCGGGCACCCCCATCACCAGTTCACCAAAACGCAGCAGCACCACCTGGTTGACCGCCGTGGTCAAAGGCAGCACCAACTTGAAGCGGCTGCCCTGACCGGCCTCGGTACTGAGCTCCACCCGCCCCCCGAGGGCATTGACCTCGTTGCGCACCACGTCCAGGCCAATCCCGCGCCCGGCCATCTCGCTGAGCTCGGGTGCGGTAGACAGGCCCGAGCTGAAGACCAAATTGGCCACCTGGGCCTCGGTCAACACCTGATCGACCTCGATCAGTCCCTGGGCCAGCGCTTTGTCACGGATACGCACCAAGTCCAGGCCCACACCGTCATCGGCAAAACTCACTGCCACGTCGTTGCTTTGCTGCTCCACTGTGAGGGTGATGACTCCGACCTCGGGTTTGCCAGCGGCCAGACGGGCAGCCGTGGGCTCGATGCCATGACCCACCGCGTTGCGCAGAATGTGTTCGAACGCTGGTACGGCGCGCTCCAGCACACCACGGTCCAGTTCGAGAGAGCCCCCTTCGATCTCCAGTCGGGCGGCTTTGCCAACGTCCTTGGACGCCTGGCGCACCACACCGTGCAGGCGCTCGGCCACACTGTCGAACTCGACCATGCGAGTGCGCAGCAGATCACGCTGCAAATCACGCGTCTGCCGACCCTGTGCGGCCAAGTCGTCTTCAACACCGGCCACCGTTTGCTGCAGCGTGCGCTGCAAGGTGGCCACGTCGTGCACCGACTCGGCCATCATGCGGGTGAGCTCCTGCACCCGGGTGAAGCGGTCGAATTCGAGCGGATCAAAACCCTGCTCGGAGTCCTTGGCCAGCGCCATGCGCGACTGCATTTGTGACTCGGACTGCAGCTCCAGGTCGCGCAACTGCCCACGCAGGCGCGACAGGTTGCTGGTCAGTTCCCCCAGCGAGCCATGCAACTGGCCCAGGCGCGACTCGAGCCGAGAGCGCGAGATCATCACCTCACCGGCCTGGTCCACCATGTGGTCGATCAGCTGGGCCTTGACCCGGATGGTCTGGCTGGAGGCGCGGCGCAGTGGCGGCGCGGTTAAGGGTGTCAGGCCCGCCAGCAAGGGCGATAGATCACGGACAGCAGGCGCAGCCGACGGGTCGGACTCCTCATCCTGCGCCGACCCCAGTTCAACCGCCATGGTGGACGCCACCTCCGGCAACACCAGCTCGGACAATGGTGTGGCGCGCAAGGCCTCAAAACGCTGGGTGATGGCATCCAGTTGCGCCAGCAAGGGTGTCACCTGGCTGGTGTGCGCGGTCTCGGCATCAATCAGTTCAACCGCCGACTCCATGCGGTGTGCCATCTCGCCCAGGCCCATCGCCCCGGCGAGCCGGGCACTGCCCTTGAGGGTGTGCAAAACGCGCAAGACCTCCTGACGGGCACCGAGGTTGTCGGGGCGCACACTCCACTGCCGCAGCGCACCACTGAGTTGTGGCAACAGTTCCAGGGCTTCTTCTTCAAACACCGAGAACAGGTCCACATCCAGCGTATCCACCACCTCGCTGACCACGTCGGGAGCGGCCACAGGCAGCTCGGACTCGGGGGGCTCAGGCTCGGCCACCTCAAAGTCGATATCACCCAGGTCGATCTCGGAGACCGGTGCCTCCTCTGGCGGCTGGGCAAGCAGGTCAGCATCAGGCGGCGCCAACACGTCGTCAAAATCCAGATCCAGTTCGGGCGGTTCCTCGTCGAGCCAAGACAACGGCGATACCGGTTGCGACAGATCACTGTCGAGCACCGACTTCAGGGCAGCCAGGACCTCTGGGTCCGGTTGTTTGAGGAAACCCGCCGCAAACTGGTGCAGCAGGCGCCGGATGTCCTCGGCCGCGTCAACAAACAGTTGCGCGTGTTCGGGCAGGCCGGCCTCACCCAGGTGGGTGTGTTCCAGCGCATGCTCCAGCGCTCGCGCCAGTTCCGACAGGGCCAGGAAACCAACGGTAGCCGAGCTGCCTGCGAGCGAGTGCGCAAGGCCAATGGTCGAATCGGGCACCGGCTGCGCCAGCTCCATCGACCACTCGGTCAGCTCGGTCAACAGACGGCGTGACCATTCGTCGGCCTCGTTGAGGTACACGTTGTAGAGCGGGATGCCAATCCGCAGGGTGCCAATCACCTTGACCTGTTCTTCGGCGGGCTCGGATGGCGTCTCCAGCCCATCCATGGCGTCAGGCAACACCCCGTCGGCCTCAACGACACCAAGCTCTGGCTCTGGTTCAGACTCTGGTTCTGCTTCGGCATCGGGCAACATCAGCTCAATCGGCTCCTCGCTGTCCGATGCCGTCTCGGCCGGTGCCAATACATCGTCCAGAGGTACACCGAGCGATGCCAGCGGGTCCTCCGGTACATCCGGCTGGTCTTCGGAAAAGTCTGCAAAGTTGCTCAGCAGGGTTTCGCTGAAGTCCACCAACTGTGTTTCGCTGAAATCCTGCTTCGCCGGGGTGGCAGCGTCCGTCAGCACCTCGGCGGCCACCGGCGCCTCATCCACAACAGGGGGCTCCATGGGCGTGACCACGGGCGGCAACAGATCGTCCAGGACATCGGGCTCAGCCAATTCGTCAGGCGTCGCTTCCGGCGCAGGCAACGGTGCCGCCACCGTGCTGCCATGCAGCAACAACTCGGTCGCGATACCGTCGACGCGCAAGCGGTCGGCCGCACTGCGAAACGGTGTGGCGCTCCAGGCAGTGTCGTTGTGGCCCGCAATGTCGTTGATCCACTGGCCAAAACCTTGCAAGGCCTGGTGGGCCAGGTGCACCAGTTCCGGGCTGGCAGGCAACTGCTGTGGCAACCAGGCATTGAGCAACTGCTCCATGGCCCAGGCCGCTTCTCCAAACTCGGTCAGGCCCACCATGCGGGCACTGCCCTTGAGGGTGTGGAAAGCACGCCGCAAGCTGGTCTGCTGGTCCATCGCGGCCGGGTCGTTGTGCAAAGCCAGTACCGCGCCCAGCCCGGTTTCGATCACCTCCTGCGCCTCTTCCAGGAAGATGTCGCGCAGCTCGGCGTCATCATCCACATCGTCTTCCATGGGCGCAGCCGCTTTGGCCGCCAGATCTTCCGAGGGCGCCACAAGCGGCGCTGCCGGTGTCGGCTCTGGTGGGGTTGGCGCAGGGCTGGCAGGCAATGCAGCTTGCGTCGGCACAAACAGCGGCGCAGAAGGCTCGTCCGCCTGCGTCTGGCGCCCCATCACCGAGCGGAACTCACCGCTGACCTCATCGTAGACAAACAGCTTCTTGGCCAGCTCGCGCTGGTAACTGAGCATGTCAACCAGGAAACCCAGTGCCCCGAGGCTGTTGCCAAGTTTGTCGAAATCTGCCGTGTGATCCTGGGGGCTGGTCTCGCCACTGATCAGAAAGCGCTCCACACTGTCGCGCATGCGCAAGGACGCCAGCGCGGCCTGGTCCAGCCCCAGCACCGAGAACACGCCGCGCATCTGCGCCAGCCGCCCCGGCACCTGGTGCAGCGGCACGGTGTCCGCAGGCTGGCGGAAAAACGTGTCCAGCGCGGACTCCACCTCACCCAAGGTGCTGCGCAGCTCATCGACCACACTGCCCATGACCTGGCGGTCACTGACCCGCCGGTACAACTCTTCCATCCAGCTGTCCATCGGCTCGGGCTGGCCACCCGTGTTGACATGGTCCAAACGCTGAGCCAGACGGTTGCCGCGTGCCACCGTCTGGGCACTGTCCGGATCCAGCTCCTCATACGCCGACTCCAGGTACAACACGGAGGTGGCCACCTCCATCGCCAGCGACACATCGGGCGCGGCACCGGATCGGGTGACACTGTCAAGCGCACGCAGCAAAGCGGCGGCCAGTTCACGGTTGTCGGGGTGTAACTTCACCACGGAATCGGCCACCAAGGCAAACTGGTCGGCCGCCGTCTTGATCCGGCTGACATCGCCACCACTCAGGGATGACCAGGTTTCTGCCGCAGCGGCCACGCGTTTGCGCGCCTGCGCCAGCACCACCGGATCAAACAGACCAAACTGGGGGGTCTCGTAGTCCACCCGGACCGGTGCGGCAAAGCCCCAGGCCAAATGCACCGCTTGCAAAGCCGGTGTCTGCCCCGCGCTCAGCGGTGCCGCCTGGGCACAAAAGAACAACAGGTCACGGGCCAGCCGCTCGGAAATTTCGGGCTCACCCCGTGCCAGGGTACGGTACTGCAGCAGCACATGGGTCGCCGCCCGTTTTTCATACACATCGCTGGCACACAGCTGGTACCCGACTGCTTCAAAATAAGCAGCACATACCATCCACCAGGTGCGGGGGTTGGGCTGTTTTTGTGCTGCGGCAAAACCCAGACAGATGTCCCGCATGGCCAGTGCTGAAGGCACGTGAGCGGCCTTCACCAAGTTGAGGATCAGGCCGTCAATGCGCGAGCGGGCCACTGCGTCGTAAGCCAGCGGCACAACGGCGGCGGGCACAGGCACATCCACCCAGTGCCAGTCATGGGCCCACAGGTCTGCCGGATGGATGCGTTCGTCACCGGTCAAGGCCAACACCTCGCGGTACTGTGGAAACAAGGCTACCGAGGACAGCGGTTTGCCCTTGAGCACCCCTTCCAGGTAGTCGGTCAACGCAAAGCTGGCGCGCTCGACCCGCTGCGCCGCGTCGTCGCTGCAGAACTCGGGGCGCTGAACAAATTTCTGCACCAGCGCTTCCATCGCGCGCAACATGGTTGCGGGTGCTTCCAGCCCCACCATCTCCAGCGCACCCACCGCCTGGTGCAACTGCTGGCGCGCAATGCGCAGGTGGCTGGCATCCAGCGCGGCCAAGTCAGAACCCCGGGACAGTTCGGCATCACGCACAAACCGGCGCAATGCCTGCGTGGCGCCATCCAGGGATTTGCGCAACTCGTCGAGCACCCAGGCCAGCGGCCCCAAATCGGGCTCAAGGTGACGGATGTCGGTAGGGGTTGCAACAGCTAGCATGGGTCAGACAATCCAATCAAATGGGGGTGAAGCCAGTCAGACAATTCGGAAACGCGCCACCGATTGCCGCAACTCCTCAGCCACCTTGGACAACTCGCGCACCTGCGCCGCCGTGGCCCGGGTACCTTCCCCGGTCTGCTCGGTCACCGCAAAAATATGCTGGATGTTGCCGGCCACCTCGTTGGCCATGTTGGCCTCGTGCTGGGTGGCCCCCGAAATCTGCTCGATCAGCTCCGCCAATCGACGCGACACCTGGTCAATCTCGGACAAGGCTGAACCCGCGCTGTCGGACAGCTTGGCCCCCTCCACCACACCCTGGGTGGAGCGCTCCATGGCGCCGACCGCGTCCTGGGTATCGGTCTGGATCGCCTTGACCAGGGCCGAAATCTGGCGCGTGGCGTCGGCTGAACGCTCCGCCAGACGCTGCACTTCTTCCGCCACCACGGAAAAGCCCCGCCCGGCCTCACCGGCCGAGGCGGCCTGGATCGCGGCATTGAGAGCCAGCACGTTGGTCTGCTCGGTGATGTCGGAAATCAGTTCGGTGATTTCGCCAATCTCCTGCGAGGACTCACCCAGGCGCTTGATGCGTTTGGAGGTTTCCTGAATCTGGTCACGGATGGCATTCATACCGCCAATCGTGTTCTGCACCGCCTGCAGCCCCTCGGCCGCAGCCTTCAAGGACTGGCGCGCCACATCAGCTGACTGCTGTGCCTGTGCCGACACCTGGTTGATCCGCTGGGCCATGTCCACCACCGACTGGCCGGTTTCGCGGATTTCATGCAACTGCTCTTGCGAGGCCGCCAACAGCTCGGTCGAGGCCATGTCGACTTCGGCGGTGGTGGTGGCCACCTTGGTGGCGGTGTTTTGCACATTACCCACCAGAGAGCGCAACTCCTCGACGGTGTAGTTCACCGAATCGGCAATGGCACCGGTGATGTCTTCGGTCACCGTGGCCTGTTGTGTCAGGTCGCCTTCAGCCACCGTCTGCAACTCGTTCATGAGGCGCAGAATGGCCGCCTGGTTGGCATCGTTGACCCGTTTGGCGTCCTGCTCCTGCTGCTGCGCTTCCAGGCGCAAACGTTCTGCACTGGCCTGACGCTGACGGCTGTCGAGCAGCTGCACCCGTGACAAACCACCCGCACTGAGCAAAGCCAGCAGCGCCGCCACAACCAGCACCCCCAAGGCCACACGACTCAAGCCCCCTTCTGAGGACAAGGCGGTTTGCAAGGTACCCAGCTCCTTGCGCAACACCTCACTGTCAGCCAGGAAGCTTGGCTGCAAGGCATGCGCCGCCACCAACCCCGGCTGGTTATCCCGCAACACCACTGCCTGCGCAAGGATGCTGTCAGACAACTTGACCAGGTCCGCCAGTCGTTGCCGGGCCACCGAATCGGTGGCCGCAGACAGATGCAGCTCGGCGCTGCCATCCAGCAGACCGCGGGCGAGGTCAAGGAACAGGGCCAGATCCCTGCCAAACAGGACCACGACCTCAGGGCCAACGCCCTGCGCCAGCGTCAGATCACTGGCCGTTTTGCCAACGTTCTGCGCCAAGACCACCAGTTGACGCGCCACAGCAAGATTCACGGCAGACGCGCTTTGTTGCACCATCAGGGTCGGCACGTCCTGGGTTTTGTCCAGCAACTCGGGGGGCTGGCGCGCAATCACCTTCAAGGCAGAGCCGACCTGGATCAAGGACTTTTGCTGCGCCAACAAAGTAGCGATGTTTTTGTCGGTGCGTTCCACCGACGGGGTGATGGTGGCCAAGGAATCCTGGTGCGCCGCCCCCAGCGGATCCACCCGCAGTTCCGAATCACCCTGGGCCAGGCCACGCACCGCGCGCGTCAGCGCCTGGGAACTCTGTGCCACCTCGGGAAACACCTTGGCCTCACCCAGCAGCGCTTGCGACATCAAGCGGACGAGGCGCTGAGACTCCAGCTGGGCCTGGGTGGTGGCTGCCACTTGGCGCGCCACCTGGTCACTGCCGCTCAAACCAAACAACACCGCCCCCACCAGCAACACCAAGGCCAGCCCCATCAGGATGGACAGGGTGCGCTGGTGTTGCGCCACCGTTTTTTTGCCCAGTGGCGCCAGATGGATCAGGTGGGCGTCTGCCGGGCTGCTCCCGTCCGGACCAGACGTTGGATCACGGTCCGACAACTGCTGACGCACCTCGTTGGGCGCCTGCTCCAAAGGCGCCTGATAACTCGAAGGATCAGGCATGCCCAGACTCAGCCCCGAGTCCAGGTCAGCGTCCTGGGGTTTCTTTTTGAAGAGGTCTTTGAAGCGATCAACAACAGCCATAAGGTCAACCCGGTAAAAAAATCAAGCACCAATGCTTAAAAAAGCAGTGGTCTGGGACAAGGCGTAGAGGTCGATTTCCTGCCACACCTGGCCATATGTATCTATCAAACGATGGCCAAACCAGGCAGGAGAACCGTCCGGCGCGGGCTCAACACCTGTGAAAGCCTCTTGGCGGCGCAGCCCCATCAAACCGTCCAGCACCAGGGCACAGTTGAGCCCCGACTCGGCATTCAGGGTGACCAGCCGGACCTGAGCCCAGGCCTGCTCGCTGCGTACCGCTGCGTCACCCATCAGCGCCAGCAGGTCCACCACAGCATACAGCCCCCCACGAAGGTTGGCCACACCACAAAACCATGCCTGGGTATAAGGCACCTGGGTGATGCTGGGCAAGGGAAAAATTTCACCCGATTGCGACAGCGGCAACAGGTAGTGCGCCTCACCCAAGCGCACCGCCAGCCAGGCCACAGACACCGATTGCCCCTGGGCTGACTGGAGTCTGTCAGCCAGCCGAGTTTGCAGGTCTCTGAGGGCTTGTTTGTTGCTCATTGACGTTTGGAGGGTCCGCCCAGCGCCTTGATTTTGTCCATCAGTTCCTGAGCGTTGACAGGTTTGGTGATGTAGTCACTGGCGCCCTGGCGCAAACCCCAGACCCGGTCGGTCTCCTGGTTCTTGCTGGTACAGATGATGATCGGAATCTCGGCGTACTCCGGTGTTCGGTGGATCGAGCGCGTCAGCTGGAAGCCGTTTTGCCCAGGCATGACCACATCCATCAGGATCAGGTCGGGCTTGGCGTCGGCCAGGCGTTGCAAGGCTTCGTCGCCACTCTCGGCGGTACGCACCGACAGGCCGTTGTCCTGCAGCAGGCCACTGAGGAACATCAACTCGGTTTTGGAGTCATCAACAATCAATACTTCACGAATAGTCACGCGGGATCCCCTTGTAGGGTGGCAGCATATTGCGCCACAGCTTTGAGCAATTGGTCTTTGGTAAATGGTTTGGTCAGGTAGTCTTGCGCACCCACCATGCGGCCACGTGCCTTGTCAAACACACCGTCCTTGGATGAGAGCATGATCACCGGCACACTGGCAAACTTGGTGTTGCGTTTGATGATGGCACAGGTCTGGTACCCGTCCAGGCGGGGCATCAGGATGTCGCAAAACACCAGATCGGGCTGATAGTCACTGACCTTGGACAAGGCATCAAACCCGTCTTCAGCGAGCATCACATCATGCTGGCCCGCTTTGAGGAAAATCTCTGCACTGCGCCGGATGGTGTTACTGTCATCCACCACCAGAATTTTCAAGTTGGAACCGGTTGTGTTCACCCGATGCATCTCCAGAGTTGATGTTGGAAAACGGTAACCAACGCGGTGTCAGATCCGCACCATCTCAAAATCGTCCTTGCGGGCGCCACATTCAGGACAGGCCCAGTTCAAGGGCACCTTGTCCCAGGGTGTCCCTGCGGGCACACCGCTGTCAGGATCACCCACGGTTTCATCATAAATCCAGCCACAGATCAAACACATCCAGGTTGTTGACGAGGTCACGGGTTAGGCACCTTTGCAAAGATCGGAGGAAAACCTGTCCGCCGCCCTGCGCGGCAAGCCACTTGCTCGCTATTCTGCCTCAAGAAATTTGCATCTTGATGCTTTTATCCCTGAGCTATGTCAGCCTTCTGACTGTGTGGAGAGAGACAATTCAAGAAGCGTGACTTAGTGGGCACTATCTGCGATTGGCAGTGAACCCCTTGCCCCGCTTTTTTACCCGATCTTTTCAAGAAGCGCACTTTCCATGACCACTCACACCGACCTCAACCAGACCTTGTTCGAACGCGCCAAACACGTCATCCCCGGTGGCGTTAACTCACCTGTGCGGGCGTTCCGCGCGGTGGGCGGCACACCCCGCTTCATCAGCCGCGCCCAGGGCGCCTACATCTGGGACGCCAATGGCCAGAAGTACATCGACTACATCGGATCCTGGGGACCGATGATCTTGGGCCATGGCCACCCGGCGGTGGTGGAGGCGGTGCAAAAAGCGGTGCTGGAAGGTTTTTCCTACGGCGCCCCCACCGAACGCGAGGTGGAACTGGCCGAAGAAATCCTCAAGATCATGCCCAGCATGGACATGGTGCGGCTGGTCAGCTCCGGCACTGAAGCCGGCATGAGCGCCATCCGCCTGGCACGCGGCGCCACCGGCCGCAAAACCATCCTCAAGTTCGAGGGCTGTTACCACGGCCACGCCGACGCGCTGCTGGTCAAGGCAGGCTCGGGCCTGGCCACCTTTGGCAACCCCACCAGCGCCGGTGTGCCACCTGAGGTGGTGCAACACACCATGGTGCTGGAGTACAACAACGTCGAGCAGATCGAAGCCGCGTTTGCCGAACACGGCAAAGAGATTGCCTGCATCATCATCGAACCGATTGCCGGCAACATGAACTTCGTGCGCGCCAGCGTGCCCTTCATGAAACGCTGCCGCGAGCTCTGCACCGCCAACGGCGCGCTGCTGATCCTGGATGAGGTGATGACCGGTTTCCGCGTGGCACTCGGTGGTGCACAAAGTGTCTACGCCAAAGCCATCCCGGGTTTCGAGCCCGACATCACGGTGATGGGCAAGGTGATTGGTGGCGGCATGCCGCTGGCGGCTTTTGGCGCCAAACGGGCCGTGATGGAACACCTGGCGCCACTCGGTGGTGTCTACCAGGCCGGCACCCTCTCTGGCAACCCGATTGCCACCGCCTGCGGTCTGGCCACTCTCAAAGAAATCAGCCGACCCGGCTTTTATGACGAACTGGGCCGCAAGACCCAGTCTCTGATCAGCGGCCTGAAAAGCGCGGCGGCCGCAGAAGGCGTGGCCTTCAGCGGCGACAGCCAGGGCGGCATGATGGGCTTTTTCCTGCTCGGCACCCTGCCCAGCACCTACAGCGAAGTCATGACCACGAACGGCGCCAAGTTCAACCAGCTGTTCCACGGCCTGCTGGACCGCGGCGTCTACATCGCACCAGCCTTGTACGAAGCCGGGTTTGTGAGTGCCGCGCACACCGACGAGGACATTGCGACCTCAGTGGCGGCGGCGCGTGAGATATTCAAGTTGCTTCCGAAGTAATAGCTACCAGCCCTTTTAAAATAAGGGCTGGAGGCCAATTCCATGCAAAAAGCGGCCAATGGCCGCTTTTTTGTGGGTCCATGTCTTCGCTATGCGTATTGCCCTGCGCAAGGTAAGCAGTGGGTTAGCGACACTGGATCCGTTTTAGGCTGATAGCCGCCTTCCCAATATTCAGCCAACTGCCATCCAAGTCATCTGATTGACTATTTTGATGCTGACGCTCCGCTGTAGCGAAGGGCTACGTAGCGGCAATTGAGTTAGAGAAAGTAGGAGTATTTACGCCCCTCAAACTCACCGGTATCCGATAGCGTCATATTCAACCTTTTGAAAAATCGAAAGAAGTCACGGAGGGACAAGTTTCGTTCTATTTGGCGTACAACGATTGTGGGCGGATCCTCCTCGCCGGGGATACGCAAATTGAGATTGGTGTCAATCGGCGCCACCAAAAAAACAGCATGAACTGATGTCTCGCCGCTCGCTGGCAACTCCCCATAATCCAGGCTCATCCCCAAAATTCGCTCTCCGTCAACTAGCAGTGCTCGATCCCTAAGCCAACATTCCATCGATTCGATATCTGCTCGGTCGGCCGCCACTGATCCTTTAAGGTCGTTGTACTGGGTAGATGCACAGAACCGGTCGGTGGGCATGAGATCCTCCTAAATAAGGTTTGTCGCCTCACTTTTTTACTTTCGTTCGACTTTGTGACACGAAAGTAAGCATTCTGGCAGACCTGAGATGGGGCTAAGACACCATCATCAGCACCACACCAATAAGATCCAAATTGGACCAACGACCTGGATTTCCGCTCCCGCCGCCAACCAGACTTCGGTGGCGCCATGAACTCGGGTGACCTCGTCCGAGCACCAACGTCGCTCGCCAGCAGGGGATGGGTTGGGGTGGCGGCCGATTTCTGGGCCTTTGACAGTATGAGGCCGCCGCCCCAACCCATTCCCAGCCTCCCGTGGACACAACTGACAGGCCCCATGTCTTTGACCGCTTGAATAAGCCGCAACAAGGCAAAAAAAAAGGCCAACCGCCAGGTCAGCCTTTTGCTTTCAAACCACTCAGCTCAATGCCTGAAATGCCGCACGCCGGAAAACACCATAGCCACACCACGTTCGTTGGCTGCGTTGATCACTTCCTGGTCGCGCATCGAGCCGCCGGGCTGGATGATGCAGGTGGCGCCTGCATCCACCACCACGTCCAGGCCGTCGCGGAACGGGAAGAAGGCGTCGCTGGCGACTGCGGTGCCAGCCAGGCTCAGGCCCGCGGCCTGCGCCTTGATGCTGGCAATGCGAGCCGAGTCAAGGCGGCTCATTTGGCCAGCGCCCACACCCATGGTCATGCCACCTTTGCAGAAGACGATGGCATTGCTCTTGACGAACTTGCCGATCTTCCAGGCAAACAACAGGTCTTGTAACTGCTCGGCTGTCGGTTGCACCTTGGTGACCACTTTCAGATCGGCCAGGGTCAGTTCATGGTTGTCGGCGGTTTGCATCAGCAGGCCGGAGCCGACGCGTTTGATGTCCATCGCATTGCGGCCATTGGCCCAGTCGGTGGCGCCACCGGGTGGCAGCGCGATCTTGAGGATACGCACATTGACCTTGGTCTTGAACACCGCAAGTGCCTCGGGCGTGAAGTCCGGGGCCATCAGCACCTCGATGAACTGCTTCGACATCTGTAGCGCAGCCGCCTCGTCCAGCGTGCAGTTGATGGCAATGATGCCGCCAAACGCGGAGGTCGGGTCGGTCTGGAAGGCTTTGCTGTAGGCCTGCAGCGCGTCCACACCCACAGCCACACCGCAGGGGTTGGCGTGTTTGACGATGACGCAGGCGGCGCCGTCCTTGGCCGCGTCAAAACTCTTGACACATTCCCAGGCGGCGTCGGCATCGGCGATGTTGTTGTAGCTGAGCTCCTTGCCTTGCAGCTGCACGGCGGTGACCAGAGAACCAGGCGCCGGGTACAGGTCGCGGTAGAAGGCAGCGCTCTGGTGCGGGTTTTCGCCGTAACGCAGGTCCTGCAACTTGATGAAGTTGCTGTTGGCCTGGGCCGGGAACAGCGCGGGCACCGGAGCACTCACCGCTTCGTCAAAGGTGATGGCGGACAGGTAGTTGCTGATGGCGGCGTCGTACTGGGCGACACGGTTAAAGGCGGCCACACTCAGCGCAAACTTGGTGGCCAGGGTCAGCTTACCGTCGGCTTTGAGTTCGGCCAGCACCTGCGGGTATTGGGATGCGTCGGTCAGGATACCCACATCTTTCCAGTTTTTGGCAGCGCTGCGCACCATGGCCGGGCCACCGATGTCGATGTTCTCGATGGCGTCTTCAAGCGTGCAACCGGGTTTTGCCACGGTGGCCTCAAACGGGTAGAGGTTGATCACCGCCAAGTCAATGGTGTCGATGGCATAGGCCTTGAGCGCGGCCATGTGTTCGGGCAGATCGCGGCGCGCCAGCAGGCCGCCGTGCACCTTGGGGTGCAGGGTTTTGACACGGCCATCGAGCATCTCGGGGAAACCGGTGACACCAGCCACCTCGGTCACCGGCAAACCGCTATCGGCCAACAGCTTGGCGGTGCCGCCGGTGGAGATCAGCTTGATGCCCAGCGCGTGTAAGGCCTGGGCAAATTCGACGATGCCGGTTTTGTCAGAGACGGAAAGAAGTGCGTTCATGGTGTCGGGGTGGTTGGAAAGGAAAGTGGCTTGAATTGGAATAAAAAACAGGCTCTAGCCCTGATTTATCAAGGGCTGGCAGCTATCAATCGATGAGTTTGTGTTCGAGCAGTTTTTTGCGTAAGGTGTTGCGGTTAAGACCCAGCCACTGGGCGGCTTTGGACTGGTTGTTGTCGGCGCGTTGCATCACCACCTCCAACAGCGGTTTCTCGACCACACTGATCAGCATGTCGTACATGCCGTCGGGCTCGCTGCCGCCCAGATCACACAGGTAGCCTTCGACGTTGCTGCGCACACATTCGGCGATGTGCATGGGTTTCATGGTGTCTTCTCCAGATTCAAACGGTTTCCTTCGGGGGTGGCGCGCGCGGGCAGCCGGTCCATGCGCTCGTGCAGCGCATCAAAAAAGTAGGCAACGGCGGCCAACTGCTGGGCGCCGTCATCCAAGGTGTTCATGTGGGAACAAAACAAATCGCCACCGGGCAGCGACTTGACGTACCAGCCGATGTGTTTGCGCGCGGTGCGCACGCCCAGGTACTCGCCATAGAGGCTGTAATGGTCTTGCAGGTGGTCCAGCATCAGGTGCTTGACCTCGCCCACCAGCGGCGGCGCCAGCAGCGTGCCGGTGTCCAAAAAGTGGGCGATCTCGCGGAAGATCCACGGCCTGCCCTGCGCGGCGCGGCCAATCATGATGGCGTCGGCGCCGGTGGCGTCGAGCACAGCGCGCGCTTTGTGCGGGCTATCAATGTCACCATTGGCGACCACCGGGATAGACACGGCGGCCTTGACCTCGGCGATGGTGCTGTATTCGGCCTGGCCTTTGTAACCCTGCTCGCGTGTGCGGCCATGCACGGTGAGCATCTGCACCCCGGCCAACTCAAAGGCACGCGCCAGTTGCACCGCGTTTTTGTGTGACTGGTCCCAGCCGGTTCGCATCTTGAGTGTGACCGGCACGCCCAAAGGCGCACAGGCCTGCACCACGGCTTCCACAATCTGCAGGGCCAGCGGCTCGTCTTGCATCAGGGCCGAACCGGCCCATTTGTTGCACACCTTTTTGGCCGGACAACCCATGTTGATGTCAATCACCTGGGCGCCGTGGTCGATGTTGTAACGCGCGGCATCGGCCATCATGGCCGGCTCGGTGCCGGCAATCTGCACCGCAATCACACCGGATTCACCGGCATGGTTGACCCGTCGGCTGGTTTTGGCGGAGGCTTGTAAATCGGGACGGCTGGTGACCATCTCACTCACCGCATAACCCGCGCCCAGGCGTTTGCACAGCTGGCGAAACGGGCGATCGGTGACGCCTGCCATGGGCGCCACAAAATAAGCATTGGGCAGCAAATAAGGGCCGATGTTCATGCTGGCAAAAAAAGAAAAACTGGGGAAACGCCAATGATTGACCGGCAAGACATGTCAACCAGCGTGGGGCTGGGCGCAGGTACTTGCCGGGATAGACAGGCATTCTAACTGCTTAAAAAAGCGGCACCCAAACACCAGGCAGCGCGCCAGGGCGCAAACCCATACCGGCCAAGGCCAATCCGGGCCTTCCTATACTCGGCCACCCATGGACGCCTGGATCGACCCCCTTCTCAACTGGCTGGCCTTGCCGCAGTACGGCCTGAGCAGCGTGTTTGTGGTGGCCTTTGTGTCGGCCACCCTGCTGCCCATGGGCTCCGAGCCAGCGGTGTTTGGCCTGGTCCAGCTCAACCCACATCTGTTCTGGCCAGCCATCGGGGTGGCCACGCTGGGCAACACCTTGGGCGGCGCGTTAACTTGGTGGATGGGCCTGGCCTCCCACAAGGTGGTGGACCGTTACCAGCATTCACCCCACCACCTGCGGGCGCTGGCCTGGCTCGAAAAACTTGGCCCCAAAGCCTGCCTGCTGGCCTGGCTGCCGGTGGTGGGCGACCCGCTGTGTGCGGTGGCGGGCTGGCTCAAACTGCCGTTCTGGCCCTGCCTGGTCTACATGGCCATTGGCAAGTTTGCCCGCTACCTGACTATGACGGCGGTGCTGGTGGGTGCGTTTGGCGGTTGAGCCACCGTCACACACCACTGCATTCCTCATAGCTATCAGCCCTTATTAAATAAGGGCCAGAGGCTAATCTGGCTTATAGCAGTATCAGGAACTGAACAAGAAGTTCATCACGTCGCCATCCTTGACAACATAGTCCTTGCCTTCGGCGCGCATCTTGCCGGCATCCTTGGCGCCTTGTTCACCTTTGAAAGCGATGAAGTCTTCATAAGCGATGGTCTGGGCGCGGATGTAGCCCTTCTCGAAGTCGGTGTGAATCACACCGGCCGCTTGCGGGCCGGTGTCGCCTTTGTGAATGGTCCAGGCGCGCACTTCCTTGACACCGGCGGTGAAGTAGGTTTGCAGTCCCAGCAGGTCGTAGGCCGAGCGGATCAGGCGGTTCAGACCCGGCTCGTGCAGGCCGAGCTCTTCCAGGAACATCTGGCGGTCCTCGTCACTCATCTCGGCCATTTCGGCCTCCAGCTTGGCACTGATCGCCACCACCGGTGCGTTTTGCGCGTTGGCGTAGGCGGTCAGCCGGTCCAGCAGCGGGTTGTTGGTGAAGCCGTCTTCGGCCACATTGGCCACAAACATCGCGGGTTTGGCGGTGATCAGGAAAAACTGCTTGAGCAACGGCAACTCTTCCTTGCTGAAATCGAGTGTGCGCACCGGTTTGGCTTCGTTAAGCGCCACTTGGCATTTTTCAAGAATCGCCACCAGTTTGGCCGATTCTTTGTCCCCCGAGCGCGCCAGCTTGGTCACACGGTGCAGGGCTTTTTCCACGGCAGCCAGGTCGGCCAGGCACAACTCGGTTTGGATCACCTCGATGTCGGAGATCGGATCGACCTTGCCGGACACGTGCACCACGTTGTCATCCTCAAAACAGCGCACCACGTTGATGGTGGCATCGGTTTCGCGGATGTGGGCCAAAAACTTGTTGCCCAGGCCTTCACCGGTGCTGGCACCGGCCACCAGACCCGCAATGTCCACAAACTCAACAATGGCGCGCTGCACTTTTTGCGGGTTCACGATGGCGGACAAGGCGTCCAGCCGCGCGTCCGGCACTTCCACAATGCCCACATTGGGCTCAATCGTGCAAAAGGGGTAGTTCTCCGCAGCAATGCCCGCCTTGGTGAGTGCGTTGAACAGGGTCGATTTACCGACGTTGGGCAAGCCCACGATGCCACATTTCATAAAAATCCTAACGAGTTGGGGGCGCTCTGGCGCAGGGCCAAACTGGCGCAAGCGGCCAGACTGGCTAAACCCTGGATTATCCATGAGGCTGCCGGGGCACTTCTACAATCATCCGCCATGAAACACCAATATGACATCTGCATCCGGGGCGGCGGCATTGTGGGCCACACCCTGGCCCTGTTGCTGGCACGTGAACGCCTGAAGGTGGCCCTGGTAGCCAAACCACCGGCCCAGCCCGCCGCCAGCGCTGCGGATGTGCGCGCCTACGCCTTGAATGCCAAGTCCAGGGCGCTGCTGGAGTCAGTGCGCTGCTGGCCGGACGCCCAACACGCCACCGCCGTCACCCACATGCAGGTGTTGGGTGACGATGGCGGTGAGGTCAACTTCTCGGCACCAGCGCTGGATGTCCCCGCCCTGACCTGGATTGTGGATGTGCCGCTGCTGGAGGCCCGGCTGGCCGAGGCGGTGCGTTTTCAGCCGCAGATCGAGCTGCTGGACAGCCCGGCACCCGCCAGCCTGATGGTGGTGTGTGAAGGCAAAAACAGCGCCACCCGGGCCGAGCTGGGTGTGGCGTTTGAGACAACACGCTACAGCCAGCGTGCGATTGCGACGCGCCTGAGCACCGAACAGGCCCACGGCCAGACCGCACGCCAGTGGTTCACGCAAGGCGAGATCCTGGCCTTTTTGCCACTCGAGGGTGAACAGGGCCACAGCGTGGGCATCGTCTGGTCGGTGCAGGAGAACCGGGTGGAGGCCCTGATGGCAGCCAGCGACGATGACTTTTGTGCCGAGCTGGGGCAAGTCAGCCAGCACTGTCTGGGCCAGTTGAAACTGGCCAGCCCGCGCGTGGCCTGGCCCTTGCAGGCCGCTCAAGCCAGCCGTTGGATCGGCCACACGGCCAACGGCCAGGCTTGGGCGCTGGCCGGTGACGCCGCCCATGCGGTGCACCCGCTGGCCGGGCAAGGGCTCAACCTGGGCCTGGGTGACGCGGCTGAGTTGGCGCGCATTCTGCAAAACCGCGCCTACTGGCGCCCGGTCAACGACCCCAAGCTGCTGCGCCAGTACGAGCGTGCACGCCGTGCCGAGGTGGGCACCACCGCGCTGGCCATGGACGGCCTGCAACGGCTGTTTTCCCGGAACAGCCCCAACTGGCAGGCCCTGCGCAACTGGGGCATGAACGGTTTTGAGCGCAGCGGCCAGGCCAAACAATGGGCAGCGCGTTACGCCATGGGCCTTTGAACCTTTTTTGACCGGAGCCACAATGAAACGACTCTCTCACCTGATCACCTGCGCCGCGCTGCTGGCCACCTGCACCCTCACCAGCGCCTTGGCACAAGAGGCGGCCATCCGCAAAAACCTGGGTGAACGTGTGCCCCAACTCGGCAAGATCGACGAAGTTAATAAAACACCGATCGCCGGTGTCTACGAGCTGCGTATCAACGGCACCGACATCCTGTACACCGACGCCCAAGGCGACTTCCTGATCCAGGGCAACCTGATCGACACCAAACAGCGCCGCAACCTGACCGAAGAGCGGGTGGACAAACTCAGCGCCATCCAGTTCGACAGCCTGCCGTTCAAGGACGCCTTCACCATCGTACGTGGCAACGGCAAACGCAAGCTGGCGGTGTTTGAGGACCCCAACTGCGGCTACTGCAAACGGTTCGAGGAAGGCCTGCAACAGATCAACAATGTGACGGTCTACATGTTCCTCTACCCGGTGTTGGGGCCGAACTCGGTCGACAAGAGCAAAACCATCTGGTGCGCCAAAGACAAGGCCAAGACCTGGAGCGACTGGATGCTCAAAGGGGTGGAGCCCAGCAGCGCCAAATGTGATACCGCTGCGGTAGACCGCAATGTGCAGTTGGGCAAAAAACACAAGATCAACGGCACACCGACCCTGATATTTGCCGACGGCACCCGGGTGCCGGGCGCGATTGGCCCGGAGCAGGTGGAAAAACAACTCGACCAGGCAGGCAGCTAACAGAGACAACCCATGCAAGCCATCCACTACCAGATCAGCGCACACAACTTACACGCCCACCTGTTTGACATCACACTGAACATCCCTAGCCCCGCCGCCCAACAGGTGGTGAGCCTGCCGGTGTGGATTGCAGGCAGTTACTTGGTGCGTGAATTTGCCAAACACATGCAGAATTTGAGCGCCCGCCAGGGCAAAAAGACTCTGGCCATCACCCAGCTCGACAAAAACAGCTGGCAGATCGACTGCCAGGCTGGCAAACCGCTGAGCCTGAACTACCAGGTGTATGCCTTTGACAACTCGGTGCGCACCGCCTGGTTGGACGCCCAACGTGGCTTTTTCAACGGCACCAGCCTGTGCCTGCGGGTGCACGGCCAGGAAGACCAAGCCCATCAACTGAAGCTCGCCAACGATGGCCTGCCAAGCGACTGGCAGGTGGCGACCGCGCTGCGGCCTGAAAAAACCACTCCCAAAGGTTTTGGCAGCTACTTGGCCGAGAACTACGACGAACTGGTCGATTCACCGGTGGAGATGGGCGCCTTCTGGAGCGGCAGTTTCAGCGCTGGCGGGGTGGAGCACCGTTTTGTGGTGGCCGGTGCCTGCGCCAGCTTTGACGGCGCGCGCCTGCTGGCCGACACCCAGGCCATCTGTGAAGCCGAAATGACGTTCTGGCACGGCAAGCCGACCAAAGGCAAGTCACGCAGTGCCAAGAACCGCCCACCGCATGACCGGTATGTATTCATGCTCAACGCGGTGGACAACAGTTATGGCGGGCTGGAGCACCGCCACAGCACCGCGCTGATCTGCAAACGTGCAGACCTGCCACGCATCGGCCAGAGCCACACGTTGAGCGCCACTGACGGCTACACCAACCTGCTGGGCCTGATTTGCCACGAGTATTTCCACACCTGGAACGTCAAGCGTCTGCGCCCGGCCGAGTTGACCCGTTATGACTATGGACGCGAGAACTACACCGAGCTGTTGTGGTTTTTTGAAGGCTTCACGAGTTATTACGACGACCTGCTGCTGCGCCGCGCTGGCCTGATCGACAACGCCACCTACCTGGCGCTGCTGTGCAAAAACATCAATGTCGTGCTGCAAAGCCCGGGGCGCTTGGTGCAAACGGTGGCGCAAGCCAGTTTTGACGCCTGGGTCAAGTACTACCGGCAGGACGAAAACAGCCCCAACGCCACCATCAGTTATTACACCAAGGGCGCGCTGGTGGCACTGTGCCTGGACATGAGCCTGCGCCAGGGCGGCAAAACCAGTCTGGACGCGGTGATGCGGACACTGTGGCAACGCTGCCAGGGCGGCCCGATGACCGAGGCCGACGTGCTGGCCGTGTTGCAGGAACTCTCGGGCGAGTCTTATGCAGACAGATTGGCAACCTGGGTGCACAGCACGGCCGAGCTGCCGCTGCAGGCCCTGCTGCGTGCGCAGGGGGTGGACTATCTGGAAGAGGCTGCGGGCCTGGCCGATCAGCTCGGCCTCAAGCTCACCGAGTCAGGAGGTGTTCGTATCAAGACCGTGTTACGTGGCAGCGCCGCCGAGACGGCCGGGTTTGCTGCGGGTGACGAGTGGCTGGCGGTGTTGCCCGCAGCGGGCAAAGGTAAAACAGCTGGTGGCTGGCGCCTCAACAAACTGGATGAACTACCGCTGTACGTGGACCTGACCCATGCGTTCCAGGCGCTGGTGGCGCGTGACCAACGCCTGATGCACTTGCCAGTCCGTTTGACCAAAGGCGTCACCCAGGTCAAACTCTCGGCAAGCCTGAGCCCGCAGCTGGCGGCCTGGCTGGAAACCCAAAAACAATAGCTATCAGCCCTTTTGGAATAAGGGCGACAGGCCATTTTTTTACTCAAGCGTTTGTATTCACCAAGGAGTCAGCATGAGCTACGAACTGATCACCGTGCGTGTGGAAGCTGGCAAGGTCGGCATCATCACCCTGAACCGGCCCAAACAGCTCAATGCGCTCAACGACCAGCTGATGAGCGAGCTGGGCGCCGCGCTGCAGGCCTTTGACGCGGACAGCGCCATTGCCTGCACGGTCATCACCGGCAGCGAAAAAGCCTTTGCCGCCGGTGCCGACATCGGCGCCATGGCCAGCTACAGCTTTGCCGACGCCTACAAGGGCGACTTCATCACCCGCAACTGGGAACAAATCCGCAGCGTGCGCAAACCGGTGATTGCCGCAGTGAGCGGTTTTGCGCTGGGCGGCGGTTGTGAACTGGCGATGATGTGTGACTTCATCATCGCCGCCGACAACGCCAAATTTGGCCAGCCCGAGATCAAACTCGGCATCATCCCCGGCGCCGGTGGCACACAACGCCTGCCACGCGCTGTCGGCAAGGCCAAAGCCATGGACATGGCCCTCACCGGCCGCATGATGGACGCGGTGGAGGCCGAACGCGCCGGGCTGGTCAGCCGTGTGGTGCCGCTGGACAAGCTGATGGACGAGGCCCTGGGCGCGGCCCTGATGATCAGCGAGTTCTCACAAATCGCGGTCATGGCGGCCAAGGAGTCGGTCAACCGCGCGTTTGAAGGCAGCTTGAGTGACGGTGTGATGTTTGAGCGCCGCCTGTTCCACGCCTTGTTTGCCACGGCCGACCAGAAAGAAGGCATGGACGCCTTCGTCAACAAACGCAAAGCCAACTTCAGCCACCAATAACGGACAACCCAGTTTGCCAAAAGGCCATTTCTTCCCGCTATAATCTTGCCTCGTTGGTGATATAGCTCAGCTGGTTAGAGCGCAGCATTCATAATGCTGATGTCGGTGGTTCAAATCCACCTATCACCACCAAGATTTTTCAGGAAACCTCAAAAACCCGCACGCTCTCCAGCCTGGCGGGTTTTTTGTTGTCTTACGCCCAGTCCATGGCGTTGCTCTACATCGGAGGTATTGGGTTTGTCTGATCGGAAAAAAAGGATAGGTGCCAGCGTCTGGTTGGGCGTTGTTCTGCTGGCTGCTGTGGGTGCGGCCGCGTGGTTCAGGCAGGAGCTTGTGCCAGTCTGGGCCATGGCTCAGCCCACCATCGAGCCGCTGTGGCAACACCTCAAAACGCCCTCACAGTGGCCCAACTGGGTGGCCTACCTGGCCAGCATCCCGTCGGTGCTGGCCGTGTTTTTCCTGGGCTGGCGTTATCTGCAGTACCGAAAAAGCAGCCGACGCCTGTTCAAGCAGCTGACCTATCTGGGTTCGGTCTGGCGCTGGAACAGCCCGGCAGACCTGCCCATGGCCTTGAAACCCTACTGCCCCAACTGCAACGCCCTGCTGGTCTACGAAGAACTGGGCGGACGAGCTGGTAACCAGTCGCAATCGGTGGCGCTGCACTGTGAAGCCTGCCAGACCATCCCGACCGAACAACCCGGCACCTGGAAATACCTGCAGGCGCGCGCAGCGCGCGAAATCGAGCGACTGATCCGCACCGGCGAATGGCGGCAACATGTGCCAGACCATTAAAGTGGTGAAGCCAATCGCCGACCCGCTCTTGTGGGGCCCGCGGCTCTGATACCCTTGTGGCCAAACCACCGCACCAACCAACCCAAAACTGATCCATGAAACCCCACCTTGGTCTGTTGTCTGCGGGGCTCTTGATCACGCTGTCTGCGTTGGCCCAGGCGCAAACGCCTTCGCTGACCTTTGAATCGGCCTGGGACCGTCTTCAATCCGGCTCCGACCAGCTGGCTGCGGCCCAGGCCGGTGTCGACAGCAAAACCCTGCAGTCCCAAGGCCTCCAGGGTCTGGGCGGGCCGGTGGTGCAGCTGAGCGCCGCTGCGTACGCCTACAACCTGAACCTGGATGTGAATCTGGACACGGTCAACAAGAGCCTGTCCCAGATCGGCCAGTTGCTGCCCGCATCGCTGCAGTCCATGGGCATCAGCCTGCCGCAGTTTCCATCAAGCTATACCTACAACCGCTCGGACACCGGCACCACCAAAAACATCTCCTTCGTCTGGCCGCTCTACACCGGTGGTGTGGCCGACTCGGTGCGTGGTTTTGTGCAGGCGCAAGGCGACGAAGCCCGTGCCGATGCCGATAAAACCGGCCAAGCGCTGATGACCCAACTGGTGCAGCGTTATTTTGGCGCCCAGCTCAGCGCCCGGGCCGCTGGTTTGCGCCAGGCGGCGCTGGATGACATCAGTCAACACGATGCGGCGACCGCCAAGATGCTGGCCTCAGGCGTGATCTCGCGGGTCGAACGGCTGCAGGCACAGGTCGCGCTCGAAGAAGCCCGGCGCCAGGCCCAGAAAGCCCGCAGTGATGCCGAACTGGCTGCCGTGGCCCTGGCACGCACCCTGCAGATGGAGACGATGGTGACACCAGCCACCCCGCTGTTTGTGTTGACCCAGCCGGTGGAGCCGCTAACCCATTTTTTGTCGGAGGCGCTCTCGCGCCACCCCGGGCTGGCCAAGGTGGCGGCCAAACAGGCGCAGGCCGAGCAGTTGCACCAAGGTCAGGAAGGTTTGCGCAAACCCCAGGTGTTTGCCTTTGGCCAGCGTGAGTTGCAAACCGGCCAGGCCGATTGGGTGGCCGGGGTCGGGGTGCGCTGGACGCTGTTTGATGCGGTCGACCGCGACCTGCTGGCTGCCGCCTCAGCCAAGCAGATTGAACAAGCTCAACGCACCGAGCAACAAGCACGCAGCGACATCAGCCTGCTGGTCGAGAAAAACTGGCGCCAGCTCGAACAGACACGGCGCCAGTTTCTGGCCACCGAGCCCGGTGTGACCCTGGCCAAAGAGGTGCTGCGCCTGCGCCGCGCCGCCTTGCGCGAAGGCACCGGCACCGTGCTGGAGCTGATGGATGCCGACGTCAACCTGGTCAAGGTGGAAACCGAACGCGCCCAGGTGGCCTACGACTATGTGCTGGCACTGGCCAGTTTGCTCGAGAGCTGCGGCCTGTCTGACAGCTTCAGCCGTTATGCCAGCCGCGCCGATGTGAGGATAGAGGGATCATGACAACAAGCCGACCCGTGAAAAAACTTGCACTGGGCGTTGCGGCCGCTGCCGTGGTGGCTCTTCTGGCCTATGGGTTCTGGCAAGCCAGCCAGCCCGCACCGGAAGTGTTTCAAGGCCAGATGGAGGCGCATGAAACCGACATTGCGCCCAAAGTGACGGCCCGCATCGCCGAGGTGCTGGTGCAAGAGGGGGACCAGGTCAGCGTGGGCAGCCTCCTGATGCGCACCCACAGCCCGGAAGTGAGCGCCAAGCTGGCCCAGGCCACCGGTGCCCAGCAGGCGGCACAGGCCCTGTCCGACAAGGCCCAGGCTGGTGCCCGTCCACAAGAAATCGAGATGGCGCGGCTGCAGTGGCAGCGTGCCCAGTCAGCCGCTGAGCTGGCCGAGGTGTCGTACAAACGTGTGGCCGGTCTGGCCAAAGACGGTTTGGTGGCCGACCAGAAACGTGACGAGGCCTACGCCAACTTCAGCACCTCGCGCGACCAGGCGCTGGCCGCCAAAGCCCAGTACGAGCTGGCCCGCGCGGGCGCACGTGCCGAAGACAAGGCCGCCGCCAAGGCCCAGGTGCAACAGGTCAGCGGTGTGGTGGCGGAGGTGCAAGCGGCCCAGGACGAAACCGAGTTGAAGAGTCCGGTGGCCGGTGAGGTGGCCAAGGTGCTGGCCAAGGTGGGCGAACTCTCCGCCCAGGGTGTGGCGGTGGTCACAGTGGTGGACCTGGCCGACCAGTGGGTGGTGCTCAATGTGCGTGAAGACCGCCTGCAGCGTTTTGCCAACGGCAGCGAGTTTGACGCGGTGTTGCCCGCACTGGGCAAGCAGCAGGTGCGCTTCAAGGTGTTTTACACCGCTGTTTTGCCCGATTTCGCCACCTGGCGCGCCACCCGTGCCGGGCAAGGTTTTGATGCCCGTACCTTTGAGGTCAAGGCCCGGCCACTGGTGCGTATCGACGGCGCTCGCCCCGGCATGAGTGTGCTGGTGCAGTGATCTGCCTGCCCAGCAGCGTGGCATGACAAGCTTCTGGCACAGCTTTACCAACAGCGCCCGGCGCGAGGCAAAGCGTTTGCGAAGCAGCCCGTGGGATCTGGCCATGATCTCCTGGGTGCCTTTGCTGGCCTGCGCCGTCATGGGCTGGATTTTTTCTGCCGGGCTGCCACAGCAACTGCCGATTGGCCTGATGGACCAGGACCATTCGGCCCTGTCGCGCCAGCTGGAACGCTTTTTGTCGGCCACGCCGGGCCTGAAACTGGTGGCCAGTTACGACGACACCGCGCAGGCCACGCAGGCGCTGCGACGTACCGAGGTCTATGCGGTGGTGAGCATCCCTGCCGACTTTTCACGCCAAGTCAAGCTCGGCCAGGCAGCGCAGGTCACCCTGTTGCACAACGCCCAGCTGGGCACGCATTCGGGCCTGATCCAGCGTGATGTGCGCACGGCGGTGGCCACCCTCTCCGCCGGTATCGAGATGAGCGCACGCAACAAACGTGGCCAGCCTGCGTTGTTGACGCGGGTGGCGATGGAGCCGATCCAGACGCAGCTGGTGACCCTGTTCAACGTCTCACTCAACTACGAACAGTTTCTGGCCGCCGCGCTGATCCCGGCGCTGTTGCACATCCTGGCCATGACCGCCGGGGCCTGGGCCGTAGGGCGCGAGCTGCGTGATGCCACGCTGGGTCAGTGGCTGGGTGATTCACCGGGCTGGTCAGGTGCTGCTGCCGCCCTGCTGGGCAAGCTGGCCTGGCCCGTCATCAGCCTGGGTCTGGTGGGCACGGCCAGTTTGCTGGGACTGACCTGGGGGCGTGGCTGGTTTCCGCCGGGCTCATTGGCCTGGGTGCTGTTGGGCTTGTGGGGCCTGCTGGCCTTGTCCCTGGTGATGGGTGCGGCAGTCGCGGCGGGTACGCTGTCTTTACGCACTGCACTTTCGGCCACCGGCTTTATCACTGCGCCCGCCTTTGCCTTCAGCGGGGTGGGGTTTCCGCTGCAGTCGATGCCGGTGCTGGCGCGCGGCTGGGCTGAGTTGTTGCCCTACACCCATTACATCCGGCTGCAGATGGAGCAACTGCAAATGGGCGCGCCGCTGCGCTACAGCAGCCTGAGTTTGGTCGGTCTGTGGCTGGCCACCGCTGTGCTGGGGGCTTTGTCGGCGCGGCTGCTGGTGCAGGCAACGCGGCAGCCAGCGCGTTGGGGTGGCCGCTGATGAACGCGTGGTCCAGACTGTGGCAGGCCTGGCTGGCCACGCTAAAAACCATAGCACACGACAAAGGTGTGGTGCTGATTTTGGGCCTGGCGCCGCTGATCTATGGCTTTTTTTACCCCTGGCCTTATGGCACCCAGGTCGTGACCCGCGTGCCGGTGGCGGTGGTGGATCTGGACCACAGCAATCTCTCGCGCCAGATAACGCGTTATGTGCAAGCCAGCCCACGTGTTGAGGTGCGCCTGATCACAGGCGACGAACATGCCGCGCAACAAGCCCTGTGGGCCGGTGAGATCGAAGGTTTTGCTGTTCTGCCACGCGACCTCAAGCGCAGCGTGCTGCGCGGCACCCCGACCGTCGTCACGGTGCAGGCCAACGGCAGCTACGCGCTGCTCAACAAAGCGGTGTCGTACGGGTTCTCAGAAGCCATTGGCACCGTGTCTGCCGGGGTTGAGATCGCCAAACTGGAGGCCGCTGGGCAAGGCAAGCGGCAGGCCCAGGCCAGCCGCAACCCGATCAGCACCCTGTTGGTGGCCTTGTTCAACCCGACGGAAGGCTATGGCAGTTATGTGGTGCCCGCCGTGGCCTTGCTGATCCTGCAGCAGACCCTGCTGATGGGCGTGGGCATGCTGGTAGGCTTGTGGTGTGAAACGGGTCAAAAACGTGCTGATACCCCAACCTGGATGGGCCGACTGCTAGCATTTTGCACAGTCGGCTGGGCCAACGGGCTGCTGTACTTTGGCTGGATCTATGTGTTGCAGGACTTCCCACGGGGTGGCAACCCAGGCGGTGCGCTGGTGCTGCTGGCCTGTTATGTCCCAGCCATCTGCACCCTCGGCGCCTTGCTGGGGGTGTGGTTTGGCAACCGCGAACGGGCCTTGCAGGTGTTGTTGTTCACCGCGCTGCCGGTGATTTTTGTCTCGGGTTTTTCGTGGCCCAGTGAGTCCTTGCCAGCCCTTCTGCAGCATCTGCGCTGGCTGTTTCCGAGCACTGCCGGGATCCAGGCCTCGCTCAAACTCAACCAGATGGGGGCACCTCTGTCGGATGTGGCCGGGTTGCTGGGGCTGTTGAGCCTGTTGGCGCTGGGTTGTGGCGGTTGGCTGCTGCGGGTCACGCGTCTGCGCCAACCCTGAGCAGCTATTTCAACGACTCAATCGTCCAAAGACGGCTCGCCGCCGCCTTGGTCAGAGGGCGCACGTGCCTTGCGCACACCCGGTTTGGCCAGCAACTCCAGATAAAAAGCATCGGCACCGTCTGACGCTGCCGCATCGATCAGGGCCGTGATGTTGGCCACATGCACGGCCTCGGCACTCTCCTCACTGCGGCCAAATCGGCAGTCAAAGTCCCAGAAATCGACACCCTCGGGCAAAGCCTTGTTGCGCTCGCGCTTCATGTACTGGCGAATTTCGTGTTTGGTGGCGTCCAGCACGCGGTCGCGGTTTTTGCCTTCGATGTTGATTTTGAATGTTTTTTTCACGGTGTCCTTTGCATCAATCTGAACCCGAGCCCCACAGGCTCACAGGATTCGCAGGGGGTCGATTATGCGGCTTGCCCCCACATCGGTGGCCAAAACCCCGCCCGCTTGTGTTACACCTGCGCCCTTGATGCTGCGCCATCCCTCGGCCCGCCACCCTTTTTGACTCTTTGAGCACACCATGACGTTTCCCTCCCTGGGCCTTTCGCCCGCCCTGCTGGCCGCGCTTTCCCAACTGGGCCACAGCAGCCCGACCCCGATCCAGCAAGGCGCGATTCCTCCCGCCCTGGCGGGCCAGGATGTGCTGGGCTCGGCGCAGACCGGCTCCGGCAAAACCCTGGCCTTTGCCCTGCCGCTGTTGCAGCGTTTACAAGCCAGCACGAGCCGGGTGCGCCCAGCACAGGCCCTGGTGCTGGTGCCCACGCGGGAGCTGGCAACCCAGGTCGGTGAGGTGATCCAGTCGCTGGCGCAGCACTTGCCACAGCGGGTCAAGGTGTCTGTGTTTTTTGGCGGTGTCTCGATCAACCCGCAAATGATGGGCTTGCGCGGAGGTACCGACGTGGTGGTGGCCACACCGGGTCGGCTGCTGGACCTGCTGGCACACAACGCCCTCAAACTCGACCAGGTCAAGCTGCTGGTGCTTGACGAGGCTGACCGCATGCTCGACCTGGGCTTTGCTGAGGAACTGGCCCAGGTGCTGGCGCTGCTGCCAACCCAGCGGCAAAACCTGTTTTTCTCGGCCACCTTCAGCCCGGTCGTACAAGCCCTGGCCAACACACTGCTGCACAACGCGGTGCGAGTCGAGGTGGATGCCAGCCAACAACAACCAGTGGAGATTGTCCAGCGTGCCATCGCCGTCGACACGCCCCAACGCACCCAGCTGCTGCGCCACCTGATCAAGCAGAACAGCTGGGAACGCACCCTGGTGTTTGTCGCCACCAAGTTTGCCGCCGAGATCGTGGCCGACAAATTGCGCAAAGGTGGGCTCACCGCCGAGCCCTTCCATGGCGAACTGAGCCAGGGCAAACGCAGCCAGGTGCTGACCGACTTCAAGGCTGAGCGCCTGCAGGTGGTGGTGGCCACCGATGTGGCGGCGCGTGGGCTGGACATTGTGGGCTTGCCGGTGGTGGTCAACTTTGACCTGCCACGTTCGACCCAGGACTACACCCACCGCATTGGCCGCACCGGCCGCGCAGGTGAGCCCGGGCTGGCCCTGAGTTTTGTTTGCGCCGAATCCAGTGCGCACTGGCGGCTGATCCAGAAACGCAACCAGTTGACCGTGACGCTGGAAAGCGAGCCCGGCTTTGAGGCGCAAGAAGTTGCCCCACCCGAATCGAGCGCGCCCGACGCCCCGGGCAATGGTGGGATCAAGGGCAAACGCCCGAGCAAAAAGGACAAGTTGCGCGCTGCCGCCGGGTACGGAAAGTGACCCATTAAAATCCGGGCTTTCTTTCACAGCCTCTGGATGTACACCATGAAACGCTGGCTTCTGCAGTTCAAAACCCCCTTGCTGGTCCTGGCCTTGTGCCTGATGGGCGCCGCCTGCCTGCTGCCCGGTGTGGCCGAGGCGCAGGGCTTGGCGAAGCGCGATTTCCCACCCAAGGCATTGCGGGGTTTGCTGGAGGTCACCGCGCCGCCGAACATCCTGCTTGACCGCAAACCGCGACGCCTGTCCCCCGGCGCACGCATCAAGGACACCAAAAACCTGATCGTGATGTCGGCCAGCCTGGTCGGCAAAGAGCTGCTGGTGAACTACGTGGCTGACCCGCAGGGCCTGATTCACGAAGTCTGGATCCTGACGCCGACCGAGGCCCAACAAAAACGTGCCGGTCTGGAGACCCTGACCAACATCCGCTTCGGATCGGACCAGGACCGCACGGCCCGCCATCCCGAGCCAGCGGCCAGCCAGTAGCCACACTGCGGCCGGGTCCGGGCACACCGCGTCAGCAGGTGGCGCCCGGTCTTTCACTTCATTGGCAAAATTGGCCTCTAGCCCTTATGAAATAAGGGCTTATAGCTACAAACAACATAGTTTTACCGGATACCCACAGCATGAGCAAAAAAGTCTTTATCAAAACCTACGGCTGCCAGATGAACGAGTACGACTCGGACAAGATGAGCGATGTGCTCGGCGCCGCACAAGGTTACGAGCCCACCGACAACGTCGAGGAAGCCGATCTGATCCTGTTCAACACCTGCTCGGTGCGCGAGAAGGCACAAGAGAAGGTGTTCTCCGACCTGGGCCGGGTCAAACACCTCAAGAAAAAGGGCGCACTCATTGGTGTGGGTGGTTGTGTGGCCAGCCAGGAAGGTGAGGCCATCATCGCGCGTGCACCCTATGTGGACGTGGTGTTTGGCCCGCAGACGCTGCACCGCCTGCCGCAGATGCTTGACGAGCGCGCCCGCCTGAACCGCTCCCAGGTGGACATCAGCTTTCCTGAGATCGAGAAGTTTGACCACATGCCCGCCGCGCGGGTGGACGGTGCCAGCGCCTTTGTGTCGATCATGGAAGGTTGCTCCAAATACTGCAGCTACTGCGTGGTGCCCTACACCCGCGGTGAAGAGGTGCACCGCCCGTTTGAGGACGTGCTGGTGGAGGTGGCTGGCCTGGCCGACCAGGGCGTCAAGGAAATCACCCTGCTCGGCCAGAACGTCAACGCCTGGCGTGCGCCGATGGGTGACACGAGCGAGATGGCGGACTTTGCCACCCTGCTCGAATACGTGTCCGACATCCCCGGCATCGAGCGCATCCGTTATGTCACCAGCCACCCCAACGAGTTCACCCCGGCGCTGATCGCCGCCTATGACAAGTTACCCAAGCTGGTCAGCCACCTGCACCTGCCGGTGCAACACGGCTCGGACCGCATCCTGATGGCCATGAAACGCGGCTACACCGCCATGGAATACAAAAGCACGGTGCGCAAGTTGCGCGCGATCCGGCCCAACATGGCGCTCAGTTCCGACTTCATCGTCGGTTTTCCGGGTGAAACCGAGGAGGACCACAGCAAACTCATGAAGCTGATGGACGACATCGGCTTTGACAACAGTTTCAGCTTCATCTTCAGCCCACGCCCCGGCACACCGGCAGCCAACCTGGCGGATGACACCCCGCACGAGGTGAAACTGCGCCGGCTGCAACAGGTGCAGGCCAACATCAATGACAACATGGCGCGCATCAGCGCCAGCCTGGTCGGCACCACACAACGCCTGCTGGTGGAAGGCGCGTCCAAACGCGACGGTGGTGAGCTGATGGGCCGCACCGAATGCAACCGCGTGGTCAATTTTGTCGGCCAACCACGGCTGGTTGGCCAGATGGTGGATGTGGCCATCACCGAAACGCGCACCTACACCCTGCGCGGTGACGTGTTGACCAGCGAGTCCGCGACCGCCTGATTGCTATACAAACTAAAGCTACTAGACCAGTTTATATAAGGACCATAGGCCAATTTGTGATGTCAATAGGACAACACTCCCTGAGTCTGTGTGTTCCAGCCGCAACAGGGTTGAGGGTACCCGGCCCCCGGCGAGACAGAGCGCGCCACCCTCGCTAGAATTTGCGGCATCCCCCTCCTTTGGCTTGCTGATGAAACACTGGCGCCATGTTTAAGACCTCGCACCGTCTGCCTCGGCTTGCTTCGCTGGTTCTGGCTACCACCTGTTTGTGCGGCCTGAGCCTGCCAATCTGCGCCGGGCCGATTGTTTTGCAGGACGGCAAAGCCCCCGCAGATGCCATGGTCGATACCAGCAAGCTGGTGACGCTGGAGCATCAGGACACACTCCCGGTGGATGAGCTCATCAACTGGGACAAATCAAACGCCCCCCCTGCCGCCCCTCAAGGCCGTGCTTCATCGACCACCGCAGCCCAGGCCACGGCCTCCTCCCCCGCCAAGCCAGCGCAAGCTGTGGCCAGCGCAGCCACAGCGGCGGCCAACACACAGCCCACGGTGGGCGACGAGTTGCGCAAAAGCATCAAAGAAGGCGTGCGCCCGGTGTATGACCAGTTGCTGGAGTCCGGCGCCATCGATGCAGTGCACGATGTGAAAGAAAGCCTTGGACTTAACAAAGGCCAGTGGAACGACCCTGCCCAGGCCGACGGTCAACCCAAGGCGGCCAACCAATGGGACACGCCCGAGACCTTCCAGCCGCCAAAAACCGCGGCCCAAGCGCAGATGGACCGCGAACTGGCCGGCATGATGCGCGAGAAACTGATTGACCAGATCACCCCGTGGGTGGTGGGTCTGGTGGGCCTGTACATCCTGGGCTATCTGGCCAAACTGCTTTACGGCTACATGCGCTGGAAGTCGGCCCGCCGCATGGAGCAGCACATCCATCGCGCCAAACGCCATGCCGCGCACAGCCAGCGCAGCGCCCGCAGCCCAGCGGGCACACCCACACAGCAGGCCCCCCTGGAGCCCGACAAGCCGGTTTGACCCTGCTGTCGTTGCCAGTGCCACTGGCCCACACGGTGCAGCAGCTTTCCTTGATCCAGCACAGGTTCAGTGCTCAGATTCGGGGTCAAAATGGCGCCCGATTGACACTCAGGAGCCCAGACATGAGCCCAACGGACTCGCAACTTGCCGCCTTCAAAGCCATCCGACAAGAAGCCCAAAGCCTGATGCGGACCCGCCTGACCAGCGAGGTGCGCGACAGCCTGGAGCGCATCCTGCACATCACCCGTGTCCAGATCAATGCGGGCAATGCCGCGCTGCAGGCGCAGGACAACCCCGCCCCAGCCAAACCCCAGGGACTGCAGGAGCGGCTGAGTCAGACGCCTTCAGAGAAACGCTCCAGAATCATCTGGGTGGTGGTGATCGCGCTGTGGGTGGTGGTGGGCTACATCGGCAGCCAGAACATCAAACAAATCCTGCAGCTGCCGCCCGAGACCGCGCAGGCGGCAGAAGCTGATCCCGCTGTCGAGGCGCCGGCGACCGCACCCCCTGAAGCGGCAGCCGAGCCCGCTTCAAAAAAATCAAAATAAGTAGCAACCAGCCCTTATTTAATAAGGGCTGGAGGCACAAAACCCTTCAATAGGGTCAGAACGGCATCTTGGGCATGCCGCCCATGCCTTTCATGCCACCCAGGCGCTTCATCATTTTCATCATGCCGCCGCCCTTCATCTTTTTCATCATGTCCTGCATCTGCTCAAACTCCTTGAGCATGCGGTTGACTTCCTGCACCTGAACGCCCGCACCGGCGGCAATACGGCGCTTGCGGGTGGCTTTGATCAGCTCGGGTTTGCGCCGCTCCAGCGGCGTCATGCTGTGGATGATGCCTTCCTTGCGTTTGATGTCTTTCTCGACCCGGCCCATGTCGACCTGACCGGCCTTGGCAGCCATCGCGGTGGGCAACTTGTCCATCAGGCTGGAAAGCCCCCCCATCTGTTTCATCTGCTGGATCTGGCTCAAGAAGTCATTGAGGTCGAAGCTGGCACCACTCTTGACCTTGGCCGCCAGCTTCTGCGCGCTGGCCATGTCGACGCCTGCGGTCACCTGTTCCACCAGCGCCAGGATGTCGCCCATGCCCAGCACACGGCCGGCATGGCGGTTCGCATCAAACACCTCCAGGCCGTCGAGTTTTTCGCTGGTACCGGCAAACTTGATCGGTGCACCGGTGATCTGGCGCACCGAGAGTGCCGCACCACCACGTGAATCACCATCGAGCTTGGTCAGGATGATGCCGGTCAGCGGCAGCGCTTCCTTGAACGCCTTGGCGGTGTTGATCGCGTCCTGACCCTGCATGGCGTCCACCACAAACAGGGTTTCGACTGGGTGGATGGCCGCGTGCAACTCGCGGATTTCGCGCATCAAGGCCTCGTCAATCGCCAGGCGACCGGCGGTGTCAACCAGCAGCACGTCGAAGAAGTGTTTTTTGGCATAGTCGAGTGCGGCCAGGGCAATGTCCACCGGCTTCTGATCCGGCGTGCTGGGGAACCACTCGGCACCGGCCTGTTTGGTCACCGTCTTGAGCTGCTCGATGGCTGCCGGGCGGTACACGTCGCCTGAGACCGTCAACACCTTTTTGCCGCGCTTTTCCATCAGGTGTTTGGCCAGCTTGGCGGTGGTGGTGGTTTTACCCGCGCCCTGCAGGCCCGCCATCAGGATCACCGCTGGCGGTTGCGCTGCCAGGTTGATGTCGGCCACACCGTCGCCCATGGTGGCGGCCAATTCCTTGTTGACGATGCTCACCAGCGCCTGACCGGGGGTGAGCGAACCCAACACCTCCTGGCCAAGCGCCTTTTCCTTGACTCGGGCGATGAAGTCACGCACCACAGGCAGGGCCACGTCGGCCTCGAGCAGGGCCATGCGCACTTCGCGCAGCATGTCGGACACATTGGTCTCGGTAATGCGGGCCTGTCCGCGGATTTCCTTGACCAGGCGGGAGAGTTTGTCGGTGAGTGCTGAAGCCATAGGGGTGAATCCGACAAGCGGAACCTGAGTTGGCGCCATCAGGGGAAATGGCGGGTGACAAAACGCTAAACTGTAGCCATGATTTTACCCAGTGCTTCTCCTCTGACGTGGACACTGTCGCTGGCGGCGGCGGCGGCCTATGCGGTATCTGCCACGGGCGCCTCACGTGTCAACCAGATCTTGCCACGCATCACCGTCTGGCTGGCTTGGACCTTGCACGGCTGTTTGCTTGCCTGGGGCCTGTGGGGTGGTGAACGGCCGCTGTTTGGTTTTGCGCCAGCCTTGTCGATCACCGCTTGGCTGGTCGGGCTGGTGTATGCCGTGGAGAACGTGGTGTTTCCGCAGCTCAAAACACCGTGGATGTTGTCGGGCGGTGGTGCGGCAGCGGTGTTGCTGACGCTGGTGTTCCCGGGTGAGCCACTGAGCGCCCACCTGTCAGCCTGGCTGCCCCTGCATTGGGCGCTGGGCATCGCCTCGTATGGCCTGTTTGCGGTGGCGGTGATCCATGCCTGGATGATGACACGCGCCGAGGCCCGCATCCGCAGTGCCTCGGGTGGTTTTGACGGCATGCCCTTGCTGACCATGGAGCGCCTCACTTTCCGTTTTGTGAATGTGGGTTTTGTGCTGCTGTCGGCCACCCTGATTGCCGGTTTTTTCTTTGGCTCACACCTGTACGGCAGCGCCCACGCGCTCAAGTGGGACCACAAGTCCATCTTCTCGGTCCTGTCCTGGTTGACCTTTGGTGTGTTGCTGATCGGGCGCGCGCGCTTTGGCTGGCGGGGTCGCAAAGCGGTGCGGGTGCTGTATGTCGGCTCCGGTCTGCTGCTGCTGGCCTATGTGGGCTCACGCTTTGTGCTTGAGGTGATGCTGGAGCGCAGCTTGTGAAAGCCCTGCTGTTGCTGGCCGTGCTGCTGGCAGGCGTCTGGCTCTGGCGCCAACGCGGTGCACCGGCCAATCCGGCACGGCCACCCAAAACGCCCATACAGCAGGACATGCTGCGCTGCCACCAATGTGGCATGCACATTCCCAGCAATGAGGCCATCGCCGGCCAGTTGGGCAGCTACTGCTGCGCAGAACATCTGCGCCTGTCCGAACCCTGACCCGCACATCTGCCAGTGACGCCCCTCTGGCTCCCTGTTTCACCCGCCGCTGACCCAGGCGCAGACCACCCGCAGGAATTCGAGCGCTTGTGGCGTGGCTTCATGACGGCCCGCGCCACCCTGGGCGGGGTACTGGTGGTTTTCCAAGGCGGTGTTTGGGTGCTGCTACCGCAGTCCGGCAGCACGCTGTTGTGGATTTGTCTGGCCTATTTTGCAGCGGCCCTGACGGTGCGTTTGACCACCCGCCCGCAACAGCTGCAACCGGCACTGGACGCACAATGGCTGCGCACCGTGGGCGTGGATGTGCTGGCCTTTACCATCTTGCAGATTTTGCAAGGTGGGGCAATCAATTACGCGCCCTTGTTTGCCTTGCCGGTGCTGATGGTCAGCGTGCTGGGCTCGATGCTGCTGGCCATGGCCACGGCCGCGTGCATCACCCTGCTGCTGTTTGCCCATGCGCTGTGGTTGCTGCTCCAGAACACGGGTGATGTTGGCACCATTTTTTTGCAGGCAGCCCTGACTGGTGCAGGCTGTTTTGCTATTTCTTTTATAGCAAACCAGCTCGCCACACGGCTCGCCAGTGTTGAACTGCGGGCGCAGCGCAACCAACTGGCCGCGACGGAGCAGCGCCAGGTGAACGAGCTGGTGATCCGGTCGCTGACCGAAGGTGTGCTGGTGGTGGACGAGCATGGCAAGGTGCGCTCGGCCAATCCCGCAGCCTGCCTGCTGCTCGACACCCAGGCACCGACAAGCGAACTCGACTTAAGTCGCTATCCGGGCGCGCAGGCGCTGATGCAGCTGATCGAAACCAGTTTTGTCAACCAGGCGCCGCAGCAGGCAGACATCAGCCTTCGCCAGCCCGGACGCAGCACACGCCGACTGCGGGTACGCACCCAGCTCACAGACAGCTCGCAGGACCCCACCATGGGCTTATGTGTGGTGTTTTTGCAAGACCAGCGTGAGGTGCAAGCGCGCATCCGCGCCGAAAAGCTGGCGGGCATGGGCCGCATGTCGGCTGCCGTGGCGCATGAAATACGCAACCCCCTGGCCGCCATCACCCAAGCCAACGCATTGCTGGCCGAGGAACTGAGCGACCCAGCGCAGCAACGCCTGGCGCAGATGGTGGGACAAAACGCCCTGCGCCTGGAAAACATCGTCCAGGATGTGCTACACCTGACCCATGCGGGTGCGGCGGGCGGCGACGATTCGGCGCAACCGCTGGACCTGTGCGAGAGTACCGAACGAATCTGTCGCGACTGGCGCAACCAGCATGCGGTGGACGACAGATTGCGGGTGAGCCTGCCAACTGACCTGCCCAAGGTCTGGTTTGATGTGGAGCATTTGCGCCGTGTGCTGATCAACCTGCTGGACAACGCGTTGCGTTATGCCAGCCCTCAGCCCACCAGCATACAGGTGAGTGTGGCACTCACGGAACCCGGTTTGGCGCAACGCGGGGTGATGCTGCGGGTGTGGAGTGATGGCTCAGGACTGGACAGCGCCATCGAGCAGCATTTGTTCGAGCCCTTTTTTTCAACCGAGAGCCGCTCCAGCGGACTCGGGTTGTATATTTGCCGGGAGCTGTGTGAAAGTCACGGCGCAAGCATCTCCTACGAACGCAGCGAAAGACCCTTGGCCCATCAAGCCCAGCCCGGCAATGAATTCTGTGTCACCTTCAGGTTGGCACCCAGCCCTATCAGTACACCATGACCATCTCAGTCAGTCCGGCCCACATTCTGGTGGTTGATGACGAGCCCGATCTGCGCACGCTGTACGAGTTGACACTGCTGCGTGAAGGGCATCGGGTCGACACAGCAGACAATCTGCAGCAGGCGCAAGCACTGCTGGCGACACACCACTTTGATGTGGTGATCACCGACATGCGCCTGCCTGATGGCTTGGGCATGTCCTTGCTGCACCACATCAAAGCGCAGGGGCGCGAGGAACGCAGCATCGTCATCACCGCTTACGGCTCCGCACAAAACGCTGTGGAGGCACTAAAGGCCGGGGCCTTTGATTACCTGACCAAACCGGTGGACCTGAAACAGTTTCGCGCGGTGGTGGCCTCGGCCCTACGCAGTGTGGTGCCAGCCACCACCACAGACACCGTGTCCACCAGCAAATCAAACACGGGCACAGCGGCCGGAGCGCTGGGGCAGCGTGCGCTGGACCGACTGATTGGGCAGTCGGACTGCATGCAACAGATCAAGGCCCGTATCCTGAAAGTGGCTACCAGCATGGCACCGGTGATGGTGACCGGTGAGTCTGGCACCGGCAAGGAACTGGTGGCCTATGCCATCCACGCCAACAGCCACCGCGTCAAAGGGCCGTGGGTCGCGGTGAACTGCGGTGCCATCCCCGAGACCCTGCTGGAGGCCGAGTTTTTTGGTGCCCGCAAAGGTGCTTACACCGGCGCCACCCAGGACCGTGAGGGCTTCTTCCAGGCCGCCCGTGGCGGCACCTTGTTTCTTGACGAGATCGGCGACCTGCCGCTGCCGATGCAGTCCAAACTGCTGCGTGCGATTCAGGAGCGGCGCATTCGCCCCCTGGGTTCCAACCAGGAGGAAGTGGTGGACGTGCGCATTGTCAGCGCCACCCACAAACATCTGGCGCACGAGGTTCAGAACGGCAACTTCCGCCAGGACCTGTTTTTCCGGCTCAATGTGATCGACTTGGTGATCGCCCCCTTGCGCGAACGCACCCAAGATCTGCCCGATCTGTGCCAAGCCCTGCTGACACGGATTGCGCAGGAGTCAGACATGCCAACACCCGTTCTGTCCAAAGAGATGCTGCGCGAGCTCTCGAGCCTGCCTTTACCGGGCAATGTGCGGGAGCTGGAGAACCTGCTGTACCGCGCGGTCGCCTTGGGGGATGGTCAAAGCTTGCAGCTGGATCGGCCCATGCAGTTCTCACCCGCTGTCAATGACTCGACACTGGATGCCCCCGAGTTTGATCTGCCATTACCAGACCTGTCTGAGCCTGGCAGATTGGATCAACGCTCCAACGACCTGCAAACCCAGCTCGACATGCTCGAGCGTGCGTTGCTGGTGCAGGCACTGCAAGCCACACAGTTCAATCGCACTGCGGCAGCCGCCCGACTGGGTCTGAACCTGCGGCAAATACGCTACCGCATGGCACGACTCAAGATAGATGCCCCAAGCAACGACGAGCGCACGGATGACAGCCTCTGAGCCTGTGCTGAGCCAGCCTGACGACCGTTTGTGGCGCGATGGTTGGTACCGTTTTGCCGCACACCAGCCCTCACCGAACTATGGCCCTCGCCCCAGTGGCAGCTGCATCGATCTGATTGTGCTGCACTCCATCAGCCTGCCACCAGGCCAGTATGGTGGTGATGAAGTGCAACAGCTGTTCACTAACCAGCTGAACTGGCAGGCGCATCCTTATTTTGAGAGCATCCGGGGGCTCACTGTGTCGTCACATTTTTTCATCCGGCGCAGTGGTGAACTCTGGCAATTTGTCAGTTGTGATGACCGCGCCTGGCATGCTGGTGTCTCCAGCTACCGGGGGCGCAGCAACTGCAATGACGACAGCATCGGCATCGAACTCGAAGGGCTGGAAGGTGCGTGTTTTGAACCCGCACAGTACGCCACGCTGGCGGCTGTGTGTGCCAGCATCCTGCAGCATTACCCCGTCCACCATCTGGCCGGACACGAGCACATTGCACCGGGACGCAAAGGAGACCCTGGCCCTGGCTTTGACTGGTTGCATCTGCAAAAAACACTGGCCCTGAGTTCGAGTTGTTTGCCACAAGGGCTTCAAGACTGAAGCAGCCCTTCGATGAAGCTGTGCTGATGCGCAACAATGTCAACTTCCTGACAGTTTGATACCTGAATTTCTTTCCATTTGCCGTGTCAGCTCTCATAATTCACGGATTGGAAATGACTATGCTGCTCTGGGACAAAAAAGTTTTACACCCCGCCAGTTTGCTTTCGCTTTTGGACCTGCCAACGTCGCCTGCGGCAGCACGTCTTTTGGCACCCTTTGCGGCCTTGCCCACCGGCTCAAGCACCGCCAGAACCCAACCCGATTTCACAACACAGGCTTGCGAGACTCTCGCACCATGGGCTTGTGCACACCTATTCACGGCGCTGGGCTTGACCCAGCCAGATGAATCGCTCTATGCCCAATCATTGGCATAGTGTGTCCTTTGCATCTCGACCAAGGAGAAGACGATGGCAACTGCAAAAAAAGCACCCGTAAAGAAAGCTGCTCCAGCAGCCAAGGCCACCGCGGCCAAGGCACCTGAGGCAATCAAGAAAGCTGCGCCGGTCAAAGCCGCCGCAGCCAGTAAAAAGGTCGCACCAGCGACCAAAGCCGCTGCACCGACCAAAAAAGTTGCCGCAGCGCCCAAACCGGCCGCAGCCGCCAAGAAGGCCGCAGCCCCTGCAAAAAAAGTAGCTCCCGTCGCAAAAGCCGCAACGGCCAAGAAAGCAGCTCCAGCTAAAAAAGTAGCCGTCGCACCTGCAGCCGTCAAAAAGGCAGCGCCCAGCAAAAAAGCTGCGCCCCCCGTCAAAGCAGTCGCTCCCGCCAAGAAAGCCGTGCCAGCCAAAAAGGCAAGCGTTGCAGCGGCACCAGCAGCGGCCAAAAAGCCAGCTCCGAGCAAAAAAGCGGCTGCACCTGCGAAGGCTGCAGCACCTGCTGCCAAAGCGGCCAAAACCAGCGCCAGCAAACCCGCTGCCGCCTCAAAAACCAAACTCAATCCGCAAGCGGCCTGGCCTTTTCCGACAGGCAACAAGCCCTGAGTGGTGTGAGTGCGATTCAGCTCAGCCTGCGGCCTTCTGGCTGCAGGCTTTTTTATGTGGATCAGGGATAAAAAGCCAGCAAACGGTAACCCACCACCGCTGGTGCAGAAGTCTCGATTTGGAGACGCAGGTTGACCCGTACTGGCCACTCGGCGTGGGCTGTCAAATGGTCGGCAGTCGCAGCAAGCTCAGCTGGCGACAACACCCGGCGCACCACCGCTTGCTCTTGCGCGTCGGTCAGCGTCAACTCGACACTGGGCATGGCCAGCCTCAAGTCAGAGGTGTTTTTGAGGGTAAAACTCAAGCGGTAGTGGTCTGATGTCCCTTGGCTGAAGGCTGCCGAGTCAATGGCAATGGACTCAATCTGTGTCAATGGCGCCACCGAACAATGCAGGAGTTGGCAGACCGATTCCAGCGTGGCTTGCCACGGAGGTCGCGCAGCAGCCAACCGATCATGGTCCTGATACACCCATTGGCCAGCCAACACCAGCAACAACAACAACAACAAGCCACCCAATCCAGCCCACACCCCCCTCGACCAAGCATGGGCCCCGACCGATGACCGGGCGCTATCACGCATAAAAGACAGGGGCAAGACAGGTTCCTGAGTGGCCTGTGCCACTGAACCGTCAGGCGGCGGTTGAACCTCTGGAACCAGCTCGTCGGCATCCGGACTTGAGGTTGTCTCCTCGGGTATGGACACACTGGAAGAAGACAGCTGCGCTGGCTCTGGCACCAGCGCAACATTGTCTTGTGAGACCGCAACGTCCAAACCACCCAGTCCGCTTGCTTGATCCATGGCCGGACCGACGTCCTGCACCGGCACCGGCACCGGCACCGGCACCGGCACCGGCTCTGGCTCTGGCTCTGGCTCTTGGAGATCGTGAGGCTGCTGCTGGTCTTGTTCGCCCCCTTGCCCCAAAACGTCTTGCACCGGTGCTTCTGGCGACAGATCTACGGACTCCGAAGCTGCGTCGTTGACCCGAAGCTCGGGCTCGGTGGAAGCCTCCATCAAATGTTGGGTGGCGTCAAAAATCTCGCCACATTGGCCACACTTGACCCAGCCTTGAGAAATTCGCAGCTGATCTGGCACCACCTTGTACAAGGTGGTGCAGGCCGGGCAACGTGTCAGAAGGCTCATGAACGGTGAGGATAGTGACCGTTGCGCCAGGCTGTCAACGCGCGGCGGTCATCAGTATCCAGCCATCCTCTTGGTCTGCCACTTGCAGGGCGCAATAAGGCGCATAGGCGGCCTTGAGCTCATCCGCCTGGCGCTCCAGAATACCGGCCAGCACCAGGTGCCCGCCTTCAGCCACGCGCGACCACAACAGCGGCGCCAGCACTTTCAAGGGTGTTGCCAGAATGTTGGCCAACACTGTCTGATACGAGTCTGAGACCATTTCCGGCAGACCGGCACGCAAGCTGACCTGATTGGCCTGTGCGTTCAAATCCGTGGCATCCACCGCCGCCGTGTCAATGTCGACCGCATCCACGTCTGTGGCACCGAATTTGGCCGCACCCACGGCCAAGATGCCGGACCCACAGCCGTAATCCAGCACCCGGGACAAAGCGGCGCTGTTGCCATGGCGCGCAATCCAGCGCAAACACATCCGGGTGGTGGGGTGTGTACCGGTGCCAAATGCCAAGCCAGGGTCGAGCCGGATCACCACCCGCGCCTGTGCAGGCGGTTCGTGCCAGGTCGGGACAATCCAGAACTCAGGAGTGATCTCCACCGGCGCAAACTGGGACTGGGTCAACCGGACCCAGTCTTGTTCGGGGACATGGTCGATGCCCAGCAGCTCACAAGCCGCAAAAAAGTCCTGGGCCTGCAAAAGTTGCAAAGCGCTTTGTGCCTGAGCCTGCTCATGAAACAGCGCCAACACCCGGGACCGCTGCCAACCGTCTTTGGGTGGCGGCATGCCGGGCTCACCAAACAAGGCCTGTTCTGCGTCCGTCTGCGCGTCCGCATCCTCCACACTGACACTCAAGGCGTCGAGTGCATCGAGTGCGTCACTCAGCAGCTCAACCCGATCTTCCGGGCACATCAATCGCAACTCAAACATGCACAACCTTCATTTGCGGGCGTGATCGGCCAACCAGCCTTCGAGGTAGTGAATGTTGGTACTGCCCTCCATGAACTTGGCATCCACCATCAACTCACGATGCAGGGCGATGTTGGTGTTGATACCTTCCACCACCGTCTCACCCAGTGCCGTGCGCATGCGTGCCAGTGCCTGTTCACGGGTGTCACCATGGGCAATCACCTTGCCAATCATCGAGTCGTAATTTGGTGGCACAAAATAATTGGTGTACACATGGGAATCGACCCGGATGCCCGGGCCACCGGGCGGGTGCCACATGGTGATGCGTCCCGGTGACGGCATGAAGTTGTAGGAATCCTCTGCATTCAAACGGCACTCGATGGCATGGCCCCGAATCTGGATCTGTCGCTGCGTGAACGGCAGTTTCTCACCTGCAGCCACCATGATCTGGGTGCGCACGATATCGACACCGGTGGTCATTTCGGTGACCGGGTGCTCCACCTGGACACGGGTGTTCATCTCGATGAAGTAAAACTCACCGTCCTCGTACAGGAACTCAAACGTGCCAGCGCCACGGTAACCAATGCGCTTGCAGGCCGCCACACAACGTTCCCCAATGCGCTCGATGACCTTGCGCGGGATGCCAGGTGCGGGCGCCTCTTCAATCACTTTTTGGTGGCGCCGCTGCATTGAGCAATCGCGCTCACCCAGGTACACCGCGTTCTTGTACTTGTCGGCAATGATCTGGATTTCGATGTGACGCGGGTTCTGCAGGTATTTCTCCATGTAGACCGCCGCATTGTTGAAGGCTGCACCGGCCTCGGCCTTGGTCATCTGCACCGCATTGACCAGGGCGGCTTCGGTGTGCACCACCCGCATGCCACGGCCACCGCCGCCACCTGCGGCTTTGATGATCACCGGATAACCAATGGTTTTGGCCATGCGTTTGATCTGCACCGGGTCATCCGGCAACTCGCCTTCCGAGCCGGGCACACAAGGCACACCCGCCTTGATCATGGCCTGCTTGGCAGAAACCTTGTCACCCATGATGCGGATGGACTCCGGCGTGGGCCCGATGAACTGGAAGCCACTGCGCTCCACACGTTCAGCAAAGTCGGCGTTTTCGCTCAGAAACCCGTAACCCGGGTGAATGGCCTCGGCATCGGTCACCTCGGCGGCAGAGATGATGGCGGGCATGTTCAGATAACTCAAGCCCGATTGCGCTGGCCCGATACAAACAGCCTCCTCGGCCAGTTTGACATACTTGGCTTCGCGATCCGCCTCCGAGTACACCATGACCGCCTTGATGCCCATCTCTCGACAGGCACGCTGGATCCGCAAGGCGATTTCGCCACGATTGGCGATCAGAATTTTTTTAAACATGGGTGACGCCCGGCATCATTCGATGATGAACAAGGGTTGACCGTATTCCACAGCCTGACCGTTGTCAGCCAGAATGCGCTTGATCGTGCCACTCTTGTCGGCTTCAATTTCATTGAGAATCTTCATCGCCTCAATGATGCACAAGGTGTCACCTTCTTTGACGGCGTCGCCAATTTCCACAAAGGACTTCGCACCAGGTGATGCCGAACGGTAAAAAGTGCCCACCATCGGCGACTTGGTCACATGACCTGTTTCAGCAACCTCGGCTGGCGCAGCCGGACCGGCCGGCTCCGCAGACACGGCAGGTGCCGCTGCGGGCGCCATCGCGGTCGGCGCAGCGGTTTGAACATACTGAGGGACCATCGTGCCGCCTTTGACAATGCGGACTTTGCCTTCGGCCTCGGTGATTTCGAGTTCTGAGACGTTTGATTCTGACACCAGGTCGATCAAGGTTTTGAGTTTTCTAAGGTCCATGACTTCTCCAACGAACGGTAAGGAAATTTGGTTGACAGAGCTTCAATTTCCACTAACTCATTGCAAATTGCCGTCAAATCAACCCAAGACGCGCTATTTTACAACTAGAACAGCGTGCTCACGATGACTCAATCTGCCGCCATGCGGCCAGATCCTTGGGGGTTAACTGGCCTATTTTACGGTGCCGCACATCGCCTGCAGGCCCAAACACCACAGTAAATGGCAATCCGCCACTCACATTGCCCAGTGAGCGACTCAGGTCTGTGCCCTCAAAACCGGCCATGGCAACCGGAAAAACCAGGGGACTGCGGGCCAGAAAACGCTTCACAGGTACCAGTTGATCCACCGCCAAACCCAGCACTTGCCAACTTTTGGAAACATTTTCTGCATAAAAGGCATTCAGTAGCGGCAACTCAGCCAAACAAGGTGGACACCAGGTGGCCCAAAAATTCACCACCAAGGGTTTGCCCTTGAACCCCGCCATGGCAAGGGGCGAGCCATCCACCTGCTTGAACTGCAACTGCCAGAAAGCTTGCTCTGCGGGGGTCAAGGTCGGTTTGGCCTCTGTCGCGCGTGCCATGACGCCTGCAGCCCCGCCAGACGCCACCACCAAACCCGCCGCCGTCAGCCAGGACCTGCGCGAACAACCCGTCGACTGCAGCCGGGTCATACCACCACCTCCCCAAGCAAGCGACGCAAGGCCCGGATATCACCACGTGGCGCCCGCCCTTTGGCATCGGGCAACAAGGCACCACGCACATCGTCACGGTCGTAAATCATCAAATGCACACCCACTTCTTCGTTCAAATCAGCACAAAACGCATGAACACTCAAGGCCTCCACACTGTCGCTGTTGAAGCCCGTCACCGTGCGAGGCACATAACTGACCCGTTTGTCGATCAGCGCAATTTCGGCAGATTTGCAATCGTCACAAAACAATTGCAGGTAGATGTCGGACAAATGTGTGGCCGTACCATGCCACACCGCCCCACCCAGATGGGGACGAAATTCCTGCAAACGATCCATCCAGACCAGGGCCAAACGGCGCAACGCCAACAACTCCTGCGGCTGGGTGTCGGCACAGAACACCGCGATGTAATCACGCACCGCCTCCTCGACCAGGTCATTGCCTGGCAACGCCACACGGGCATTCAAACCCATGGCCTTGACCGCGCGGCGCTTGGCCGGGCCATATTCCAGCCCCTCCTCCACCACCCAACGCGCCGCTTGTGCGGCAATCTCGCTTTGAACATCACTCATAGAAGGCGGATTCTGCCCTGATTCAAAACGCTGCCAGATTGTGGGGAGAGCAAGTGCCTGTGTGCGGGTCTTTAAAATCCACGGATGCACATTCATATTCTGGGTATTTGCGGCACATTCATGGGCGGCCTGGCCGCCTTGGCGCGGGAGGCGGGTCACCGGGTCACCGGTTGTGATGCGGGGGTCTACCCCCCCATGAGTGACCAGTTGCGCGCCCTGGGCATCGAGCTCATCGAAGGTTTTGGAGCCGAACAACTGAGCTTACAGCCTGACGTGTTTGTGGTGGGCAATGTGGTCAGCCGCGCCCGCCTGGGCGACAGCACCCCCAAATTCCCGCTGATGGAAACCATTCTGGACGCCGGCCTGCCCTACACCAGCGGCCCGCAGTGGCTCAGCGAACACATTTTGCAGGGGCGCCATGTGGTGGCGATTGCGGGCACCCACGGCAAAACCACCACCACCGCCATGACCACCTGGATTTTGGAACAGGCGGGCCTGCAACCCGGTTTTCTGGTGGGGGGGGTGCCACTGAATTTTGGCGTCTCGGCCCGACTCGGCCAGGGCAAGGCCTTTGTGATCGAAGCGGACGAGTACGACACCGCGTTTTTCGACAAACGCAGCAAGTTTGTGCACTACCGCCCGCGCACTGCAGTGCTCAACAACCTGGAGTTTGACCACGCCGACATCTTTGAGAATCTGGCGGCGATTGAGCGCCAGTTTCACCATTTGGTGCGCACCGTCCCGGGCGCAGGTGCCCACGGCAGCGGTCGGGTGGTGGTCAACGGGCTGGAGGAAAGCCTGGCCCGGGTCTTACACCAGGGCTGCTGGAGTGAAGTGCGCAGCTTTGGCGCTGCAGTCAGCGACTTTGCCGCCGCTGGCCAGGCGCATGACTTTGATGTGTTGCACCAGGGCCGGGTGGTCGGCCACGTCAGCTGGGGCCTGACCGGTGTGCACAACCAGCTCAACGCGCTGGCGGCGATCGCGGCGGCCGAGCATCTGGGCGTGGCGCCAGACGCCGCTGCAGCGGCGCTAGGCAGTTTCGAGAACGTCAAACGACGTATGGAAGTGCGTGGCACCGTGTCGGTAGGTGATGCAGGCAAGGTCACGGTGTATGACGACTTTGCGCATCACCCGACCGCCATTCGCACCACCCTTGATGGTCTGCGCAGCAGGTTGAGCCCTGGGGAGCGCATCCTGGCAGTGTTCGAACCACGCTCCAACACCATGAAACTCGGCACAATGAAGGCGCTGCTGCCCTGGAGCCTGGAGAGTGCCGACCTGTCTTTCTGCCACAGCGCCGGCCTGGGTTGGGACGCTGAAGGCGCTCTGGCGCCAATGGGTGACAAGGTCCTGGTGAGTGACCAGTTGGACAAGCTGGTCAGCGCCGTGACAGACGTCGCCCGCGCCGGAGATCACATCGTGTGTATGAGCAATGGCGGCTTTGGTGGCGTGCATGCCAAGCTGCTCAAGGCACTACAAGATAAATAGCTATCTGCCCTTGATACATAAGGGCCAGAGACCAAAAAGGCACTGATTTTGATGTGCCCTGCATGGCACGCCAAGTACAAGCCATCTGAATCACTCTGAGGACTTTTTGGCAGGGCGGGCAGAGCACACCCGCCTCAGCACACACCACGCCGTCAGATCAGCGTGCGCGGCGTTGCAACACCGCTTGCGACAACACTTCCAGCGTTTGCAGGGAGTCGTCCCAGCCCAGGCAGGCGTCGGTGATGCTCTGGCCATAAGCCAGCTTGTCGGTCTTGTCCTTGCCCGGGGTGAACTTCTGTGCGCCGGCATTCAGGTGGCTTTCGACCATCACACCAAACACCTGCCGGGAGCCTGAGCTCAACTGCGCAGCAATGTCGCGTGCCACCTCCAGCTGTTTCTCGTGTTGTTTGCTGCTGTTGGCGTGGCTGCAATCCACCATCAGCGTCTGCGGCAGCTTGGACTTGGCCAGCTCGGCACAGGCCTGAGCCACACTGGCGGCGTCGTAGTTGGGCGCCTTGCCACCACGCAGGATCACGTGGCAATCCTTGTTGCCCTTGGTCTGGACAATCGCCACCTGGCCGTTTTTGTGCACCGACAAAAAGTGGTGGCCACCGGCAGCGGCGTGGATGGCGTCGGTGGCAATTTTGATGTTGCCGTCGGTGCCGTTCTTGAAACCAATCGGCGCCGACAGGCCCGAGGCCAGCTCGCGGTGCACCTGGCTCTCGGTGGTACGCGCGCCAATCGCGCCCCAGGAGATCAGGTCACCCAGGTATTGCGGGGAGATCACATCGAGGAACTCGCTGGCGGCGGGCAGGCCCAGGCGGTTGATGTCGATCAGCAACTGGCGCGCGATGCGCAGGCCTTCGTCAATACGGAAACTCTCATCCAGGTACGGGTCGTTGATCAGCCCCTTCCAGCCCACGGTGGTGCGGGGTTTCTCAAAATAGACCCGCATCACAATTTCGAGCGAGTCTGCGTATTTGTCGCGCTGCACTTTCAGCTTGCGGGCGTACTCCAGCGCTGCGGCCGGGTCGTGGATGGAGCACGGGCCAATCACCACCAGCAGCCGGTCATCCTCGCCGCCCATGATGTGGTGAATGTTGCGCCGGGTGGTGCTGATCATCTTTTCCACCGGTGTGCCATGGATTGGGAAAAACCGGATCAGGTGTTCTGGGGGAGGTAACACGGTGATGTCCTTGATGCGTTCGTTGTCGGTCTCACCGGTTCTGTCGGTGGTGTTCACGTTCAAAGAACTGGCCCAGGCATCCTGGTCGGGAGAAGCAACAGCTTTGGCATTCATGGAAGGTTTCCTTGCAAGGTTGACATCAAAAACACAAAAAAAAACCGCCGGGTTGGCCGGCGGTTGGGAGGAATCAGGACGTTTTATCTGGGTACGTTCAGGACTCTCGGCCGCCGAAAGGGCTGGAGAACCAAAAGTAGCTAAAGAAAAAGGTCACAGATAACATGGTCAAGACTGTAGCACAGTCGCCAGGGGTGTCAGGCGGTGCCGCCCACGGTCAGGCCGTCAATGCGCAGGGTCGGTTGCCCGACGCCCACCGGCACACTCTGGCCTTCCTTGCCGCAGGTGCCCACACCGCTGTCGAGTTTCATGTCGTTGCCGATCATGCTGACACGTTTGAGGCATTCAGGCCCGCTGCCCACCAGGGTGGCGCCCTTGACCGGGTACTGGATCTTGCCGTTCTCCACCCAGTAGGCCTGGCTGGCCGAGAACACAAACTTGCCCGAGGTGATGTCCACCTGGCCGCCGCCGAAGTTGGTGGCGTACAAGCCCTTCTTGATGCTGGCAACAATTTCCTCAGGCGCTTTGTCACCACCGAGCATGTAGGTGTTGGTCATGCGCGGCAGCGGCACATGGGCATAACTCTCGCGCCGACCATTGCCGGTGGGCGCCACACCCATCAGGCGCGCGTTCATCGCGTCCTGGATGTAGCCTTTGAGGATGCCGTCTTCAATCAGCACATTGCATGCACTGGCATTGCCTTCGTCGTCCACATTGAGGCTGCCACGGCGGTCAGCCAGGGTGCCGTCGTCGAGCACGGTCACACCTTTGGCGGCCACGCGCTGGCCGATCCGGCCGCTGAACGCGCTGGAGCCTTTGCGGTTGAAGTCGCCTTCCAGGCCATGGCCGATGGCTTCATGCAGCAGGATACCGGGCCAACCCGGGCCCAGCACCACGGTCATTTCACCAGCCGGTGCCGGGCGCGCTTCCAGGTTGGTCAACGCGGCGCTGACCGCTTCGTCCACATACTTCTCGATCAGGGCGTCGTCAAAATAGGCAAAACCAAAACGACCGCCACCACCGGCCGAACCGACCTCGCGACGGCCTTTCTGCTCGGCAATCACCGTCACACTCAAACGCACCAGCGGTCGCACATCGGCAGCCAGGGTGCCGTCGGCACGCGCCAGCAACACCACATCGTGCTCGGCCGCCAGGCCCGCCATGACCTGCGCCACGCGCGGGTCCTTGGCACGGGCGAGCTTCTCCACCTTTTCCAGCAGGGCCACCTTGGCCGCACTGTCCAGGCTGATGATCGGGTCTTGTCCGCCATACAACGAACGCGAAGACGCTATTTTTTTGGAAGCTACTCGCGCTTTCCTGCCAAGGGCTGCAGCCGAAATCGTGCGTACCGTGTTGGCGGCATCCATGAGCGAGGCCTCGGAGATATCGTCCGAGTAGGCAAAGGCGGTTTTTTCGCCACTGACGGCGCGCACACCCACACCCTGGTCGATGGAGAACGAGCCGGTCTTGACGATGCCTTCTTCCAGGCTCCAGCCCTCGCTCCGGGTGTACTGAAAATACAGGTCTGCTTCGTCGACCTGGTGCGCCTTGATGGCGGCCAAGGCACGACTCAGATGGGTTTCATCCAGCCCAAACGGGGTCAACAACAAAGACTTGGCCACGCCCAGGCGTGCAATGGTGGGTTCACGTGAAATCATATGCCCGATTCTAGGGCTTGGGCTTGTTATGGGCGGTTGGTACGGGCGCTCAACCCCAGGGTTGCTGGTGCATCCCTCAGGACTGCACCAGCCGATGCGACTTGGCAATCGACATCAAAATGCCCAGCCCCAGCCCGAGTGTCACCATCGCCGTACCACCATAGCTGATGAACGGCAGCGGCACCCCCACCACCGGCAAGATGCCGCTGACCATGCCCATGTTGACAAAGGCGTAACAGAAAAAAATCATGGCCATGGCACCGGCCAGTAGCCGGGTGAACACGGTCGGGGCTTCGAGGGCAATGGCCAGCGCCCGCAGCACCAGAAAGATGAAGGCAGCAATCAACAGCAAGTTGCCAATCAGGCCGAACTCTTCAGAGAACGCGGCAAAAATGAAGTCGGTGGTGCGCTCAGGGATGAACTCCAGATGGGTTTGTGTGCCCTGCATAAACCCTTTGCCCCAGACGCCACCCGAGCCAATAGCGATCATGCCCTGGATGATGTGAAAACCCTTGCCCAATGGGTCGCGCGTCGGGTCCAGCAGGGTGCAAATCCGTTGCTGCTGGTAGTCGCGCAACATCACCCAGCGTACCCCGTCGGCGCACAACTGGGGCTCATACACCACCAGCAAGGTGATGCCGACCAAGCCCAGCAACAGCGGCGGCGCCACCAGCTTCCAGCTCAGGCCCGCAAAAAAGATCACCGACATGCCGGCCGCCAACACCAGCAAAGAGGTGCCCAGATCCGGCTGTTTCATGATCAGGCCCACTGGCAGCGCCAGCAACAGGCCAGCCACCAAAAAGTCCAGCGGGCGCAACTGGCCTTCTCGCCGCTGGAACCACCAGGCCAGCATCAAGGGCATGGCGATTTTGAGGATTTCACTGGGCTGGATGATCACCCCGACATTGAGCCAGCGTGTGGCGCCTTTTTTGGTGATCCCCATCACGGCCACGGCAAGCAGCAGAGACACCCCCACCACGTAGAGCGGCACCGCCAGACTCATCAAACGCTGCGGCGGTATCTGAGCCACCACAAACAAAATGGCACCAGCAATCAGCATGTTTCGCCCGTGGTCCATAAAACGGGTGCCGTGGTCATAACCCGAGGAGTACATGGTGAGCAGCCCCGCGCAGGCCAGCAAGATCACCCCAAAAGCCAACAGACCGTCAAAACCGGCCACCCAGGGGGCCAAGCGACGCAGCAGCGAGGGACGTTCAAAAGCGAAGGACATGTTGGGATTATCCGGTGCCAGGGCAGCTCACGCCGTCATGCGCAGCGGAATCGTGACAGGCCCGTCGTTCACCAGATGGACCTGCATGTCGGCACCAAACTCACCGGTCTGCACCACCGGGTGCAAACGGCGTGCCTGCACCACCACATGCTCAAACCAGCGCCGTCCCTCAGCGGGAGACGCAGCAGCGCTAAAGCCGGGCCGGTTGCCACTCGAGGTGTCAGCGGCCAGCGTGAACTGGCTCACCAGCAGCAGCCCCCCGGCGTGCCCCTGACCGTCCATGTCCTGCAGGCTGTGGTTCATCTTGCCAGCGGCATCGCTGAAGATGCGTAACTTGAGGATCTTGGCCAGCATCCGGTCACACACGGCGGCGTTGTCGCCGGGCTCGGCACACAGCAGCACCAGCAAGCCAGCGTCAATCGAACCAATCACCTGACCGGCCACTTCGACGCGGGCCGAGCGCACCCGCTGCAACAACGCGATCATGGGCGCCTGACTTTCATCACACGCCATCCCATCCGCACGGCGCAGCAGGTGTTGGCAAACATTTTTGGGGGATCAACTTGGGTCTGCATGGGTGGGTGGTGTGGACAAACTTTGGCAACGAGAGTTCTGTGTGGCAAACGAATCACTACCTTTTATATAGCTTCTAGCCCTTATTCGATAAGGGCTAGAGGCACAAAACATTCGCAACACAGCGCCCCAAGCCTTTAGCCCAGGGTCACCCGTGCGAACTTGCGTTTGCCCACCTGCAACACATAGGTGCCGGCGCCCAGTTTCAGCCCCTTGTCGCTAACCACATTGGCGTCGATGCGTACACCACCGCCATCGATCAGTCGGTTGCCTTCACCACTTGATGCGGCCAGCCCGGCCGATTTCAGCAAGGCACCAATCCCCAGCGCCGCGCCACCTTCGCCCAGTGGCAGGCTGATTTCGGGGATCTCATCCGGGATACCGCCTTTGCTGCGGTTGATGAAGTCCTGCTCAGCCGCATCGGCAGCGGCGGCCGAGTGGAACCGTGCGGTGATCTCCTTGGCCAGCGCCACCTTGGCGTCCTTGGGGTTGCGCCCGGCGGCCACCTCGGCCTTGAGTGCCGCAATCTCGGCCTCGGACTTGAAACTCAAGAGGGTGTACCAGCGCCACATCAACACGTCCGAAATGCTCAGGCACTTGGCAAACATGGTGTTGGCGTCTTCGGAAATGCCGATGTAGTTGTTCTTGCTCTTGGACATCTTCTCGACGCCGTCCAGGCCTTCGAGCAGCGGCATGGTCAAAATGCACTGTGGCTCCTGCCCGTATTCGGCCTGCAAGGTGCGCCCCATCAGTAGATTGAACTTCTGGTCGGTGCCACCCAGCTCCAGATCACTCTTCAAAGCGACGCTGTCATACCCCTGCAGCAAGGGGTAAATGAACTCATGCACGGCAATCGGCGTACCGGCCTTGAAGCGGTCATGGAAGTCGTTGCGTTCCATCATGCGCGCCACGGTGTAGCGGCTGGCCAGCTGGATCAAACCACGCGTGCCCAACGGGTCACACCATTCGCTGTTGTAGCGGATCTCGGTCTTGCTCGGGTCCAGCACCAGAGAGGCCTGGCGGTAATAGGTTTCGGCGTTGATCTTCACCTGTTCGGGGGTGAGCGGCGGGCGCGTGCTGTTGCGCCCTGACGGGTCACCAATCATGCCGGTGAAGTCACCGATCAAAAAAATCACCGTGTGGCCCAAGTCCTGCAATTGGCGCATCTTGTTGAGCACCACGGTGTGGCCAAGATGGATGTCGGGCGCGGTAGGATCAAGACCGAGCTTGATGCGTAGGGGTGTGCCGCTGGCGTGGGAACGCGCCAGCTTCTTGACCCACTCCTCTTGGGGGATCAATTCTTCACAGCCGCGTAAGCTCACTGCCAGAGCCTCACGGACGTGATCAGAGACTGTAAAGTCAGGGGTTTGGGTCGTAGTCATAAGGGTTTTCCCGCATGCATCCTGCGGGTAGGGGTTTATACTCAGTTGCTGTTTTAAGCGTGATTTTAAATGGGTGTTTTTCGGGGGTTTGAGCAGCTTTTTTGTTGCACGCAATCCACGTACGCCAACAACAGGATGCTCCCTTGATTAACTCAGCCCTGAATCGTGGTCACGCCTTGCTGGTGAGCTCCGTGGCCACCGCCACCAAATACCCCAAACACCTTACCGCGATTGTCACCGCCACCTTGCTGGCGGGCGGTGGCGGCGCCTGGGCACTGGCCTCGCTCGGGCCGGATGTGTCCGAGCTGCCAGTGCAAATGGTGCTGGAGGCGGTGCAACCCCAGTTGCCAACTGAGACGGCAGAACTTGGCACGCCCACCCTGAATCTCTATCGCTCAGACCTCACCCGCACCACCGACACCGCCGACACCTTGCTCAAGCGTTTGGGGGTGGATGATCCGCAGGCCGCGCAGTTCTTGCGCAGCAACCCGATGGTCAAGCAGGCTCTGTTCAGCCGCAGCGGCCGCCACGTCAGTGTTGAAACGGTGGACACCCACCGACTCGGCAAACTCAGCGCCCGCTGGAGCCCCGACGAAGGCACCCATTTCCAACGCCTGGTGGTGGAGCGTGATGCCAAGGGGTTCAGCGCGCGCTTGGAGTCAGCACCACTGGTCGCCACCACACGCCTGGCCAGCGGCACCATCCAATCCTCCTTGTTTGCGGCGACCGATGAAGCAGGTTTGCCCGATGTGGTGGCCAGCCAATTGGCGGAACTGTTCTCGGGCGACATCGATTTCCGCCGCGCACTGCGCAAAAACGATCGCTTCAATGTGGTTTACGAGGTGATGGAAGGTGACGGTGAACGACTGCGCACGGGACGAGTCCTGAGTGCCGAATTTGTCAACGCTGGCAAGGTGTTCCAGGCCATGTGGTTTCAGCCACCGGGCAAGGACAACGCCGGGCAAGGCTACCGAGGCGGCTACTATGCGCTGGATGGTCGCAGCCTGCGCCGCGCTTTTTTGAGTGCACCGGTGGCCTTTTCGCGGGTCAGCAGCGGTTTTGCTATGCGTTTTCACCCGATCCTGAACCAGTGGCGACGCCACCTGGGCACCGACTTTGCGGCCCCCACCGGCACACCGGCTCGGACGGTGGGTGATGGTGTAGTGAGTTTTGCGGGTGTACAAAACGGTTATGGCAACGTGATCTTCGTCCAGCACCGCAATGCCACCGAAACCGTCTATGCCCACCTGAGCAAAATTCTGGTCAAACGCGGCCAGGCGGTGACACAAGGTGAAACCATTGGTCTGGTCGGCTCAACCGGTTGGGCCACCGGCCCTCACTTGCACTTCGAGGTGCGTGTCGCCGGGGTCCAGCATGACCCCATGACCATGGCACAAAAGAGCGAGACCGTGCCAGTGCCCGCCGCCGCCCTGCCCGTCTTCAGACAGGCCGCCAGCAACGCGAAAGCCCAGTTGCAGGCTGCGGCTAGCATGCAGTCCACCCGCTTTGAGTGAGTGACAGGGCGTGAGCCTGGCTTGATACCTTGGCGCTTCGCAGCAGCATGGCAGAGTATTACATCGGCCTGATGTCGGGCACCTCGCTGGACGGGGTCGATGGTGTTCTGGTGGAGTTCTCTGGCGCCAAGCTCCGCATACTGGCACGCTCATCCCATGCATTTGACGCCCAGTTCCGCACCGAACTGCTGGCACTCAACAGCCCGTCAGACAACGAATTGCACCGAGCTGCCCAGGCTGGCAACCAGATTGCCGCAGCCTATGCCCAGGTGGTCAACCAACTGCTCGGGCAAGTAGCCTCCTCGGCAAATAACACGATCAAGGTCAGCGCCATTGGCGCCCATGGCCAGACCGTGCGCCACCAGCCCCACAGGACATCCAGCGAGGCATCGGGTGCGGGCTACACGCTGCAACTCAACAACCCGGCCCTGTTGGCCGAACTGACCGGCCTCACCGTGGTGGCTGACTTTCGCAGCCGCGACATCGCCGCCGGGGGCCAAGGTGCGCCGCTGGTGCCAGCGTTTCACCGACATGTGTTTGCCCAGGCCAACACCATGGTGTCGGTGCTGAACCTGGGTGGCATCGCCAACGTGACGGTGCTGCCCGCCAATCCGGACAAACCGGTGCTGGGCTTTGACTGCGGCCCAGGCAACGCCTTGATGGATGCCTGGTGCCAACAGCAGACCGGCCAGTCTTTTGACACCGGTGGCGCCTGGGCCGCCAGCGGGCAGTGCCTGCCCGAGCTGTTGGCACTGCTGCGTGACGAACCTTATTTCAACCAGGCCCCACCCAAAAGCACGGGCCGTGACCTGTTTAGCCTGACCTGGTTACAAAACAAACTGCAGGGGTTTGCCAGCGCACGCGGCCAGGACATCCAAGCCACCCTGACAGAATTGACCGCCAGCGCTTGTGTGGATTGCATCAACAACTATGCAAAAGAGAGCAAGTTGCTGGTTGTGTGTGGCGGCGGGGCCTTCAACACCGAGCTCTTGAGGCGTCTACAGGCCGGACTGCCTCAGCTGCAGGTCGACACCTCGGACCGGCACGGCCTGCCTGCGCTCGACGTGGAGGCGGCCGCTTTTGCCTGGCTGGCACGCCAGGCCATCCAGCGCCAACCAGGCAACCTGCCCAGCGCCACCGGTGCGGCAGGCCCCAGGGTCCTGGGGGCCATTTACCCAGCCTGAGCAACAACCAGGCGTAAAAAAACCGCCGGGCAAGGCGGTTTTTTGTGCAGACAGGGCTCTTGATCAGGTCGAAAAGCTCGAGCCACAGCCACAGGTGCTGGTGGCATTGGGGTTCTTGATGACAAACTGGGCGCCTTGCAGGTCTTCCTTGTAATCAATCTCGGCCCCGACCAGGTACTGGTAACTCATGGCATCGATCAACAGCGACACACCGTTTTTGGTCATGGTGGTGTCGTCATCATTGACAATTTCATCAAAGGTGAAACCGTACTGAAAGCCAGAGCAGCCACCGCCCTGCACAAACACACGCAACTTCAGATCAGGGTTGCCTTCTTCAGCAATCAGGTCAGCCACCTTGGCGGCCGCGCTGTCGGTGAACAGGATCGGGGCGGGCATTTCGGTTTGAATGGCTTCGGCAACAGCGCTCATACAGGTCTCCAGGAAATTGAGTGGGGCAATCCTACAACAAGTTGATCAACAGCAGGCTCACGGATTGTTTGCCGTCAATTTGAGTGTGGGCTTTTCCTCCAGCAGCTCCTGCACATCGTCGACGATGGGGCACAGACGTCCGTCCACCATGGCACCCTGGTGCATTTCGAGTATCTTGTAGGTCACATCACCCGTGATACGTGCTTTGGGCTGCAGCTCCAGCAAGACACGGGCATGCACCGGCCCGCGTACCTGCCCGTTGACAATGACATGGTCCGCCAGCACTTCTCCGGTCACCACCGCCGACTCCGAGATCACCAAGATGCTGGGCTGCTCCGCCACACCAGTGACATTGCCCCGGATCTCACCATCCACACGGGAGCCGTCGCTGAAACTGAAATTGCCATCCAACTGGCAGCCCTGGGCAATCAGACTTTTGATGGGCGGTTGCTTCTTTTTATTGAACATGAGACACCTTTTAGGGGATGGGGATGGTTTGCTGCGCACGCACAGTTTGCCCATTCAGCACTTTGACGGTGACCGATTTCACCAACGTCTGTGCAGGCGGCGAATACACCCCCTCAACCCGTCCGTATTGTTTGATTTTGACATTCAGAGCACCACCGACTGGGCTGCCCGTCCAGGCTTTGCCATCGGCCAAGCCTGCAAACACCAGCTCCAACCGACCTTCAAATTCAACCGGGTTTTTCACCCCTTGAATCACCAACACCTGCCACTTGAGATCACCAGAGGCCAAGCGCTCCGCCTGCAGTCCACGGATGGCCAGTGCGCCTGCGTTGCCGTCCACGGTTGGGATCAACTTCTCAAAAAAACCCAGATCATCCTTGAGCCGTTGGTTCTCCAACATCAATTGCCGGGTGGTCTCGGTCAGCTTGTCGCTGGCGACCTTGGCCGTGGTCAGCACCGTGTCGGCCGTATTGGCCACCGACTGGGCCTGATCACGCTCTGAGGTCAGGATCTCGATGCGTGCTTTGAGGGTTTCGTTCTCGAACTGCAGCTGTTGCAGTTGCGCCTTGCTGCCGTGGTCGACGCCAGCGATGTCCTTGCCAAGTTCAAACGCCCACAGGCTGATGGCGGCGCAAAATCCTGCCACCAGCGCAAACACCGCCCAGCGAAAGGGCCAAGGCAGCGCGCTGCGCACCGCCATGCGTGGCGCACTGACGGTGAGTCGTCGCATCAAAAGTTTGAATCGCATCAGGCTGACCCGGACATCAAAATGCAAACAGCCGCCAGAACTTGCATCCAGGCGGCTGTTGTGATCGAAGCAGAGATTAACGCTTGGAGAACTGCTTGCGACGGCGAGCACCGTGCAAACCGACCTTCTTACGTTCCACTTCGCGGGCATCGCGGGTCACGAAACCGGCTTTGCTCAACTCAGACTTGAGAGTCGCGTCATAGTCGATCAGGGCGCGGGTGATACCGTGGCGCACTGCACCTGCTTGACCCGACTCACCGCCACCAGCCACATTGACCATGATGTCAAAAGTTTCGGCGTGGTTGGTCAGCATCAGGGGCTGCTTGCAGATCATGATCGAGGTTTCGCGGCCAAAGAACTTTTGAATGTCCTTGCCGTTGACGACGATTTGGCCGGAGCCCTTCTTCAGGAAAACGCGGGCGACGCTGGATTTGCGACGGCCGGTACCATTGTTCCATTCACCAATCATGTGAGCTCCTTAGATTTCCAACACTTTGGGTTGCTGGGCAGTGTGCGGGTGCTCTGCACCACCGTACACCTTGAGCTTCTTGATCATGGCGTAGCCCAGGGGACCCTTGGGCAGCATGCCCTTGACGGCTTTTTCCAAAGCGCGGCCAGGGTGCTTGGCTTGCATGTCACGGAAGTTGGTGGAGCTGATGCCACCAGGGAAACCGGAGTGGCTGTAATACATTTTGTCGAGGGACTTGGCACCGGTCACGCGCAGTTGAGCTGCGTTGGTCACGATGATGAAGTCGCCGGTATCGACGTGAGGCGTGTAAATGGCCTTGTGTTTGCCGCGCAAACGGAGAGCAACTTCGCTGGCTACTCGTCCGAGGACCTTGTCGGTCGCGTCAATCACAAACCACTCGTGCACGACCTCAGCGGGTTTTGCGCTGAAAGTTGACATGAGATTTCTCTTTTCTACAGAGGGTTTGGAGGGCTCTTTTCCACGGTCGGCGTTCTTCTGATGAGAATCTCTTAGGTGGGAAATCACTCGGTACACGGCCCGTTGGGACGCTACTGAGACGCTTCGCCGCGGAGCCACAAAAGCGCTGCGAAGCCGAGCATTATACAAATTTCCTGGGCAACGCGGTAACATCGACGGATGTTCAGTTATCGCCACGCCTTTCACGCCGGCAACCATGCCGATGTTCTCAAGCACACTGCCTTGCTGGCGGTGCTGCGCCACATGACCCAAAAGGACACGGCGCTCAACGTGTTTGACACCCATGCCGGAGCGGGCTTGTACCGGCTCGACGGTGATTACGCCCAGACCAGCGGCGAAGCAGCCGATGGTTACCTGAAGCTGCTGGCCGCCCTCGCGCCCACGGCCTCTACAGAAAAAAAGCCGCAAGCCCCCGTCCCCCAAGGGCAGGTTGCTACGGATAGTGCAGCAACCAAACCTGCCGCCATCAAAAGCGCCAAGCCAGCCGCCGTGGCGTCCGCCTTGCAAGACTACCTGGACCTGGTGGCCAGCTTCAACAAAGCCGGCAGCCACAAGGTGTACCCGGGCTCACCTTTCATCATCCACCACCTGCTGCAGGAGCGTGACCGGGATCGCCTCAAGTTGTTTGAGATCCACCCGACCGATGCCAAAACCCTGGGCGCCAACATCGCGCAGCTCAATGCCGGACGCTCGATCGCGGTACTGCAGGAAGACGGGTTTGAGGGGCTCAAGAAGTTTTTGCCGCCACCGTCGCGCCGGGCACTGGTGCTGTGTGACCCGAGCTACGAAATCAAGAGCGACTACCCGCGTGTGGTGGACATGCTGACCGACGCGGTCAAACGTTTTGCTACCGGCACCTACATGGTGTGGTACCCAATCATCCCGCGGCCCGAGGCACATGACCTGCCACGCAAACTCAAGACCCTGGCCAACCGCGAAAAACTGCCCTGGCTCAACGCCACCCTGACCGTCAAATCCAGCAAGCTGGGCCACGACGAGGCCGGTGAGGTGGTGCGTCCTGGCCTGCCCGCCAGCGGTGTCTTTGTGATCAACCCACCACACACACTCAAAGCAGCGTTAACTGCAGCATTGAGCCAGGCCGCACAGCATCTGGCGCAGGGCAAACACAAGGCGTTTGAGGTGGAATCGGGCAACTAGCTTAGGGCCAGCTGCGAACCTGATCGGTCGCCGCCCAGGCGTTGTTGAACCAGGCATCACCCTGCAGATAGGCCTTGAGCATGGGCAAGGCGTCCAGGCCCCAGAACAATTTGCCATCCACCTCGAAGGTGGGCACCCCGAACACCCCGTTGGCGATTGCATCGTCGGTATGGGCGCGCAACTGGATTTTGACCAGCTCTTCATTGGCATCACGCTTGGGGGCCAGCTGCCCGGTCAGCGCCTGCAGGCGGTCTGCATCCGCCGCATCAGCCCCCCCTTGCCAGACATGGCGAAAAATCGTTTCGCACACATAACGGTTGGGTAACCCAGAGTCGCTGCAGGCCAGCGCCAGACGCAACAACGCTATCGGATTGAACGGATGCTGCGCTGGCAGTTGCAGCTCCAGCCCGTTTTGCCGCGCCAGCCACAACACATGACGGTAGGTCCATTCGCGTTTTCCGGGGATCTCGGCCGGACCCAGCTGGCCATGGTGTTTGAGCAGCGCGGCGAACAACACCGGTTTGTAGCTGACGCTGTAACTCTGCCCCGTCAGCGCCTCGGGCAGAGTCTCAAACGCCAGATAAGCGTAGGGCGAGATGAAGTCCAGGTAAAACGTGATGTGTTTCATTGACTGTACTGCGCCAGGCGCGCCTCGATGTTGGCCCAGATGGTTAGGCGTTGTTGGCTGTCCGCGTTGCCCCATACGCGGATTTCGTCCAGGGTGCGCAGGCAGCCCTGGCACAGTGCGGTGTCCTCGTCCATCTGGCACACCGACAGACAGGGCGACGGCACAGGATTGGGGTCATTTTGGCCTCTAGCCCTTATATCCAAAGCGCTAACAGCTAAAAACTTCATAGCATTCTGAGCCAACATCAAAGCACCTCCTGCAGCGCAATGTCAACGATGGGCGCGCCGGTCAGATGCGCCAGGTCATCGGGATGCAACTTGAACACCCCGTGCGGGTGGCCCGCTGCGGCCCAGATCTCTTCAAAACGCAGCAGGTCGCGGTCGATCAGTGTCACCGGCGCTGTGGCATGCCCCACCGGCGACACCCCGCCAATCGAAAAGCCGGTGCTGGCTTTGACAAAGTCGGCGTCGGCGCGGCCGAGCTTCTGGCCGTCGGCACACACCAGCGCCTGCACCTTTTTTTCATCAACACGACGGTCCCCCGAGGTGATGACCAGCACCGCAGCGGCGTCGGGTTTGCGCTTGAAGATGATGCTTTTGGCAATTTGTCCGAGCTGGATGCCCAGCGCGTCAGCCGCTTGCTGGGCGGTGCGGGCCGCGTCACTGAGCATCACCGGCGCATGCGGGTGGCCTTTGTCGCGCAGCACCTGGGTCACGCGTACCACGCCCTCAGGCAGGGGTTTGGAAACAGATGGGTTCATGATGTCAGCCGTTGGGTGAACAGCGCTTTGCCAGCGCGTGAGTTGCTTGGGCGGCCCAGGTAGTCGCTGATGAACTGGCCCGCGTTGATGAGTTGGTCCAGATCAATACCGGTCTCGATGCCCATGCCGTGCAGCAGGTAAACCACATCTTCGGTGGCCACATTGCCGGTGGCGCCCTTGGCATAGGGGCAGCCGCCCAGACCGGCCACCGAAGCATCAAACTGCCAAACCCCCATCTGCAGACAGATCAGGGTGTTGGCCAGCGCCTGTCCGTAGGTGTCGTGAAAATGGCCCGAGACCTGGTTGATGTCAAAGTGCTTCAGAGTCGCCTCCACCGCACGCTGCACTTTCAAGGGGGTGCCAACCCCAATGGTGTCGGCCACACCCACATGCTGCACCCCAATGCCTTTCATGAGGCCGGCCAGATAGTCCACCCGTTCGGGCGCGATGTCACCCTCGTACGGGCAGCCCACGGTGCAGCTCATGGCGCCGCGCACCGCAATGCCTGCAGCACGCGCTGCGGCCACCACTGGCGCAAAACGATCGATGCTCTCAGCGATGCTGCAGTTGATGTTTTTCTGGCTGAAGGCCTCGCTGGCGGAGCCAAACACCACAATTTCATCGGGCTTGGACAACAGGGCAGCCTCAAAACCTTTGAGATTGGGCGTGAGCACCGCATACCGCACGCCCGGCTGACGTGTGATGCCCGCCATGACCTCGGCGTTGTCGGCCATCTGCGGCACCCATTTGGGGCTGACAAAACTGGTGACTTCGATCTCTTTCAGGCCAGCGGCCTGCAGGCGGTGCACCAGCTCGATCTTGACCGCACCGGGCACCAGCTGTTTCTCGTTTTGCAGGCCGTCACGTGGGCCCACATCGACCAGTTTGACGCGGAATGGGTAACTCATGGGTGGCTTCTCAGTCTTGCAATGTTGGGCTTCAATAACCTCGGGTGGTGTCCACGATACCGGCAACCGGCTCACCGTGCTGCAGTGCGGCCATCTTCTGAGTGATCTGTGCAATGCTGTCCGTGACCAAGGTACGCGCCGAGGTGTGTGGTGTGAGGGTGATTTTGGGTTCGCGCCAGAACGGGTGCTCGGTCGGCAGCGGCTCTGTGCGAAACACATCGAGCAGTGCGCCAGAGAGGTGACCGCTGTGGATGAGCGCGAGCAGGTCCTCGTCCACCAGATGGGCGCCACGCGCCAAGTTGATGACATAGCCCCCGGCTTGCAGGCGGCTGAGCCGGTCGTGATTGAGGATGTTGAGCGTGTCGGGGGTGAGCGGCAGCAGGTTGACCAATACGCGGCTGCTGGCCAGAAAGTCGTTGAGCTGCGCCGCACCCGAAAAGCCGCGCACACCGGGAATCGGCTTGGGTGAGCGGCTCCAGCCGCTGACCGGAAATTCAAAGTGGGCCAGCGCCTGGGCCACCCGTTCGCCCAACACACCCAGGCCCATCACACCCACCGGGAACTCGCTGCGCTGACGCGGCTTGTAGTAGGTCCAGTGGCCGACGCGGGCATCGTTGTCGTAGGCATTCAGGTCGCGAAAGTGCCGGATCACACCCTGGCAAACGTACTCGGCCATCTGCACCGCCATGCCCGCATCTTCCAGACGCACCACCACGGCCTGGGGCGGCAGGCGCAATTTGAGCAGCGCGTCCACCCCGGCGCCGATGTTGAACACCGCCTGCAGCTGTGGCTGCTCGTCAAAAAACTGTTGGGGTGGCGCCCAGACCACCGCGTAGTCGGCGGGTGCGGCGCCGGGTTGCCAGACGGTGACCTCGGCCTGCGGAAAACTCGCACGCAAACCGGCCAGCCAGGGCTCAGGCTCGGTGTTGGTGCAGCAAAAAGTGATTTGAAAGGTCGACATAAATACTCTAAATTTGATAGCTACTTACTGTTTATTGATAAGGACTTCATCCCAAAAATTCACACAAACTCAACTGCAAAGTGAAAATCAGACAAACTTTTTAGTTAACTTCAACTTCTGCACTGCATTGACCAATTACGACGGGACAACCGGTAAAGCATTTGTCGGCGCAATGGGTTGCCCTCAGGCACCAACGGATGATCGAAGTCGTCAGCGGATTCACTGGACATCCCCAGTTTCGCCATCACGCGACGCGAGTTGTGGTTGGATGGCACGGTATTGGCGACGATCTCCGGCAGCCCCAGATGCTCAAATCCGAATTGGAGCGCCGCCCCGGCAGCCTCTGGGGCGTAACCCTGGCCCCAGAAGCGGCGTGCCAGGCGCCAACCAACTTCCACAGCAGGTGTGAAATGTGCTTTGTAAGAGATACGCAGCAGACCAGCCGCCCCCAAAAAGGCACCCGATTCTTTGGACTCAATGGCCCAAAAGCAAAAGCCGTTTTCTGCCAAACGCGTTTGTTGACGATTGATCCAACCCGCGATGGCCTGCGGTGAGGCGAAGGGCAGAAGATGCGCCATAACTTCTGGATCCACTGACATCGCAGAGAAAGGGGCGTGATCCGAATCTTGCCAAGGACGCAAGATGAGGCGTGTTGTTGTCAGCACTTTCGGGCCTAGCCCAGTCATTGCGGGTTCTTGCATGGCACTATTGTCACGAGAGTCACGAGACTGGGTCGATGTTAGACGAGGTAGATCAGCGCCAGTAGCGAAATAGATGCAGGAACCACATGGTCGCGTGCACCCTTTCCCGCCACCCAAAACAACCTTACGTTGTCAGTCACACCGCAGCCACACTCAGCCGGAGCAACTCCGCGCCCTCCACCACCTGATCACCAGGGGCGTAAAGCAGCTCGGCCACCACACCGTTCACTGGCGCGGTGATGGTGTGCTCCATTTTCATCGCATCCATCACCGCCAGTGGCTGGCCCCGGGTCACAGCATCCCCCGCCTGCACGGCAAACGACACCACTTTGCCCGGCATCGGCGCGGTCAGGCGGCCCACTTCGGCAGGCGCCTCACCTGCGTGCAAGAGCAAATCAATCGATATGATTTGTGCAGCACCCTGCGCAGTGAATATATGGGCTACCTCGCCTTTTCTATACACATTCACAAGTATTCGCTGGCCGCCAAACTGCAGGTCAATGCCTTGTGGTGTGGGCGTGAAACTGAGCAAACCCGCTGTATCACCCACCTGCAAGGACAGCGCGTCGTCGTGTAAATACGTCAGCCCGGCCAACACCTGCTGGCCACCAAACTCAAACACAAAGCGGCGTGTGAAAACACCATGGCTGCGCCAGCCATCCGTCCTGCTGAAGGGGTCTGCCGTTTCGGTGGCCCGCTCATCGATCAGGGTCTGCGCCACATCGGCGGCCGCCGCCAGGGCCAGGCCCACACGCTCCTGACAGAACAACACAGCCGCCTCGCGCGGGATCAGGCCGGTGTCGAGATTGGCCAGGGCAAACGCATCACTCTGCAGCACATGCCGCAAGAACTGCACATTGGTGCTCAGGCCAACGATGTGGGTGTGCGCCAGTGCGGTATCGAGCTGGGCCAGCGCGTGTTCGCGGGTATCACCATGCACGATGAGTTTGGCCACCATCGAGTCGTAATACGGGCTGATGGCATCACCCTGGCGCACGCCGTCATCAAAACGCACCGGGCTGACGGTGAAACTGCTGTGCGCGGGCTTGTGGTAGACGTCCAGGCAGCCAGTGGCGGGCAAGAAGTTGTTGTCGGGTGTTTCGGCGCAGATGCGCGCTTCAATCGCGTGGCCGGTGATGCGCAGCTGATCCTGACGCAGCGGCAGCGGCTCGCCACAAGCCACGCGCAGCTGCCATTCGACCAGATCCAGGCCGGTGATGGCCTCGGTGACCGGGTGTTCGACTTGCAGCCGGGTGTTCATCTCCATGAAGTAGAACCGCATGTACTCGGGCCGCTCGTAACCACCGGGCTGCTCGACGATGAACTCCACCGTGCCCGCCCCCACATAACCCACCGCCCGCGCAGCGGCCACAGCCACCTCACCCATGGCGCGACGCAGCTCGGGTGTCATACCGGGCGCCGGGGCTTCTTCAAGCACCTTCTGGTGGCGACGCTGCACCGAGCAGTCGCGCTCGAACAAATACACATAGTTGCCCAGCGTGTCACCAAACACCTGGATTTCGATGTGGCGCGGGTTCTGCACGTATTTTTCGATCAGCACGACATCGCTGCCAAAGCTGTTGAGGGCTTCGCGCTGACAGGATTCGAGCGCGGTTTTGAAGTCCTCGGGCCCCTCCACCACCCGCATGCCCTTGCCGCCGCCACCGGCGCTGGCCTTGATCAAGACGGGATAACCGATGCGATCGGCCTCGTACTGCAGCAGCGCCGCGCCCTGGGCGGCACCGTGGTAGCCGGGCACCAGAGGCACACCGGCCTTCTCCATCAGCTGTTTGGATTCAGCCTTCAAACCCATGGCCTGGATGGCCGATGCGGGCGGACCGATGAACACCAGCCCTGCCGCCGCGCAGGCCTTGGCAAAATCCTCGTTCTCGCTCAGGAAGCCGTAGCCAGGGTGCACCGCCTGGGCGCCAGTGGCCAGCGCGGCGTCGATGATGCGCTGCCAGCGCAGGTAGCTGTCCTGGGGCGCGCTGCCGCCGATGTGGACGGACTGGTCACAGGCGGCCACGTGTTTGGCGCTGGCATCGGCGTCGGAATACACCGCCACGGTGTGTATGCCCAGACGGCGCGCGGTGGCAGCCACCCGGCAGGCGATCTCGCCTCTGTTGGCGATCAGGATTTTTGTGAACATCTACGTCTCCTTGGCACCACCGCCAAATGATCAAAAAAGTGGACAACTGCCCCGACTAACTGAGCCAGGACGGCTTGCGTTTGGCCAGGAAAGACGACACCCCTTCCCTGCCCTCGTCACTCGCGCGGATATCGGCAATACCGGCCACCGTGCGTGCGATCAAGGCCGCGTCAATGTCTTGGCCAGCCACCTCGTGCAGCAGCGTTTTACAGGCCTTGACAGCATTCGGGCTGGCATTCAACAGCGACTGGGTGAGTTCCGCCACTTTGGTGTCGAGTTGGTCGGCGCTCACCACCGCATGCACAAACCCAATGCGCAGCGCCTCTGCCGCATCAAAGCGCTCGGCCGTCAGGAAGTAGCGGTGGGCGGCCCTTGCGCCCATGGCGCGGATCACGTAGGGGCTGATGGTGGCGGGGATCAGGCCGAGCTTGACCTCGCTGAGGCAAAAGCCTGCGGTGTCCACACTCACCGCCATGTCGCAGGCCGCCACCAGGCCCAAACCGCCCGCATACACGTCACCCTGGATGCGTGCCAACGTCGGCTTGGGGCAGGTATAGATCACCCGCAGCATCTCGGCCAGTTGCCCAGCATCGGCCAGATTCTCGGCATGGGTGTAGTCGGCCATCCGGAGCATCCAGTTCAGGTCGGCACCGGCGCAAAAAGCCGGGCCCTCGGCGGCCAGGACGATGGCACGGACCTGCGGGTCCTGGCCCAGAGTGGTGAAGGCCTGGGTGAGCTCGGTGATCACCTCGTCGTTGAAGGCGTTGCGGACCTCGGGGCGGCTCAGGGTGACGGTGGTCGCCACACCGGTTTGAATGTTTAATGTGCTCATGTTGGGTTTCTTTGTGGCGCTGATCACATCCGGAACAAACCGAACTTCGTGTCCTCAATTGGCGCGTTGCGGCTGGAGCTCAGACCCAGCGCCAGCACACGTCGCGTGTCGGCCGGGTCGATGATGCCGTCGTCCCAAAGGCGGGCGGTGGCGAAATAGGGGTGGCCTTGTTCCTCGTACTGGCGGCGGATCGGGGCTTTGAAGGTTTCTTCGTCCTCCATGCTCCACTGGCCACCTTTGCCTTCGATGCCGTCGCGCTTGACGGTGGCCAGCACGCTGGCGGCTTGTTCACCGCCCATGACGCTGATGCGTGCGTTGGGCCACATCCACAAAAAGCGTGGGCCAAACGCGCGGCCACACATGCCGTAGTTGCCCGCGCCAAAACTGCCACCAATGATGACGGTGAATTTGGGCACCGCTGCCGTTGCCACCGCGGTGACCATCTTGGCTCCGTGGCGGGCGATGCCTTCGTTCTCGACCTTGCGCCCGACCATGAAACCGGTGATGTTCTGCAAAAACACCAGCGGGATCTTGCGCTGGCAACACAGTTCAATGAAATGCGTGCCTTTGAGCGCCGACTCGCTGAACAAAATGCCGTTGTTGGCGATGATGCCCACCGGCATGCCTTCGATGCGCGCAAAACCGGTGATGAGCGTGGTGCCAAAACGCGCTTTGAACTCGTCGAAGTCCGAGCCGTCCACGATGCGGGCGATGATTTCGCGCACATCAAAGGGTTTGCGAGTGTCGACCGGGATCACACCGTACAACTCATCTGCTGCGTATTTGGGAGCTACTGGACATTGATCGACGAGGGTTTGAGGCTTTTTTTGATACAAATTCCGGACCGATTGCCGCGCCAGCGCCAGCGCATGCATGTCGTTTTGCGCCAGATGATCGGCCACACCCGAGAGGCGGGTGTGCACGTCACCGCCGCCCAGGTCTTCGGCGCTGACCACCTCGCCGGTGGCGGCTTTGACCAGCGGCGGGCCACCCAGAAAAATCGTGCCTTGGTTCTTGACGATGATGGCCTCGTCACTCATGGCCGGCACATAAGCGCCGCCTGCGGTGCAGCTGCCCATGACCACCGCAATCTGCGCGATGCCCTGGGCACTCATCTGCGCCTGGTTGAAAAAGATGCGGCCAAAGTGGTCGCGGTCGGGGAACACCTCGTCCTGATTCGGCAAATTGGCGCCGCCGGAATCGACCAAGTAGATGCAGGGCAGCCGGTTTTGCTGGGCGATCTCCTGCGCCCGCAGGTGTTTTTTGACCGTCATCGGGTAATAGGTACCGCCTTTGACGGTGGCGTCGTTGCAGACGATCATGCAGTCAACACCACTGACGCGGCCAATGCCCGCGACGATGCCCGCGCCTGGGGCGCTGTCCGAGCCGTCTCGGTCTGGGTACAGCCCCAGGGCCGCCAGCGGCGCAATCTCCAGAAACGGCGTGCCGGGGTCCAGCAGCATCTGAACCCGGTCGCGCGGCAGCAGCTTGCCACGCGCTGTGTGCTTGGCCCGCGCCGCCTCTCCGCCGCCAAGGGCGACCTGCGCGATCTTGGTGTTCAGATCATCCACCAGGCCACGCATGGCCAGGGCGTTGCGCTGGAAATCGGCAGAGCGGGTGTTGAGTTGGGTGTCCAGTACAGGCATGGTTGTCCTTCACAAAGGCAGCAGCGACCCACACGCGATGTGCAGGTGCGCCAGCATAGGCCGATGCGTCGGTTTGCATCAGCCACTCAGGTTGCAAATGCTGCCAACTGTGGTGATACTGTGAGGCATGACCACCCACACTGATGCCAAGCCACAGGTTCGCTCCATCACCCCTGGCCGAGCCGCAACGGCGCTGACACCCATCGCATTTGTCAAGGCCATTGTGTTGGCCTACAGCCGCGCTGGTATGGACCCATCGCAGGCCCTGGCATCGGCACAAATTGCGCCAGAACTTCTGGAGAATCCGGCAGCACGCATCACCGCCGCGCAGATGGAAAGCATCTCGGGGCTGGCCATGCAGGAACTCGATGACGAAGGCCTGGGCTGGTTCAGCCGCCGCCTGCCCTGGGGCAGTTACGGCATGCTGGCACGTGCCTCCATCAGCGCGCCCAACCTGGGAGTGGCTTTAAAACGCTGGTGCCGCCACCACGGGCTGTTGACGAACGACATCACTCTGAGTCTGTCGGTCAGCGGTAACAGCGCCAGACTGAGCATCACCGAAAACCGCGATCTGCAGGATTTGCGCGAGTTCTGCCTGGTGTCGGTGCTGCGCAACATCCATGGGCTGGCCTGCTGGCTGATCGACTCGCGCATCCCTTTAAGCGGTGCACAGTTTCCGTTTGAGCCGCCAGTGCACCAGGCGGTGTATTCAGTGCTTTTTTCGGCGCAAGCCTTCTTCTCATCAGGGCCAGCCGCTATCGAATTTGATGCGATGTACCTGACGCAACCGCTGCGCCGCGACGAGGTCGCTTTGCGCCAGATGCTCAAACGCGCGCTGCCGCTGACCGTGCTGCCCTACCGGCGCGACCGCCTGCTGGTGCAACGGGTGCGCCAGGCGCTGAGCAGCCAGCCCGAACACAGCCACAACGCCGAGGATCTGGCCGCGCTGCTGCACCTGTCCACACGCACCCTGCACCGCCAGCTCAAGGACGAAGGTGCATCCCTGCAAGCGCTCAAGGACGAGGTGCGCCAGGCACGCGCCATCGACCTGCTGCAACGCAGCGGCCGCCCGATCAAACAGGTGGCGCAGGCGGCCGGGTTTCAGAACGAGAAAAGTTTTATCCGCGCCTTCAAGGGCTGGACCGGGCAGTCGCCCGATCAGTTCAGGCGCGCCGGGCCTTAAAACTGCGGCTGCCTCAGAAGCGCCGCCCGGCGTTTACACACCGTATTTCTGGCAAAACGCAGCAAATTCCTCTGCACTTGCGTAGGACTTTTGTGTTCCCGGCTTGGTGACCGCGTCGGCGGCATACAGCGCGGCCTTCTTGAGCGAGGACAACACATCGCCCGAAGCCACATAAAAATGGGCAAAACTGCCAATGTAGGCGTCTCCCGCACCGGTGGTGTCGATCGCTTTGATGCGGTCAAACCCGGGGATGAAATCTTGACGGTCTTGCGTCACCAGCATCGCGCCTTTTTTGCCCATCGTCACCACCACGGTCTTGATGCCTTTGGCAATCAGCACACGCGCTGCGGCGACCACTTGTTCGGTGTTTTCCGTTGGCATCTGGGTCAAGGTGGCCAGCTCGGTTTCGTTGGGGACGAGGAAACTGGCCTTGAGGCATTTGCTCAAGTCGAGGTCCGGGGCCGCCGGCGCCGGGTTCAGCAGCGTCTCGATACCATGCCGGGCTCCAAATTCGATGGCGTGGTAGACCGTCTCCAGCGGGATTTCCAGCTGCAAAATGATCAGCTTGCAGGTCTTTAAATCGGCCTCGGCACGGTCTACGTCCGCGGGCATCAACTGGCCGTTGGCGCCTTTGATGATGAAGATGCAGTTCTCTGCACTGGAGTCCACAAATATCGGCGCCACGCCGCTGCTGGCTCCGGGCACGGTGTCAACATAACGCGCATCGATGCCGTTGTTGATGTAGTTCTGGCGCGTGTTCGGACCAAACATGTCGTCACCAACCTTGGTCAGCATCAACACATCGGCACCCAAGCGTGCTGCAGCAACCGCCTGGTTCGACCCCTTGCCGCCGAACCCCATGGAAAACTCGGGCGCTTCGATGGTTTCGCCTTTACGCGGCATACGATCCGTGTAGGTGACGAGATCAACCATGTTGCTGCCAATGACTGCAATACGTCCTGTCATAACAATCCCCTTTTGGTTAAGCGCCCGGCGCGTTCAGTTGGGTGATGATCTTTTGAACCTCATCAGCCCCTGCGTGGTCCAGATACCCCAGCCTGACCTTGAAATGCGCGGTCTCACCGCCGGCCAGGCTACGCACATTGCCCTTGGCTTTTTCGGCCAGATAACCTTCGGGTTCGCAGCTTCCTGGCAGCGCAAAGGCGCCCACCTCTTGGTCAGAATTGCAAAGAATCCAGCGGATCGTTTTGGGCATGTCTTTGGGTGACCAGGACATGTAAAAACCATCTTGCTCGGGCCGACGGACCATCATGTGCGTCAGACCATTTGGGTCTGATTTGAGATGACGGATGAAAAAGACCTGTTCCGGGTTGTACTGCGCAACGTCGTGCAACACCTCGGAACGCTGCGGGTGTTTGGCCAGTTCATCCACAAAAGCCTGGTAGACCGGTGTCGGCTGGATATGCCCAGGGATCGAGGTTCTGACACAGGTGGACTCGGGTGTGAAACCTGCCGCCTGGAAGATCTTGCCGTCCTTCACCAAACCAAAATTGACATGGCTGATGTACATCAGGTCCATGGGTGCGCCAGACATATTCTGGACTTTCATTTCAAGATCAAAGAGGCTCTCGTTGGGGCGCAAAACAATCCGTGGTGTGGCCAGGTAATGGTTACCAAAGCCCATGGCGTACTCCCATTCACTGATCAACGCCACATAAAAACCGCCCTGGTCTTCACCGCAGAGAATACGCGCCCGGTCCATCGGTGCACAGGGCATTTCACCGTGTAACGCATGGGTGTCCTCGGGTGAGGGACAGCCATTGCGCAGCAGCCCACTGTGGTAGGCGAAACAACCATAGGTCTGCAAAATGTCGGTGGCCGGGCGGGGCTGTTTGAACATGCTTTTCATGCCCAGGCTGACCCCGTCAAACACCGCCTCCCAGACCATCTGCCCCATGAACGGCAGCACGATCAGGTGGCCACGGCTGTTCTTGAGGCGCAGGGCTTCGACACCACTGTCGTACCGAAACAGGCTGACCGACATGTCGCCTGCGGCAAAAACTTCCTGCTCGCTCGGCGTAAAAAACGTTTTTTTCAGTTCAATGCTGATGTCGCGCATCATGATTTCCCCCGCCGTTTTTCAAGAACCATGTTGAGAATGATGACGCCCACGAGGAACGCCCCGAAGATGAAGTCGATCAGATGGATGCTGAAACGCATGATCTGGAACCCGCTGGAGAGGAACATCAGCGCCAGCACCGCGATGCAAATGCCGAGAACCCGCCCTTTGCCGCCCGCTGGGTTGGTTCCCCCCAGGACCGCAATCAGCAGTGCCTGCAACAGGTAGGACGTGCCGTAGTCGGACTTCGCCGCATTCACCCGCGCAGAGAGCAGTATCCCCGCCATGCTGGCGAGCACGCCGCTCATCATGTAACTCAGGAACACCATCTTGTCGCGTTTGAGCCCAGCGAACAATGCAGCCTTGGCATTGGTGCCAATCAACATCAGGTTGATGCCAAAAACCGTTCTGGACAGAAGGAACGCAACGATGGAGGCGATCACCACAAAAATCAGGAAAGGAATCGAGACGCCAAACACCGTTCCCCCGCCGATCTCGGCCCAATACTTCGGAAACCCGGTGATCGCAGGCCCGCCGGTGATGACCAAGGCAAACCCTGTGAACAACTGGCCGGTCCCGATGGTGGCCAGGATCGGCGTGATGCGCATCCGTGTGATCAGGAAGCCATTCAAGGCACCTGCCAGTGTTCCGACCCCCAACGCCAAGACCACACCCACACCCACATGCATCAGTTGTTGGCTGTCGGACATCGAGGTGTCGCTGCCAATGGTTTTTGAAAAATAGACACCCGCCAGAATCGCGGACAAGTTGGCGATCCCGATGATCGACAAATCAATGCCCCCGGTGAGCATGGCAATCATCATGGCGATCGACAACAGGCCGATTTCAGGAAACAGGAAAGAGATGGACTGGAAGTTGTAGTACCGCAGGAACTTGTCCGGCGACACGATGCTCATTGCCACGAAGATAAACACCGTGATCAGCACCAGCTGAGTCAGGTTGTTGTCGTGCTTCAAGAATCTGCGTGAATCAAAATCTGTAGTCATTTGAGCACCTCAATTACGTGCGACTCTTGCGGTCACGCTTGGCGGAGAAAGCTGTCGCCACGATCAGAATGGTCCCCAGAACGACCAGCTGCCAGGTGGTTTCAACCTTCATGAGGATCAGGCTGTTCTTGACCATGACCAGCATAAAAACACCCATCATGGTGCCAATCACGCTGCCACTGCCACCAAAGATCGAGGCGCCTCCCAGCACCACCGCCGCAATCACCTGCATGTCCATGCCAACAAAGTCACGCGGGTTGCACAACCAGATCATGGAGGAGTGCAGCATCCCGGCGAAGCCAGCCAGAGCGCCACATGCGCAATAAACAAAGAAGGTGGTTTTTTTCAGGCTGAAGCCCACCCGGCTGGCGGACTCGGCCGAGCCCCCCATCGCATACACACTGCGCCCGAGCATGGTGTATTTCAGGATGATGTGAATCAGCAGCGCCACGCCGAGGTAGATCAGCAACATGCTGGTCATCCCCGAGGTGGTTCCGTCGGGTTTGACCACCGTGTAGATGTCCGACTTGGTGAAGTTGATCAACACCTTGGGAAAGCGGTCAATATTGATCATGCTGGTGCCGATGATGCCCAGAATCAGCCCGCGCACGATGCTGGCGGTGCCCAGCGTCACGATCAACGGGATCATCTTGAACCGGTACACCAGCAGCGCATTCAATCCGCCCAGCAGCACCCCAATCAAGGTCGCGACGACAAACGGAAGCAATACTCCGTCGTATTGGGTCAGCAGCATGCCATGGACCGTGAGGAACATGCCAGCTACCGCCACGGCCGGGAAAGAGACATCGATCCCCCCAGAGATCATGACCAGCAACACACCAAGTGCCATGATGCCAATAACGATGTTGCTCTGGAGCAGGCTGAACAGGTTGTCAAGATCCCAAAACGCCGGGTTGACAGCGCCAATCAAGATCATGGCTGCGATGAGGATCACCCCAATGACAGCTTCGGAATTGCGGAGAAATTTCATGCTGACCACCTCAACCGAAGGATTTCAATTTGGCGTTGATCTCGTCTTCCGAGGTCTGGCGTGCCACCAGCTCCTCCAGGAAGCGCCCTTTGTGCATCATCACAATGCGGTTGCAGTTTTGGATCAGCTCGGGAACGTCGTCGGAGATCATGATGACGCTCAAGCCGTTCTCCTGTTGGGTCAGGGCCCGGATGATCTTGTGAATCTCGGCTTTGGAGCCGACGTCCACACCAACTGTCGGACCATTGAGGATCAGCACTTCTGCACCGGTCATGAGCCAGCGTCCAATCACCACCCGCTGGGCATTGCCCCCGGAGAGTTGGTTGACCGGTTTTTCGCCACTGGGCGTGGCGATCGTCAGTTTTTTGATCATGTCTGCCGCCAAGCTGGCCGCCTTCTCTCGGTCGATGACCAGATAACGCGACAACCGCTCGTACATGGTCGACAACATGTTGCGGTTGATCGACTGGGTCGGAAAGATGCCTTCACTCAGGCGATCTTCCGGCACGTAAGCGATCCTGTGGTTGATCGCGTCTTGCACCGAACCGATCTTGACCGGCTGGTCGTTGAGACGGATCTCTCCGCTGAAACCCGTCATCAGCCCAAACAAGGACAGCGCAAACTCGGTCCGCCCAGAACCGAGCAGGCTGGAAATGCCCACAATTTCGCCCGGGAAAATCTTGAAATTCAGATCCTCATAACTGCCGGGCAAACTCAGGTGGCGCACTTCCAGTCGCGGCGTGACGGCGGTTGTTGAAGGCTTCCAGTCAAAGTGATTGACCTCAATGTCGTGACCGGTCATGTGTTTGGTGATCAGCGCTTCGGTGAAATCACGGGTCTGGCCGTCGGCAATCTTGCGCCCATTACGAATCACCGTGATGCGTTCGCTGATGTCGAGCATCTCGCGCATCTTGTGGCTCACAAACAAGATGGCGATACCTCTGCGCTGGATATCGCGCACGATCTCAAACAGGGTCGTGATTTCTTTGCCGGTCAAGGCGGTTGTCGGCTCATCCATGATGATCAGACGCACGTCGTTCATCATCGAGCGGGCAATTGCAATCAACTGTTTTTGCGCCGTCGGCAGGGTCTCGATCTTGGCGTCCAGATCAATGTCCACCCCGAGGCGCTGCAAAGCTTCCGACGCCAGTTGGCGCGACTTCTTCCAGTTCACCCAGGTCCGCTTTTCGCGCAACTGGGTATTGATTGACAGGTTTTCCGCCACGGTCAGGTTGCCGAACAGCGAAAAATCCTGGTAAATCACCTGTACGCCACATGCAATCGCGTCGACTGGTGATTTGGCAAAAAATGGCTTCCCGTCGATCAGCATTTCGCCTTCATCCGGCTGGTAAACACCGGAGATGACCTTGATGACGGTTGACTTCCCCGAACCATTCTCACCAGCAAGACAATGGATTTCACCCGGCATGATCCTGAGCGAAATCTGATCGAGTGCTTGCACCCCTGAGAATCTCTTGCTAACGTTTCTTAACTCGAGATAGGCATCTGACATTGACATCCCCCGGCTAACTGATCCAACAAGAACTGTGGGGCGCTTCACAACCGAAGCGCCCCAGACACGGGTTAGAAGTTGTATTTGCCCATGTTTTCTTTGGTGACACCCACCCAGCCTTGGCCGTACAGCAAGTTGGGCTTCTTGGCATCCGGGCTAGTGAGATTCCCGTACCCTTCCAGACCCAGGTTCAGACCGGCCTTGATCTGAGCCTTTTTGCCTGAGAGCATCATCACCGCCATTTCGTTCATGGCATAACCCGCCACTGCCGGGTCCCAGAACTGGATGTACTGGATGTTGTTGTTTTTCAGATATTCACCAGCCACCGACACCAGACCGGTCCCGGCGAAGAAGATCTTCCCGTTCAAGCCACGTTCAGCGATCAGACGGCCAGCACCAGCCGAGGTCGGCATAGGACCACCGAGCACACCCTTGAGCTTGGGATACGTGGTCAGTGTTTCCTTGAGCTTGGTGTAGTCGGTGTTGGCGTCATCAGACGTTTCAAGGCGTTTGGTCACCTCCTGCATCTTGGGGAAGTTCTTCTTCTGGTAGGCCACGCCACCGTCAATCCACTCGTTTTGCGACTTGGAGGTCAAGCTGCCGACGGTGGCCACATACTGGCCTTCACCACCCATCGACTTAGCCAGCACTTCCATCAACTTGGCGCCATAGGCCAGGTTATCAAAAGCTTCCAGCGTGAAGTCAGAGTTTTGCAGGTTGGAGGCTTCATGTGCAATCACCACAATGCCACGATCACGTGCCTTCTTGAGAACAGGCTCAACGGCTTCGACCGAGAAAGGCACAACACAAATAGCGTCCACACCTTGTGCAATCAGGTTTTCGATGATCTGCACCTGGGCAGCGGCATCAGCCTGAGAGGGGCCCACCATCCAGGTGTCGTGGCCGGTATCGGCCTTGAACTGGTTGACGCCGTTGCGCATGCGGTCAAACCAAGCGATGCCATCCACCTTGACAACCGTGGCGATCGTGAATTTTTTCTTGGTGGCCGCCGCCGTGATGTCCTTACTGACTTTGCTGACGTCGACAGGTCCATTGCCAGCCGCATAAACAGAACTAGCACCCAGCATGGTGATTGCTGTAACGATGGAAAACAACTTCTTCATGTGTACCCCTCTATAGTTTGTCGGACATAAAAACTCAACTCACACTCAGCAGGAATACATCCTGTCGTCTACGACGGATGTACACGTCCACCAGCGCAAAAACAAGCGCAGATGAAGTCGTGTTGAAGTGCCCCAACCCGGAACAGGATGGATGGCAGGAATTTCACTCTGGACTCGCTCGGCTCAAGCGCCGATGATGGTCACGCTCAAACTGGCGCCAACCCTGGAGGCCCCGGCTTCAATCATGGCCAGCGCATCGGCCTGGCTGCGAACCCCACCCGAGGCCTTGACACCCACCAGCGGCCCCACCGTTTGGCGCATCAACGCGATATCTGCCACGGTGGCACCCGCCTTACCAAAACCCGTGGAGGTTTTGACAAAATCCGCCCCAGCTTCAACGCTGAGTCGGCAAGCGGTTTCTTTTTGGGCGTCTGTCAACAAGCAGGTTTCAATGATCACCTTGAGGGTTTTGCCTGCGCACGCTTTTTTTACCAAAGCGATGTCATCTCGCACCAGGTCAAGATCACCGTCTTTCAGAGCGCCCACATTGATGACCATGTCCACTTCATCGGCACCGTTTTGGATGCAGGCCAGGGTTTCCTGAGCCTTGCACTCACTGAACGTGGCGCCCAGCGGGAACCCCACCACACAACAAGTCAGAACCCCGCTGCCTTTGAGTTTCTGGGCAACCAAAGGGACCCAGTAGGGATTCACGCACACCGAAGCAAACTTGAAGCGAATCGCCTCATCACATAAACGCTCCACTTCCACCCGCTGGGCGTCGGGCTTCAGGATGGTGTGGTCAATATAAGAGGCCAAGCTACGGTCATTCACCATCACTGTGTTTGTCATGCGCCACCTGTCAAATGTTGGGTTCAATGCATCTTTATTGAGATAAATGATACATCTAATGTTTGGATCTTCACATTTTTTGTTGAATGTTATTCACATTGAACGTAAAGTGCAAGCCATGCTTATTTTTCGAGGAAAGGCCCCACGACCAGACGCGTCGTTATTGGCTCAGAATTTGCATGCCATGGTCTCCTGAAGAGGGTCCATATCAGAAGGGAAAATGATGAATAAAAATGGCCAAAAAGTTTGTGCCGAGGTCCTCCGCAGGTGCGACGTCAGAGATACACACACGCCTGCTTTGTGCATCGGACGCTGTCTTCTTCAGATGAAGGATGTCTGCCATGTTTGAGAAAAGGCGACAACGCATTGACAAGATATTGGCCCTGCTGGAAGTCAATCAGTCACTCCACATCCGCGATGTCGCTCAAATGCTTGACGTTTCAGAGATGACACTTCGGCGCGACATCGCCCATGGGGACAACCGACTCCTCTATCTCGGTGGTTATCTGGTCAAGCCAGGAACGAACAAGGCCTCCCAGTACAGTCTGGACAGCGAAAAGGGCGTCGGGCTCAAGAACAAGCGTTGGGTCGGTCGCCTTGCAGCCGAACAGATCCAGAGTGGGGACTGCATCTTCATTGACTGCGGCACCACAACACCCCACATCGTGGCTGCCATGCCCAAAGACATCGAGTGCACGGTGATTTGTTATGCAAAGAACATTGCCTACCCACTCTCCAGCTTTCCCAACGTGACCTTGGTGCTGCTGGGCGGTGTCTACTACCCGTCATCAGCCACCTTTTACTGCGAAGAGAGTGTGGGTTACCTGAACAAATTCGGCATCAACAAAGCCTTTCTGTCCGCAGGCGGGGTCAGCCTGGAGCGAGGCATCAGCTGCTCACACCTGCACGAGGTGAAGATCAAGCAAGCCATCCTGGGTATCGCCATCAAGAAGATTCTGGTGGTGGATTCAGGCAAGTTCGGCCAGTTCCGTTCCGCCTTCTTCGCCGATTTTGCGCAGATCGATAGCGTGGTCACCGATTCAGGGATTGATGCCGAGACCGCTGCCAAGATCACCGACAGCCACACCGAGTTGCTGATCGCACAAGCCTAGTCCAACAAATCTCGTTGCGAACGTGCTTACAAAATCCTTACCACAAGTTTTTTCCCGAGCAACTCACAGTTTGTGTGGATAACTTTGTGTACCAGTCACAGAACAACCCGGCAAAGCGTTGTCTGGTGCGGCCTGCAACGCGATGCCAAAAAAATAAGCAGCAGGGACAAGTGCCAAAAATTAATAAAAAAATATCAGCTTGTCCCCAGCAAAACAGCCAGCTCAGTCATGTTAGGAAACAGCCGGTGCGCACCGGCCGCCAGCAAAGCCGGCCCCGCTTCCGGCAGTGGGCAGTAGGCCCAGACGGTGGCGCCCGCTGCCACGCCAGCGGTGATACCGACCGTGGTGTCTTCGATCACCAGGCAGTGCTCGGCGGGCACGTCAAGGTGCCGGGCCGCCGCCAGATACACGTCCGGCGCGGGTTTGGAGCGTGGCATTTCATGCCCACTGAAAATACGCCCGGCAAAAAAATCCAGCAAGCCGACCTGGCCTAACATCATCTCGACCTTGAAGCGATCCGCCCCGGAGGCACACGCAATCTGACCGTCAAAGCGCGTGTGTGCGGCCTGCACCGCCGCGTCAGCACCAGCGATGATGGTCGCCCGGGCGCAAAGCGCCTCGTTGCGGCGCTGGTAAAAGCGCTGCATCCAGTCTTCGGTCAACGGCTGGCCGGTGCGGCGTTCAATCTCGGCATGCTCCTCACGCACCGCCTTGCCGATGAAAAAAGCCATACATTCGGCCAGCGTCATGGACCAGCCACTCTCATCCAACATGTCACGCAGCACACCACAGGTGATGGCCTCGCTGTCCACCAACACACCGTCACAGTCAAACAGAACCGCCTTAAAACTCATAGCTACTAACCCTTTAAATACGTGGGCTCTCGCCCAACTTCTCACAAATCACGGGACAACAGGTGTCGCCCCCAGATCCTTCAACAAGGACTGAAATTCCTTGGAACTGCGCAGCACCCGCCCGCCCGCAGCCACCAACCGCGTGACATCGTCGTTGGGCAGTGAAAACGCGGTGGGAATCTGCAGCAACACCCGGCGCTCGGCCATCTCGGGCGCGTCGCTCAGGTTGACATTGATGACATAAATCTTGGCATCTGGCGCAAACGGGTCGTCTGCACTGCGCTTGCGCAACTCCTGGCGCCAGGCTTGGACGGTGTCGCGCAGCAGCTCCAGCGTCTCCTGGGTGGCGCGGCCGCCGGTGCCAAACAGCAGCGCGTCCATCACCTGCAGAGTGGTGGGCACCTCGTCGTGCGAGTCGATATTTTCCGAGGCAGCCCGCTCGGCATTCACCGCGATGATCACCAGCTTCTCGATCGGGGTGTCCGTCATCGGGCCGACCGCGCTGCGCAGGCCACCGTCGGCTTGCGAGCGATCCAGCAAGCTGCGCAGGCCCAGGTTGTCAACCAGACCACCGTCCACCAGATGGATGTAGGGACGGGTGGATGCGTCCAGGTAAGAGCGCTGGCTGTCACGCAACAGGCGCACGCGGTAGGCGTCGGCATCGGAGCTGGCCAGCGTCACCGGTTGGGCACAGGTGTCGCTGTAGTTTTTGAGTGTCATCGGGCTCAACGCAATCGGCACCGCGCTGGAAGCCGCCACCGCAAACGACAAGGGCACGCTGTTCAAATCGGAGCAGATCAGCGAGAACTGTCGCCAGCTGAACTCGAACCCAGAGCCCAGCGACAGGTCGGTGGCAGAGACCAGCAGCCCGGGATGGCCCGGGCGTTCGGTCAGGTCACCAAAGGTTTTACCTTTGAACAGCTCATCCAAGCGCCGCTCCAGCAGGTTGGAGCGGCCAAACCAGGGCGAAGTCAGGTCATACAGGTTGCGCACTTTGAGGGCGTAACTGACCAGATTGTCCTGGAAGTTCTTGCGCAGGAACTGGTTCTCAAAAGCCGGAAAAGTCTCACTGCCAAAGGCCGCGTAATACGCCGCCACGATGCTGCCGCCCGACACCCCACTGATCAGGTCCAGCTCGTCGAGCAGGCTGATGCTGTTGCCCTGCCAAGGCACCTGGGTCTGGCGCAAAGCGTCGAGCACGCCATAACCAAAGGCAGCGGCACGTGCGCCACCGCCCGAGAGGCTCACCAGCATCAGCATCTTGCGGTCTTGCGCGGGAGCCGCGTCACGCAGCGCTGCCTCACGGTCACCATACATTTTCATCGGCTGGTTCTGCCAGGGTCGCAGGCTGGAGCAGCCGCTCAGCAGCACCAGCACCATCAGCGCCAACATCCAGCGCCGCAAGGGTTTGACAATCACATCGGTCATCTGTGTCTGGGTCAGGTATTGAACAAGTGGGGGCCTTGCTGCCTAGCCGCGCCGGACGCCACCAGCTCGTCCACCAGCAACGCCAGCGCCTGCGCCAAAGGCAACTCGGCAAATTGCTGGTGCACCAATCGGGCCAGGTAGGGTGTGGCTTGCGCCCAGGCCAGCAGCTCGGATTGTTCCAAAGATTGGGCCTCCAGCAGCTTGAACTTGAGCAAAACCTTGGTGGCATAACGCAGATGTTGCTGCGGGTGGGCCACAAAACGCGCCAGCCGCTGGCGCGCCACACCCAGCGCCTGCGCCACATCGGTGAACGGCGCGCCGTGGCCGGGCACCACCCAGCGCGGCGCCAGCGCCTCGATCACATCGAGCGTAGCGGCCACCTCGTCAAAAGCGCCGTCGCCATCCAGCTCGGGGAACACCACGCCAAAACCACGCTGCCACAAGGCGTCGGCCGACACCAGGGTGCGGCTCACCGGCTCAAACAAAATCACCGAGTGGGTGTCGTGCCCCGGCGCGGCATGCACCTGCCACACCGCGTCGCCCAGGGACAACTCCGAGCCCGGCACCAGCACCGCATCAAAACCAAAACGCGGGCAGCTTTGCCCGGTGGGGGTGTAGCTCAATGCGTGCGGGTTCCAGTCGCGCACAAACTCCGCCTGCCCGGGCGGAATCAGGGTGCGCAGTTGCGGGTAGGCCGCTTGTAATGCCGCATTGCCGCCACAGTGGTCACTGTGCAGGTGGGTGTTGATCAGCACGTCCAGCGCCCGGCCCTGCAGGCTGGCAGCCAGCAGCGCCAGTGTTTGTGGCGCGTGGGTGCAGTAACCACTGTCGATCAACGCGGTGCCTGCCGCGCCCTGGATCACGATGTTGTTGGAAGACAACCAGCCGCGCTCCAGCACGGTCAGCCCCGGGGGCAGGCCAGTGGTCGCGTCACTCATAGACAAAAATGGCCTCCAGCCCTTATAAAAAAAGCGTAGATAGCTATCATTTGTTTAACAGCTGCAGAACTTAGCGGGCCCGCAGCACCATCTGCGTCTGGCCCAGGCTGATGTCAAATTTGGACAAAAACGACTGCCCCAGCAGCGCCTGCTTGTCGTCCCCCAGGCTCAAGCCCACGCCCACCTTGACGTTGCTGACACGCAGCGGGCCCAGTACCACCGTCACGCCGTCCACCACCCGGCCCGGGCGCTCGCCGTTGGCCGTGTGGAAGGTGGTGGGTACACCGCCGTTCACGCCTGCGGCCTGGGCCAGTGGCTCACTCACACTCACCAGCGAGGCGCCGGTGTCCACCAGAAACATCACCTTGCTCCCGTTGATGCTGCCTGGGCTGTAAAAGTGGCCGTCCTGCGCCCGTGGGATGACCAGGTCACCATTGGCCAGCACCTGCGACTGTTTCGGTTTGAGGTAATACGTCATCAAGCCATACACCAGGCCCATGACAGCAAACCAGAACAGCAGCATCGGGATCAGCCCGGTCTGGCGCGGCGCGGATGGTTCTGACGCCGCTTGACGGCGCAGGTTGTTGCGGGAAAACGAGCTGAACTTGTGGCGAGTGTCATTGAGCTGGCGTTGTTTCTCGCGCTCGCGCTGCGCGTCCCGAAACCAGTCGCGGTCTTCGACACCCATGCTCAGGCAGCGCCCCGGCCAGGCACCCACCCTGCGGGGGCCATCGGTGCACACATTTCAGAGAAAAACAACTGCGTCATCGCCCGCCTTGTCATGTGGTTGGGAGCTGAGCATTCTAGAAGTGCCGGGATGGGTGTGCCCGGCCCGCCGCAAGCCAAGGGCTTTGCCCCGACCGGCCAGGCCGATCTCAGCGGTAAACCAGCACCGGGATGTTGGAGTGGGTCAGCACCATCTGGGTTTCGCTGCCCAGCAACAAGGCGCTGACACCACGGCGCCCGTGGGACGCCATGAAAATCAGGTCGCAGTCTTGGGTCTGCGCCGTCTGGATGATCAGTTTGTAGGGCTGGTCACCCACCCGTACCAGGGTGTCAAGCGGCACACCGGCTTGCTGGCCGATGGCCTGGGCGGTGCCCAGAATCTCTTGCGCCAGCCCGTCCAGGCGCTGCTGCAGGTCCTGCGTCAGGTGGGCGCTGCTGAGCCCACCCACACCGTCGTAGGCCAACGGGGGTGTGGGCTCGACATACAACACGGTGATGCGTGCCTGGGCGTCTTTGGCAAAAGACGCCGCGCGTGTCAGCGCGGCCACAGACAACAGGGAGCCGTCGGTCGGAACCAAAAGATGTTTGAACATGGTGTGCCTTCTTGTGGTTGGTTGATCAATGGCCGCCCGCGCCAGGCTCCACCACCCGACTCGGTTTGGGTGCCAGCCAGATGAGGGTGGCCGCCGCGATGAAGATCAGCCCGATCACCGTCATGATCTGGTTGGTCGACAACATGATGCTTTGCGAGGTGACCAGGTAGTCCAGCGTCTGGTTGACCGCATCGGGTGGCATACCGGACTGGCCCAGCAGGCCGCGCACACTCTGGTCTCGGTCCACCAGCCCCACCAGCTCGGCGTGGTCCCGCGTGGCCTGGTCGCTCCAGACGGTGGTGACCACCGAGGTGGCAAACGCACCCGAGAGTGTGCGCAGAAAGTTCATCAGCCCGGCCGCCGAATCCATTTCAGACTCGTCCACACTGGCCAAGGCCAGCCCGGTGGACGGGATGAAAAAGAAGGGCAAGCCCAGCCCCATGGCCATCAAAGGCAGGGCAATGTCCCAGAAACCCATGTCGGTGTTGGCCACAGTGCGCCACAAGGTGCTCAAACCCATCCAGACCACACCTACAAACACCAGCTTGCGCGGGTCGCTTTTGCTGTTGGCCACCCAGGGCGCCACAAACAAGGCGGTCACACCGGTCCAGGCCGTGACCAAGCCGGCATCGGTGGCGGTGTAGCCCATGAAGCTCTGTAACCACAGCGGTGTCAGCACATTGACACCAAAAAAGGCGGCAAACGCGAAGCTGATCGTCAACACGCTGACGCTGAAGCCGCGATGCCGAAACACACGCAGGTCAACAATCGGGTGGCGTTCATGTAATTCCCAGATCAGAAACGCGGCAAACGCGATAGCGGCCACCACTGACAGCACCGTGATCTGTGTCGAGGCGAACCAGTCCAGGTTCTTGCCCTCATCCAGCACCAGTTGCAGCGCGGCGACCCAGATGATCAGCAGGCCCATACCCACCATGTCAATCGGGCTGCGCCGGGCGTCTTCCTGGTAACGCTTGAGCAGCTTCCAGGCATAGATACCAAAACCAATGGCAATCGGCGCATTGATCAAAAACACCCAGGACCAGCTGTACTCATCACACAACCAGCCACCCAGAATGGGGCCCACCACGGGCGCCACCAGCGTGGTCATCGACCACAGGCCAATCGCGGCCGCCACCTTGTCCTTGGGAAAGATGCGCATCAGCAAGGTCTGTGACAGCGGCATCAGCGGCCCGCCACACAGGCCCTGAAACACCCGCGCCACCACCAGCACACCCAGCGAGCTGGACAAACCGCAGACGATGGAGAACACACCAAACAGGATCATCGAGGTGGTAAACACCCGCACCGACCCAAAACGCGCCGCCAGCCAGCCGGTCAGCGGTACGGTGATCGCCTCCCCCACCGCGTAAGAGGTGATGACCCAGGTGCCCTGGCTGGTGGCCGCGCCCAGCGCCCCCGCAATATTGGGCACCGCCACGTTGGCAATCGTCATGTTGAGCACGGCGATGAAGTTGGCCGACGCCAACATCAGCGCCGCCACCCAAAGCATGCCACCGGTCAAGGGGGCATCGGGGCCGTCGCGCCCTCCGGCCGGTGCAGCAGTTACAGCTTGACTCATGGTGACCTGGCTCAGTCGGTCAGGCCGCTGGTGTCAATCTCAGCGTGCATCGACAAACCCACCTTGAGTGGCTTGGCCAACAGCTCGGCCGGGTCGAGCTTGACACGCACCGGCAGGCGTTGCACCACTTTGATCCAGTTACCAGTGGCGTTCTGGGCCGGAATGGCAGAAAACGCCGAGCCCGAACCACCCGCAAAACCTTCCACCACACCGGTGTAGCTCACGTCCTTGCCATACAGATCGGCGTGCAAGGTGACGGGCTGCCCAACACGCACTTTGCTGAGTTGCACTTCCTTGAAGTTGGCATCCACATACATCTCGCTCACCGGCACCACCGCCATCAGCGGCATACCGGCCTGCACCCGCTGGCCCAGTTGCACCTGGCGCTTGGCCACCACACCGTCCAACGGCGCCCGGATCACGGTGCGCTCCAGATCGACCTTGGCTTGGTCCAGCCGGGCCCGGGCCGCCTGCACCTCGGGGTTGGTGTCGACGGTGGTGTCGTTGATCAGCGCGCCATTGGCTTCTTTGGCGGCCATCGCCGAGCGCAGGTTGGCGGCGGACTGTGCCACCGCCGACTTGGCTGCCGCCAGGTTGGCTTCGGCGCCAGCAAAAGCATTTTGTGCGCGGGTGAGTTCATCCCCCGACACCGAGCCGGAGGCCAGCAGCGCGTCACGGCGCGTCAGGTCGAGCTTGGCGCGCTCGAAATCGGCCTGGGCGGAGGCCAGTTGCGCACTCGCACGTTTTTCGTCGGCTTCGCGTGCGGTGATCTGGGCCGCCAGGTTGCTGTCATTGGCCACATAACTTCTGACGCGGCGCATGGCCCGGTCCAGCTCGGCGGCGGCTTGTGCAGCGGCCAGTCTGGCGTCGGTGGGGTCAATCACCACCAGGACATCGCCTTTTTTGACGGCCTGGGTGTCCTTGACCTTGACATCTGCCACGATGCCGCCGTAGGACGGCGTGATCTGCGCCACTTCGACAGCGGTGTAGGCGTTGTCGGTCGAGACATAGTGCGAGGCGTACAGCGTCCAATAAGCGGCCACAGCCACACCTACTAGGCCAATACCACCGGCCAGCGCCAGCAGGCGTTGGTTGCGACGTTTTTTGAGGGCCAGATCTGCAATGTTGTTGTCAGTCATGAGAAATCCTTGAAACTTGGGTGTGGGTCACAGTTGGTAGCCGCCGCCCAGGGCGCGCTGCAGGTCGATGTCGAGCGATAGTGACGCCGAGCGCAAATTGGTCTGTGCACTCAGGCTGTTGAGCAGCCCGTCTTCGGCGCTCAGCACCTCGAGGTAATTGGCCAGGCCGCCGTCATAACGGTTGCGTGCCACGCGGTGTGACTCGCTCGCAGCCTCCACCGCTTCTTGCGCCTTTTGCAGACGCTGCCCCAGGGCTTTCTGGCTGACCGCGTTGTTGGCCACCTCTTGCAGGGCACGGGTCACAGTCGCGTTGTAGTTGGCCACTGTCTCGGCATAGCGGGCCTGGCTGCCGCGCAACTCACCCTGCAGGCGGCCAGCGGTGAACAGCGGCAGAGAAATCGCCGGACCCAAGCTGCCGATACTGGAGCCACTCTTGTCCAGGTTGTCCAGCCCCAACGATTGCACGCCCACAAAGGCCGACAGGTTGACGTTGGGGTAGAACTCCGCCTTCTTCTGCGCGATCCGGCTGGCCTGGGCCTGCGCTTGCAGGCGGGCTGCCACCACATCGGGGCGACGGCCCAGCAAGTTGACCGCCAGCTCAGGGGGCAGGCCAAAACTGTGGTTCAGCTTGAGGGTGGGCGCGGCAATAGTCAAGCCCCGGTCTGGCCCTGCACCCAGCAGCGCGGCCAGGTGATTGCGCTGCAGTGCAATCTGCTCGTCCAGCGCCAGCAAAGCACCTTCAGCCACCGCTCGGCGGGCATCGGCCTCTCGCAGGCTGCCACGTGTTTCCAGACCATTGGCATAACGCCTTGCAAACAATTCGGCCGTTTTTTGACGGATGTCCACCGACTGCGCGGCGGTGTCGCGGTTGGCGTACAAGCGGCTCAGTTCGGCGTAGCTGGCCGCCACACCCGAGGCCAGCATCAACCGGGCCTGCGCCAGCTCGGCACGGCTGGCCTCCAGCTCCGAGGTGGCAGCGGCCAGGGCTGCACGGTTTTTGCCCCAGAAATCCAGTTCCCAACGGAAGTCCATGCTGACACGGCCATAGTCGTTCCAGCCATGTGGCATCGTCTCTCTGGGCAAGAGGTTGTTGTAACTGAGCCGTTCTTCGCTGAGTGCGGCATTGGCGCTGAGCTGCGGCTTCAGGGCTGAGCCGGACACCTGCGTCATCGCCTGGGCGCGCTGCAGGCGGGCTGTGGCCGCCGCCAAGTCGGGCGAGCCAAGCAGTGCCTCGTCGATCAAGGTGTTGAGCTGGGCATCACCATAAGCCGTCCACCATTGGTCCAGCGGCCAATTTGCTGCGGCCGCTTGTAACGATGTGCCGGATTGAAATGCCTCGGCAGATTTGGGTTGAGGTGCCTGCGCCAAGTCTGGCAACTGGGCACAGGCCTGCAAAAACAGCGCAGCGGCCAGCGCAGTGAGTGAACCAGCCCGCCGACGCGCCAGCTGCGCGGGCAAAAAATGACATCTGAGCATCCAACCTCCATACAAAACTAAACCGTTTGGTTTAAATATGATTCTAGAACCGGCTCAGCTAAACTAAACCAACTGGTTTAGAAAAAATGGGGGTTGACATGCGGGCAAAAACCGAGACAAGACGGCAAGCCATCCTGGCAGCGGCTGAGCAGGTGTTTCAGGAAACGGGGTTTGCGGGGGCCTCGATGGCGCAGATCTGCCAACGGGTGGGTTACTCCAAAGCCACGCTCTACAGCTATTTCAGCTCCAAGGAAGAGCTGTTCTTTGAGGTGATTTCGAAGGCGACCGAGGCCGAGTTCCAGGCCACACACGATGCACTCGATGCCAACCAACCAGACATGGCCCAGGCGCTGGAGACGTTTGGGCGCCGGTTTCTGAGCTTTCTTTATGCGCCCCAATTACAAACGGTGCGGCGTCTGGTGGTGTCAGAAGCCGGTCGCTCGGGCTTGGGGCAAAAGTGTTTTGAACTCGGCCCCCAACGCAGCGAGGCAGAGGTTGTTGCCTTCCTGCAACATGGCATGGCCACGGGCAAACTGCGCCAGGCCAACACACGCATCGCCGCCCGGCAGTTCAAGAGCCTGCTGGAAGCCGAATGGATTGACCGTTTTATGTTTCAGATGCCCATGGATGCGAGTGAGGAAGCCATCGCAGAATCTGTTCACCAAGCCATCACCGTTTTTATGCGCGCCTATGGGCCCGAGACCACAACCAGTTGAGGGCAACCGAGCTCAGGCCAGCGCCCGCTGGATGATGATCTTCTGCACGTCACTCGTGCCTTCGTAAATCTGGCAGACCCGCACATCGCGGTAGATGCGCTCCACGGGGAAGTCGCTCACATAACCATAACCACCGAGCGTCTGGATGGCAGCGCTACAGACCTTTTCGGCCATTTCGCTGGCAAACAGTTTGGCCATCGCGGCCTCCTTGAGGCAGGGGCGACCGGCGTCGCGCAGGCTGGCGGCGTGCCAGATCAGCTGGCGGGCCGCTTCCAGCTGGGTGGCACATTCGGCCAGCCGGAAACCCACCGCCTGATGGTTAAAGATGGCCGTGCCAAAGCTGCTGCGCTCCTTGGCGTAGGTGATGGCGACCTCCAGTGCACTGCGTGCCATGCCGACACTTTGCGCGGCGATGCCGATGCGGCCGCCTTCCAAGCCACCCAGCGCAATGCCGTAACCCTCACCCTCCTGGCCGATCAGGTTCTCTGCGGGCACACGGCAGTTGTCGAAGTTGATCTGTGCGGTGTCACTGCTGTGTTGGCCGAGCTTGTCCTCTACCCGTGCCACCACATACCCCGGGGTGCTGGTGGGCACCAGGAACGCACTCATGCCCTTTTTGCCCAAGCCTTTGTCGGTGATGGCGATGACGATGGCCAGATCGCCGTTTTTGCCACTGGTGATGAACTGTTTGACACCGTTGATCACATAACTGTCGCCCTCCTTGACCGCCGTGGTGCGCAGGCCTGAGGCATCCGACCCGACATGCGGCTCGGTCAGGCAAAAGGCCCCCAGCATCTGGCCCTGCGCCAGTGGTTCCAGCCATTGTTTCTTTTGGGCGGCGTTGCCGTACTTCATCAGGATGGCATTGACCGGGCAGTTGGTGACACTGATCACGGTGCTGGTGCCGCCATCACCAGCGGCAATTTCTTCGAGCACCAGCGCCAGCGTCAGGTAGTCCATCCCGGCGCCACCCAACTCCTCGGGCACACAAATGCCATAACAACCCAGCGCGGCCAGCCCTTGGTGCGCGGCTTTGGGAAAGGTGTGTTCCTTGTCCCAGCGGGCGGCGTGGGGCCAGAGTTCGGCTTGGGCAAAAGCGCGCACCGCGTCGCGCACCATGTCCTGGTCTTGGGTCAGCAGCATGGGGTCTCCGTTGCTTGTGTTGTGGGTGGTTTACCAACCCGCGAAGGGGCGGCCATCCCATTGCAGGTAAGGCACGTCATCACAGCCGTGAATCGTCTTGCGGCTTTTGTGCGCGGCCAGTGTCTGGCGCAAGGCAGACACACTGTCTTGCACCGTCAGCGGCGCGGCAGATGTGCCCATGTCGGTCTGCACCCAGCCGGGGTGTACCAGCAGAAACTGGGCACGCGGGTAGTCCGGCTGGGCGGCCACCACGGCCATGTTGAGCGCGGCTTTGCTCACCTTGTAGAGCCAGCCCCGGCTGCTGCGGCTGTCGCCGATGTGGCCCATGTCGCTGGACAAAAAGGCAAACTGTCCACCCGCCTCCTCGACCCAGGGCGCGACCTGGGGCAAAGCCTGCATGACACCCAACACGTTGGTGTGCATCATGACGTCGAAGTCCTGCTGCGTCGGCGGCGAGATGGCGCCACCGGTCGAGAACACCCCGGCCACATACAGCGCCAGGTCCAGCTTCTCACCATCGAGCAGCCAGCTCAGGCCGCTGACACTGGCCGGGTCGGCCACATCCAGCTGAATGGTCTGCGCGCCCAAATCCTTGAGCCGCGCCAGCCCGGCCTCATCCCGCGCGGTGGCGATCACACGCTGGCCCGCATCCAAGTACTGGCGCACCAGCTCCAGGCCAATACCGCGCGAGGCGCCTATCACCAAAACATTCATGCCTCAAGCCCTTATTTTGATTGGGTCAGCAACTATCAAATTTATAACAATTCAAGCGCCACTGCGGTCGCCTCGCCGCCACCAATACACAGGGTGGCCACGCCTTTCTTCAGACCGCGCGCCTGCAAGGCGTACAACAAGGTAACCATGATGCGCGCGCCACTGGCGCCAATCGGGTGGCCCAGCGCGCAGGCGCCACCGTTGACATTGACCACCTCGTGGCCCAGGTTCAGCTCCTGCATCAGCGCCATGGCGACCACCGCGAAGGCTTCGTTGACCTCCCACAGGTCGACGTCGGCCACGCTCCAACCCGCCCGCGCCAGCACCTTGTGGACTGAGCCGACCGGCGCGGTGGCAAATTTGGCGGGCTCTTGGGCGTGCACCGCGTGTGCCACCAGGCGCGCCAGCGGTTGGCATCCGAACTTGGTGGCGGTGCTTTCACGCATTAGCACCAGCGCTGCGGCGCCGTCGTTGATGCTGGAGCTGCTGGCGGCGGTGATGCTGCCGTCTTTCTTGAACGCGGGTTTGAGCGTGGGGATCTTGTCGAGTTTGATGCGGCCCGGGCCTTCGTCGATGCTGACCAGGGTGTCGCCGTGGCGGCCTTTGACCAACACCGGCGTGATCTCGGCGGCAAAAGCGCCCGATTGGATGGCGTGTTGTGCGCGGCTGACGCTGGTGATCGCATACGCGTCCTGCTGGGCGCGGGTAAAGCCGTATTGGGCGGCGCAGTCTTCACCAAAGGTGCCCATGGAGCGCCCGACCTCGTAGGCGTCTTCCAGGCCGTCGAGCATCATGTGGTCAAAAATCCGGTCGTGCCCGATGCGGTAACCGGCCCGGCCTTTTTGCAGCAGGTAGGGGGCATTGGTCATGCTCTCCATCCCGCCGGTGACCAGCACATCGGCGCTGCCGGCCAGCAACATGTCGTGGCCAAACATGCTGCTGCGCATGCCCGAACCACAAATCTTGGACAAGGTCACCGCGCCCGCGCTGATCGGCAAACCAGCTTTGAGTGCCGCCTGGCGCGCCGGGGCCTGGCCCTGGCCAGCGGGCAACACATTGCCAAACAACACCTCATCCACCAGCGCTGGTGCAATCGCGGCGCGCTCCACTGCGGCACGGATAGCCGCAGCACCCAGGTCATGCGCGGCCAGCGTGGCAAAGTCACCCTGAAAACTGCCCATCGGCGTGCGCGCGGCAGCCACAATCACAATCGCATCCGTCATAGGGTCTCCTTGGTATAAAAAATGCCTCTAGCCGTTATTCAATCAGGGCGAACAGCTATTAAAAACAAAGTGGCTTACATCGACTCCGGCAACTCCGACTGGCGCGGGCTGACCACAAAGCGTTTGCTCTGGTCATACGGGAACACGTCAAACATATGGCCTTGTTGGATGCGGTCCTTGTTCTTCTGCCAGAACGCGGGGTCAAGCAGGTTGGCATGGTGTTTCATGAACACCTCACGCACCGCCGGATTGCCCAGCAAGAACGGGCCAAAGGTCTCAGGAAACACATCGTGCGGGCCAACCGTGTACCAGACCTCACCCGAGAGCTCGTCTTCCTCACAACGTGGTTTGGGCACCTTGCGGAACACGCAGTCGGTGATGTATTCGATCTCGTCGTAGTCGTAAAACACCACCTTGCCGTGGCGCGTGATGCCAAAGTTTTTCCACAACATGTCGCCCGGGAAGATGTTGGCAGCGATCAGGTCTTTGAGCGCGTTGCCGTATTCGATGACACCGTGCTCCAACTGGGCGCGGGCACTCTGGGCGGCGGGGCTGGTGTTACTGGGGTCGGCGCCACCGGCATCAAAAGCGTCCTGCAGGTAGATGTTGAGCGGGATCATGCGCCGCTCGATGTAGACGTGTTTGAGGATGACTTCCAGCTGGCCGTCCCCATCGCGGTCGCTGATTTCAAGTTGGCTGGGCGCCAGCTTCTCAATCTCGGCAATCAGCTCATCGGTGAAACGGTTGCGCGGAAAAGCCACACCGCTGTACTCCAGGGTGTCGGCCATACGCCCCACACGGTCGTGTTGTTTGACCAGCAGGTACTTGCCCTTGATCTGTTCGCGGCTGGTGTCCTTGGGCGGCGGGTAAAAGTCCTTGATAACCTTGAACACATAGGGAAAGCTGGGCAAATCAAACACCAGCATCACCATGCCCTTGATGCCCGGCGCAATGCGGAATTGGTCGGTGGAGTGGCGCAGGTGGTACAAAAAGTCGCGGTAAAACAGGGTCTTGCCCTGCTTGGCCAGGCCCAGCGCGTTGTACAACTCGTTGCGCGGTTTACGCGGCATCAGGCTGCGCAAAAACTGCACGTAGGCACTCGGGATGTCCATGTCCACCATGAAGTAGGCCCGGGCAAAACCAAACAACACGTGCATGTCGTCATCGCCATGCAGCACCGCATCGATGCGCAGCTGGGTCTCAGCCTGGTTGTACAAAATGGGCAGGGCAAACGGCTGCTCGGTAAAACCATTGATCAGCTTGCCAATGAGGTAAGCGCCCTTGTTGCGGTAGAACAGGCTGCTGAGCACCTGGATCTGCAAGTTGGCGTGCACCTTGACGCGATCAAACATCGGCCGGATCACCCCCATCACCAACGCGGCGTCGCGCGGCAGGTCTTCAAATTCGCGGCACAGGCCAAAGTCAAGCACCATCTGCTGCAACACCCCGGTCAGGGTGTCGAGCGTGGGGTAATACGCGCGGTAGGTGGGCTGTGCCTCGGGCGCATTGTTCTCGATGTACTCGGTGCTCACCACCGGGCGGAAAAAGATGAAGCTGTTCTGGAAATAACTGCGGTGCAGGATCTTGGTGGTGACCGAGTTGAAAAAGGTCTCGGCCAGCTCGGGCTGGAGGTGGTCTACCAGCAGGCCGATGTAATGCAGTTTGACCTGGTGCCAGATGTCCATCGGCTGCTCACCGGCCTTGAACTCGCGCTCCAGCCGCATGAAACATTCGCGCACGCGCAGGTCGTAGAACTCGATGCGTTCACGCTGGGCGCGCTGCTGACCGGCCCAGTCGGCGGTCTCAAAGCGTTGTTTGGCGCGGGCCGATTCGCTGCGAAACAGGTGGTAGTGGCGGTTGAAGCCATCCATCATGGCCTTGGCAATCTCGTAGGCCACAGGGGAGTCCAGTCGGGTCGGAAACATGTCTGCTCTCTTCTGTATAGCTATCAGGGCTTGAGGTATAAGGGCTACAACGCATTTTTATCAACAACCGACTGATGGCCAGGCCTATAGCCCTGGACGCGGGTAGCGCTTGAAGGCTTTGACAAAAATGTCGGTCACCTCGTGGCTGCCCTGCATGGTGACACCCAGGTCGTTGACCAGACCATCTTTCAGGCCGTAACACCAGCCGTGCACCGCCACTTTCTGGCCGCGCGCCCAGGCGTCCTGCAGCACGTTGGACAGCGCCACATTGGCCACCTGTTCGATCACATTCATTTCACACAAGACGTCTTCCTGCTGCGCCAGCGCCAGGTGGTCGAGCCGGCGGCGGTGGCGCAGTTTCACATCGTGCACATGGCGCAGCCAGTTGTCGGCCAGTCCCACACGTGTGCCGCGCAAGGCAGCCAGCACACCGCCGCAGCCGTAATGGCCCACCACCATGATGTGTTCCACCTTGAGGTGGTCCACCGCGTACTGGATGACCGACAGGGCGTTCAGATCCGAGTGCACCACCACATTGGCGATATTGCGGTGCACAAACACCTCGCCGGGGTCCAGGCCGGTGATTTCGTTGGCCGGTACCCTGCTGTCGGCACAGCCGATCCACAGGTATTTGGGCGCCTGCTGGTGCGCCAGCCGGTCAAAAAACCCGGGGCGCTGCAACTGCATGTTGGCGGCCCAGAGGCGGTTGTTGTCGAGAAGGTTCTGCAGGGAAGACATGTTTTGACTTTTTTTGAGTACGAAAGGCTGAGATCAGTCTGTCATTTTGCCTAGAGGACCTTGCGCGAACATGTCTGCCGCCCTATAACCTCAATCCCCTCTGCGCCATGGACCAGCTCCGCCCCCATCCTCCTCTACCCAGGTTAGGCGCTCAACAGGTCTCGGCAAACAGCTCACGCCCGATCAACATGCGCCGGATCTCACTCGTGCCCGCGCCAATTTCATACAGCTTGGCGTCGCGCCACAAGCGGCCCAGCGGGTACTCGTTGATGTAGCCGTTGCCACCAAAAATTTGCACACCCTCGCCCGCCATCCAGGTGGCTTTTTCGGCGCACCAAAGGATCACCGAGGCGCAGTCCTTGCGCACCTGGCGCACATGCTCTAGCCCCAGCATGTCGAGGTTCTTGGCGACGGTATAGGCAAAGCTGCGCCCGGCCTGCAACACGGTGTACATGTCGGCCACCTTGCCCTGGATCAGCTGGAACTCACCAATGCTCTGACCAAACTGCTTGCGGTCGTGGATGTAGGGCACCACGTTGTCCATCACACTTTGCATGATGCCCAGTGGCCCACCGGTGAGCACCGCGCGTTCGTAGTCCAGCCCGCTCATGAGCACCTTGGCGCCCTGGTTCAGGCCACCCAGGATGTGGGACTCGGGCACCTCGACATTGTTAAAAACCAGCTCACCGGTGTGGCTGCCGCGCATGCCGAGTTTGTCGAGCTTTTGCGCCACACTGAAACCCGGCATACCCTTCTCGATCAAAAAGGCGGTGACACCGCGTGCGCCAAGTTCGGGTTCGGTCTTGGCGTAGACCACCAGGGTGTCGGCATCGGGGCCATTGGTGATCCACATCTTGCTGCCATTGAGCAGGTAGTAGCCGCCCTTGTCCTGCGCCTTGAGCTTCATGCTGATCACATCACTGCCGGCGCCGGGTTCACTCATGGCCAGGGCGCCGACATGTTCACCACTGATCAGCTTGGGCAGGTACTTGGCACGTTGGGCTTCGGTGCCGTTGCGTTTGATCTGGTTCACACACAGGTTGCTGTGCGCTCCGTAGCTCAGGCCCACCGAGGCGCTGGCGCGGCTGATTTCCTCCATGGCCACCATGTGCGCCAGGTAACCCATGTTGGCGCCGCCATATTCTTCCCCCACGGTGATGCCCAGCACACCGAGGGCGCCCATCTTGGGCCACAGGTCCATCGGGAACTGGTCGGTGCGGTCGATCTCGGCCGCACGGGGGGCGATCTCGGTCTGGGCGAAGTCTCGCACCGCATCACGCAGCGCGTCGACATCTTCACCAAGCTGAAAGTTGAGTCCGGGCAGGTTGTTCATGGGGCTTGTCTCCTCGGGTCCAGGTTTTTAGTAGTTTTTGGGCACCGGCATCACGGTCTGCTGCATCACCGCGCACAGGGTCTGGGTGCCGTCGTCGGCAATGTGGCTGACCTCGGCGCTGGTGACAATGACGCGTTTGCCGTTCTTGACCACTCGGCCGGTGGCACACAACTCACCACCGTGGCAGGCCGCCAGAAAATTGATCTTGTACTCCAGGCTGACCACCTCCGTGTCGGGCGGCGCCACGGTCAGCGCGGCGTAGCCCCCGGCGATGTCGGCCAGCGCACCCACCGCCCCGCCGTGAAACGAGCCATGCTGCTGGCTGGCCTTGTCAGAAAAAGGCAGGGTGACCACACATTCACCCGGCACCACACGCAGCAGTTCAGCCCCCAGGTGGCGCATCAGGCCCTGGCGCTCCAGGCTGCGCTGCACACGTTGCAAAGGGGTTTCGGTGGGGGTGGTGGGTTGTGTCATCGGCTGTGGGTGTGCTGAGGGGTTGAGGGGCC
>NZ_JAHFZF010000009.1 GCF_018619435.1 Rhodoferax sp. U11-2br | reverse complement strand
GGGTAAATGCCCAGATCGAGCCGCCGCGTCAGCGCACCGCCCAGCTGGCGGTCCAGCACCGCCTCGGCGCTGACCACGGTGTCACCCTGGTAGTGGCCCACCAGCACCGGGTGGCGCGCGTAGGCCAGGTTGCCGTGGCGGATGGCGACCTCGATGGGAGGCAGCGCCGCCTCCGAAGCGGCTTGGGGCGCCAGTGCCTGGCCAGACCAGCCCAGGCCGCTGATGTCACCCGGCGCGGGGATACCGTCCACCGGCGGTGTGTCGGGCAGCACAAAACGCTCCTCACCCGCTGCGCCACGCCAGCGCGCTGGGGGTGTGCTGGGCAGCAGCCGGGTCTGGCCGTTGACCAGCAGGTCCAGGTAACCGGGGAAGGCCCGGGGCTGGGCACACAAGGCATCGTGTGCGGTGTCTTCGGCGTACCAGGTGGGCACACCGGGCAGGCAGCCCGACTGCCAGCTCACCGTGCCATCGCCCTCGTGGGTGGCGATGAACTGCAGGCGCTTCTGCTCAGGCCGCCACCAGGAGGGGCCAGCGCTGAGCTGGTAGTCGATCACCGTGCTGGGCTGGCAGCCCGCCACGTACACCATATGTTGCGGGTCGGGCGGTGCACTGCGCAGCAACTGCCAGGTGGTGGCGGCTTCCTGCAGCGCGGCGGTGGGTGCGGTGGCCCAGCTGGCGCGAATGGCCTGGCGCAGCTTGTCCCAGCGGCTGGTGTCGGCAAAGTCGGGGTCGTTCGGGGCAAAGGGCAGCAGCTCCAGCAGGCCCGGGTAACGCGACACCAGGCCAATGATCTGGTCAGTGTTCTGGGTGATGTCGAGCAGCGTGAGTTTGGTCTGGGTCGGGTTGAAGCCGGTCAGCCAGCGCACCGCCTCGTACGAGCCCAGGTTGGGGGTGCCGAGCATCAGAAACCGTGCGCCGGGCAGGCGGGTGATGCGCTGCCACACTGCGCTGCCCAGGCCGCCGTCGGCGATCATGGCGCGCACCACCAGGCCCCCCATCGAATGGGCCACCAGGCGCAGCGGCTGGCCACTGCGCTCGGCCTGGGCCAGCAGCGGCTCCAGCGTGCTGGCCAGGCGGGCGGCGGCCTGACGCACCGAGTGGCGCCAGTCGTAGGGGAACAGCTCCACCTGGTGGCTGCGTGCCAGAAACTCGACCAGCGGGCCATAAAAGTCGTCGACCAGCCCCACCGGGCTGATGCCAGGCCGGTCCATGGCCAGGCGTTTCAGGCCGCCTTTGAGCAGCGTCCAGTAGTCCAGCCACACGGTGTCGTCTTGCACCCGCAGCTGACTGCCCATGGTGCCGGGCAGCAGCACCACCATCGGGCGCGGTTTGTTGGGGCTGCTGCGGCTGCGTGTTGCGGCGGCCTGGCAGCGCGGGGCAGCGGGTGGAGGGGTGGTGAGTGGCAGAAACCCACCACTGTCGGCGTCGCTGCGGCCCAGCGCTGCGCCCAGCCAGCGGATGCTGGCCTCGTTGCTGAAATAACGGAAGTGGTTGACCTTGGGGCCGCTGTCCTGGCGGAAACGCGCACCGGGCGCTTGGCGCGTCAGACCACCCCCCATGGACGCCGTGTCCACCACCAGGTCGTGCTCGTTTTTGTAAAACCAGTCGCTGGCCAGCACCTTGAGGGTGTTCCACAGGCCGTCACCGGGCTCGATGTCACCGGCGATCACACTCAGGTCGGCACTGGTCACCAACTCGGGCACACCGTTGAGCAGCCGGGTCAGCGCCGAGCCGGGCACCATGGCCTCGATGCCGGGCAGGGTGCGTGGGTCGGTGCGCTCTTTCACCACCGCCAGCAGGAAATCCAGGCTGTCACCAAACAGGCCGTTGCCGGTGGCCGCGTTCACCAGGTAGTCCAGCACCGAGAGCCAACGGTCCAACCGACCCGAGGCCAGGGTGGTGCCACGTGCCGGGCAGGCCACACGGGCAAAACGGGTGACGCGTAACTGTTTCTGGGCCAGCAGCGCCACCAGCTCCAGCAGGTGCTGGCGGTCGGCGTTGTAGTCGGCATCACGCGCCTGGGCCTCGGTGTCAGACAGCGGCGAGAGCCCCAGTTGTGGGGCGATGCTGCGGTCGGCAGCAAACAGCTGTTGCACCTTGTCCGGGGTCAGCAGTTGCTCCAGCTTGGGGCAGCCTGAGAGGGCCAGCAGCTCACCCACCAGGCCACCGCGTGAATGGCTCACCAGGTGCAGCTCGGCGCCGCTGGGCAGGCGTTTGACCAGGGCCAACGCGTTCTGGATCGGGCTCTCGGTCAGGCTGCGGTGTTCCAGCGCCAACACCCGCTCACCATACACCGGTGCCAAGGATTGGCGCAGACGCGCCGCTTCGCTCGCGCCCGGTTCCCACAGCTTGCCAAAACTGCCCGCTGTGCTGGAGGCCGTGCCATGTAAAAACACCAGCAGCGGGCCCTGGTTGGACGGGATGGGGCTGGTGTTGGGCAGGCTGCGCAGTGTCAGATCGCCGCTGAGGTCCAGCTGGTACAGGCCGGGCGGGTGGTCACCCAGCAGCTTTTGTTCAAAGTGTTGACCCAGTTTGCGGGCGGATTTTTCCGCCAGGTCCAGGCCAAAAAAATCCAGCACGCGGATGGCCAGGCCGAGCAGTCCACGTTCACCCCCGCTGCTGGTGCGTGGTGTCAGGCGCGAGAACTCCCAGGCGGCACCCGCGTCGCGGCTGGGCAAGGCGCCATACTCGTGCGTCAGGTCATCCACCCGGCTCCAGAGGACAAATCCGTTGTCCAGCTCCACCCGCACCACGGTGTTGCCCGCCACCTCGATCTGGTCACCGGCACCGTCACGTGCGGCACCGGGGATCAGCCGGTGGCTGGGTGCCATCCCCCCGAAACGTGGCGCGCGGGTGTCACTTAGGGTGCCGCGGATCTTGTACAGCTGCTCTGCCATGGGATGCTCCTGCCAGATGGAACACAACCGGAGCCGCACGCGCGACACCGGCGCGGGAACTTACGCAAAAACCTTGCTTTTCCGGGCTGTGTCACTGCCCACAATTTGGGGCGACTGCGGGTAACTGGCCGAGGGCAGGTATTTGAGGATGGCTTTGTGCCAGTCGGCGTAGCTGGCTTCTGGTTTGAGCGTTTTGAGGGCTTTGAGCGCGTAGTAGGTGAAGGCCCCGTTGTAGCGGCCCTGGATGTGCGCGTCATAACTGAAGTTGTTGGGGCCTTCTTTGCAGCCCGACAAAAGCAAGTCACCCAGCAGCCGTGAATAAGCCCCCAGCAGCGGGGAGGCGCCCGCCGGTGCCAGCACAGTGGCTGCCAGTTTGCCCGCGCGGTTTTTGGGCAAATCTTTGGCCGGCAACCAGTTGCCCATCGGCATGAAGCGTGGCCGGGTGTCGGCACCGGGCTCCGCCTTGGCGGCACGGGTCACGGTACCGGAGTGGCAGCTGTCGGCAATCAAGACCAGGCGAACACCGGGCTTGCGCGCGGCAAACAGGGTTTTGATTTCGTCGTCGGTCAAGGCCGCGCCCTTGGTCTGCAGGTCATACGGGCACAGGGCTTCATCGAGCCCGTCGGCCTCGTCACCATCGGTGTCGGGCTGGTAGGTGCCATGGCCCGAGAAGGTGATCACTAGGCTGTCGTTTTTGCTGGCCTTGCTGATCAGGCTGCTCAAAGCCGCCACCATCGCGGCCTTGGTGGCCTGGTCGTCGAGCAGTTTGCTGACCCCAAAGCCGCGTGCGCCCAAGGTGTCCGCCCAGTCGTTGGCGTCGTTGACACAGCCCTGCAGGTCCATGTGGGTGCCGGGGTAGTTGTTGATGCCGATACACAGTGCCTTCTTGGCCATGATGACGCTCCTTGGTGGGACAGGTTGAACAAACGGGCAGGCTTGACTCTCCAGATCTTCAGAGGAATAACAACGGCAAAAAAACCAACGAGGGGGAGGCCGACGGGTGCGCAGCGTGGCAAGTGCCAGTCGGTGTCGCTCGAGCGACTTGTGTTTGTGGGGGCAAGAAATTCTAGCGATGCAGCTTGAAAATCGGTAACTTTTTGATGTGGATCAAGGTGGATGTGCAGCACAACAACTGTCAAGGCGGCCTGCACCGTCAGACAACAATACGCAGCCCTGCGGCCTTGCCCCCAAGCAAGACGAGTCAAGTGAGTGCAAGCCTTTTGGGTTTCTGGCCCTTGTATCAATTGGTCTTGACGCTACTGATATGGTAGTATTTCTCACAGATGGCAGTACACCACTACGGACGCTTGTCGGGTGAGCTGCGGTGTGGCGAGGGCCGTGTTGCATCTGTTTGCCGCACCCAAAATCATCCAGAGACGCCATCAGGTCGCCAGGTGTTTTTTACTTTTTCAGGAGCGTGTCCCAATGCATTTTTTCCACCACTTGCGCCTGTCGCAAAAACTCTACGGCCTGGTGTCCTTTTTTCTGCTGGCCCTGGTGCTGGCGAGTGCAATTGGCATCTGGCAGATGAAGCAGCTCAGCGACGAGCAGCGCCTGATGTACACCGAAACCGTGGTGCCGCTGCGCAAGGTGGTGGATGCTGGCCGGCAGGCGGCGGTGCACTTTCGGCGCATGTATCCCTACATCCTGAAGACCGACCCGAAGTCGCGTGAGGAAACCACCGGGCTCAATGGCAGCTCCGAAAAAGACGTGCTGGGTGCCATCGAGTTCCTGCGCAAGGAGGCCCCCACCGACGAGTTGCATGCGTTGGGTGACAAGCTGGCCGACAAGTGGGCGCAGTACAAAGGCTCGGTGCAAAAACTCTACGCAGCCGCTGACGCGGGCGATGCAGATGGCGCCATGGAAGAGCTCAAAGTCGCCACCGACCCGCTGCATGTGGAGGTGCGCAACCTGCTGATCGAGGCCGGTAAAAAGCAGGAAAGTTATTCCAAAGACGCCACCGAACGTGTTGCCGCAGCGGTGGACCGCAGCGCCAACATCATCATGGGCATCATGGCGTTGGCGATTGTGATGGGCATCGGTTTTGGTGTTGCGGTGATCCGCTCGGTGCAAAAGCAGCTCGGCGGTGACCCGGCCGATGCGGTGGACGCGGTGGCCCGGGTGTCGGGTGGTGATCTCGCTACCCGGGTGAATGTCAGCGCTGCGGATCAGAGCAGCCTGATGGCCCAGCTTGAAAAAATGCGCCTGGGCCTGGCAGACACCTTCAAGTCGGTGCGCCACTCGGCCCAGACGGTGTCACAAGCTACCCACGAAATTTCCTCAGGCACCAACGACCTGTCGGCGCGCACAGAGCGCCAGGCGGCAGCATTGGAGGAGACCTCATCTTCGATGGAAGAGTTGGGCTCCAGCGCCTCACAAAACGCCGACAGCGCGCAGACCGCGCACCAGCTCGCAGGCCAGGCCTCGGCTGTGGCGAGTCAAGCCGGTGACATGGTGGCCCAGGTGATCCAGACCATGAAAGGCATCAATGACAGCAGCGACAAAATCGCCAACATCATTGGTGTGATCGACAGCATTGCGTTTCAGACCAACATCTTGGCTTTGAACGCGGCGGTGGAAGCCGCCCGCGCGGGTGAACAGGGCCGTGGTTTTGCGGTAGTGGCCTCTGAAGTGCGTTCACTGGCACATCGCAGTGCCGAGGCCGCCAAAGAGATCAAGGGCCTGATCGACACCAGCACCCACAACGTGGCCGAAGGCGCCACCGTGGTCAACAAAACCGGCGCAACCATGGCCGAGTTGGTGGACGCGATCCGCCGCGTCAGCGACCTGATTGGCGAGATTTCATCGGCCAGCAGCGAGCAAAGCCTGGGTGTGCAACAGGTGGGCCAAGCCGTGGCCCAGATGGACGAAGCCACCCAGCAAAACGCCGCCCTGGTGGAGGAAAGCGCCGCCTCGGTCGAATCCCTTAAAGAGCAGGCGCAGCAACTCGTGCACGCCATTTCGGTGTTCCGGCTCGGGGATGACAACACCCGTTCTCAGGCCGCACCGCGACTGAGCTGATCGGGCTGGACCAGCGCCCAACACCTTCCACCCGGAGTGCTCCACCATGTTCTCTCACATCTTTGTTGGCACCAACAACTTCGAGCGCGCTTTGGCCTTTTACCAGCCGCTGATGGAGGCGTTGGGGGTGCAGGTGCGGTTTGTTGAGGCTGATCGGCCTTGGGCCGGTTGGCAGTCGCAGCCCGACCCGAGGCCGCTGTTTTTACTGGGCAAGCCGTTTGACCAGCAGCCCCATGCGCCGGGCAACGGGCAGATGGTGGCGTTTCTGGCCAGCTGCCGGGCCATGGTGGATGCGGCCTACGCGGTCGCGCTGCAGCATGGTGGCAGTTCAGAGGGGGCGCCGGGTCTGCGCCCGCAGTACCACGCCAACTACTACGGGGCTTACTTTCGAGATCCGGATGGTAACAAGTTATGTGTGGCTTGCCACACCGCCGAGGACTGAGCTGTCCGCCAGTTGATGGTGCGCTGGCTCAGGCGTCGAGGTCGAGCAGGGCGCCTGCCATTTTGTTGCTGGTCTTGAACACCGCCAGATTCGCCAGGTAGGCGTGTGTGGCCTGCAATTGCGAGACCACGTCTTCCTCCAACGCTGCACCGGTTTGGGACGCTTTACCCACACTGGCCGACACACCGCCTTCGGATTGTTCGGTCAGCGTTACCTCTTGCCGCGTGAACCCGTCGGTGTTGAGGTTGGCCACGTTGTGCGCCGCCACATTGAGCTGGGTCTGGGCGGCGTTCATGCCCGAGAGGGAAATAGATGAGACAGAGGCCATGGCGTTTCCTGTGGCAAAGGGGGAGGGCGCCAATGTAATCACAAGCTCAGGGTTTGACAAGCGCCGCGTCCAGACCAAGGGCTTTGATTTTCTGGATGCTGGCCTCAGCCTGGGGCGTTTTGACATAAGGCCCGACCCGAATCCGCGTGCGTGGCCCTTGGCTGGTGTCGATCTCCTGTGCCGTGGCGGGCAAGCCTGCGGCCTGCAATTTGGCTAGTGCATTGCGCGCGTTGTCCGGGTTGGCAAACAGGCCAGCGTTGATGTAGAGGCCTTTGGTGGGCGGCGCTGCCTTGGTGACCTGACTGGCCTTGGCCGCCGTGGTTTTGGGGGCTTTGGCGCTGGCTACTTTGGCCACCGGTTTGGAGGCGCGAGCTGCGGGTTTGGAAGCCGCTCGGGCTGCCGGTTTGGACGCAGAGGGTGCCGCAGCCGAGCTGTGTACCGAGGCTGGCGCAGCGCTGCGACCCCGTGGCGCGCTGGCTGTGCGCTCCAAGGCCGAAGCCGCAGCTTGGGGCAAGGCGGATGCCACCAGCGCAGCTGAGGCTGGTGGCTGGGTGAATGTGGCCGGCAACACGGCGGGCACCGAAACCGGGGCCGATGCGGGCATTGCCGGGGGGGCAGAAGCAGCGGCAGACACCGCCGCAGACGCTGGTGTGGCACTGGCCGCCGAGGCAACTGGCGCCGCCAACAGAGCAGGCACCTCCAGCGGTGTCGAGGTCGCTGACGCAGGCGCCAGCGCGACCGATGCCGCTTGGCTGGCCGCAGGCGCAGCGGGTTCAATGGCACTGGCCGCCAGCGCAGGCGCGGGGGTGCTGTCTGGCACCGGGGTGTCGGTGCCGTCCCACCCCACCCAGCGCAGGTAAGCCAGCCCCGCCAGTGTCAGCAACAAGGCGTTGGCCAGCAGCAGCCGAATAAAACGCTGGCGCGTGCTGGCCTGCTGGCTGAGCTGGGCGCAGGCCTGCACCAGGGTCTTGTTGTCGGCCACTGCCGTCATCATGGCCTGGCGGCAGTGGTTGTAGAGCAGGGCGTTGCCCCACAGGCCGCTGGCCAGCATGCTAAAGCCCAAGCAAGCCAGCAACAGCTGGTAGAGCAGCTCGTGGGGCCAATCCAACACCAACAGACCCAGCGCCACCAGCAGCACCGCGCTGCCCAGCAGAGCCCCTGCAAACACCAGCGCCGGGCCCCACAAGCGCCGGAAAATCATCCAGTTGATGGTGTACAGGCAGGCCGACAGGTTCCACGACAAGGTGGCTTGACCGGCGGCTTCAAAGCGGCTGAAGATGGGAAGGTAATAATCCTTGCCAATCGGGCCAACCGCCGCGCCGTACAGCGTGGTCATCGCCATGGTGGGCGAGCTGTCCAGCGAGACGGTGTCTTGGGCACGGGTGATGGGTTCGGGCATGGTTTATTTTGGCATGGGCACCCTTGGCTGGGTAGGGTCTTTGCAAACTATTGATTAAATAGCAACAAGCGCATACAGAACGAGGGGCAGCGTACTTTTTTATGGATATTTTTATTTCGGTCTTCATCATTGGTTTTGGCCTGAATTCGTTCACCCAGCGTGACCAGCAGGTGCGTATTGCCCTGCTTGGCGCCTACCTGGCCAAATTCCAGATCGAGAAGCTGATGGAGAGCCTGCTGCAGGGCTATTTGCGCGCCCTGGGTGAACCCGATGCACAGCGCCGAGCCGCTATCTGGAGCATGCTCGAGCCCGCCGAGACCGAGCTGTGCAATCAGTTCAACGCTTTTGTGCTGTCCTTCTCCAAAGTGCCCGAACCCCAGGCGCGCATCAGCAAGCTGCCGTTTGCTCTGCCTTACATCACCAAATGGCTGCCGGGCTACACCTTTGACGCCCGCAAGGCGCTGAGCCTGCACGCCCACGCCATCACCCAGGCGGCCAGCCCGCAGCCTGGCCTGAGCCAGAAAGACAAGGCCTTCACCTTGATAGCCGAGCTGTTCCTGATGCAACACACCTGCCACTGGTTTTGCCGTTCGCGCATGGTGGCATCCGCCCGCCTGTTGTCGCAGCACAAAAGCCCGTACCCGCAGGTGCTGCGCTCGGTCGCATCGTCCACGCGCGAGGCTTATCGCGCCCTGGTCGGGGTGTAAATGCCTGCGCCCAAGCTCTGGGGCCGGATCAAGGCCGCGTGCCTGGGCAGCCCACCGGTCCTGACCGATGTGCAGCGGGCCCAGGCGCTGATCGCGGCGATTGATGCCGGTGGCATCCCGCTCAACGCGGCCCGCATCAACGCCATTGCCCGCAGCCTCGGACTGGAGGTGTCGACCCACGCCCCGGTCAACGACACCCTGGCCCGCATCCGACTGGCGCTGCAGCGTGTGACACCGCCAGACTCCCCCAAGCTTTGATGACAATACCCACCATGACATCCTCACCCATCCAGACCCTCACCCTGACCCGCCCCGACGACTGGCACCTGCATGTGCGTGATGGTGACGCGCTGGCCACCGTGGTGCCCCACACGGCCGCCCAGTTTGGCCGTGCCATCATCATGCCCAACCTGCGCCCACCAGTGACCACCACTGAAGCCGCGTTGGCCTACAAAGCGCGTATCCAGGCCGCCGTGCCGCCGGGTGTGGCCTTTGAGCCGTTGATGACGCTCTACCTCACCGACAAGCTGCCCGCCGACGAGATCCAGCGTGCCAAAGACGCTGGTGTGGTCGCCGCCAAACTCTACCCAGCCGGTGCCACCACCAACAGCGATGCCGGTGTGACCGACCTCAAGAAGATCTACAAAACCTTGGAGGCCATGCAACGCGCTGGCCTGCTGCTGCTAGTGCATGGCGAAGTCACCTCGTCCGAGATCGACCTGTTTGACCGCGAGGCGGTGTTCATCGACCAGCAACTGATCCCGCTGCGCCGCGATTTCCCCGAACTGAAGATCGTTTTTGAGCACATCACCACGCGTGAAGCCGCGCAGTATGTGCAAGAGAGCGACCACTTCCTGGGCTCCACCCTCACCGCACACCACCTGCTCTACAACCGCAATGCCATCTTCACCGGCGGCATCCGGCCACACTACTACTGCCTGCCGGTGCTGAAGCGTGAAACCCATCGCCAAGCCCTGTTGGCCGCGGCGACCAGCGGCAACCCGAAATTTTTCCTGGGTACCGACAGCGCGCCGCACGCGGTGCACCTCAAAGAACACGCCAGCGGCTGCGCCGGTTGTTACACCGCCCACGCGGCGATGGAGCTGTATGCGCAGGCATTTGATTCGGTGGGGGCGCTCGACAAACTTGAAGGCTTTGCCAGCTTTTTTGGCGCCGACTTCTACGGCCTGCCGCGTAACAGCGGCAGCATTACGCTGCAACGCGAAAGCTGGACACCGCCGACGAGTTTTGCCTTTGGCCAGGCCGAACTCAAACCCTTGGCCAGTGGTGAGGCGCTGGCCTGGCGGCTGGTGGCCTGAGCCACAGCGCACGCGCCAGAATTTCCCCAGCACAAGGAGTTGCCATGAATGTGTTCCTGATCGACGCCGACAACCTCAACTCGGGCGCCTGGGTGGACGAGGCCTTTCGTGTGCTGCAGGAAACAGAAGGCCCCTTGCCGGTGCGCCGCGCCTACGGCAGCGCGGAAAACCTGAAGTCGTTGGCTGACACCTTGTGTGCCTGGGCGGTACGCCCGTTTGTCAATTTGGCCTTGACCAAAAACACCACCGACATGGCCTTGGCCGTGGACGCGATGGAGCTGGCCTGCCAGAGCCCCACGCCCGGCCTGATCGTGATCGGCTCGGGGGATGCCGACTTCACGCCGCTGGTGGTGCGCCTGCGTGAGCGCGGCATCCGTGTGGTCTGTGTCTCTGAGCGCAGCAAGATGGGGCGTGAGGCTTTGCCCGCCTATGACCGGGTGATCCTGGTTGGGCCGGAGCAGGGCACCGCACCTTCTGCGCCTGCCCGCAAGACCGCGCGCAAAACAGCCGCCAAAACCAGCAGCCCGGCGGCCAGCCCCAAACCGGCGGCGGCCAAAACCCCCGCCAAAAAAGTGGCGGCCAAAACCAGCACACGCACCAAAGCGCAGCAGGAGCAGCCAGCCACCAGCCCGGTGCCCGTGCCACCACCTGCACCCGAGAAACCAGCGCCCCAACCTGCTGAAGGCGCGGCCCATGCCATGCCCTTGCTGGACCTGGCAGCCATTCTGGCGGCCGTACCTGCCTTGCAAACCGGGCAGGCTCAGCCGCTGGCGGCGGTGGCCAAGGCGCTGCTGGACGCCCGCTTGCGTGGCAAGAACATGACGGCCACCAAACTGCTCAAAAAGTTTCCCCAGCAGTTTGTGCTGGCCCCACCCGAAAAACCCAGAACGGTGCAGTACATCCCGGCACCGTCAGCGGCTTGATCGCCGACATCGACTGGGCCGCACCCTGGCTGGCCCCCTGGCGGCAACGGGGTGAGGCCATCGCGCAGCAGGTGTGCGCCGGTGTGGCCCAGCCCGAGGCGCTCAACACCGCCGCACAACAGCTCTGGCCAGCGCCAGATAGGCCCCCAGTGGGGTTTGTGCCACAGGCCAGCCTGCCCGCTGGCAAAGCCTACGAGCAGTATATTTTTGAGAGCGGACAATGCCCGACCCGCGAGGGCTTGCACGACTTTTTCAACGGATTGATGTGGCTGCACCTGCCCCGTACCAAAACCCGCCTGAACCAGTTGCAGGCGGCGCAGATCGAGCGCCTGGGCATCGCACCGGTGCGTGGCCCCGCGCGGGATGCCCTCACGCTGTTTGACGAAAACGTGGCGCTGCTGCGTGCGCCCGATGCCTTGTGGGACGCGCTGGTGGTCAAAGACTGGTCTGAGGTGTTTGGCACACTGCGCCCGCTGTGGCGCCAGTCCGGCCTGTGGCTGTTTGGTCACGCCCTGATGGAAAAACTGGTCGTCCCAAGAAAACCGACGACAGCCCATGTCTACCGGGTGTGTCCTGCTACGGACGACATAGCAACTCTGGACGCCTGGCTGGCAACCGATCTGAGCGCAGACAGGCTGGCTGAGAAACCTTTTGCCCATCTGCCGGTGCTGGGTGTGCCGGGCTGGTGGCCGGGCAATGAGGTGCCTGGTTTTTATGAGGATGCCTCGGTGTTCCGGGCGCCGCGCAGCGCAGCGGGCGTGGTCAACAAATAGCTAAACCGCATGTGGATTTGGCCATCGACTGGCTTGAATCCGTTCACTTCACCCTTACCATTTGCGCCATCACGCGGCAGATCCGCCGCAAAGCACACTGTTTTATCAAGAGGAAACCATGAAACGCATTCTTTTGTTTGTTCTCACCAACGTCCTTGTGGTGGCGGTGCTGGGCATTGTGGCCAGCCTGCTGGGCGTCAACCGCTTCCTGACCAGCAACGGCCTGAACCTGGGTGCTTTGCTGGGTTTTGCGCTGGTGATGGGTTTTGGCGGTGCGATCATTTCGTTGCTGATCAGCAAACCCATGGCCAAGTGGACTTCGGGCGTGCGGGTGATCAACCAGCCGTCCAATGCCGACGAGGCCTGGATTGTGGACACCGTGCGCAAGCTGTCTGAGAAAGCCGGTATCGGCATGCCCGAGGTCGGTATTTTTGAGGGTGCACCCAACGCTTTTGCCACCGGTGCGTTCAAGAATTCGGCCCTGGTGGCGGTCAGCACAGGCTTGCTGCAGGGCATGACACACGACGAAATCGAGGCCGTGATCGGCCATGAAATTGCCCACGTGGCCAACGGCGACATGGTCACCATGACCCTGATCCAGGGCGTGATGAACACCTTTGTGGTGTTCCTGAGCCGGGTGGTGGGTTCGCTGGTGGACAGCTTCCTGCGCAAGGGTGACCAGGAAAACACCGGCCCCGGCATTGGTTATTACGTGACCACCATCGTGCTCGACATCGTGCTGGGTTTTGCTGCTGCCATCGTAGTGGCTTGGTTCAGCCGTCACCGCGAGTTCCGTGCCGACGCGGGTTCTGCCCAGTTGCTGGGCCGCAAACAACCGATGATCAACGCGCTGGCGCGCCTTGGCAGTTTGCAGCCGGGTGAGTTGCCCAAGAGTGTGGCGGCTTTTGGTATTGCCGGTGGCATCGGGCAGCTGTTCTCGACCCACCCGCCGCTGGAAGAGCGTATTGCCGCGTTGCAAAACGCGCAGAGCTGATTTTTCACACGTTGAGTTTTGATTTTGGCGCCCCAATCAGGCACTGCCTGGTTGGGGCTTTTTTGTGCGCTGGTCACAAGACTCAGGACGACGCGGCACTCAGCTCCGCGGCTGTCCCCCGCCCTGCGGGCTCCTCCTTTATGCCGCTGCGCAGAATGCCACGCCGTCCTGAGTCAATCAGCGTGGTGGCCTTGCATGGGAACTCACCGTTTGACTTCCTGGACTGATGACTTGTGACGGCCTAGGGTGGCTGCGATCCGGCGATTGGGTCAAGCAGGGTTTCCGACGCCACTGGTTCCTGATGACATTGGGGTGGATGGCGCAGCGGCATCAAGGGGGAGCCCGCAGGGCAGAGGACAGCCGCGGAGCCATTCGCCCCAGTGTCATCAGAGCGCGCACCAGAGACCGTCCAAACCATGCCAAGACGAACCCAAGCCAAACCCAACTAAGCCATAACCGCTAGACTTGCCCCATGGAACTCTCAACCTGGCTTACCTTCTTCGCGGCCTCCTGGGCCATCAGCATCTCCCCCGGCCCGGGCGCCATTGCGTCCATGAGCGCGGGGCTCAACCACGGCTTCAAATATGGCTACGTCACGATATTTGGCCTGGTGCTGGGCATCTGGACGCAACTGCTGATTGTGGGCGTGGGGCTGGGTGCGCTGATGGCCACCTCACACACCGCGTTTGTGGTGGTCAAGTGGCTCGGTGTGGCTTACCTGGTGTGGCTGGGTATCCAGCAGTGGCGGGCACCGGCACGGCCCATGGTGGCGGCGTCCGACAGCGACGAGGTGGTAAGCCAGCGCAAGTTGATCCTCAAGGCCTGGATGATCAATGTGGTCAACCCCAAGGGTACGGTGTTTCTGCTGGCGGTGGTGCCTCAGTTCATCAGCACCGCTGAGCTCTTGCTGCCGCAGTACCTCATCATTGGCGCCACCCTGGCCTTCACCGACATGGTGGTGATGGCGGGTTACACCGCGCTGGCCTCACGGGTGCTGGGCGCGCTCAAGAAACCGGCCCACATCCGCGCCATGAACCGCACCTTTGGCAGCCTGTTTGTGCTGGCCGGGTCGCTGTTGGCGCTGTTCAAACGCTCGGCCTGAGTGTTACGTCTTTGATAGCTGCTGGCCCTTGATCTATAAGGGCTATAGGCCGATTTTCTATATATCCACCGGTCAAGTGCTGGCGCGCACCACCAGCCGGTAACCCAGATCGACACCAGGCGCGGCCACCGGTTCGCGGTTGATCAGTGCCACCAGCATATTGGCCGCCGCTGTGCCGATTTCGCTGCGTGGCGTGTGCACGGTGGTGAGCGCTGGCAACATCTGATCGCTGCCGGTCAGGTCGTTGAACCCGGCCATCGCCAACCGTTCTGGCACAGCCAGACCCAGGCGCAGGGCCGCCAGCAGGGCGCCCTGGGCCAAGTCGTCGTTGCAGAAAAAGATGGCATCCACCTCGGGCTGCGCCTGTAGGATCTGGGTCAACATCTCCCCACCCAGGGCCATGGAAGAGGGCGCGGGGTTGAGCCACTCCAGTTGCGGGTCATACAGCTGGGCCTGCTGCAGCTCGGTGCGCCAGCCCGCCAGCCGCTGGCGCGTGCGCGGGTCGAGCTGGGCGCCCGCAAAAGCGATGCGGCGTTTGCCGCGCGCCAGCAGGTGCCGGGTCATCTCGGCGCCCGCATCGGTTTGTGAAAACCCCACGCTGTAAACGCCTTCAGTGTTAGACACCTCCATCAGGTGCACACAGGGCACCCCACTGGTTGCCATCATCTGGCGGGTGGCTTCGTTGCGCTCAAACCCGGTGACCAGCAGGCCTGCCGGGCGGTGCTGAAGCAGCTCGCGCAGCAGGTGTTCCTCTTCGTTGGCGTCGTAATGCGTCACCCCCATCAGCATCTGGTAACCAGCCGGGCGCAGACTGCGCTGTACCGCCTCCAGCACATCGACAAACAAGGCGTTGCTCAGCAGCGGCACCAGCACCACCACCTGGGCGCTGTGGCGGGAGGCCAGGGCGCGCGCGGCCGGGTCGGGCACATAGCCCAGCTCCTTGACCGCCGCCTGCACCCGTGCTACCAGCAGCGCGTCCACCGCACGCTCTCCGCGCAGCGCGCGTGACACCGTGATCGGGCTGACCTGCGCCAGTTGCGCCACATCGGCCAGCGTGATACGACCGGTGGCGCGAGATCGGGGGCTGGTTTTTCTTGTGGAGGACATAGGGTAAGTACTAGGGTGCAAACAAAGTGCGTGGGACTAGGATAGCGCTATCCGAAGGTCGGAGTCAAGCCAGATGGCCCCCCCGCCCCTTGTTGTCAAGAGGCACGGTGAGGCAAGCGGGCAGTGACGCCACCTTTTTATTTGAATTCTTGGGATAGCGCTATCCAAACAACGATGATGAACATTTCAATTGTGATTATGGGTGTGGCCGGGTGTGGCAAGTCCAGCCTGGGCAGTGGTGTGGCGCAGGTGCTGCAGTTGCCGCTGGTGGAGGGGGATGACTTTCACAGCCTGGAGAGCCGTCAGAAGATGAGCCAGGGCGTGGCTCTGACCGACGCTGACCGTGCGGGCTGGCTGGACCGCTTGGGCGAGCAGCTGCGTCAGCAGCCCGGTGGCATTGTGCTGACCTGTTCGGCGCTCAAACAAGCCTACCGCGACCGGCTGCGCCAGGCCTCACCGGGCTTACGTTTTGCCTTTTTGCAGATCAGCCGCGAAGATGCTCAGGCGCGGGTGGGTTCGCGCGATGACCATTTTTTCTCAACCACGCTGGTCGACAGCCAATTTGCCACCTTGGAAGACCCCACGGGTGAACCCGGCGTGTTGACGCTGGACGCGGTCAAACCACTGTCCCAGCTGCAGGCAGAAGTCGCGGCTTGGATGGCCCACAAGGAGTTGACATGAGCCACGAGACCTCTGACACCCCGCCGGAAAGCCTGTTTCGGCGTCTGTGCAACAACCTGATGGCGATCTGCCTGGCCGTGATGGCTGTGTCGGTGTTTGTCAACGTGGTGCTGCGCTACGGTTTTGGCAGCGGTGTGGCGGCCAGCGAAGAGCTGTCACGGCTGCTGTTTGTCTGGATGGTGTTCATTGGCGCCACTGCGGCTTACCCGGCCGGTGAACACATGGCGTTCACCAGTCTGGTGGCGGGCTTGCGCACGCGGCCACGGGTGATGGCGGTTGTCACGGTGCTGATCCGTTTGCTGGTGTTGCTGGCTTGTGTGCTGATTGGTTGGGGCGCTTGGCAGCAGGTGGTGGTGGGGCTGGACAGCACCTCGGTGGTGTTGCGTTATCCCACGGCCTTGCTGCCTTTGCCGGCGTTTTTGTGTGCCACGGCCATCGGTGTGATGGTGCTGGTTGAGTTGATCAAATCAAAGCCGCTGGACCTCGGTCACGGTGCGGACGTGGAGTAAGACCATGAGCAGCGAAGGTCAGGCGTTTCTGGTGTTTGTGTTTGGCATGCTGGCCCTGATGGGCATCGGCATGAATATGGCGATGGCCCTGGTGCTCACCGGCGCTGGCATGGCCTGGGTGCTGGATTTCTGGGACACCCAGTTGCTGGCGCAAAACCTGGTGGGTGGGGTGGACAGCTTTCCGCTGTTGGCGGTGCCGTTTTTTATCCTGGCCGGTGAATTGATGAACGCGGGTGGCATCAGCCAGCGCATCATTGCGATGGCGCAGGCCTGGGTCGGCCACATTCGCGGTGGCCTCGGGTTTGTTGCGATTGGTGCCGCGGTGCTGATGGCCAGCATGAGCGGCTCGGCGTTGGCCGACACCGCTGCACTGGCGACGATTCTGTTACCGATGATGCGCCAGCAGGGTTACCCGCTGGCCACCTCGGCCGGGCTGATTGCCTCTGGCGGCATCATCGCGCCGATCATTCCGCCCAGCATGCCGTTCATCATCTACGGCGTGACCACCAACACCTCGATCTCGTCGCTGTTCCTCTCGGGCATCGTGCCGGGCTTGATCATGGGGGTGGGTTTGATCCTGGCCTGGAAGTGGGTGTTGCGTGATCTGGATCTGCCCCAAGGCACAGCGCTGCCGATGGCGCAGCGGATCAAGGCCACGTTCAAAGCCTTTTGGGCACTGTTGATGCCGCTCATCATCATTGGGGGCATGAAAACCGGCGTCTTCACCCCGACCGAGGCCGCGGTGGTGGCGGCGTTTTATGCGCTGGTGGTGTCGCTGTTTGTGCACCGCGAGATGAAACTGGCGCAGGTGCATGGTGTGCTGGTGCGGGCCGCCAAAACCACCGCAATCGTGATGTTTCTGTGTGCCGGTGCGCAGGTGGCCAGTTACATGATCACACTGGCAGACTTGCCCAGCGTGCTGACCGGCTGGCTGGGGCCGCTGGTCGAGAGCCCGCGCTTGCTGATGTTGGTGATGATGCTTGTGCTGGTGGTGATTGGCACCGCGCTCGACCTGACGCCCACCATCCTGATCTTCGCCCCGGTGATGTTGCCGATTGCCGTCAAGGCGGGCATTGACCCGGTGTATTTCGGTCTGATGTTTGTGCTCAATGGCGCCATTGGCCTGATCACACCGCCGGTGGGAACGGTGCTCAATGTGGTGGCGGGTGTCGGGCGCATGCCGCTGCACCAGGTGATCAAGGGGGTGAACCCGTTCCTGATCACCTATACCGTGATTCTGTTTCTGTTTGTGCTGTTCCCGCAGATCGTGATTGCGCCGGTGGCCTGGATGCGCTGACGCCTCTTTTCAAATTTTTCCACGCGTTTTATTTCAACAACAGGAGATTCTCATGACATTGCTTCGCAGAACCCTCATCGCCGCCGCCAGTGTGGCAGTGCTCGGCGCCTCGTTTGCCGCGCTGGCGCAAGACATCAAGCCGCGCATGATCCGCTTTGGTTACGGCCTCAACGAACAAAGCAACCAGGGCCGTGCCGCCAAGGTGTTTGTCGACGAGGTGGCCAGACTCTCGGGCGGCAAGATGAAGGTGCGCGCCATTGGCGCTGCCGCCCTCGGCCCGGACAACCAGATGCAGCAGGCGCTGATTGGTGGCGCGCAGGAAATGATGGTCGGCTCCACCGCCACATTGGTTGGCATCAGCAAGGAAATGGCGTTGTGGGACACCCCGTTCCTGATTGCCAACGTGAAAGAAGCCGACACCTTGCTCGACGGCCCGATTGGCGACAAGGTGCGTAACAAGCTGCAGGACAAAGGCATGGTGGGCCTGGTCTACTGGGAAAACGGCTTCCGTAACCTGACCAACAGCAAACGCGCCATCACCAAGATGGAAGACATGCAAGGCATCAAGCTGCGTGTGATGCAGAACAATGTGTTCCTGAACAGCTTCCAGACCCTGGGTGCCAACGCCATCCCGCTGGCATTCTCTGAACTGTTCAGCGCGCTGGAAACCAACACGGTGGACGGTCAAGAAAACCCGTTCAACACCATTTTGTCGAGCAAGTTCTACGAAGTGCAGAAGTACATGACGGTGACCAACCACGTCTACAGCCCCTGGATCGTCACCGCCAGCAAGAAGTGGTGGGACCAGCTCTCCAAAGACGAGCAAAAGGTGCTGATGGATGCCGCCAAAGTGAGCCGAGACTTCGAGCGCAAGGACACCCGCGACGAAGCCGCCAAGGCCATGGGTGACCTCAAAGCCAAGGGTATGCAGATCAACGAACTGTCTCCCACTGAAGCCGGCCGCATGCGCGACAAGCTGACCAAGGTGTACGCCACGATTGGCGCCGACATTGGCATGGACCTGTGGAACGAAACCCAGGCTGAGCTCAAGAAGATCCGCGGCGGCAAGTAAATGCTGCCGGGGCTGGGGTTCGGCTTCGTTGGGAGCCGTGCCTCTGGCTCAGCTTAACCAGCATGTCACGATTGATAGCGCCTGACCCTTGATTCATAAGGGCTGCAGGCGCTTTTTATATGAAATCGGTGCCGGCTGTCCCACCCCGGGATGTTGCGCCCGCGCCACCGAACAAAATTCCTCTCCCCATTCCTGCCGTGCCTCTGTGAGGCGCGCGCTATAGTGATTGCGGCCCCCTAGCCCCCGCACCTGCTCCAGTCAGCGGGACGACGGGGCACATCTGCTGCCCACCCCGCCAGGGGGTTCGGCAACCTGAAACAGACCGTGACTTCATCGACGCACACCCCTCAGGAATTTTTCCATCATGGACATCCCACGGATATTCACCATCACCGAGAGCGCGCACCGCATCCACAACCCGATCACCCCCGACAAACTCGCCACCCTGGGCGCGGCATTGCGCCTAGCGCCTGGGGCCAGTCTGCTCGACCTGGGCAGCGGCTCGGGTGAGATGTTGTGCACCTGGGCGCGCGACCACGGCGTCATCGGCACCGGCGTCGACATGAGCCAGCTGTTCACCGAACAAGCCCAAGACTGTGCAGAAGAACTCGGCGTGGCCCACCAGGTCAAGTTCATCCACGGTGATGCTGCTGGTTTTGTCTCTGAGCAGAAGGTGGATGTGGCCGCCTGTGTGGGCGCCACCTGGATCGCTGGCGGCGTTGCGGGCAGCATCGCGCTTCTGGCGCAGAGCCTGCGCCCCGGCGGGATCATCCTGATTGGTGAGCCGTTCTGGCGCCAGTTGCCACCGACAGAAGAGGTGGCCAAAGGCTGTCTGGCCCACGCCATCAGCGACTTCTTCACACTGCCTGCACTGGTGGCATCTTTTGGCCAGCTGGGTTACGACGTGGTTGAAATGGTGCTGGCCGACCAGGACGGCTGGGACCGCTACGAGGCCGCCAAATGGCTCACCATGCGCCGCTGGCTGGAGGCGAACCCCAGCGACGACTTCGCGCCAGAGGTGCGCGCCCAGCTGAACTTGGAGCCCACGCGTTACGCCACCTACACACGTGACTACCTGGGCTGGGGCGTGTTTGCACTGATGCAGCGATGAGCAGCGCCGCCCCGCACCCCAGCGTCTGGCCGGCACCGATGCCGCTTGTGCTGGTCAGCGCCTGCCTGCTTGGCAGCCCGGTCCGTTACAACGCCATCCACAAACGCTGCGACAGCGAGGTGTTGGCACGCTGGTTAGCGCAGGGCCGAGTGGTCCCGGTGTGCCCCGAGGTGTCGGGCGGCCTGCCCGTGCCACGCCCACCCGCTGAAATCAGCTCGGGCGCGGGCGGCGCCAAGGTCTTGTTGGGGCAAGCCAGCGTGTTTGACCGACAGGGCCAGGACGTGTCGGAGGCGTTCATCTCCGGCGCCCAGCACGTGCTGGTACAAGCCCAAAGCCAAGACATCCGCGTGGCCGTGCTCAAGGAAGGCAGCCCCTCCTGCGGCTCGGGTTACATCTACGACGGCACGTTCTCCGGCGTCCGCGTGACCGAGCAGGGTGTGTTGGTCGCCTTGCTGGAAAGTGCTGGTATCAGGGTCTTTAGCGAAGAGCAGTTTGTGGAGGCAAACGAGTTGTTGCTCCAGCTAGAAGCCGGGGAAGCGGCCTGACCCGAAGCCAACGCGCCATGACGCAGGTATGGATGGATTGGTATGGATTGATAGCTTTTGACCCATGATCTATAAGGGCTGATGACGCTTTTTCTATCAATGGACTGAATGCAGATGTGACATGTCAAACGCGCAGGTGTTTCGCATCGCCGCATTCGACCGTTGCGCCCATGCCACCGCAGGAAAAACCTCGCCTCGACATGCCTGCCCCCTGTGACGTGCCAGCTATAGTGCTTGAACCCCAGTACCTCCCGCACCTGATCCAGCCAGCGGGACGGTTGAGCAACCGAGGAGGCGGGTTTGGTTGGCAGTTTGAATACGGTGATTGCAGCCGAAATTTGCGGTCCAAATGCTGCTCCCAAGCGTCCCTGCTCGCCGCCTCTCATGTCCAACGTTTGACCACACAGTAAAAGGCAGCCGTGTTTAAGAAGACTTGTGCCACTTGCCATTACTTCACTCGCGTTCACCACCAAGAAAACGGAAACCACTACTCTTTAGAAATCAGTCGTGAGTTTCGAAAGCGAGCAGCTACAGGCGATTTATCTTGGCAGCGTGATAGCGAGTCGATTTGCTGCCATCGTGGCGTATGGGATGAAGGTGTTGGATTTCCAGAATCGTCCAAGCTTGAACAAGTGCGCAAACTAAATCGTCGCAACAAATGTTATTACATTCCCTACCAGCCGGGAATGCTGCTTTCAGCCGCAGAGAAACTTCAGGACGCCAGGCTTTTGCAAACGAGAGAACTTCAAAAAATTAGATTTGCAGTCTATGGCTTAACTCTCACAATTGTTGGCCTAATCGTCAAGCTGCTAACGGAGAAGCCGTAATGCCTCGTACGAGCATTGCTGATTTCTATGGACATTTGAGCCTACGCAACACTCGCGTCCAAGCGTTCAACAGCCGGTGTTTTGCCTAACTTGTTACTCAGCCTGACCTGCCCTGCTTGCCCACGCATCCCAAACCGTTGAAGGCGAGTGGTGGGGTAACCGGGCGCAGAACCCATTCGCGCGGTGAGACAGGTGGCGTACCACAACCAAACGCGACACCCAGGCAAAAGGTTCACTCAAGCCGTTTCCCGCGAGGGGGCCGGAGAACGGTTACCCCGCCGCTCACCTGACGCTACGCGAACCAGCCAATCAATAAAACGATAGCTACTAGCCCTTGATGTACAAAGGCTAGAGGCCAATTTGGCTAGAAACTACCCGACCACCCGCCGCGCCAAAGCCTCAGCCAGTTTGATGCCATCCACCGCCGCCGACAGGATGCCACCCGCATAACCAGCCCCTTCACCACCCGGGTACAGACCCGCCGTGTTGAAGCTCTGAAAGTCCTCACCACGCGGCATGCGCAAGGGCGACGAGGTGCGGGTTTCGACCCCGGTCAACACTGCGTCGGGCAGGTCAAAGCCTTTGATCTTTTTGCCAAACACCGGCAGCGCCTCACGCAGCGCGGTGATCGCGTAGTCGGGCAGGGCGCCATGCAAATCACCCAGCTTGACGCCCGGTTTGTACGAGGGCAACACACTGCCAAACCGGCTCGATGCTTCGCCCCGGATGAAGTCACCCACCAGTTGGCCGGGCGCCTCGTAGGTACTGCCGCCCAGCACATAGGCGTTGGCTTCGAGCTGGCGCTGCAGGTTGATGCCTGCCAGCGGGTGCACGGCTTGGGGATCATTTGCTCTCAATTCCAGAGCTTCCTGCGCATATTGCGCACCGGTTACATGCCCAAAAGCTGCAATAAACGCGGCGCTGTCCTGCGGGTAATCGACGGGTTCGATGCCCACCACCAGCCCGGCGTTGGCGTTGCGCTCGGCGCGTGAATACTGGCTCATGCCGTTGGTCACCACGCGGCCCGGCTCGCTGGTGGCGGCCACCACGGTGCCGCCCGGGCACATGCAAAAGCTGTAGACCGCACGGCCATTCTGCGCGTGGTGCACCAGCTTGTAGGCCGCAGCGCCCAGCACCGGGTTGCCCGCGTGGCGGCCCCACAGCGCGCGGTCGATCAGGCTTTGCGGGTGTTCAATGCGAAAACCCACCGAAAACGGTTTGGCCTGGGTGGCTACGCCGCGCCCATGCAGCATGGCAAAGGTGTCGCGTGCGCTGTGGCCCAGCGCCAGGATGACCTGATCCGCGCGCAAGTCATAGGTCTGGCCGCTGGCCTGGTCCAGCACCGTCAGGCCACGCAGCTGGCGTTGGCCGTTGGCCGTGTCGACTTCCACATCCATCACACGTTGCTCAAAACGGATCTCGCCACCGAGCGCGATGATGTGTTCACGCAGGTTCTCCACCACCTTGACCAGCTTGAAGGTGCCGATGTGCGGGTGCGCCTCCACCAGAATCTCGGGCGGCGCGCCAAAGTTGACAAACTCGGTCATCACCTGGCGGCCCAGGTGGCGCGGGTCCTTGATCTGGCTCCACAACTTGCCGTCTGAAAAGGTGCCAGCGCCGCCTTCACCAAACTGCACATTGCTCTCGGGGTTGAGCACGTGTTTGCGCCACAGGCCCCAGGTGTCTTTGGTGCGTTCACGCACCTTGCGGCCGCGCTCCAGCACGATGGGTTTGAACCCCATCTGCGCCAGCACCAACGCGGCAAACATGCCACACGGGCCAAAACCCACCACCACCGGGCGCAGCGGCAAATTGGCGGGCGCGGTGGCCACCAGCTTGTAAGCCATGTCGGGTGTGGGCTGGATGTGTGAGTTGCCCTGGAACTGGGCCAGCAGCCGGGCTTCCAGCGCTGGGTCGCTCAGCGTGACGTCGACGATGAACACCGCCAGCAGCTCGGCCTTGCGCGCGTCAAAACTGCGTTTGAAGACGTGTAAGTGGGTGATGGCTATCACGTCCACACCCAGCGCCTGCGCGCTCATTCGCGTCAGGGTCTCAAACGGGTGGATGATGGGCGCACGGTCGGCGTCGGTTTCAGCCGGAGCATCGGCGGCGCGGCGGGTCACCACCGGCAGGGCGGACAGGGGGAGTTTGAGTTCGGAGAGTCTGATCATGGCGGGCTCGTGGTTATCAAGCAGGGGGGTGATGATAAATGGCGCGGCACGCTGCACTGTCAGATTGGGCCTGGCGGGGGCTCAGCGCGCAAGCCTGCGATCTAGAATTTCTGCAAACTCTGCGACGAAAAAATGAACAAGACGGCCGATTCCAACCTGTCGCTCGGTGCTGAATGTGTCGGTAGCGCAGACTGCCTGCGTGCCCAAGCGGCCTTGCGGGCATGGGCCGACCCTGAGAAAGCGAAATTCTTGGCCGGATTTTTCAAAACCGGACCAGGCCAGTACGGCGAGGGTGATCACTTTCTGGGTGTCGTGGTCCCCGCCGTGCGCGAGCTTGCCAAGCAGTTTCGTCTGCTGCCATTGGCTGACTGTGACGTCTTGCTGGCCTCACCCTATAACGAAGAGCGGCTGTTGGCCTTGCTGATTCTGGTGGGGCAGTACCCCAAAGCGGACCAAGCCACCCAGGACAAGGTGCACCAGTTTTACGTGTCCCATCGCCAGCGGATCAACAACTGGAATCTGGTGGACAACTCGGCGCCCAAGATCGTGGGCAGGCACTTGCTGACGCGGGATCGGTCGGTGTTGTATGAATGGGTGCGCTCGCCCACGCTCTGGGAGCGCCGGATCGCGGTGCTGGCCACGTTGACCTTCATCCGGGCCAAGGACTTTGCCGACACCTTGCGTCTGACCGAGTTGCTGCTGGCTGACCCGCAGGATTTGATGCACAAGGCCTGCGGCTGGATGCTGCGCGAAGTTGGCAAGCGTGACGCAGCGGTCTTGGAAGACTTTCTGAGCCTGCACCAGCGGGCCATGCCGCGCACCATGTTGCGCTACGCCATAGAGCGTTTTTCGCCCGACAAGCGGGCAGCCCTACTGGCGGGAACGTTTATGTCGGCAGGAAACCTTCCACCGACAGATAACGCTCACCGGTGTCGTAGTTGAAGCCCAGCACCGTGGCACCGGGGGCAATCTCGGGCAGTTTCTGGGCGATGGCGGCCAGGGTGGCGCCGCTGGAGATGCCGACCAACAGGCCTTCTTCAGTCGCGCTGCGGCGGGCGTATTCACGCGCGGGTTCGGCATCGACCTGGATCACACCGTCGAGCAGACTGGTGTTGAGGTTTTTGGGCACAAAGCCGGCACCAATGCCCTGGATCGGGTGCGGTGACGGTGCGCCGCCCGAGATCACGGGGGAGGCCGATGGCTCCACTGCGTAGACCTTGAGCTGCGGCCACTTGGCCTTGAGCACCTCGGCCACACCACTGAGGTGGCCACCGGTGCCGACACCGGTGATCAGCACATCCACACCCTCGGGGAAGTCGGCCAAGATCTCCTGCGCAGTGGTGTGGGCGTGTACGGCCGGGTTGGCCGGGTTGTCAAACTGCTGCGGGATCCACGCGCCGGGTGTGCTGGCAGCGAGTTCCTGGGCGCGGGCAATCGCGCCTTTCATGCCTTTTTCACGCGGGGTCAAATCGAAGCTGGCACCATAAGCCAGCATCAGGCGGCGGCGCTCGACGCTCATGCTGTCGGGCATCACAAGGATCAGTTTGTAGCCCTTGACTGCAGCCACCAGCGCCAGCCCGACACCGGTGTTGCCCGAGGTGGGCTCAATGATGGTGGCGCCGGGTTTCAGTTCCCCTGACTTTTCGGCGGCCTCGACCATCGCCAGCGCAATGCGGTCCTTGATCGAGCCGCCCGGGTTGCTGCGCTCGGATTTGACGTACACCTTGTGTGTGTTGCCAAACAGGCGGTTGATGCGGATGTGTGGCGTGTTACCAATGGTCTGCAGGACGTTGTCGACTTTCATCAGGGCTCCTCGAATGGGTCACGCGTGTGCGTGGGTGAAGTATTTTGAACCAGTTGTTCTGTCCGAATGCATATAAGCTTATGCCAGCACATTGGGTGCGGTCTATCTGATGAACCACTGGGAAAGGCCGCGCCGATTACCGCGATAATCCCCCGTGTGAAGCCCGCCAGACTGCCGCTGGTGCAATTCTGGAAACAGAGCACTGGAGGAACGTCCGGACTGCATAGGGCAGCGTAGCAGCTAACGGCTGTCCACTGAAAGCCTTTGGCGCAAGCCAGGGGTATAAGGTGAGGATCAGAGCAACAGAGACGAGCCGATTAAGTTCGGGTGAAACGGGCAATCTCTACGCGCAGCAATACCAAGTAGGCCAACGTTGACGGGGCCCCCGGAGTTGGCGGGTAGGTAGCACCGAGCTGTTGGGTGACCAACAGCCCAGATTAATGGCAGTCACACCCGGGGCAACCCGGGTGCACAGAATCCGGCTTATCGGTGGGCTTCACACTTTTTCATAGCGCTCAGCCCAGGCACTACCTGGGCTAGAGGCTAATCAGCTGCGTGCCAGCAGGCTTTGGCCAAGGGCAAACACCGAGTTCGGTGCGCTGGTGCGCAGCGGTGCATGCACCGGTTTCTTGAACACCCCTCGGTTGGCGGCGGGTTTTTGTTCGATCTTGACACCCTTGGCCAGTTGTTCCAGCACCAGGCTGCGCAAGGTGACCGACTGCATGAACTCGAACACCTTGGCGTTCATCGAGTCCCAAAGGTCCTGAGCCATGTCTTTGGTATCAGCCGCCTCGGCTGGCTTGACCTCTGGCACGGCGTCTTCCACCGCGCAGATGATGTCGGCCACCGTGATCGCATCGGTGCGGTGACCCAGGGTGTAACCCCCGCCTGGCCCACGTGTGCTGCGCACCAGACCCTGCTGGCGCAGTTTGCTGAACATTTGCTCCAGGTACGACAGGGAAATTTGCTGCCGCACGGAAATGTCAGACAACGGCACCGGTCCTTGTTTTTCGCGCAAGGCGACATCAATCATGGCGGTGACGGCAAAACGACCTTTGGTACTTAAGCGCATATGTATTACTCCTGTCAGTGTCTGTGAAGATGACACGTGAACAACTATAAAGTTCAACTCACTTCGCGTAAATTCGAATTTATGACAATTAAACTTCGATAAAAGCGAATAATCAATCACCCCATCTGAGGTCTGTGACATGAATTTCAAGCACCTGTATTACTTCTGGGTCACAGCGCGAGCAGGCGGCATCATGCGCGCGGGGGAGCAGTTGCACATCACACCACAAACCCTGTCGGGGCAGATCAAGTTGCTGGAGGACTGGCTCGGGCGCAAGCTGTTTCGCAAGAGTGGCCGCCAGCTGGAGCTGACCGAGCACGGTCGCCTGGCGCTGGGGTATGCCGACCAGATCTTCAGCCTGGGGCAAGACCTGGAGACCGCCCTGCGCCAGACGCGTGGTGTGCAGAAGCGGCTGGACTTCCGGGTCGGGGTGGCCGATTCGGTGTCCAAGTCACTGGCCTACCGCCTGCTGGAGCCGGCCTTGTCGATGGCGCAACCGGTCAAGCTGCTGGCCAGTGAGGGCACTTTTGACGATTTGCTGGCCGCACTGGCGCTGCATCGGCTCGACTTGGTGATTGCCGACGAGCCGATGCCACGGCGTGTCAGTGTCAAGGCCTTCAACCACGCGCTGGGCCGCAGTGTGATGAGTTTCTTTTGCGCGCCGGGACTGAAATCACGGGTGAATGGCCCGTTTCCGGCGTGCCTGGATGGTTTGCCGATGCTGGTGCCTGGGGCGTCGTCTTCGGTACGCCGCCAGCTGGAGGGCTGGTTTGCCCGGCACCAGGTGGCACCTGTGGTGGTGGGCGAGATTGACGACGCCGCGCTGATGAAAGCCTTTGGTCGGGAAGGCCAGGGTGTGTTCATGGCGCCGCGTGTGTTGGAAGAGGAGACCTGCGCCCAGTTCGGGGTGTCGGTGATTGGCCGCACCGATGAGCTGGTGGAGGAGTTTTATGCGGTGTCGGTGGAGCGGCGCATCAGCCACCCTTGTGTGCAGGCGATCACCGACGCCGCCCGGGGGCAACTTTTCAATCTGTAAGTCCCCGCAAATGCTGCCGGGATAATGCACACCCATGCCTTTGCAAGAAATCTCCCACCCCGCTATCGACATCGATTTACGTTACGCCACGGCCAACAACCTCACCGGCATCCCGATTTACCAGCACGCCGTCGCCTTTTTGCACAAAGACGCCTTGGCCGCCTTGGTGGCCGCCGCCGACTTGGCGCAGGCGCAGGGTCTGCGCTTGTGTGTGCTTGATGCGTACCGGCCCTCGGCCGCGCAGTGGCGGCTGTGGGCGGTGTTGCCCAACCCGATGTTTGTGGCCGACCCGCGCATCGGATCGATGCACACGCGTGGTGTGGCGGTGGACCTGACGTTGTGCCTGGCCGATGGTGAGCCGCTGGACATGGGCACCGAGTTTGACGAGATGACCGAGCAGTCACGCCATGGCCGCATCGACATATCAGAACAAGCGCAGTACAACCGGCGCCTGTTGCTCGATGTGATGACCGCAGCGGGCTGGGCGCACCACCCACATGAGTGGTGGCATTACAACCTGCCCGAGCCCACCCGTTATCTGCAGCTGAGCGATGAGGTCGAAGGCCGAGCGTTGCTGGCCTGAGCGCTTAAAACCGCTCGTGTGGCAGCAGGTAGCGCCATTGCCCTTCGGGCAAATGGGCCAGCGTAACGCGGCCAATACGCAGGCGCTTGACACTCAGGATCTGAAGCCCGGCGCGTTCACACAGGTAGGCCGCCAGCCCGGGGTGGGCACCCTTGACCGCAAAACGCAGCCGGGTCGAGGTCTCACCGGTGCTGTTGACACTGACCTTGACCGGCGGCAGCGTGCTGGCCGCATTGGTGGACGGCACGTTCATGCGCTGCAACTGCTCGGGGGACACCTCACCTTGCACCTCCACCGCCAACTCGTGTTCGATCTGCGCCGCGTCTTCGGTCAGTTTGCGCAACACGCGCCAATCCTGGGTGAACACGATCAGACCGCTGGCGGCCAGCTCCAGCGGCACACCCGCGGTGAGTTTGGCCAGATGGCGTTTGAGCACCCGCTCGTTCGACTCGTCCTGCTCCCAGTGCGTGGCTGCTTGTAAGAGGGTGTGTGCGGGCTTGAGCCGTTTGTTGGCGGCACCCAAGGGCGCCATGGCCTCAAAACCTGGGGGTTTGTGCAACAGCAGCGTGACCTCGCTCAAAGCCATCGGGTTGGCCTGCGGGTCGACCACCACGGTCTGGTCCAGCACCCGCGCCATCGGTTCCTCCACCACCTTGCCATTGACCTGCACCCAGCCGCCTTCAATGATCTGTTCGGCCTCGCGGCGTGAGCAGTTCACCTGCGCTGCTACCAGTTTGGACAGGCGTACACCCGCTGCTTCCGGGGCAGGTGGTGGTGTGTTTTTGTGCAGGCGTGGCTTGATGGGGGCGCCAGCGGGCGAGGTTTGGCGCGTGCGTGCTTGGCTCGGGGTTTTGGCGGAAACAGGGCGGGGCGCTTTGGCAGGAGCCGGTTTGGGTGCAGGAGCCGGGGCGCGAGCCACCAAGTTGGGGGGGGCGCTGTGGGAAAGTGGGGCAGGCGCTGGCGCGCGCGCTGGAACTCTGAGCGTGGGACGTTTGGGGGCGGCGTTGCGTGGTGGTCGGGACAAGGTCATATGCCGGGCATGTTAACCGCGTGCCCCTGCGGCTGGCGGGCGTTTTTCAGCGCACGTGGGCGGTGATACGCGCCAGGTGCGCCAGCAGCGAGCGTTTGGCGACCGGCCACATGCGTTCGGGGACATCGGCATAGGCCAGCGCCAGCCAGTCGTCGGGGGTGCCATCGGGCAGGCTTTGCATTGCCGCCAACACCTTGGCTTCGCGCTGTTGGCGGTGGGCTTTCAGACGGGCGATGGCCGTTTGTGCCTCGTCCTCGGAGCCACCGATCACATAGCCATGGGCGGGCAGGATGTAGCGCACGCCCAGCTCGGTGCAGCTGCGGCTGAGCAGATCCAGCGAGTCCAGGTAGTCGTTCATGTCGCCATCGGGCGGGTCGACCACCGTGGTGCTGCCGTTGAGGATGTGGTCGCCCGAGAACAGCAGGCCGTCCTGCAGCAGCACCAGGCACAGGTGGTTGGCGGCATGGCCGGGCGTGTGGATCACCTGCAGCGTGTGGCCAGCGTTATAAGCCAAATCACCTTCCAGCCCTTTTGGATAAAGGGTCAGTAGCTCATGATGTTGTAGTGACCTATCAGGGACGAAGTGGCTGGCGGCACGCGCCGTGGGCGCACTGGGCAGGCCCAGAACCGGTGGTTTGGGTTGGCACAAAGCCTGCAATGGCCAGGCGCCCGGGGCGTGGTCGGGGTGGGAATGGGTGCAGACGATGGCCCGGATGTCGCCACCCGCTGCGCGCCAGAGTTGCTCCAGGTGCTGCGGGTCGGCCGGGCCGGGGTCGATCACGATGTAGCCGGTGCTTGGGTCACCCACCAGGTAGCTGTTGGTGCCCGGGCCGGTCATGGCGCCGGGGTTGGGTGCGGTCAGGCGCTGCACGTTTTTGAGCAACGGCACCACACGTTCACTCTGCCAATCGAGTGGATGCAGCACCTGGCCATCAGGGCAGATCAGGGCCAGTTCACCAAAGGCGCTCTCAAACTCCATGTAACGGACTTCGCGCCCACCCACCAGTCCAGTGCGGGGGCAGCTGACCCACAGCGGTGCCTCGGTCTCGGCGCAGGCCAACAACACCGACGCCACGTCGGGGAAGTTCCGCAGCCGCTCCAGCGTGCGAATCGTCGGGAAGATCATGAAAAAATTGCCCGCCGCATGGCGCGCCAGCGCGTCCGCAGGGCGTAGCCAGACCGGCTCGAACTGCTCAGCTTCATCGGCTACCGGCACTTGGCCCTCGGGCATACGCGCCACCAGAAACGGCACCTCGTAACGCTGGGGTAGCTGGCGGTCGGTGGTCCAGCGCGCCAGCACAAACACCTGGTCGGCCGCCAGGCTCAGACCACGTGCCGCCACCTGGGCAAAAAAGTTGCGCTGGCGGTCCAGGGTGTCATTGTCCTGCTGGTCGGCCCAGCGCCCATCCGGGTGGCGCGCCAGCAACACACCTAGCTCTTCCAGACTCTCGCGGATGGCGGCAATGGCTTCGGTGAGGGGTTCGTTCTGTTGCCCTGGGCGTCTGGTGGACAGGTTATGGTGCAAGGCGTCGGCCGCGTCGACACCGCCGCCCGGAAACACATAAGCGCCCGGTGCAAAACTGGCGCTGTCCGAGCGCCGCGTCATCAGCACCTCCAATCCGTCAGCACCATCACGCAGCAGCAAAACCGTGGCCGCCAGCCGCGCTGGCGCAGGTTCGCGGTGGGGGTGAAGTTGTTGGCTGGGGCGTGGCATGGGGAAATGATATCGACTCGGTATGACGCTTTGGTGGATGTGCAGACGGACCATGCGGAAGGCGGGCGAATTGGATGTCCAAGACCTGAGGCGCCAGGGTCGCGGATCGGGCGGAGGTCGGGGGCGATTTTAAAAAGCGAAGCGTCATGAGCCCCCGGCCTCTGCGCGGTCCACGTCCCGGGTCAAAACTGATGCGGCGACGAGTTCAACCGTGAACACACCGCCCGAGAGCATCACACGATCCTAGATGCGGTCCCGGCGCTCCCATAGATAATGCCGACCATGCGAATCCCCTTTACCAAAATGCAAGGTGCTGGCAACGACTTTGTGGTGCTGGACGAAACCCGCACCCACTACGGCCTCACCCCCGCGCAATACCGCTTTCTGGCCGACCGCCACTTTGGTGTGGGCGCCGACCAGATCCTCACGGTGCGCCCGGCCACCAGCCCCGACATGGATTTCTCCTACGTCATCCACAACGCCGACGGTGGCCAGGTCGAGCACTGCGGCAACGGCGCGCGCTGTTTCATGGCTTTTGTGCGCCGTCAGGGCCTCACCGCCAAAGACGTGGTGACGGTGCAGACCATGAACCGCGTCTTGCAGTTACAACGCCAGCCCGATGGCCGGGTCACGGTCGACATGGAGGCTCCGGACTTTGCGCTGGCCCACCTGCCGTTTGACGCCACTGGTTTGCAGGCCGACCCCTCCGGTTCTTGGGAAAAATGGCCTCTAGCCCTTGATAATCAAGGGCAGAATACTATTGTTAAAGTAGCGCTTGTGTCCATGGGCAACCCCCATGCGGTGATGCTGGTGGACGATGTGGACACGGCCCCGGTGTTGACCCTGGGGCCGCTGGTGCAACAGCAGGGCGCTTTCCCGCGTGGTGTCAATGTGGGTTTTATGCAGGTGCTGGATCGCAACCACATCCGCCTGCGCGTGTATGAACGCGGCGCCGGTGAAACCTTGGCTTGTGGCACCGGTGCCTGTGCGGCGGCGGTGGCTGGCATCCGTCTGGGCTTGCTCGACGCCACGGTCGATGTGGCCACTCACGGTGGCACCCTCACCATCAGTTGGCAGGGCGGCAGTGAGCCGGTGCTGCTCACTGGCCCGGCCACCGTGGTTTTTGATGGCGAAATTGAACTCCCGAACTGAAGGCAAACATGTCACCCACCTCTCATCTCCCCAGCGCCATTGGCAGCCCGATCACCGAAGACGACATCGCCAACTACCTGGCCAACACCCCTGATTTTTTTGAACGCCATGCTGAGTTGCTGGCCGCCGTGCAGCTCACCAGCCCGCACAGCCAGCGTGCGGTCAGCCTGCAGGAGCGCCAGGCCACCTTGTTGCGCGAAAAAATCCGGATGCTGGAGCAGCGCATCATGGACATGATCCGCAACGTCAACGAAAACATGGTGTTGTCCGACAAGCTGCTGTATTGGGCGCGCACCCTGTTCCTCAACACCGATGTGCAGGCATTGCCGCAGCTGATTGCCGACGAGCTGGCCGACCAGTTTTCGGTGCCGCAGGTCGGCATCAAGGTCTGGGGTGTGGCGCCGCAGTACGCGTCCTGCGAGTTCGCCACCGGCGTCAGCGACGATGCCAAGTCCTTTGCCACCTCGCTGACTGAGCCGTTTTGCGGCGTCAACACCGGGCTGGAGGCGATCAACTGGCTGCCCGAACCGCAGGCGGCGGTGTCGCTGGCGATTTTGCCGCTGCGTGGTTTGCCGGACGCCAACGGCGCACACGGCGGTGTGGCGCCAGCGTTTGGTCTGCTGGTGCTGGCCTCACCCGACGCACAACGTTTTGCCAGCACCATGGGCACCGATTTCCTGGCGCGTATTTCCGAGCTGGCCAGCGCAGCGCTCTCGCCGCTGCGTTAGTCTCTGTTGCACCGCTTGTTCCGCGCATGATCGACCCCCTGGTTCAGCGTTACCTGGACCATGTGCGTTTTGAGAAACGCCTGGCTGAGCGCACGGCCACGCTTTACAGCCTGGACCTGGCCAAACTGGCGGAACTGGCCGCCACAGCTGGTGTGGGGCTGACCGAGGTCCAGCCGACCCATATCCGGCGCTGGGCGGCGCAGATGCACAGCGCTGGCCGCAGTGGCCGGGGGATTGCGCTGATTCTGTCGGGCTGGCGCGGTTTTTATACCTGGCTGGGCCATGAAGGCCTGGTGCAGGTCAACCCGGTGCTCAATGTCAGGGCACCCAAAGCCGCCAAACCCTTGCCCAAGGCGCTCACCGTAGATGATGCGGTGCAACTCGCCAGCTTCCAAAATGAGAGTGACAACCCCTGGCTGGAAGCTCGTGACGCGGCCCTGGTCGAGTTGCTCTACGGCGGCGGCCTGCGTCTGGCGGAGGTCACCGGTCTGGATGTGGTGGCCAGCGCCAGCGCACGCGGCTGGCTCGATTTACAAGCGGGTGAGGCCCATGTGCTGGGCAAAGGCAGCAAACGCCGGATTGTGCCGGTCGGCAGCCAGGCGGTGGCTGCGGTGCAGCGCTGGCTGGCTGTGCGGGATCAGGGTTTGCCCCGGCGCGCACAGGCGGCGGGTGCCGCTCTCACCGAAGTACAGGCCGCGCTGTTCATCGGGCGCAACGGCACGCGTTTGTCGGCGCAGTCGGTCTGGAAGCGGCTGCAGTCACGCAGCCTGTTGGCCGGGCTGGCCGCACCGGTGCACCCGCACATGCTGCGCCATTCCTTTGCCAGCCATGTCCTGCAGTCCAGCAGCGACCTGCGTGGGGTGCAGGAGTTGCTGGGCCATGCCAACATCAGCACCACCCAGATCTACACCCGGCTGGACTTTGGCCACCTGACCAAGGCCTATGATGCGGCGCACCCGCGCGCGCGCCTCAAGCCGGGTAGTTCAAAATAGCGACTTTCCCCTCAACTTCTCATCAACAGGTGCCCTATGCAAAAGCAAATCAGCGTTGTCTTGGACAAAGGAGTTGAACTGACTTTCCCCGTGCCCGACGGCACCCCTCTGGCGCACGACGCCGCACGTGCCTGGCTTGACAAACAGTTCGTTGAGCTGGAATGTGAGCCGCTGCGCGCCAGCGGCAAGGTGCTGACCGCTGACAAGGTGCTGGTGGTGACCCAAGCCGCCGGTGCCGCGCTGTTGAAGGACCCGAAGTGGGCCGCTGGCTACGTGGCCGCGGTGAGTTCGGCGCTGGGCAAACCCATGATCCGTGTGGATGTGCCTGCCATGGCCATCACTTATTGAATGAAAGTTATCCGTCTGCGACCTGGCAAGGAGCGTTCCCTCCTGCGCCAACACCCCTGGATTTTTGAGTTGGCCATCGCCCGCGGGAGTGCCGACCCCGGTGAAACCGTGCGTGTGGAATCGAGCGAGGGCCAGTTTCTGGCCTGGGCGGCGTTCAGCCCCAGCTCCAAAATCCGCGCCCGGGCCTGGAGTTTTGATGAAAAACAACGCATCGATGCATCGTTTTTTGTAGCTACTTGCTCAAACGCCATAAGGGCCAGGGGCCGATTTGGCATTCAAAGCAACGGTGTGCGCCTGATCCACGGCGAGTCTGACGGTTTGCCTGGGCTGATTGTGGACCGCTACGCAGACACGCTGGTGGCGCAGTTCACCAGTGCCGGTGTCGAGCGTTGGAAAGACGTGATTGCCGACGCACTACTCGCCGCCACGGGCCTGACCAAACTGTACGAGCGCAGCGACGCCAGCAGCCGCACACTCGAAGGCCTGGCCGAGACCACCGGCTGGCTGCGTGGTGAGGGTGCAGTGGAACTGCTGCTGCAGGAGCACAGCTGGCAGCTCGCGGTGAACATCGCCGAAGGCCACAAAACCGGCTTTTACCTGGACCAGCGCGACAGCCGCAAACGCTTTTTTGACTACTGCCAACGGCTCCGGTTTGAGCGCGTGCTCAATTGTTACTGTTATACCGGCGGCTTCACCGTGGCCGGGCTGCAGGGTGGTGCGGCGCATGTCACCTCGATCGACTCCAGCGGCCCGGCGTTGGCCAAGGCTGCGGCCAATGTGGCGCTCAATGGGCTGGCGCCAGAGCGCGCCAGCTTCATGGATGCCGATGTGAACGCCTCGCTGCGCCAGTTTGCCGAACAGGGCCGCACGTTTGACGCCATCGTGCTCGACCCGCCCAAGTTTGCACCCACAGTGGCACATGCCGAACGTGCCGCGCGGGCTTACAAAGACATCAACCGCCTGGCCTTCAAGATCCTGGAGCCAGGGGGTGTTTTGTTCACCTACAGCTGCTCGGGTGGCATCAGCGCCGACCTGTTCCACAAAATTGTGGCCTCGGCCGGCTGTGATGCCGGGGTGGACGGTTTCATCCACGAACGGATGGGCGGTGCGCCCGACCACCCGATGACCATCCATTTCCCTGAGGGGGAATACCTCAAAGGTCTGGTGGTCATGCGTAAGTGAGCTGCAGCCGGTTCGTCGTTACACTCGCTGCCTTTCCAATCCCCGCTCTACCATGTCTCTGATTCCTGCCACGATCCTCACCGGTTTTCTCGGCTCCGGCAAAACCACACTGCTCAAACGTGTGCTGGCCGAGGCGCATGGCCAGAAGATTGCTGTGATCGAGAACGAGTTTGGTGAGGAAAACATCGACAACGACATTTTGGTGACCGACTCCAAGGAGCAGATCATCCAGATGAGCAATGGCTGCATCTGCTGCTCCATCCGCGAAGACTTGCGTGAAGCCCTGCAGTTGCTGGCGGCCAAAAAGCGCCAGGGCCTGCTCGACTTTGACCGGGTGGTGATCGAAACCACCGGTGTGGCCGACCCCGGCCCGGTGGCGCAGACCTTTTTCATGGACGACGAGATCGCCGAGAGTTACTTGTTGGACTCGATCCTGACCCTGGTGGATGCCAAACACGCCAACCAGCAGCTCGACGACCGCCAGGAAGCCCGCCGCCAGGTGGGGTTCGCCGACCAGATTTTCCTCAGCAAGACCGATCTGGTGTCGGCCGAAGAGGTATCGGACTTGCAGCACCGCCTCAAACACATGAACCCGCGTGCGCCGCAAAAAGCCGTGCATTTTGGTGAGGTGGCGCTCAGTGAGGTGTTTGACCTGCGTGGTTTTAACCTCAACACCAAACTCGACATTGACCCGGACTTTCTCAAGGAAGACGACCACGATCATCACGAACACCATGACCACGCACATGGTGAGCATTGCGACCACCCGTCGCACCTGCATGATGGGCACCACCACGCCCACGATGACGACGTCAAGAGTTTTGTGTTCCGTTCAGACCGCGCGTTCGATCCGGCCAAACTCGAAGACTTTCTGGGTGCGGTGGTCAACATCTATGGCCCGCGCATGTTGCGCTACAAAGGTGTGCTTTACATGCAGGGCACCGAGCGCAAGGTGATTTTCCAGGGTGTGCACCAGTTGATGGGCAGTGACCTGGGCCCCGCATGGGCCAAAGACGAAAAACGTTGTAGCAAAATGGTATTTATTGGTATCGATCTGCCCCAGGACATTTTCCTGCAAGGTATGGAGCAAGCCTTGTGTGAGCCTGTCTTTTAACCCCGCCCCGGAGGGCTGATGTTTGTCTCTCTTTTGCAACTGATGGGTTTTTCGAAGGCTGCGCCAGTACACTCGCGCGCCGAAGAAAAAGCGCCAACCGGCGTTTCCAGGTTGCCAACGACGGTACAAACAACAGTTTCCTCTGCCAAAGCTCATAAAAACCCCGCCAGGAGACCACCTGTGAAAGCGCCAGTCGTGAAACAGAAAGCTGTACCCGCCAAAGCGGTTGTTGCCGCCAAGCCCGCCCCTGCGGCCAAAGCCAGTCAAGCGGCGCCAACCAAGAAGGCGGTGGTGGCCTCTCCAGCCAAACCGGCGGCCAAGCCAGCTGCCAAAACCAAAGCAGCGGACACGCCTGTGGCGGTTGTTAAAAAGGCAGCAGCGGTTAAAAAAACCGAAACTGCCAAAGCAGCGCCGGAGCCAAAACCGGCGCCATCCCGTTCCCCAAAGAAGCCTTTATCTGTGACCACTCTCGATCAAACCGCAACCGTGACCTCTACTCCCAAATTCACCAGAGCCCCGAAACCCAACGAGTCGGTGGCAGCGGTCAAACCAGCCGCTGTGGCGCAACTCACGCCGCTGGGCGTGCCGGTGCGTTCTGGGCGCCCGTCCTCGCGGCTGGCACAGTTGACTGTTCCGTCGATGGCGCAGTCGGTGGCGTCCACAGCGGCCAAGGCCAGTTTTACCCAGATGACCTCGGTGCAGCCGATCGTGTCGCCGCTGGCCTCGGCCATCAAAAAAGACCCTAAGCTGGCCAACAACTGGAAGACCAAGTCGGTGGCCGAACTGACGGATGCCGAAATCATTGCCATGTCGGATGATGACTACATGAACGACACCCAAATGGCGTTTTTCCGTCAGAAGTTGGTGGCGCTCAAGACCGACATCCTCAGCAACGCGGGTGAAACCACCGAGCATTTGCGTGAAGACACGGTGGTGGTGCCGGATCCGGCCGACCGGGCAACGATCGAGGAAGAACACGCCCTGGAGTTGCGCACCCGCGACCGTGAGCGCAAATTGCTCAAGAAGATCGAGCAGTCCATAAACCGCATCGACGCGGGTGACTATGGCTACTGCGACGAAACCGGCGAGCCGATTGGTGTGGGCCGACTGCTGGCCCGCCCGACCGCCACCTTGTCGCTGGAGGCACAACAACGCCGTGAACTCAAGCAGAAAATGTTTGGGGACTGAGACGGCGTGTTGGCTGGGCTGATAACACCAGGCTGAGTGATGGCAACCAAAGACACTCCTACCGGTTTGTTGGCCAGGGTTGCCAATTTTGTGCGTAGCCCGGTGAGTGATGTGCTGCCGCCGCAGGGTGCGGCTGCGGCGGAACAGGGTGAGCTGGGCAAGCTGGCGATCAAACGCATGGTTGAGCGCAAGGCGCATAACGATGCGGTGCGCCAGCGCGAGTTCAGCCAGCTGCGCAAATTGCGCGAAGTGTCGCCGTCGGCCTTGTCTGAGATGGCGGCGCGCGCCTCGTTCTACCAAGACAGTTCGGGGTTTCCAGAGTCTGAAACACGTGCCTCGACCCTCAAGAAGATCGACGAGATCGAAGCCCAGATGTCCAGGCAGTGGTGGAACGGCCAGCAGCGCAAGCAGGGGGAACCCGCAGCAACGGCACCACCCAGCACCATCCCATCAACAACCTCAGCCTCCTCCGTGGCGCGTACGCCAGCGCTTGCCACCGGGAGCAGCCTCTCCAGCACAGCGGGGGTAGAGTCGCAGATCGACACCCGTCTGGCATTTGCACCGACCATGCCGACCAGTCTGGAGGCCTTGACGCCGCAGCTGCCCATCAGCGCTGCTCAGGATCAGGCGTGGTCGGCCAAGTCGCGCGCCAAGCTCACTATGCCGGTCGGTGTGGCCAGTTTTGAGCCCACCGATTACAGCGACTTTTCCTGCTCCAACATGGTCTCGGTCGAGATGGGGCAGGTGTCCTCTGATCCGGTGATCGAAGATGCGGCCATCCGTTTTGCCAACAGCGATGACGCCGGTGCCGAGTCGGTGCTGACGCTGGCGCTCAAAGGGGAAGCCGCCGATCCAAGTGCCAAGGCGGTGTGGACCACCGCCTTGCAGGACCTGTACCGATCCACCGGCCAGGTCGCCCTGTACGAGCGACTGGCGCAGGTTCAAGCCCAGCGCAGCCCCGCAGTGGCACGGTGGCAGTCGCCCGCGATGCTCGACAAGCTGGCCGTCGCGCATTTGCAAGCCAGTGTCACAACGGGGGGCAACCTTCACCGGCTGGACTGGCGTCTGCTGGAAAACATCAGCCCGGACGCGGCGGTCGCTTTGGCGGCGGTGATGCGGCAGTGGTGTGATCAAGCTTTGTCCCTGCAATTTGACAACCTGGACCGTCTGGACGCGCAGTTGCGTGCCAACACGCCCCTGGGTGACCGGGAAGTTGCCCAGCTCTGGTGGCAATTGCGCCTGCATGCCTTGCGTGTGCTGGGCTCGCGCGAAGAGTTTGAGCTGGTGTCGATGGACTACTGCGTGACCTACGACATCTCGCCGCCGGCCTGGCAGGATGCGCGTTGTCAGCATGTGTTGGCTCAGAGCGTGGGCACCATGGGGTTCGACTGGCGCGACGAACTGAACCAGGTGTCGACGCTGGCCGATCCCCTGACCGAGCGCACACCGTTTGTTGATGCCAATGCCAGCCGCATGGAGCTGGCCGGTGAACTTCTCGGCAGCGTGGCTGCAGGTCTCAAGCCCTTGCAGCAAGCCTTGTTGGCCAAGGGGGATGTGCTGATCACCTGCGACGCGCTGGTGCGTGTCGACTTTTCCGCCGCCGGCAGCATTCTGAACTGGGTCGCCAGTGCACAGGCGACCGGCAAAAAGATCGAGTTTGCGCGTTTGCCCCATTTGGTGGCGGCGTTTTTCAACCTGATCGGCATCAACGAACATGCGCGGGTGACCGCCCGCAGCAACTAGGATACACAACGCGTTATGGAACAATTTCACGGAACCACCATCATCAGCGTGCGTCGCCAGACACCAGACGGTGTCCAGGTGGCGATTGGTGGTGACGGGCAGGTGACCCTGGGCAACATCGTGGTCAAGGGCACGGCACGCAAGGTGCGCAAGCTCTACCATGGCAAGGTGCTGGCCGGTTTTGCGGGCGCCACGGCCGACGCCTTCACCCTGTTCGAGCGTTTTGAGGCTAAGCTGGAAAAGCATCAGGGGCATCTGGTGCGAGCCGCCATCGAGCTGACCAAGGACTGGCGTACCGACCGCGTGTTACGTCGCCTGGAGGCCATGCTGGCCGTGGCCGACAAAGAGGCCTCGCTGATCATCACCGGCAATGGTGATGTGCTGGAGCCCGAAAACGGCATTGTGGCGATTGGCTCAGGTGGCGCCTATGCACAGGCTGCGGCGATCGCTTTGCTCAGCAACACCGAGTTGTCAGCCACCGAGATGGTCAAAAAATCCTTGGAAATTGCTGGTGAGATTTGTATCTACACCAACATGAACCACACCATCGAGAGTCTCTGAACGCCAGCACACTGGCCTGAACCTCAGCAGCCGGACGGCTGCACCTTTCACTGATTGAACCATGTCATCTTTAACCCCCCAGGACATCGTCGCTGAACTCGACAAACACATTGTTGGCCAGCAGCAGGCCAAACGGGCCGTGGCGATTGCGCTGCGCAACCGCTGGCGCAGGCAGCAGGTCCACAGCGATCTGCGCGGTGAAATCACCCCCAAGAACATCCTGATGATTGGCCCCACGGGCGTGGGCAAAACCGAGATTGCGCGGCGCCTGGCACGTCTGGCCGATGCACCGTTCATCAAGGTGGAAGCGACCAAGTTCACCGAGGTCGGGTATGTTGGCAAAGACGTGGATTCGATCATCCGTGATCTGGCGGATGTGGCGGTCAAGCAAACCCGCCAGGCCGAGATGCAAAAAGTGCGGACCCGCGCCGAAGACGCTGCAGAGGACCGCGTGCTTGACATCCTGATCCCGATGCCGCGCAAGGAATTTGGCGTGATGGAAGCGCAGGAGCCCGAAAGCGCCGCACGCCAGACCTTTCGCAAGAAGCTGCGCGAGGGGCAGTTGCACGACCGTGAGATCGAACTCGATGTCGCCCAGGCCTCACCTCGCCTGGAGGTCATGGGCCCGGCGGGCATGGAAGAGATGGCAGAACAGCTGCGCGGCATGTTTGGTCAGCTCAACACCGCCAAAAAACAGACCCGCAAGCTCAAGATCAGCGAAGCGCTCAAACTGCTGGCTGACGAGGAAGCCGCCAAACTCGTGAACGACGACGACATCAAGACCCAGGCGCTGCAAATGCTGGAGCAAAACGGCATTGTGTTTATTGATGAGATCGACAAGGTCACCTCGCGCGCAGAAAGTGGCAGTGCCGAGGTGTCACGCCAAGGCGTGCAGCGCGACCTGTTGCCACTGGTGGAGGGCACCTCGGTGTCGACCAAATACGGCACCGTCAAGACCGACCACATCCTGTTTATCGCCTCGGGTGCTTTCCATCTGAGCAAACCCAGCGATCTGATTCCCGAGTTGCAGGGGCGTTTTCCGATCCGTGTTGAGCTGCAGTCGCTCTCGGTGGCGGATTTTGTCGCGATTCTGACCCAAACCCACGCCTCGCTGGTCAAGCAATACCAGGCTTTGCTGGCCACCGAACAGGTGGCTGTGGTGTTCACCGATGAGGGCATCACACGCCTCGCGCAGATCGCCTTTGATGTGAATGAGCGCACAGAGAATATTGGTGCACGCAGGTTGTCCACGGTGATGGAACGCCTGCTCGATGAGGTGAGTTTCAACGCCAGCCAACTGGGCGGTCAAACGGTGCAGGTGGATGCCGCCTATGTTGAGTCTCGCCTGGCAGAACTCAGCAAAAACGAAGATCTGAGCCGTTACATCCTGTAATTCCCATTCGGCAGCCGACCGTCATCCGGTAACTTTGCACGTTTCTTGAGGATGTTTTTCATCCTCAAGCATCACTTTCAGTGCGTCTTCTAAGTGCTTAATTTACAACGATTTTGTCAGGCTGTCGCCTTCAAAGTCGCTGCTAAGTTGTTGATTTCATTGTAAAAATTTGTAGTCCGTGTGTTTGCGGGAAACAATTTTGCTGATACAGTGCAAAAAAGTGCAATTTAGTGGTGGAAAGTGCCTTTTCTCTGCGTTTGCTCAACTGATTTATCCAAAAAGGTCATTTCAAGTGTTTCAAGGGGCTTCCTCATTGAGTCTGGATGCAAAGGGTCGGCTGTCTGTGCCGACCCGGCATCGTGACGTCTTGAGTGCCACCGCCAGTGGCCAGCTCACCATCACGAAACACCCTGACGGCTGCCTGATGATTTTCGCGCGGCCCGAGTGGGAGAAGTTCCGCGAACGCATTGGTTCGTTGCCGATGTCGGCACAGTGGTGGAAACGTATCTTTTTGGGCAATGCCATGGATGTGGAGATCGATGCCACCGGTCGTGTGCTGGTGTCGCCTGAACTGCGCGCGGCCGCCGGCATCACCAAGGAAGCGGTGTTGCTCGGCATGGGCAGCTACTTTGAGCTCTGGGACAAAGCGACCTACGATGCCAAAGAAGCCCAGGCCATGCAGGGCGGCATGCCCGATGTTTTCAAAGACTTTGCGTTCTGAAGGCTGGCGGTGGACAACGCATGGACACACACCACCGTGTTGTTGGGCGAAGCAGTCGACGCTTTGCTTGGCAGTGCTGACACGACTGGCCCCAGCCCGGCGCCAGCGGTGTACGTGGATGCCACTTTTGGTCGGGGTGGCCACAGCCGCCTGATTCTGTCGCGATTGGCTGCAGAAGCGCGGCTGATTGCGTTTGACAAAGACCCCGATGCCCTGGCGGAGGCGGCCAGCATCACCGACCCGCGTTTTTCGATTCGCCACCAGGGTTTCAGTCATCTGGATGAGTTGCCTGAGGCCAGTGTGGCCGGGGTTTTGCTTGATTTGGGTATCAGCTCGCCGCAGGTGGACAACCCGGCGCGGGGTTTCAGTTTCAGGTTCGAAGGTCCTCTGGATATGCGCATGGACACCACCCGCGGCACCTCGGTGGCGCAATGGCTGGCCCACGCGGAAGTTGATCAAATAACGGAGGTGATTCGTGACTATGGCGAAGAACGGTTTGCTGGCCCCATTGCAAAGGCGATTGTTGCGCGCCGACAGGCTCGGGGCCCCCTTGTCTCCACCACTGAACTGGCCCAGCTCGTGGCTGACACGGTCAAAACCCGCGAGCCGGGTCAGAACCCTGCAACGCGCACATTTCAGGCTTTTCGGATTTTCATCAACGCCGAGCTTGAAGAGCTGCAACAGGCGTTAGACGGCGCACTCAAGGTGCTTCAGCCCGGTGGGCGGTTGGTGGTGATCAGTTTCCATTCGCTGGAAGACCGCATCGTCAAACAGTTCATCACCCAGCACGCAAAAGAGGTGTACGACCGCCGTGCTCCGTTTGCCGCACCCCAGGTGATGCACCTCAAGGCGCTGGGTCGCAGTCGCCCGAGTGCTGCCGAGGTGGCGGCTAACCCGCGCGCCCGTAGTGCGATCATGCGGGTTGCCGAACGCACGGCTGAACCGATCCGGGGGCACGCATGATGCGCTTGAACATGTTGTTGCTGCTGGGGGTGGTGCTCAGTGCCCTGTACCTGGTGAATGTGCAGTACGAGTCGCGCCATCTGTTCTCTGAGCTTGACCGTGCCCGTGCCCAGGCGCACAAGCTGGAACTTGAAAACGAGCGTCTGCAGGTGGAGAAACGCGCGCAATCCACTTCGGCGCGGATCGAGGGGCTGGCCAAGTCGCGCTTGCAGATGCGCCCGGCCAACCCGGCCATCACCACCTATGTGGCCTATGCAGGCGGCGCCAACGAGCAGCCTGGCGCCGGTAAACCTGCCAACCCCAGCAGCAGCGGGCAGCTGAGATGAGCCGCAGCATCGCCTACAACTCCAGCCCCTTGCTGGCCAGCCCGACCCCGGTCTGGCGCAGCAAGTTCATCGTGGCCGCGATTGCCCTGGCTTTTGCCGGTTTGGCCGGGCGGGCGGTCTACATCCAAGTGCTTGAAAACGATTTTTTCCAGAGGCAAGGGGAGGTGCGTTTTGCCCGCACGCTGGCGCTACCGGCCAGCCGCGGACGCATTCTGGACCGCAATGGGGTGATTCTGGCCTCCAGCATCCCGGTGCCCAGCATCTGGGCGATTCCCGAGGATGTGGACCGCGATCCGGTCAAGCTCAAGAAGCTGGCCAAGTTGCTGGGTCTGACCATGACCGATCTCAACAAGAAGCTCGAAGACGAGGACAAGAGTTTTGTCTGGCTCAAGCGCCAGGTCGATGAGTCGGTTGGCAAAGAGATCGAGGCACTGGCCATCAAGGGCGTCTACCAGCGCAAGGAATACAAACGCCAGTACCCGGAAGGCGAGGCTGCCGCCCATGTGGTGGGCTTCACCAGTGTCGAAGACATGGGCCAGGAGGGTATCGAGCTGGCCTTCAACAAGGACCTGGGTGGGCGCAGCGGCTCGCGCCGGGTCATCAAGGACCGCATGGGCCGGGTGGTGGAAGCCGTGGGTGAGCAGATTGCCCCGGTGGATGGCCGTGACCTGCAGCTCAGCATCGACAGCAAGGTGCAGTTTTTTGCCTTCCAGACCCTCAAGGAAGCGGTGTTGTTACACAAGGCCAAAGCCGGCAGCGTGGTGGTGCTCGATGTGCACACTGGCGAGGTGCTGGCGCTGGCCAACTACCCGAGTTTTGTGCCGGACAAACGCCAGAACCTCAGCGGTGAACAGCTGCGCAACCGGGCCTTGACCGACAGTTTTGAGCCGGGTTCGACCATGAAGCCCTTTGTCATCGGGCTGGCGCTCAACACCGGGCGCGTCACCCCCAACACCCCGATCCAGACCGCACCTGGGCGTTTGACCATTGGCAGCGCCACCATTTCCGACTCACATGCTCACGGTGTGCTCAGTGTCAGCGAGGTGATCCAGAAGTCCAGCAACATCGGCACCGCCAAGATTGCGCTGCAAATGCCCGCGCGCGAGATGTGGGAGATGTTCAGCAACGTGGGTTTTGGTCAGAAGCCGCAAGTGCCGTTCCCGGGTGCGGTGAGTGGCCGCCTGCGCCCCTACAAAGGCTGGCGGCCGATTGAGCAGGCCACCATGAGCTACGGCTACGGCCTGTCGGTCAGCCTGATGCAGCTGGCCCATGCCTACACGGTGTTTGGCCGTGACGGCGACCTGGCACCGATCTCGATGCTCAAGGTGGACAACCCGGTCAGCGGCCAGCCGGTGTTCCAGAGCAAGGTGGCACGCGATGTGCGCACCATGTTGCACATGGTGGTTGGCCCCGGTGGGACCGCCTCCAAGGCGCAAACCATGGGTTATTCGGTCGGTGGCAAAACCGGTACCGCCCACAAGCAGGAGGGCCGGGGTTATGCCGGTCACCGTTACCGGGGCGTGTTTGCCGGTCTGGCACCGATCGACGCGCCACGGATTGTGGTGGCGGTGATGATTGACGAGCCCAGCAATGGCAAATATTTCGGGGGCGACACGGCCGCGCCGGTGTTCAGCAAAACCGTGCAACAAACCCTGCGGGTGCTGGGCATTGCACCCGACATGACGGTGGTGCCCCAGGTGGTCACCGAGACCGTCGAGGAGTCCTTCTGATGCGGCATCTGTCCAGTCCCCAAAAGGCCGTGTCCTGGCTGCGCGCACAGGTGCGTGGCCATTTGCGCACCGACAGCCGCCAACTGCAGCCCGGTGACGGTTTTCTGGCCTGGCCTGGTGCTGCAGTGGACGCGCGCCAGCATGTGGCGGCTGCGCTGGCAGCCGGTGCGGCGGCCTGTCTGGTGGAACAAAGTGGTGCCGAGGCCTTTGCTTTTGATGACCCACGTATCGCCAGTTACAGCGGTCTCAAGGCCGCCAGCGGTCCGCTGGCCAGCCTCTACTTTGACCAGCCCAGCCAGGCCTTGGCCGTGCTGGCTGTCACCGGCACCAATGGAAAAACTTCCACCGCCTGGTGGTTGGCCCAGGTACTCTCGAATTTGAAGCAGGTGGCGCCCATTCCATGCGGGCTGGTAGGCACTTTGGGCATTGGTGTGCCGCCCGATGTGGTGAGCACCGGCCTGACCACGCCCGACCCGGTGGCCTTGCAGTCGGCGTTTGCGCGTTTTGTGGCTCAGGGCTTTGGTGCCTGCGCCATTGAGGCCTCGTCGATTGGCATCGAAGAACACCGCCTGGACGGCACGCAGATCCACACCGCGATCCTGACCAATCTGACGCAGGATCACCTGGACTACCACGGCAGCATGGAAGCCTATTGGCAGGCCAAGACCAAACTTTTTGCCTGGCCCGGCCTGCGCGCGGCGGTTGTCAATGTAGATGATGCTTACGGCGCCGACCTGGCCCACACCCTGGCGGGCAGCGCACTGGATCTCTGGAGTGTTTCGATGTTGCCCGGTGCGGGCAACAGCGCGCGCCTACAGGCGCAGGCGATTGACTACAGCCAGGGCGGAACCCGTTTCACGGTGGTGGAAGCTGACCAGGCGCTGCCACTGGCCACCGGCCTGATTGGTGACTACAACGTGGCCAACCTGCTAGGTGTGATCGCGACTTTGCGCAGCCTGGGTGTGCCGCTGGCGGTGGCGGTGGATGCCTGCTCGGCCTTGACCCCGGTGCCGGGGCGTATGGAATGTGTCAACCTGCTGGGGCAGCCGCTGGTGGCGGTGGACTACGCCCACACCCCTGACGCACTGGCCAAGGCGCTCGATGCTCTGAAGCCAGTGGCGGCGCAACGGGGTGGCCAGCTCTGGTGTGTGTTTGGTTGCGGCGGTGACCGCGACACCCGCAAACGCCCGCTGATGGGCGCGGTGGCCGCCAGCCATGCCGACCGGGTGCTGGTGACCAGTGACAACCCGCGCAGCGAGGCGCCCGACGCCATCATCTGCCAGATTTTGCTGGGCTTGAGCGGCGTGCCCGATGTCATGGTGGAGCCGGACCGCGCCCGCGCCATCGCGCAGGCGCTGGCGCAAGCCGCCGCCGCGGATGTGGTGCTGGTGGCGGGCAAAGGCCACGAGGATTACCAAGAGATCGCCGGTCAGCGCCATCCCTTCCTGGACTTGGCGCATGTCCGCCAGGCGCTGGCGCAACGTGCCCCAAACGCCAACGGGGTGGCCGCATGAGCAGCCTGATGACCCTGCAACAAGCGGCCAGCTGGCTGGATCAGGCGCAAGCCGTGGGAATGGACGCGACTGTGCTGGTGGCGGTTGCCCGCGTGCACAGCGACACCCGCAGCCTGCAGCCTGGTGACCTGTTTGTGGCGCTGCGTGGCGAGCACTTTGACGCCAATGCTTTCCTGGCCGAGGCCAAGACCAAAGGCGCGGTGGCGGCCATTTGCCAGGGCGAGGGCGTTGCGGCACAACTGGCGCAAGCGGGCTTGCCCGGCCTGGTGGTGCCCGATGCCCGGCTGGCGCTGGCGCAACTGGCGACCCAACACCGCGCCCAGTTTGTGCTGCCGCTGATCGCGGTGACCGGCAGCAATGGCAAAACCACGGTGACCCAGATGGTCGCGGCGATCCTGCGCGCCCACCAGGGGGATGCCGCCTTGTCCACCCAAGGCAACTTCAACAACGACATCGGCGTGCCACTCACCGTGCTGCGCCTGACGCCTGCCCACTCAATAGCGGTGGTTGAACTGGGCATGAACCATCCCGGCGAAATCGCCACGCTGGCGGCCATTGCCCAGCCCACGGTGGCGCTGGTCAACAACGCCCAGCGTGAGCACCTCGAATTTATGCACACGGTGCAGGCTGTGGCTGAGGAAAACGGCTCGGTGATCCGTGCGCTGCCTGAGGACGGTGTGGCGGTGTTCCCAGCCGATGATGCTTACAGCCCGGTCTGGGCGGCCTTGGCGCGTCAGCGCAAAGTGCTGACCTTTGCGGCGCAGGCCCAAGCGGGTGCCGATGTGGTTGCGCTGCACGCCAATTGGCAAGACGCCGCCTGGCAGGTCAGCGCCAGCACACCCGCAGGTGAGTTGTCCTACAGCCTGCACATCGCCGGTGCCCACAACGTCAAGAACTCCCTCGCAGCGGTGGCCTGTGCGCTGGCCGCTGGTGTGCCGCTGGCCGCCATCGCGCAGGGTTTGAGTGCGTTTGAACCGGTTAAAGGCCGCAGCCGGGCGCTGCAGTTGCAGCACCTGGGGCGCGCCATCACCGTGGTGGACGACACCTACAACGCCAACCCGGACTCGGTGCGTGCCGCCATCGACGTGTTGGCGGCCCTGCCCGGGCCGCGTCTGCTGGTGCTTGGTGACATGGGTGAGGTGGGTGACCAGGGCCCGCAGTTCCATGCCGAGGCGTTGGCCCATGCTCGCCAGAAGAATATAGAAAAAGTGCTTGTGACCGGTATACAGACTGGGCAGGCAGCTATGAAGTTTGAAGAGATCAAGGTGTACCCCGAGATGATGGATTTACAAGCGGCGGTGCTCAGCACCTTGCCGGAGGTGGCCAGCGTGCTGGTCAAGGGCTCGCGTTTCATGAAGATGGAGCGGGTGGTGGAGGCATTGGTGGCGACCGCTGACGCGTCCCAGGGGGCCACATGCTGATCTGGCTGGCCCAATGGTTGCAAACCCTCTCGCCCGAACTGGGCTTTTTGCGCGTGTTCCAGTACCAGACCTTCCGCGCCGTGATGGCCGCGATGACCGCGCTGCTGATGGGCATTGCCGCCGGTCCCTGGGTGATCCGTCGCCTGACCGCACTCAAGATCGGCCAGCCGGTGCGTGGTTATGGCATGGAGTCGCACCTGGTCAAAAGTGGCACACCGACCATGGGCGGGGTGCTGATTTTGCTGAGCATCGCGATCTCGACCCTGCTGTGGTTTGACTGGAGCAACCGGTTCGTGTGGATCGTGTTGCTGGTGACGCTGGGTTTTGGCGCCATTGGCTGGTCGGACGATTGGCGCAAGGTGGTCAACAAAGACCCCGAGGGCATGCCCTCGCGCGAAAAATACCTGTGGCAGTCGCTGATTGGTTTGGCCGCTGCGCTGTACCTGGTGTTCAGCATTTCCGAGAACACCAACTACCGTGTGCTGGAGCTGTTCTTCACCTGGGTGCAGTCGGGGTTCGATCTGAGCCTGCCGCCCAAGGCCGGGCTGATGGTGCCGTTTTTCAAGGAAATCAGCTACCCGCTCGGTGTGCTGGGTTTTGTGATCCTGACCTATCTGGTGATTGTGGGTTCCAGCAACGCGGTGAACCTGACCGACGGGCTCGACGGCCTGGCGATCATGCCGGTGGTGATGGTCGGTGCCTGCCTGGGTATTTTTGCGTACGTCACCGGCAACGCTGTGTTTGCCCGTTACCTGTTTTTGCCGCACATCCCCGGGGCCGGTGAGCTGATGATTTTTTGTGCCGCGATGGCCGGAGCCGGGCTGGCCTTTTTGTGGTTCAACGCGCATCCGGCCCAGGTCTTCATGGGTGACGTGGGCGCGCTGGCGCTCGGTGGTGCTCTGGGCACCATCGCGGTGATTGTTCGGCAAGAGATTGTGCTGGCCATCATGGGTGGCATTTTTGTCGCCGAAGCGGTTTCAGTGATGCTGCAGGTGACGTACTTCAAGTACACCAAAAAACGTTTTGGCAGCGGCAAACGCCTGCTCAAGATGGCGCCCTTGCACCACCATTTTGAAAAAACCGGTTGGAAAGAAACCCAGGTGGTGGTGCGTTTCTGGATCATCACCATGTTGTTGTGCCTGATTGGCCTGTCCACCTTGAAGCTGAGGTGACCATGACAACAACACCCCTTGACACCACGATCACCGCATTGCCCCCCGAGGGGGCTTTGGCCGTTCTGGGACAGCCGGGCGACGGCCAGCCGATGGCCTGCGGGCCGGACACGTCAACGGCGGCTGTGCCCATTGAAGGAGCGGCTGGCGTCACAGAGCAACCCGCCAGCAACCCACACCCGCTGCAAGACCAGCCTGTGCTGATCCTGGGCCTGGGCGCCTCTGGCCTGGCGATGGCGCGCTGGTGTGTCCGCTGTGGTGCGCAGGTCACCGTGGCCGACACCCGCAGCGCACCGCCGCAGCTGGCCAAGCTGCACAGCGAGCTGCCCGGTGTCCAGTTCGTGGGTGGTGCTTTCACTGCGGCGCTGGTGCAGGGCACCCATCTGCGTGCGGTGTTCAAGAGCCCGGGTTTGAGCCCGGCCGAGGTTGCTCCTGTGTTTGAAGCTGCCAAGGCAGTCGGTATCTGGGCTGCAGGCGAATTGGGCTTGTATGCGCAGGCGCTGGCCCAGTTGAAGGTTGAACGCGGCTACACACCTGCTGTGCTGGCGATCACCGGCACCAATGGCAAAACCACGGTCACCTCACTGACTGGTCAGCTGGTTGAGCGTGCCGGTAAAACGGTGGCGCTGGCGGGCAACATCGGCCCGACCCTGCTTGACACCCTGGCGCAGCATCTGGACAGCAACAGCCTGCCCGAGGTCTGGGTGCTGGAGTTGTCGAGTTTTCAGCTCGATGGCGAAACCGGCTTTGAGCCGACCGCTGGCGCGGTGCTCAACATCACCCAGGACCATCTGGATTGGCATGGTTCGATGGCCGCCTACGCCGAGGCCAAGACCCACATCTTTGGCCAAACCGGCCTGATGGTGCTCAACCGTGAAGACGAGGCCGTGATGGCCATGTTGCCGCCCCCGGTCAAAGTGAAATTACAAAAACCCCAGCAGCGCCCGTGCATCCTGTTTGGTGGTGATCTGCCCCGGCGCCCGGGCGACTTTGGCATCGAGTCGGTCAACGGCATGACCTGGCTGGTGCGGGCGCAGGATGCGGACGAGACCAAACGCAAACGCAGCGAAGCGGCCGACGAGCTGTTCATCCAGCGGCTGATGCCGGCTGACGCCTTGCGCATCCGGGGCCGCCATAACGCCATCAACGCCTTGTCGGCGCTGGCCCTGGCCAGTGCGGCAGGGTGTGCACTGGCGCCGATGTTGTACGGCCTGCGCGAATACACCGGTGAACCGCACCGCGTGCAGTCGATTGGCACCGTCAACGACGTGGAGTATTTTGACGACAGCAAAGGCACCAATGTGGGCGCGACCGTGGCCGCCTTGATGGGCCTGGGCGCCGACCGCAAGGTGGTCGTGATCCTGGGGGGTGAGGGCAAGGGCCAGGACTTCGCGCCTTTGGCCGAGCCGGTGCGCCGTTATGTGCGTGCTGTGTTGCTGATTGGGCGCGACGCACCACAGATCCGTGCCGCATTGTTGGATACCGGTGTGCCGCTGTTGGACGCCAGCTCGATGATGGATGCGGTGACCCAGGCCAGTACCCTGGCACAAGCGGGTGATGCGGTGTTGATGTCCCCGGCGTGCGCCAGTTTTGACATGTTTGACAACTACGAACACCGCGCCCAGGTGTTTGTGCAGTCGGTGGCCCAACTGGCTAGCGACGCCGGTGTGATGTTGGAGGCAGGCGCATGAGCAGCCGCAGCCTGCCCCTGGGTCAGCGTCTGCGTTTGTGGACGCTGGGCGGGCCTGCCGGTGATGTGTTGCCGGTGCGCCTGGGTGCCACCGGCTCGGCACCGGTGCGGGCGCAGGGGTTTGATCAGCCGCTGTTCTGGGTCACCACGGCGTTGCTGTTGTGGGGGCTGGTGATGGTGTATTCAGCCTCGATTGCGTTGCCGGAGAACCCGCGTTTTGCCCAATACACACCGACCTACTTTCTGGTGCGGCACAGCATGTGGCTGGTGATGGCCTTTGTGGGTGCGCTGATGGCCTACCAGGTGCCGCTGGCGACCTGGGAAAAAGCCGCACCTTGGCTGTTTGTGGTGTCCTTGGTGCTGCTGGCCCTGGTGCTGGTGCCCGGTGTGGGCAAAAAGGTGTATGGCGCACGCCGCTGGATCAGCCTGGGACCGCTGAGTTTTCAGCCCTCCGAGATGGTCAAGTTCACCGTGCTGCTGTATGCCGCCAACTACATGGTGCGCAAGATGGATGTGAAAGAGCGCTTCCTGCGCGCGGTGTTGCCCATGGGCGCGGCGGTGGCGGTGGTGGGGGTGCTGCTGCTGGCCGAACCCGACATGGGCGCCTTCATGGTGATTGCGGTGATTGCCATGGGCATCCTGTTCCTGGGTGGCGTGAATGCGCGCATGTTCTTCCTGATTGTGGCGGTGCTGCTGCTGGCGTTTGGCACCATGATCGCAACCAGCGAGTTCCGGCGCGAACGCATTTTTGCTTACCTCGATCCCTGGAGCGAAACCAATGCCCTGGCCAAGGGTTACCAGCTGACGCACTCGCTGATTGCCATTGGGCGCGGCGAGATTTTTGGCGTGGGTCTGGGTGGCAGCGTGGAAAAGCTTAACTGGCTGCCCGAGGCCCACACCGACTTCCTGCTCGCGGTGATTGGTGAAGAATTTGGCCTGGTGGGTGTCATTCTGGTGATTGGCCTGTTTTTGTGGATGGTGCGCCGGGTGATGTACATCGGCCGCCAGGCGATTGCGCTGGAGCGGGTGTTTGCCGGCCTGGTGGCGCAGGGTGTGGCGGTGTGGATGGGCTTTCAGTCCTTCATCAACATGGGTGTGAATCTGGGCGCCTTGCCGACCAAAGGCCTGACCTTGCCCCTCATGAGTTACGGCGGCTCCGCCATCCTGATCAACCTCGCTGCCATCGCAGTGGTGCTGAGAATAGACCAAGAGAACCGCACGTTGATGCACGGAGGCCGTGTATGAGCAAGTGCGCTTTGATCATGGCCGGTGGCACAGGTGGTCACATCTTCCCGGGGCTGGCAGTCGCTCAGGCGCTGCGCGAGCAGGGCTGGCGCGTGCACTGGCTTGGTGGTCGCGGTCAACCGGGCCAGCCCAGCATGGAAAGCCAGTTGGTGCCGCCGCAGGGCTTTGCCTTTGAGGCAATTGAATTTGGGGGCTTGCGTGGCAAGGGCCTGAGCACGGTGGCCTTGTTGCCTCTGCGTCTGCTCAAGGCCTTCTGGCAGAGCATCCAGGTGCTGCGCCGGGTCCAACCCGATGTGGTGGTGGGCCTGGGTGGCTACATCAGTTTCCCGGCCGGTCTGATGGCGGTGGCACTGGGCAAACCGCTGATCCTGCACGAACAGAATTCGGTGGCGGGGCTGGCCAACAAGGTGCTCGCCGGTGTGGCAGACCGTGTTTTCACCGCGTTCCCGAAGGTGCTCAAGGGCGCCCGGTGGGTTGGCAACCCGCTGCGTGCCGCCTTTTTGAACCTGCCTGCGCCGGAGCAGCGTTTTGCCGGGCGCAGCGGGCCCCTCAAACTGCTGGTGGTGGGGGGCAGTCTGGGCGCCAAGGCGCTCAACGACATCGTGCCGCAGGCGCTGGCGCTGCTGCCAGCAGACCAACGCCCCAGCGTGCTGCACCAAAGCGGCGCCAAGCAGATCGACGCCCTGCGTGCCAATTACGCCCAGGCCGGTGTGGCTGCCGAGTTGACGCCTTTCATCGACAACACCGCCCAGGCTTTTGCCGAGGCCGACCTAGTGATCTGCCGCGCCGGTGCCAGCACCGTGACCGAGCTGGCCGCCGTGGGCGCCGCTGCCTTGTTTGTGCCGCTGCCGCATGCGGTGGATGACCACCAGACGGCCAACGCCCGCTTCCTGGTCGATCAGGGCGCGGGCTGGCTGGTGCCGCAGCGCGAACTGACGCCGCAGAAGCTGGCTGACATGTTATTAAAAATGGAGCGATCTACCCTGATGAATCAAGGGCTAGAGGCTAAAAAATTGCAAAAACTGGAGGCCACCGAGCAGATCGTGGCCGCATGTGTAGAGGTGAGCCCATGACGAGGCTGACGCTGATGCGGACCGTTTTCTCTGGCCCTCGCTACGCCCCCCTTGAGCGGGCCAGGACAACCCACGTGGTGGGAGAAAAGAAGTTATGAAACACGCCATCAAACACATCCACTTCGTCGGCATCGGCGGGGTTGGCATGTCCGGCATTGCCGAAATTTTGTTCAACCTGGGCTACACCATTTCCGGCTCGGACCAGGCCGAAAGCGCCACCTTGCAGCGTTTGGCCAGCCTGGGTATCCAGACCTACATCGGCCATGATGCCGCGCATATCCAGGGTGCCAACGCGGTGGTCACCTCCACCGCGGTGCAGGCCGACAACCCCGAGGTGCTGGCGGCCCGGCACAGCCGCATCCCGGTGGTGCCACGTGCGCTGATGCTGGCCGAACTCATGCGCCTCAAACGCGGCATTGCGATTGCTGGCACCCACGGCAAAACCACCACCACCAGCCTGGTCGCCAGTGTGCTGGCCGAGGCCGGGCTGGACCCGACCTTTGTCATCGGTGGGCGCCTCAACAGCGCGGGTGCCAACGCCCGCCTGGGCAAGGGCGACTACATCGTGGTCGAGGCCGACGAGTCGGACGCGTCGTTTTTGAACCTGTTGCCGGTGATGGCGGTGGTGACCAACATCGACGCCGACCACATGGAAACCTATGGCCACAACTTCGAAAACTTGAAAAAGGCCTTTGTCGACTTCCTGCACCGCATGCCGTTTTACGGCACCGCCATCCTGTGCACCGACGACCCGGCGGTGCGTGCCATCGTGCCGCAGGTGACCTGCCCGGTCACCAGCTACGGTTTTGAGGAAGGCGCCGAAGTGCGCGCGGTCGATGTGCGCGCGGTGGACGGACAGATGCACTTCACCGTGCAGCGCCGCAACGGCGAGGTACTGCCCGACCTGCCCGTGGTGCTGAACCTGGCAGGCCGCCACAACGTGCTCAACGCCTTGTCGGCGATTGCGGTGGCGACCGAACTCAACATCAACGACGACGCGTTGCTGCGTGCCTTGGCCGGGTTCAAAGGGGTGGGTCGGCGCTTTCAGCGCTATGGCGACCTGCCCGCGCGCAACGGTGGCAGCTTCACCGTGGTCGACGACTACGGCCACCACCCGATCGAGATGGCGGCCACGCTGGCGGCGGCGCGCGGCGCCTTCCCTGGGCGGCGCCTGCTGCTGGCCTTCCAGCCGCACCGCTACACCCGCACCCGTGACTGTTTTGACGACTTCGTCAAGGTCATCGCCCAGGCCGACGCGGTCTTGTTGACCGAGGTCTATGCCGCCGGTGAAGCCCCCATCGTCGCCGCCGACGGCCGCAGCCTGGCGCGCGCCCTGCGCGTGGCCGGCAAGATCGAACCGGTGTTTGTGGACCAGGTGGCCGACCTGCCCCAAGCCATTGCCGACAACGCCCGCGACGGTGATGTGGTGTTGTGTATGGGCGCAGGTTCCATTGGGGCGGTGAGTGGCAAGGTGGTTGATTTGCTCTCGAATCAAGAGCTAACAGCGCAGGAGGTATAAGGGCTATGAGCCAATTTGATCTAAAAACCGAGAAAGTCGCCGTGCTGCTGGGTGGCCAGTCCGGCGAGCGTGAGGTGTCGCTGATGTCGGGTGCTGGTGTGCTGGAGGCCTTGCGCTCGGTGGGTGTCAACGCCCACGCGTTTGACCCGAGTCAGCGCGACCTGAGTGAACTCAAGAAAGAGGGTTTTACCCGCTGTTTCATCGCGCTGCATGGCCGTTTTGGTGAAGACGGCACGGTGCAGGGCGCGCTGGAGTTGCTGGGTATCCCCTACACCGGCCCGGGCGTGATGGCATCGAGCATTGCCATCGACAAGATCATGACCAAACGCCTGTGGTTGGCAGACGGCCTGCCCACACCCGCCTGGCGTCTGGTGGCCAGCGCCCAGGCCACCGAAGCCGCGTATGCCGAGTTGGCCCAGCCCGGTGCCCCCATGATTGTCAAACCCGCGCGGGAAGGTTCGACCCTGGGTCTGAGCAAGGTCACCAGTGTTGACCAGTGCGCCGCCGCTTATGCGCTGGCTGCGGGCATGGATGAAGAAGTGCTGTGTGAGCAGTTCATCGCGGGTGATGAAGTGACCGTGCCGGTGCTGGGCAGTGGTGCCCAAGCGCGGGTGTTGCCGGTGATCCGCATCCAGGCGCTGGACGGCAACTATGACTTCCAGGCCAAGTACTACACCAACACCACGCGTTACCTAGTGCCCGCCGGTTTGCCCGAGGGCGAAGAGGCCGCGATCCAGGCCTTGGTGCTGCGCGCCTACCAGAGCCTGGGTTGCCGCGGTTGGGCACGTGCCGACGTGATGATTGACGCGGCCACCCGCAAACCCTATCTGCTGGAGATCAACACCTCGCCGGGCATGACCAGCCACTCGCTGGTGCCGATGTCGGCCAAGGCCGCTGGCATCAGCTACCCCGAACTGTGTCTGCAGGTGCTGCAGACCGCCACCCTGGACCACGCCCTCGCATGAGCCAGACCACCCCCCTGCCGATGGACGTTCGCCTGATGCATGCTGTGGCCAGCCTGCTGTTTGCCGCTGCGGCATTGGCGGGCCTGAGCGCGCTGCTGGCCTGGGGGGCCCGACTGCCTGCGTTTGCCATCCGCGAGGTGCGCGTCACCGGGGATGTCAGCCACTACAACGCCATCACCTTGCGTGCCAATGTGATCCCGCGGCTGCAGGGCACGTTTTTCACGCTCGATGTGGCGGCGGCACGCCAGGTGTTTGAGACCATCCCGTGGGTGCGCCAGGCGATTGTCCGGCGCGAGTTCCCGAACCGCCTGAATGTGCAATTACAGGAGCACCAAGCCCTAGCGTTCTGGGGGCCGGAGGGTTCTTCGAGCATGGTCAACAGTTTTGGCGAGGTGTTTGACGCCAATGTGGGCGAGCTCGAGCAGGACAACCTGCCGCGCCTGAGTGGCCCAGACGATCAGTCGGCCCGGGTGCTGGCCATGCAGCAGACGCTGCAGCCGCTGTTTGCGCGCCTGGACATGACGATTGATGCGCTGGAGCTCACCCCCCGGGGTGGCTGGCGCGCCCAACTCGATACCGGCACCGAGGTGGAGCTGGGCAGCGGCGAGGCCCCCGAACTGGTGGCCCGTGCCGAGCGTTTTCTGGCCACCGTGACCCAGGTCACCGCACGGTACCAGCGCCGACCCGAGCAACTGGCTTCGGTCGATCTGCGCCACACAGACGGTTATGCGATGCGGCTGGAGGGGGTGACCACCCTCGACAGCACGGCCAGCAAACAACAGTAATGCAAGACAACAGGTGACATCATGGCAAAAGAGTACAAAGATTTGGTTGTTGGTCTGGACATCGGCACCGCCAAGGTGATGGTGGTGGTGGCCGAAGTGTTGCCCGACGGCCACCTCAAACTGGCGGGTCTGGGCGTGGCGCCCAGCAACGGCCTCAAACGCGGTGTGGTGGTCAACATCGACGCCACCGTGCAAAGCATCCAGCAGGCTTTGAAAGAAGCCGAGTTCATGGCCGATTGCAAGATCACACGCGTCTACACCGGCATCACCGGCAGCCACATCCGGGGCATCAACTCCCACGGCATGGTTGCCATCAAGGACCGTGAAGTCAGCGCCGCCGACGTGGCCCGGGTGGTGGAAACCGCCAAGGCGATCAACATCTCGACCGACCAGCGCCTGCTGCTGGTGGAGCCGCAGGAATTCATCATCGACGGCCAGGACGTGAAAGAGCCCATCGGCATGAGCGGCATCCGCTTGGAGGCCAAGGTGCACATCGTCACCGGTGCTCAGAGTGCTGCCGAGAACATCATCAAATGTGTGCGCCGCTGTGGCCTGGAGGTGGAGCAACTGATGTTGAACCCACTGGCCAGCAGCCAGTCGGTGCTGACCGAAGACGAACGCGAATTGGGTGTCGCCCTTGTCGATATTGGGGCGGGCACGACGGATTTAGCCATTTTTACCAACGGCGCCATCCGCCACACTGCGGTGATTCCGATTGCCGGTGACCTGATCACCAGTGACATTGCGATGGCGCTGCGCACCCCCACCAAGGACGCCGAAGAAATCAAGGTCGAAAACGGGTTTGCCAAGCAACTGTTGGCCGACCCCGAAGCGCAGGTGGAGGTGCCCGGCCTGGGTGACCGGGGCCCGCGCATGCTGAGCCGCCAGGCACTCGCTGGTGTGATCGAGCCGCGTGTCGAAGAGATTTTCAGCCTGGTGCATCAGGTGATGCGCGAATCGGGTTTTGAGGAAATGCTCTCCAGCGGCATTGTGCTCACCGGTGGCAGCTGTGTCATGCCGGGCATGGTCGAGCTGGGTGAAGACATCTTCCTCAAACCGGTGCGCCGTGGCATTCCCAAATACACCGGTGCTCTGTCCGACATGGTGGCCCAGCCGCGTGCCGCCACCGTGATGGGGCTGCTCGAAGAGGCCCGCCTGGCGCGTCTGCGTGGTTTCAAGGTGGCGCAGAAAAACGGTTCGATGAAAACCGCGTTCAGCGGCATCAAAGATTGGTTTGTAGGTAATTTTTAGCATGAAGCACCCCCCTTCCCAACTGCAAGGCAGCCTGTCACGACGATGGCGATGTGCTGATCCGCCACCCGATCCTGCCCCCTTCATCAACCCAGATTTTTTTGACAACTTTTTCAGCATTCACCCCCAAGGAGCACACCATGCCTATCGAACTCATTGACGAAGAAACATTCAACCAAGGCACACAAATCAAGGTGATTGGTGTGGGCGGTGGCGGCGGCAACGCCGTGGCCCATATGATCGCCAGTGCGGTGCAAGGCGTTGAGTTCATTTGCGCCAACACCGACGCACAAGCGCTGTCCACCAGTGACGCGCACCGCATCATCCAGCTCGGCAGCACCGGCCTGGGCGCAGGCAGCAAGCCCGACAAGGCGCGTGACGCCGCTGAACTGGCGGTGGAGCACATCCGCGAAGCCATCAACGGCGCGCACATGTTGTTCATCACCGCCGGTATGGGTGGTGGCACTGGCACCGGTGCGGCACCGGTGATTGCCCGCGTCGCCCGTGAGATGGGCATCCTGACCGTGGGGGTGGTGACCAAGCCGTTCGAGTTTGAAGGCGCCCGCCGCATGGCCAACGCCGACAGCGGCCTGACCGAGCTCGAAGCCAATGTGGACTCCCTGATTGTGGTGCTCAACGAAAAGCTGCTCGAAGTGCTGGGCGACGACGCCACGCAGGACGACGCCTTTGCCCACGCCAACGATGTGCTGAAAAACGCCGTCGGTGGTATTGCCGAGATCATCAATGTGCCTGGCCATGTGAACGTCGACTTTGAAGACGTGCGCACCGTCATGGGTGAACCCGGCAAGGCGATGATGGGTACCGCCGTGGCCGCTGGCCCGGACCGCGCCCGCATCGCTGCCGAACAGGCGGTGGCCTGCCCGCTGCTCGAAGGCATCGACCTGTCGGGCGCCAAGGGCGTGCTGGTGCTGATCACCGCCGCCAAGGGCTCCCTCAAACTGAGTGAATCCAAGCTGGCGATGAACACCATCCGTGCCTACGCCTCGCCCGACGCGCATGTGATCTACGGCACCGCTTATGACGACCACTTGGGTGACCACATTCGGGTCACCGTGGTGGCCACCGGCCTGAGCCGCCAGGGTGTGCGTCCCAAGCTGGTGGTGGCACCGCCGCAGCAGCAGGTTCAGTTGCGCACCGGCACCCATGACGTGCCGTTTAATGTGCCGACGCTGGACAACCCGGTCAGCAGCAACCAGGTCACCGGTTTGGCCTCCACCACGCTGGGTCGCAGCGCACCTGACTATGGCTCGATGGCCACCCCCAGTGTCTGGCGCACGCGTGACCGCACCAGTGCCGCCGCCAAGGTGGATGCCTTGTCCAGCGGTGGCATGGATGACTTCGAGATCCCGGCGTTTTTGCGCAAGCAGGCGGACTGAGCCCGGCGGGTCACCCGCCAGCGCATGCTGCGGGTGGCCAAATTGACTTGGCCACCGGCGTGTGGTTCGGCAGACGCTGCTGTACAGTCCCTGTTTTGATCCGAGAGGTTTGACATGAGCAAGCAAGAGCAAGTGAGTGACGTGGTCTATGGCACCGAGGACCTGCTGATCAGTTTGTGCAATTCAGTCACCCGTGTGCTGAATGTCGCCACCAACTGCCAGATCAACTATTCCGGCATGGTCCAGCGCATCACCAAAACCTGCCTGAAGCCGGACATTGGCTGTTTTGTGCTGTTTGACGGCGGCTTTTCTGGCCTGGTGGTGCTGAACTTCTCCTCACAAACCGCGATGGAGCTGTACGAGAGTTACATGATCAACATGGGCATGCCCAAGAGTGAGTTGGCCATGTCGCACACCGCTGATGAGGTCAGCAACATCATGGGTGAGCTGATGAACCAGATTGTGGGTGACTTCACCGGCAAGGTGCGTCGGGAATTGCAGACCCACATCACCCAGAACCAGCCCAAGATGCTGGTGCTCAACAAACAGGTGATGCTCAGTGTCGACACCCAGCTCGACAACCCGGAAGCCCGCCGGGTGACCTTCTACACCGGCAAAAACAACATCTTCTACCTGGAACTGGCGGTGGACCGCGCCGAATTTATCAAGTTACACGACTTTGATGCCAAGGAAGTCAACCCCGACGATGTGCTGGCTGAAGTGAATGCCGGGCGCAACACCGCTCCGGACACCGCGGTGAGCGACGCAGACGCCGTCAACCATGAGGAGTTGCTGCGCTCCCTGGGCATGTAAGCAGGCCGCGCCGCAGCACTTGTAGTCGCCCCGACTTGGCGTGGGGCTGTGCCCTCAAACGTAAAATCAAGCCGTGCTGAAACAAAGAACTCTCAAATCCCTGACCCGCGCCGTGGGTGTAGGCCTGCACAGCGGGCAGCGGGTGGAAATCACCTTGCGCCCGGCGCAGCCAGACACCGGCATTGTGTTTCGCCGGGTCGACCTGCCGCAGGTGGTGGACATCGCGGTGTCGGCGCAGGCCGTCACCGACACCCGTATGGCCTCGACCATCTCGCATGGCCAGGCCAAGGTGCACACGGTGGAACACCTGATGTCGGCCTGTGCTGGCTTGGGGGTGGACAACCTGTATGTCGACATCACCGCCGAAGAGGTGCCCATCCTCGATGGCTCTGCCGCCTCGTTTGTGTTTCTGCTGCAAAGTGCGGGCATCGAGTTGCAGAACGCGCCACGCCGGTTTGTACGCATCCTCAAGCCAGTGGAAGTGCGCCAGGGTGAGGGCAACAACGTCAAGTGGGCCCGGCTCACGCCCTACCACGGCTACCAGCTCAGTTTTGAGATCGACTTCAGCCACCCGGCGGTGGACTCCACCGGCCAGCGTGTGGTGTTTGACATGGGCACGGGTTCTTACTCCAAAGACATCGCACGTGCGCGCACCTTCGGCTTCACCAAGGATGTGGAGATGATGCGTGCCAATGGCCTGGCGCTCGGTGGCGGCCTGGACAACGCCATCGTCATGGACGACTACAAGGTGCTCAACGCCGGTGGTCTGCGTTATGACGACGAGTTTGTCAAACACAAAATCCTGGACGCGATGGGCGATTTGTACCTGCTGGGCAAACCCCTGCTGGCAGCCTACAGCGCGTTTCGCTCCGGCCACGGGCTCAACAACCTGCTGCTGCGTGAGTTGCTGAACCACCCCGAGGCCTGGGACGTGGTGAGTTTTGACGACGAGAAAAACGCGCCACAGGGTTTTGCCAAACTGGCCCGGGCCTGGTGAAGACCGCTTAGCCTGTCACCATGCTGCTGTTTCGCTGGACCATCCTGTTGCTGCTGCTCTCGGCAGTCGCCTGTTTTGTGTTCTACATCGGCACTGGCCAGCAGCGTTACCGGCTCTGGGGGCTCAAAGTGCTCAAATGGACGCTGGTGGCCGCGTTTGGCTTTTTTGCGGTGCTGATCCTGGAGCGTTTGGCGTAACGGCGTCAGTTTGTTGAGGACGCCAGCCGCAGCCAGGGGATCACGGTTTCTTGATGGTTGGCAGAAAGGCCGTCAGCAGACCGATCAGTGGCAGGAAGGCGCAGACCCGGTAAACCGTTTCGATGCTGGTGGCATCGGCCAGTTGGCCAAGCAGTGCAGCGCCAATACCCCCCATGCCGAAGGCGAAACCAAAAAACAGTCCAGAGATGGCGCCCACCTTGCCCGGAACGAGTTCCTGGGCATAAACCAGGATGGCCGAGAAGGCGGAGGCCAGAATCGCGCCGATGATCACCGAGAGCACACCGGTCCAGAACAGGTTGACATGCGGCAGCAGCAGGGTGAAGGGGGCAACGCCGAGGATCGATAACCAGATCACCCACTTGCGTCCTATCCGGTCACCGATTGGTCCGCCCAGCACGGTGCCAACTGCTACAGCAAAAAGAAAGGCAAACAGGTAAAGCTGTGCGGCGTCGATTGGCAGGCCAAACTTCTCCATCAGGTAGAAGGTGTAGTAGCTGCTCAGGCTGGTCATATAGAAGAACTTCGAGAACATCAGCAGGCCAAGGATCGCCAGTGACCAGCCGATCTGGCGGCGACTCAAGCCATTGCCGGTGTGCGCCTGCATGCGCTTCCTGAAGTTGGCCCCATGTTGCTTGGACCAATGGCCAACAAAACTGAGCACAACGATGCCGACCAAAGCTGCCAGCGAGAACCAGGCCGCACTGCCTTGCCCATGCGGCACGATGATCAACGCGGCGAGTAGCGGGCCGATGGCCGAACCGAGGTTGCCACCAATCTGGAACAGCGACTGCGCCAAACCGGGCTGACTGCCAGCCGCCATGCGTGCCACACGGGAGGATTCAGGGTGAAACACCGATGAGCCCATGCCAATCAACATGGCTGACATCAAGACCGAGACAAAGCTGCTCGCATGTGCCAATGAAAGCAGTCCCACCAGGGTGAAGCCCATACCAACGCTCAGAGAGTAGGGCATGGGTCGGCGGTCGGTGTAGAGGCCGATCAGCGGCTGAAGCAGTGACGCGGTGATTTGGTACACCAGCGTGATCAGCCCAATCTGGCCAAAGCTCAGGTGCAGGCCGAGCTTCAACATCGGATAAATGGCCAACAGCACCGACTGCATCATGTCGTTCAACATGTGAGAGAAGCTGATGGCCGCAATCACCGGGTAGGTGGTGCGGCTCAGGGCATCGGGTGCGGGCGGTATCGGGAAGCTGGCGTTGGCCGTCGCAAGTTTTATTTCCATGGAGAGACGCTCAATTCAGGGAGGAGGCGCGAGTCTAGAATGACCGATTCCATGTTGTCCTGACAAAATATATCGTGAATTGGACATCTTCCAAGCATTCCGCGAGCTGGGCCCATGACGATGAGCACCAGACGCTGCCGCACCCGGTCACCGCCAAGGCGCGCAATTACCGGGGTGGCGAAACACCGGCGCACAGCCATCCGCGTGCCCAGTTGATCTATGCGGGCAGCGGCGTCATGCGCGTTGAGACCGAAGTCGGCTGCTGGGTGGTGCCGCCGGTGCGGGGCGTCTGGATTCCAGCCAACACCACGCACCGCGTGATCATGCTAGGCAGTGTGGAAATGCGCACGCTCTACATCCGTAGCGATGCGGCCCCCGACTTGCCCGAAACCTGTTGTCTGCTCGAGGTCAGCCCGCTGCTGCGGGCTTTGATCCTGGCCCTGCTTGACGAGCCATTGGCCTACGAGCGCGCTGGCCGGGCGGGGCGCATCGCTGAATTGATCTTGCTGGAACTGCGTTTCCTGAAAATTCCGGCGTTGTATCTGCCGATGCCGGGTGAGACGCGCATGCACAGCCTGTGCCAGGAGCTGGTCGCCAACCCGGACAGTCACGAGACGCTGGAGACGCTGGCCGCACAACAAGCCGTCAGCAGTCGCACTTTGGCACGGCAATTCCAGAGTGAAACAGGGATGAGTTTTCGGCAGTGGCGCCAGCAGGCCCGCCTGGTCGAAGCACTCGGCCACCTGGCCAACGGCGTGCCTGTTGCGCGGGTGGCCGAAAAACTGGGTTACCGCAGTGCGAGCGCTTTCACCGCGATGTTCAAGCGTGCGCTGGGAATGGAGCCGCGTCGTTACTTTTCGACAGAGTCGGCAGGGACCTGACAGGCTGTGGTGTGCAGATGCTTCGTTTGTGTGGCATCCGCATGACCTCGGTGTGCAGCTTCAGCGGCTGCGCCCGCCCTTGTAAGCCGCCTTTTGGGTCTGCTGCTGCACCCCACCGACGCCTTTGGCCTGGGCCAGACGGGCCATTGAGGTGGCGGCGTGGGCGTGGGTGATGGCCAGGCCCAGGGCATCGGCTGCATCTGGCCCGGGCAGGCCGGGTAAGGCCAGCAGGCGGCGCACCATTTCCTGGATCTGGGTCTTGTCGGCACGGCCATAACCCACCACCGCCTGCTTCATCTGCAAGGCGGTGTATTCGGCCACCGGCAGGTCGGCCGAGACCAGCGCCGTCACGATGGCGCCACGCGCCTGGCCCAGCAGCAGGGTGGACTGCGGGTTGACGTTGACAAACACAATCTCGACCGAGGCCGCATCCGGCTGGTACCGCGCCACCACCTCACGCACGCCGTCAAACAGCACTTTCAGGCGTGCGGGCAGCTGGTCTTTTTCGATGTGGATGGTGCTGATGGTGCCGCTGGCTACATAACTCAGCGTGCCGCCGTCGCTGTCCACCAGGCCAAAACCGGTGGTGCGCAGGCCCGGGTCAATGCCGAGGATTCTCATGGTGATGGGGCTCTGGTTTGCTGCAAGATATATAGCTTTATGCCCTTATTGAATAAGGGCTAGAGCTTGAAATACCATCTGGCGGAGTAGAAAAACACGGGCGCTGCAAAACACAGCGCGTCGATGTGGTCAAGCATACCGCCTGCGCCAGTGACGGCGGTGCGCTGGCCGCGCCACATCGGGACACCCCGGTCGCGTTTGAGGGCCTTCATCACCAGGTGCCCCATGCTGCCTGCGGCACACGCAATGAAAGACAGCGCAAACGCCTGGCCCGGCACAAAGGGGGTGATGCCCGACAACAAGGCCCCCATCAGGCTGCCTGCGGCCATGCCCGCCCGCCAGGCGCGCCAGATGAAACTCTGGCTGATGGCGGGCACCGCCGGGCGTTTGCCCAGCTGCATCAGCCGGTGTGACACCAGGTGCTGGGTGACCATGCAGGTTTGCACCACCAGCACCAGAAACAGCACCAGAAACGCGTTTTTGTGGTTGTAGTGCGGGAACTTGAGCAGCAGCAGCGCCGGCACATGGCTCATGCCGTAAATACACACCATGATGCCCCACTGCAGCTTGGCGTTGCGCTCCAGAAACTGTTTGGGGTCGTTGGCCAGCACGCTGGTCACCGGCAGCGCCAGAAACACATAGACCGGGATGAACACCGTGAACAGCGCCACCTGCCCGGTGCCCACCAGCCAGTACTGGCACGGCAGGATGACAAAAAACGCCAGCACCAGGCTGCGGTGGTCGCCATGGCGGGTGGGTGAGAGTGTCAGAAACTCGCGCAGCGCAAAAAACGAACCCAGCGCAAACAAGACCAGGCGTGAGATGTCCCCGGCCAGCCAGGCCAGCCAGAACACAAACACCAGCAGCCAGCTGGTTTTGAGCAGCTGGGTCAGCCGGTCCAGCTCGTCGCGGTGTTGTGCGCCTTGCTGCGGGTCGTCAAACTCGCGCATGGAGCGCAAAAAAATCACCAGCCCGCCGACCATCAGCAGGCCAAACACGATGATGAACAGCGCACCGATCTGTTCGGTGGGGTTGAGGTTTCTCAGGGCCCGATGCATGGTTCTGATACTTTCAAACGTCGCGCAGCGCCAGCACCGCCAGGCGGGCACGCTGCAAAAAAGTTGGGCAGTCTTCGCCGGGCAAGACCTGCATCGGCACCCCGAAGGTCACCGAACACAGCACCGGCACCGGCACCACCTCACCCTTGGGCATGACCCGCTGCACATTGTTGATCCAGGCCGGCACCAGTTCCACCTCGGGGAACTTGAGCGCCAGGTTGTAGAGCCCGGCCTTGAAGGCCTGGGGTTCGTCGGCAAAACCGCGGGTGCCCTCGGGAAACAGGATCAGCGAGTCGCCGTGGCTCATGGCCTCGATCAGCGGCTCCAGCGGGTCCTCGCTGGCCTGGCGATCACGTGACACGTAGATCACATTGAACACCGCGCTGGTGAGCCAGTGTTTGAACGGGGTGCGTGTCCAGTAGTCGCGCGCCGCCACCGCACGGGTGTTGTGGCGCAGCTCCTTGGGCAGCGCGGCCCAGATCATCACCAGGTCGGCATGGCTCTGGTGGTTGGCGAAATAGATGCGCTGCAAGGCCTTGGGCGGGCAGCCCCACCAGCGCGCCTGGGAGCCGGTCAGGATGCGGATCAGCCCGAGCAGGAAATAACTCACGAGCACCGCCACCCAGTCGAGCACAACACGTTTCATCATGACAATGTTTCCGTTTTCGCAGATGTGTGCCGGGTCAGGGCAGTTCGGCGTTGTCCAGTCGGTTGGCGATCACGCGGGCGCGCCCGGCCACATAACTGGAGTTGGGCAGCTTCTCGAAGTATTTCGGGCGCGGCAACATCACCGCCAGCCGCGCGGCCTCGTAACTGCTGAGCTGGGCCGCAGGTTTGCGAAAGTAGTGCTGGGCGGCGGCCTCGGCGCCAAACACACCGTCACCCCACTCGACGTTGTTGAGGTAGATCTCGAGGATGCGTTGTTTGTCGAGCATCGCCTCCAGCAGCAGGGTCAGCACAAACTCCTGGCCCTTGCGCAACAAGGTGCGTTCACCCGACAACAACAGGTTTTTGGCCAGCTGCTGGGTGATGGTGGAGCCTCCAATCACCTTGGGCGCTTTCACGGGTTTGGGCGGTGTGGCGGCGGCTTGGGCCGGGTTTTTGCTGGCTGAGCGGGCCTGTGCCTTGGCGGCTTGTTCCTGGGCCTTGGCCAGGCGTTGTTCAGCGAGGGCGTTTTTTTGCCAGGCTTTCTCAAGTGCGTCCCAGTCGACGCCATCGTGGTTGACAAAACCATCGTCCTCGCTGGCGATCACCGCCCGTTTGAGGTGGTTGGAGATGGCGCTGTAGGGCACCCATTGCTGGCGCCAGCGCAGTTCACCCTTTTCCGTGAGCAGACGCCAGGCCTCCGAGCGTTCAAACGCGGTCGACTGCGGGTCGATCACCACCATGGCCGCGATCCGGACCACAAAAAACAGCTGCAGCAGCAGACCCGCCAGCAGCACCAGAAACAGCCATCGCCACAACGCCTTCATGTCACTCCACTCAGTGGCCCAGGTGTACCCGCAGTTCAGCCAGCACCTGCGCCGCTGGCGGCATCACACCGCGCCAGAGCGCAAAGGCCTCGGCGGCTTGCGCCACCAGCATGCCCAGGCCGTCGCGCGGCACTGCGCCGTGGTTGTGTGCCCAGTCCAGGAAGGGTTTGGCGGCAGCGCCATACATCATGTCGTAGGCCAGTGCGCCGGGCGCCAGCACATGCGCGCTCACCGGTACCCCCTGGCCACCCAGGCTGCTCGCCGTGCCGTTGATGATGATGTCAAATTGTGCTTCTAGACCTTGTAAATCATGGGCTGACAGCTCTACATTGTGTAGCGCGGCGAGGGGCAGGTGGCGCGCCACCAGCTGCTCGGCCTTGGGCAGGGTGCGATTGGCCACGCAGATCTGGGCGGGTTTGGCCTGGATCAGCGGGCCCAGCACACCTGCGGCGCCACCACCGGCCCCCATCAACAGCACGCGCTGGCCCGCCAGCACCACACCGGCACCGTGCAGCAAGTCGTGCACCAGGCCGATGCCGTCGGTGTTGTCGGCCAGGATCTGCCCGGGCTTGAAGGTGAGGTGGTTGCAGGCCTGGGCCAGCTTGGCGCGTTCGCTGGTGTGGGTGGCCAGCAAGGCCGCCTCAAACTTGAAAGGCACGGTGACGTTGCAGCCGTGCCCACCTTCGTCGATGAAGGCCTGCACACTGCCGGGGAAGTGGTCCAGCGGGATCTCACGTTTGGTGTAGAGCATGTCCTGCCCTGTGAGTTCGGCAAAGCGGGTGTGGATCCAGGGCGACTGGCTGTGCGCCACCGGGTGGCCCATCACGCAGTAGAGGTCGGTGCTCATGGTGGAGGTCTTTCTTGAGGGAGACGGTGTCTCAAGGGGCATTGAGCCGGGTTTGCAGGGTGTCGTCGCGGGTGAACTTGAAGCGTGACACCACCGCAATCTGGTCGGCCTGGCGGCGCATTTCGCGGTTGAAGTTGCCAAACGGCCCGGCGCTTTTGGCAATGGCCTGGGCGCGCCGGTCCAGCAGCTTGTTGCCCGAGCTTTGCACCACCTCGGTGGCCAACACTTTGCCATCGTGATTGACGGTGACGATCATGGTCAGCTCACCATAGAGCTTCTGGCCATTGGCCTCGGGAAAGTTTTCGGTGCCTTTGTCCTCGATGGCGCGGCGCAGCCGGTCGTAGTAGATGGCGTAAACCGCTTCACGCGTGGCCGGGCTGATGTAGCGCTTTTTCGGGCGCTCGTTTTCCATCTGGATACGCCGCTCGATTTCGGCCAGCAGGTCAATCAGCTGGCGGCGTTTTTCCTCGCGCTGGATATCGTCGGGGTTGAGTTTTTGCTGCAGCGGGTCGGTCGGTGGCATGGCGGCCAGCACCGATTTGACCTTGGACAGCAGCACCCTCTGCTGCTCCTGCATCTCGCGCACCTGGCGTTCGCGGTCGTGTTCGCTGGCCTCACCGGGCATGGCCACCAGGGCGGGCGGCAGCGGGCTGGTGGCACGGCCCTTGGCCGCATCACCACCACCGGCCATGTTGGCTTGGGCGATGGCGCGTGCCTTGCTCGGTTTTTCGTTGGTCTGGGCGTTGACCAGGATCACCTCCAGCGGGGTGTCTTCAAACACCCGGTTGAAGGCCTCGGGGTCGACCACCCGCACCGTCAGCAGCGCTGCGTGCACGGCAATGGACACGCCCAGGGCGAGTTGGAGGGTGCTGAAAGACCGCAGTTTCACGGGGCGGAATTATCGCCGGGTGCCGGGTCGCCTTCGCCCAGGTCCACCGCAATCGCAATCGGGCCGGCCAGGGTGTCGTCGTCGGACTCGTCGTCTGGCGCCTCGGCCGATTCGCCTGCGCTTTTGTCGTCCGGGCCACCGTCGAGCCGCGCGGTCACGGTGCCGTGGATGTCGAGCGAGACCTCGTCGATGTCGCCCAGGCGCACCATCACCTGCGCCCAGCGCGGCAGACCCTGAGCCCCGGCCACCGGCAATACCAGCGGCAGATGATCGGCGCGCACCAGGTTGTCTTTGAACAGCGAGGCGGGCAGCTCGGTGATGCCTTGTTGCTGCACATATTTGAGCACCCAGAAACGCTCCATCGCGTTCTGGAAGCCGTTGTAAGCGGCGTAGGTGGCATCAAAGCTCGAGATGATCGAAAACAGCTCGGCGTCCTTGGGTTTGAACGGCGCGGCCAACGCGGCGGTGTTGCCGTGGCGGGCGCAGGCGATGATCTGCCACTGGTTCACCAGGTCGGTGTAACGGCGCAGCGGCGAGCTGCTCCAGGCGTAACTTTTCACACCAATACCGGCATGCGGCAGCGCCTTGGTGCCCATGCGCACTTTCACACCCGGCGCCAGGCTGGCCTGGCTACGGTAGATGCCGGGCACACCTAGTTCGGCCATCCAGCTGCCCCAGCTGCTGTTGGCCAGGATCATCGCCTCGGAGACGATCAAATCGAGCGGCGCACCACGCTGGCGCACACTGATCTCGACCTGTTCATCACCCTTGGGCTCGGCGCCGTTGTTACCGACCAGGCGGTAGTTGTAGTCGGGCCGGTTGAATGTCTCGGGTTTGCCACGCACCACCTCGCGCTTGGCTTTGAGGTCTTTGGCCAGACGGTGTAAAAAAGAGAGCTGCTCGCGCTTATCCCATAAGGGCTTAGGGTCGATTTCATGCTCAAAGGCCGGGTTTTCCAGCCAGTCGGTGGTGACCACCGCGTCGAGCTGGTCGTGGCGCAGGTTGGCTTCGATGAACACGCGCTCCAACTTGGTTTCGCTGCTTTTGATCTCGAGCGTGGCTTCGTCGAGCGTGACGTAGAGCGACACTGCCGGGCAGTCTTGGCCTTCCATCAGGGTGTAGGCCTGCACCACCTCGTCGGGCAACATGGTGATCTTGTAACCGGGCATGTAGACGGTGGACAGGCGGGCGCGGCCCAGCTGGTCAATCGCGCTGCCGGGCTGGATCGCCAAGCCCGGTGCCGCGATGTGGATGCCCAGCAGCACCGTGCCACTGCCCAGGCCTTGTACCGACAAGGCGTCGTCAATTTCGGTGGTGGCCGAGTCGTCGATTGAGAAGGCGCGGGCGCTTGAGAGCGGCAGCTCGTCGGTGATGCGTGGTGCTTCGAGTTTGGGAAACGCCGTGCCTTTGGGAAAGTTCTCCAGCAAGAAGCGTTTCCAGTGGAACTGGTAGGGCGAGTCAATCGCTCCCGCTTTGATCAGCAGCTCGAGCGGGCCCAGATGGGTGGCGCGTGAGGCCTCCACCACCGCCTTGTACTCGGGCGCGTTTTTGTCGGGTTTGAACAGGATTTTGTAGAGCTGCTCGCGGATCGCGGCCGGGCAGGTGCCCGCGCTCAGCTCCTTGACCCACTCCTCGATCTGCAGCGCAATCTGTTTCTTTTTCTCGATGGCGGCCAGGGCTTGTGCCAGGATCTCTTTGCTGGCTTTGCGAAAACGCCCTTTGCCTGCGCGGCGGAAATAGTGCGGCGCCTCAAACAACGCCAGCAGCATGCCAGCCTGTTCACTGAGGGTGGCTTGTTCCGAGAAATAGTCGCGTGCGAGGTCGGCAAAACCAAACTCGTCTTCGGGGGCAAATTCCCAGGCCATGTCCAGCTCAATGCCGCTGGCCACGGCCTGGGCGGCCGCCATCAGCTGGGCTGGTTCGGGCTTCTCAAACTTGAGCAGGATGTTGGCCGCTTTGACCTTGACACGTTTGCCGCTGTCGAGTTCGACCTGCGCCGAGGCGTCGGCCTCGGACAGGATCCGGCCAGCGAGGAATTTGCCGGTTTCTTCAAATAATAGGTGCATGCGCCGGATTGTCCCATGGGTGCCTGCTGTCTGGCCTGGGGTCTGACTTGCGTGGGCGTATATTGGCCGGACAAGCTTTGAACCAAGCTCCCGCACCAGAAAGGACACCATGAACGAACGCATCAGCCAGCTACTGGCCCAAATGGCGACCCTGGAGGCCGAACTCGTTACCGCGATGCACGAGCAGCAAAGTCGGATGTTTTTCCAGATCAAGGGCAAACGGGTGGAGTTTGAGAGCTCGGTCAAAGCCGCACACCGCAAGCTCAAGATGAATTTTTTCAGATGGCTGGTGAGTTTTCGCCCACAAAACCTGATCACCGGGCCGATCATCTACGGCATGATTGTTCCGCTGGTGCTGCTGGACTTGTGCGTCAGCTTCTACCAGTGGAGCTGTTTTCCGATTTACGGCATCACCAAGGTGCGCCGCGCCGACTACCTGGTGTTTGACCGCCGCCAGCTGCAGTATCTGAACTTCATCGAGAAGTTTCACTGCACCTACTGCGAATACGGCAACGGGCTGGTGGGTTATTGGCGCGAGATTCTGGCGCGCACCGAAGCCTATTTTTGCCCGATCAAACACGCCAAAAAAGTGATGGGCACGCATGCCCGCTACAGCCAGTTTCTGGACTACGGTGATGCGACTGACTACGAGGCGCGGCTGGAGGCGATCCGGGTATCTCTGGGTAAACTCAAATAGCCCGCGTCTGAGCGTTCCGGGCGGCGCACCATTCGGCTCAGTCTGATGCGTCCTGGGTAAATACCGCCGGCAATTTGGTGGGCGCGGTGATGCGCAGCTGCTTGTTGACGTTTTCCTGGCCAAACACCACCTCGATGGCCGACACACTGACCCCAAACAGTGGCGCCAGAAAACGCACCATGTGGTCAGTGGCTTTGCCACCCAGCGGTTTGGCGGTCACGCTGACCTTGAGCTGGGTGCCGTGTGGTTTGCCAATCGCGTCTTTGCTGGCACTGGGTTTGCCCAGGATGTTGACCACCAGGACATCGCCGTCCCAGGCAAAAAAGGAGTCGCCGGTGATGTTTTTGATCTGGCCCCGGCTCATGGCGCAAAACCCAGCACCACACGGCGGGTGCTGGCAGACTTCTTCTCGATCTTGGTGACGATGATGGCCCCAATCTCAGCTGTGTTGGCCACATGGGTGCCGCCGCAGGGTTGCAGGTCGATCAAGGTCTCGTCGCCGATCCGTATCGTGCGGATCTGCCCGCTGCCGCGTGGTGGTTGCACCGACATGCTTTTCACCAGCGCGGGGTTGGCGTCGAGTTCAGCATCGGTGATGGCTCCCACCGTCACCGGGTGGGCGGCGCCCACCAGCTTGGCAATTTCGGCTGTCAAAACCTCTTTGTCCAGCGCGTCGGTCATGTTGAAGTCCAGCCGCGCGTAGTCGGGCGTGATCGAGCAGCCGTTCACCAACTGCGGCACGATGTGGCACAACAAATGGGTGGCGGTGTGAAAACGCATCATCCGGTGGCGTCGCGCCCAGTCGATGCGGGCTGTGACCGTGGCACCCACGGCGAGCTGGGTTTGCTCTGGAGTTAATAGCTGCTCAAGCACGTCTGACGAAGGCAAGTGGCATATTTCATGTGTAAAACTGCCATCCTCGGCCTTGCCCTTGCGGGTGTCCACGATGGCGATGTCGGTGCCATCGGCCAGCACCAGCACACCACTGTCCCCGGCCTGGCCACCGCCCAGCGGGTAAAACACGGTGCGGTCCAGCACAATGCCTTGCGGTGTGATAGCAGTCACCGTGGCGGTGGTGTCAAGCAGATAAGCGTCGGTGCGGAAGAGGTCTTGTGTCATCCGCACATGATACTGAAGCGTGATCCACGCTGCCCGTAGCCGGATAGGCCTCGTACACTTGTCACCCTTGGGTTGACCCCACCATTTTTTTGCACTTTCACCATGCCCCAGTTTCCCGCTTGCCCCCAATGCACCCTAGAAAACACTTATCCAGACGATGGCAACTACATCTGCCCGGACTGTGGCTTTGAGTGGCCGCAAACCGCTGCGGCGGAAGAGGGCGATGCCGCCAGCGGCCCGGTGGTGGATGCCAACGGCAACCCCTTGGCCACTGGTGACACGGTGATCCTGATCAAAGACCTGAAGGTCAAAGGCTCGTCCATCGTGCTCAAAAAAGGTACCAAGATCAAAGGCATCCGCCTGCCCGAAGGCGCGGGTGACCACGAAGTCGATTGCAAGACCGACCAGGGCGCCTTTATGCTCAAAGCCGAGTTCATGAAAAAGGCCTGAGTCGAGCAAGCCCCCACCCTCCAAAACGCACCATGAGCAGTCCATCACGCTACTGGGCCGACCTAAGCACCCGTGACTTTGCCGCCTTGTCGGCCAGTGGCGAGGCGGCGCGCACCATCGCGGTGTTGCCGGTGGCCGCCACCGAGCAGCATGGTCCGCATTTGCCGGTCAGTGTGGACACGGTGCTGGTCAATGGCATCGTAGCGGCCAGCTTGCCGCACCTGGCACCAGACCTGTCCGTGCTGTTTTTGCCCACCCAGGCCGTGGGCTTGAGCCCCGAACATGCCCGTTTTCCTGGCACGCTGACGCTCAAGAACGAGACCATCTTGCGGCTGTGGACCGACATCGGTGAGTCTGTCGCCGCCAGCGGCATCCACAAGCTGGTGCTGTTCAACACCCATGGTGGCCATGTCGGGGTGATGGACCTGGTGGCGCGTGACCTGCGTGCACGGCTGGATATGCTGGTGTACAGCGTGAGCTGGTTCAACCTGCCGCTGTTCGATGCCCAAGGGCAGGACGTGAATGCTTTGTTTTCTGCCGATGAACACCGCTTTGGCATCCACGCCGGTGACATCGAAACCTCGATGATGCTGGCGCTGGACCCAGCGCATGTGGCCATGGATCAGGCGCAGAAATTTGCCTCCACCTCGCAAACCCGTGCTGAACAGTTTGCGATTCTTGGCAACGGAAAAAGCGCCAAGCTCGGTTGGCAGATGCAGGACTACAACCCGGCTGGTGCGGTCGGCAACGCCGCTGCGGCCACAGCCGACAAGGGCCATGCCCTGGTAGAGGCAGCTGGCCGTGCCTTGGCGCAGCTGCTGGCTGAAGTCGACCAGCTTCCCGCTGACACCCTGACAAACCGGACTGCGCGGAGCTAGTTCCCCAATGCTTGCTTACGATTTGTTGGCGCTGGGCGCCGCCGGTTGCTGGGCGATGGGCAGTGTGATGTCGGTCACACCCTCGCGCCACCTCGGTGCGTTTGCCTTCACGCGCTGGCGCATGGCCATGGTGGCGGTGATGTTGTGGTCGGTGGTGGCAGTGACTGGCAGCTGGCGTGGTTTTGAGACCAGCTACTTTGGTGCCATGGCGGTCAGCGGGCTGGTGGGCATCTTTATCGGTGATACCGCGCTGTTTTCGGCCATGAACCGCCTGGGGCCGCGCCGCGCCGGGGTGTTGTTTGCCACCCACGCGGCTTTCAGTGCGGCGCTGGGCTTCTGGTTGTTCACTGAGCGCATGAGTTTGCAGGCGTTTGTGGGTGCAGTGTTGACACTGGCCGGGGTGATGACCGCGATGGCGTTGGGCCGCCACAAGGACGAAAACCACGCCTGGGAGGCCGATCAAGGTCATGTTGGGCTGGGTGTGGCGCTGGCCTTGCTGGCCGCGTTGTGCCAGGCGGTGGGTTCGCTGACAGCCAAGCCGGTGATGGTCTTGGGGGTGGACCCGGTGATGGCCTCGGCCGTGCGCGTGACGGTGGCCACTGTCGCGCACGGTGTCTTGCTGATGTCTGGTTTTCGCGCTGCTCGGGCCAGCACGGCGCCTACATGGCGGGTGTTGGTGCAGACAGGGCTCAACGGTTTTGTCGCCATGGGGGTGGGCATGACGCTGGTGCTGCTGGCCCTGGAGAAGGGTGACATTGGCATGGTGGCCATCCTGTCCTCGGTGTCACCGATTCTGGTGTTGCCCTTGTTGTGGTTCCAGCTCAAACGTGCGCCAGCACCGGGTGCCTGGCTGGGGGCGCTGATGACGGTGGTGGGCACTGGGCTGTTGCTCTGGCGCTGACCACGGTTTTAGAGCTTGTCACCTAGCTTATTTGTTGCGGTGCAGCAAAAAGTGCTTGTTTTCACGTCAGGTGTTCCTATAATTCAGTCATGCTGCACTGCAACATAAGTTTGCAAAGCATCCCTGGTTCATCAACCTCTTCCTGAAAGACACCGCCATGTTTATCACCGCTGACCAAATCACCGCCGCCAACAAGACCAATCTGGACGCGTTCACCGGCCTGTCCACCAAAGCCTTCTCTGGCTTCGAAAAACTGGTTGAACTCAATCTGGCCGCTGCCAAAGCGGTGTTGACCGAGTCCTTCCACCACGCCCAAAGCCTGCTGGCTGCCAAAGACCTGCAACAAGTCATGACTTTGCAAACTGGCTTGGTGGGCCCGGCCGCTGAAAAAGCCGCTGCTTACAGCCGCCATGTGTACGGCATCACCGTGGAGACCAGTGCCGAGTTCACCAAGGCATTTGAAGCGCAGGCCGCAGAGAGCCAAAAGACCATGACCAAGGCGATGGACAGCCTGAGCAAGAACGCACCGGCTGGCACCGAGTCGGCCGTGGCTGTGCTCAAGAGCGCTCTGGCATCCAGCCAGAACGCCATCGAGTCAGCCCAAAGTACCGCCAAAAAGGCACTCGCCCTAGCTGAAAGCAATGTCGCTGCGGTGACCGAACACGCCCTTAGCGCTGCCGCTGCGGTCAGCAAAAAGGCCTGATGTGCCGCAGGCCGCGCGCCTGCCGGTCCATGTGGACACAAAAAAAGCACCTTCGGGTGCTTTTTTTGTGTCTGATGCAGGCGCCGTGTCGCTGGGCTTATTCCGAGAGCAGTGCCTTGGCCTGCCTGACACGCAGGTTGGCGGGCATGGTCAACGTGCTGCGGTCCCATTTTTCGAGGGTCAGGATCTGGTCCAGACAGTCCTGCAGGTGGGCATGGGCGTGGATCGCGCTTTGGGCAATGGTCTGGTGCACCTCGGACTGGTTGTCCGGGTCGTTGATGCAGTGGTACTGGTAGCGGTAAAGGCCACGCAGTTTGCGGATGGCATCGGCCACCTGCGCCGGGCAGGCGCACATGTAAATCAGGCCTTCATCAACGATTTTTTCCAAATCGCGGTCGGTAAATCGTTCTTGGTAGTCCATGTTGGTCGTGCTCCGAGTGCTTTCCATGACCAGCAGCTAGCGCCAAGCACGGTGCTGAAGTGTGTCGCGCACACTGCCAGTCAGACAATTTGATTTTGCACCCTTGTGATGCGCTTGGGGTCAATTTTTGGTGGCTGCCACCTGAAAAATGCCCGCGCCCGGGTCATCCGGGCGCGGGCGGCGTGTGGCTCTACAGCGTCACCGCCCCGGCGATACAGGTCACCACATCACCCCCCACCCAGACCTGGCCTTGGTCGTCTTGTGACACCATCACCTGGCCGTGGCGCCCCAGGCAGGTGCCCTGGGTGGCGATGTAGCTACTGGGGGCCAGCCCGTCGGCGATCAGCCACTGGGCCAAGCTGGCGTTGAGGCTGCCCGTGACCGGGTCTTCGTTGACACCGATGGGCGCTGCAAAAGCGCGCACTTGGGCCTGGGCCACACCCGGGGCTGCGCCGGGTGTGCTGGTGCGTGGACCAAAGGCGCGGGCCTCGCGGTTGGAGCGCGCTATCAGTGGTGTAGCTGTTGACCCTTGATCTATATGGGCTAAACCCACTTTTTGCCCCAAAGCCTTGAGCGCGGCGTGGTCAGGCTCCAGCGCCAGAAGCAGCTCCTCGTCATCGAGCAAGAGGCCCAACCACAGTGGCCCGTTGTTGAGCAGTTGGCTGGCCAGAACGTGTTGCGGCGCCATGCCCAGCGCGGCGCTGACATCGGCCAGCAGTTGGGCACTGGGCAGACTGCGTTGCAGCGGCGGTGCGGCAAAAACCAGGTGTGTGCCGTCGCGGCGGATGCGCACCAGCCCCTGGCCACATTCCTGCACGATGCACTCGGGCGCCTTGGGCTGACCACCGGCCTGCAGCCAGGCGTGGCAGCTGCCCAGTGTCGGGTGGCCGGCAAACGGCAACTCACCGCCGGGCGTGAAGATGCGCACCTGGTAGTCGGCACCTTGTACCGCAGCTTCTGGCGTGGGTGGCAGCAAAAAAGTGGTCTCGGACAGGTTGGTCCAGCGCGCAAAGTGCTGCATGTCGGCGCTGGACAAACCCGTACCGTCCAACACCACGGCCAGCGGGTTGCCGAGGTAGGCGGTGTCGGTGAAAACGTCGACTTGTGTGAAGGCTCTGGTGATCATGGGCACAACTCCAAGGTGTCAAGCCAGGGGCAGATCCAGCACCCCCCGAGTCGCCGGACGGGCCAGGATCTGGGCATACCAGCGTTCCAGGTTGGGCAACTCTGGGCGGGTTTGCGGCAAACCAAACCAGCGGTGCACGTCGCAGGCCACCGGGATGTCTGCCATGCCGAAGCTGTCACCCCCCATGTAGGCGCGTTGTGACAGATGCTGGTCCAGCAGTATCAGCAGCGGTGTCATGGTGGCCACCGACTTGGTGATCACACTTTGGTCGCGCTGCTCTGGCGCGGTGCGAAACCACTGGATGAAGGCCTGGCTGCCGGCGGGGTTGAGGCTGGTTTGTTGCCAGTCCATCCAGCGCTCGGTATCAAAACGCGCGGCCAGCTCCTGCGGGTACAAGGCCGGGGCGTAACGTGCACACAGGTAACGCACGATCACATTGGACTCCCACAACACCAGCTCACCGTCCTGCAGCGTGGGCACCTGGGCGTTGGGGTTCAGGCGCAGGTAGTCAAAGGTTTTCACCACCCCAAAAGTCAGGCCCGCATCGGTGCGGGTGAAGTGCACACCGGTTTCCTGCGCGGCCCAGACCACCTTGCGTACGTTGATGGAGCTCAATCGCCCCCAGATGTGCAGCATGTTCAAACCCCTGCCTGTTCTTGCATGGCGCGCGCCAGAGCGGCCACCCCACGATGGATCTCTTCGACACTGGGTGTCACAAAACTCAGGCGCAGTGTGCGTTCGTCGCCGTGATCGGCGTAAAACGGCGCGCCCGGCACAAAGGCCACGCCTTGCTCCACCGCGATGGGCAGCAGGTCCACAGCACGTTGGCCCTGGGGCAGGCGTGCCCACAAGAACATGCCACCGGCCGGGCAGTTCCAGGTGAGGCGGCTGTCCAGCATGGCCGCGTCGGCTTGGGCTGGCATCGGGCCAAAGTGCTGCGCCAGCGCCTCCAGCATCGCATCGCGCTGGGCCTTGTAGAGCGCACGGATTTTGGGCACATGGCGATCCAGAAAACCGCCTTGCATCACCTGGGCGATCATGCGCTGGTTGAAGCCCGGGCTGTGTAAATCGGCGGCCTGCTTGGCCTCCAGCAGCTTGGGGAAAACGGCTTTGGGCGCCACCAGAAAGCCCAGGCGCAGTCCGGGTGCCAGCACTTTGGAGAACGAGCCCAGGTAGATGCAGCCGTCCGGGTTGCGGGCGGTCAGGGGCGCGGGTGGCGGGGTGTCAAACCACAGGTCGCCATAGGGGTTGTCCTCGATCAGCGGCAGGTTCAGTTCGGCGGCGACTGTGCTGAGCGCGGCGCGTCGGGCCTCGCTCATGGTGTTGCCGGTGGGGTTCTGAAAGTTGGGCAACACGTAGAGGAAACGCGCCCCGGCGGCCTTGGTCCGCAGGTCGCTGATGTCCACACCTTGCTCATCGCTGGCCACACTCACCACGTCCGGTTCCATCGGGATAAAGGCCGACACCGCCCCCAGGTAGGTCGGCGACTCCACCAAAATCTTGCTGCCCGCATCCACCAGTACCTTGGCTACCAGGTCCAGCCCCTGCTGGCTGCCGGTGGTGATCAGCACCTGCGCCGGGTCCACGTTCCAGGTCTGACCCGCTGCAGCGGCCTTGGTCCGCAGTTGTTCGGCCACCATCTGGCGCAGCGGGGCGTAGCCTTCGCTGGCGGCGTATTGCAGGGCGCCTGCCGGGTCGTCTTTGAGCACCTGGGCGCAAGCCGCTTCGAATTCGGCTACCGGGAAGGTTTTGCTGGACGGCAGACCACCGGCAAAACTGATGATGCCGGGGCGCTCGGTCACTTTCAGGATCTCACGGATCACTGACGGGTTCATGCGCTCGGCGCGGCGGGCGAGTTGCCAAGGTGAGTTCAGACAATCTGGGGGCAGGGGTGCGTTCATACAGGTTCCTTTGAGGCGACGAGGGTAACAACAACAGGGGCAGGTCTGGCAAAACGCCTGCCCAGAAAAACGGTGGTGATCACGGCCAGGGCAAAGCCCAGGGTGGCCAGCTCCAGCGGCTCACCCAGCAAGGGCACGGCGGCCAGGATACTCAAAAACGGTTGCAGCAGCTGGGTCTGGCTCACGCGCAGTGCGCCGCCCATCGCCATGCCGCGGTACCAGGCAAAAAAACCGGCCCACATCGAAAACACACCCACGTACACCAGGCCCAGCCAGGCCGAGCTGGGCACGCTGTGGCTGGGCCAGGTCAGCAGCGCACCGGGCACGGTGAGTGGCAGCGCCATCACACAGACCCAGCAGATCACCCGCTCGGCGCCCAATGCATGGGTCACCTGCGCACCGTAAACATACCCCACCGAGGCAGATAACACCGCACCCAGCAGCAACAGGTCGGCCCAGGCCAGGCCAAAACCGTGGCCCTGGCTGTGGCTGCGCCACAGCACAAACACCAGCACCAGGCCACTGCCCAGTGCGGCAAACAACCAAAAACCCAGCCGCGCCCGCTGGTGCAACACCAGTGCGGCCACCGCCGCAGTGCTCAGCGGCAGCAGCGCGGTGATCACCGCTGCATGGCCGGAGCTGACATGCAACAACGCAAACCCGAGCAGCAGCGGGTAACCGATGGCATTGCCTAACAGCGCCATCACCAGCGGCTTGCGCTGCGCCGGGGTGGGCAGGGTCGAACGGGTGGCCAGCAAAAACACCAGGGACAGCGCGCCCGCCAGCACCGCCCGCCCAAAGGTCACAAACCAGGGCGAGAGATAGGGCGTCTGCGCGGTGCCGGTGGCCAGGCGCGTCATCGGCAGCGTCACCGCAAAGATGGCGACGCCCAGCACACCGAGCCACATGCCCAGGGTTTCGTGGTGGGTGTTTTTCAAAAGCAAACTTTCAAGATAGAGCCCACAACGCAGCGCTGCGGGCGTGTAACGCGGTGGTATCAAACAGGGGTAGCGTGACGTGTTGTGCTTGCAGGCTCATGGCCAGTTCGGTGCAGCCCAGGATGATGGCTTGTGCACCCTGCGTTTGTAGTTGCGCGGCGATGTGCTGCAGCGTGTGTTGCGAGCCCGCTTGCACCTGGCCCAGGCACAACTCCTCGAAGATGATCCGGTGCACCTCGTTGCGCGCTTCGGCGGGTGGCGTGAGCACCTTCAGGCCAAAACGGCTTTCCAGGCGGGCGCGGTAAAAGTCCTGCTCCATCGTGAAACGTGTGCCCAGCAGCCCGACGGTGGTCAGCCCGGCTTGTTGAATCGCCTGTGCGGTTGGGTCGGCGATGTGTAACAAGGGGATGTCGACCGCGTCCTCGATGGCCGGGGCCACCTTGTGCATGGTGTTGGTGCAGATCACCAGCGCGTCGGCCCCGGCGTGCGCCAGCTTGCTCGCCACCTCGGCCAGCAAAGCGCCCGCCGCATCCCATTGACCGCTTGCCTGCAGTTGCGCAATCTCCGCAAAGTCCACGCTGTACAGGATCAGTTTGGCCGAATGCAAGCCGCCCAGGGATTCCTTCACCGTCTGGTTGATGTGCTGGTAATAAGGCAGCGTGGACTCCCAGCTCATGCCACCGATCAGGCCCAGTGTTTTCATGGGTGTGCTCCATTTGTCATAGCTATTGGTCCTTTTGACGTCAGGGCTGGAGGCAAATTTGACTTGAATCCTGGTGATCCGTGCAGCATCGTGCCGTCACAGCGCGGCGCTTGGGGTGGTGATCAGCGGGGGGAGAAAAGCCCATCATGGCCACAAATGTAATGTCAAAAACAATACACCTGCAGTACACTTAAAAAGACATTTAAGACTACTGTATTGTTTGTGTTGGCAACACAGCTGCCGCCACCGTGTGGTGGCTTGCCAGCTGGCTGGTTGTGTTGGCAGCGTTAGAGGGAGTACACAAGATGTTGGTCAGAACCCGGTCACAGTCCTTGTCCGCACAACTCGCGGCGCGCCTGGCGGAGCGCATCAACAGCGGTCTGCTGGCTGCGGGTAGCCGCCTGCCCTCGGTGCGCCTGTGTGCCCAGCAGCAGGATGTGAGTCCGAGCACGGTGGTGGCAGCCTACGACCAGTTGCTGGCGCAGGGCCTGGTAGAGGCGCACAAGAATCGCGGGTTTTTTGTCAGAAATCGCAGCTTGTCCCTGATGGATAAAGGGCCTAGTGCTGCAAAGAGTGTAGAGATGGTGGCGCCCGGTGCCAGCCCGGTTGGCAGCGTTTTTGCGGCGCAGCATGTGCCGGTCAACGCCACTGCACTGATCCGTGGCATGTTCCAGCGTGGCAGCGACAAACCCCAGCCCGGCCTGGGCGCCTTCCCGCCGGACTGGCTGGAGACCGGCTTTTTGTCCGCCGCCATCCGCCGTGTCAGCAGTGGTGCGCAGCTGCGTGCCTTGTCGCTGCAGTATGGTGAACCCGCCGGTGACTCGGGGCTGCGCCAGGCGCTCTCGGCCCGGCTGGCGGCGCTGGCGATTCCAGCCACCGCGCAGCAGATCATCACCACCGTGGGGGCCACCCACGCGCTTGACATCGTCAGCCGCACCCTGCTGCGCACCGGTGACTGTGTGATGGTTGAAGAGCCTGGTTGGGCCATCGAGTTTGCCCGGCTCGACGCCCTGGGCATGCGCATCCTGCCGGTGCCACGTGGCCCGGACGGGCCGGATCTGGCGGTGATGGCGCGTTACTGTGAGTTGCACCAGCCCAAGCTGTTTGTCAGTGTCAGTGTGCTGCACAACCCGACCGGCTTCTGCCTGAGCCCGGGCAGTGCCCACCGCTTGTTACAACTGGCCAGCGCGCACAACTTTGTGATTGTGGAAGACGACACCTACAGCCACCTGGCGCCCGAACACGCCACCCGGTTGAGCGCGCTGGATGGTCTGCAGCGCACCATCTACGTCAGTGGTTTCTCCAAAATCCTGGCGCCTGGCTGGCGCATCGGTTTTCTGGCCGCACCCACCCATCTGTATGAGCAACTGCTCGACACCAAGCTGCTGGCCACGCTGACCACCCCGGCGCTGCTCGAGAAAGCGCTGGCCTGGTGCATCGAGCAGGGCCAGCTGCGCCGCCATGCCCAGCAGGTGCGTACCCGGCTGGCCCAGGCGCGGGGACGCAGTGTGACGCTGGCGCTGGCTGCGGGTTGCCGTTTTGTGGCGCCACCTGCGGGCCTGTTTGGCTGGGTCGACACCGGGGTCGACACCGACGCGCTGGCACAACGCATGCTGGACCTGGGTTACCTGCTGGCGCCGGGCTCGCTGTTCCATGCCAACCGGGCGCCCGGCACGCTGATGCGCATCAACTTCTGCACCACGCAGGACGCGGTGTTCTGGCAGGTGTTTCAGGAGATGCGCGCCAGCCTGTGAGCAGGAAAGCTTGATCTGCAGCAACAACCACAAGGGTAAGCCCGCATTGTTTGGGTGTTTTATTAATTAACAATTAATTAATTCGGGTGGCGCTGTGCGCCTGCCCGGATCGATTTTCAGGAGTGGACATGGTCAAACGAATCCCGCAAGCGCTTGCCTTGTTGTGCCTGCTGGCTGGCAGATGCGTGATGGCGGGTGAGGTGGAGGTGTTGCACTGGTGGACCTCGGGCGGCGAGGCCCGGGCCATGGCCGAGTTGAAAAAGACCATGCAAGCCCAGGGCCACAGCTGGAAAGACTTTGCGGTGGCCGGGGGCGGTGGGGACAACGCCATGACCGTGCTCAAAAGCCGCGTGATCGCGGGTAACCCGCCCGCAGCCGCCCAGATCAAGGGCCCGGCGATCCAGGAATGGGCGACCGAGGGGGTGCTGGCCAACCTGGATGCCACCGCCAAAGCCGAAAAATGGGACAACCTGCTGCCGCCGGTGGTGGCCAACGGCATGAAATACCGGGGCAGTTATGTGGCCGCGCCGGTCAATGTACACCGCGTCAACTGGATCTGGGCCAACGCGGCGGTGCTCAAAAAGGCCGGTGTGGCAGCCATGCCCAAGACCTGGGACGAGTTTTTTGCCGCAGCGGACAAGATCAGAAAAGCCGGTTTGATCCCGCTGGCGCATGGCGGCCAGAACTGGCAAGACCTCACCGTCTTCGAGTCGGTGGTGCTGGGGGTGGGGGGACCGAAGTTTTACCAGGACGCACTGGTCAAGCTCGACCCCACCGCCCTGAACAGCCCGACCATGGCCAAGTCGCTGGAAACCTTTCGCAGGCTCAAGGCCTACACCGACCCGGCCGCCCCGGGGCGCGACTGGAACCTAGCCACCGCACTGCTGATCCAGAACAAGGCCGCTTTCCAGATCATGGGGGACTGGGCCAAGGGTGAGTTCAGCGCCGCAGGCAAGTTGCCCGGCAAGGACTACTTGTGTGCTGCCGCGCCGGGCAGCACCAATGCCTACACCTTCAATCTGGACTCGTTTGTCATGTTCAAGCTCAAAAGCGCCGGGGCGCAACAAGCCCAGGCCGATCTGGCGGCAGCCCTCATGGGCACCACATTTCAGCAGACGTTCAACCTGAGCAAGGGCTCGATTCCGGTGCGCCTGGGCATGGACATGGGCAAGTTTGACGACTGCGCCAAGCTGTCTGCCCGAGACTTCGCCGCTTCTGGCAGGTCGGGCACCCTGGTGCCATCCATTTCCCACGGCATGGCGGTCAAACCCGCCATCGAGGGCGCGATCAAGGACGCGGTGAGCCAGTTCTGGAACAACGACAAGATCAGCGTGGCAGACGGTGTCAAAAGCATTGCCAAGGCGGCGGTGACGCAGTGAACCGAGCACACATGTTGAGACAACGGTTTTTGCGGCGTTTGCTCCCGGCGATGGTTGGTGGCGTTGGTGGTGATCGCCCGCTGCAGGGCTGGGGTACGTGTCACCGCTCATGTCCCCCGCCCTGCGGGCTCCTCCTTGACTTCGCTATGACACGCACCCCATCCCTGCAGCTGGACAGACGGGTTTGTTTGTCGAAGGCCAAGAATCTGTCGGGACCTGATGGGTCGGGTGTTTCGTGCAGTGAGGTAAAGGAGGAGACCGACGGCCGCAGGCTTTCGGTCGGGGGACACGAACGGAACGGAATACCCGGCCCGTCAGGTCCAAGCGCAGCGCAGCCGAGCCAAGAACGAACTGCCCTTGGCGCCACGAAGGCGTGGTGTCTATGAGTTCCCTTGAAAGAGTCCTGCCCAAACTGGTGGTCGCACCAGGCTTTGTGCTGGGGTTTGCCTTCATCTACGGGCTGATGATCTGGAACGGGGTGCTCTCGGTTACCAACTCACGCATGTTGCCAAACTACGACGAGTTTGTCGGGCTGGAACAGTATGTGCGCCTGTGGGACATGGAGCGCTGGCACGTTGCGCTCCAAAACCTGGTTCTTTTCAGCCTGCTGTATGTGGGCGGCTCGATGCTGCTGGGCTTGCTGCTGGCCGTGTTTCTGGACCAGAAAATCCGGGGTGAGGGCGTGTTGCGCACCATCTACCTGTACCCCATGGCGCTGTCCTTCATCGTCACCGGCACCGCCTGGAAATGGATTCTGAACCCCAGCCTGGGCCTGGAAAAACTCATGCACGACCTGGGCTGGACCTCGTTCGGTTTTGACTGGCTGGTGCAGAGCGACACCGCCATCTACTGCGTGGTGATTGCCGGCATCTGGCAGTCCACCGGTTTTGCCATGGCCCTGTTCCTGGCGGGCCTGCGCGGTATTGACGACAACATCATCAAGGCAGCGCAGATTGACGGCGCCAGCTTGCCGCGTATTTACTGGCGCATCATCCTGCCGATGTTGCGCCCGGTGGTGTTCTCGACCATTCTGGTCTTGTCACATCTGGCGATCAAGGCGTTTGACCTGGTGATGGCGCTCACCGCGGGCGGGCCGGGTTATGCGTCGGACCTGCCCGCTACCTTCATGTACACCATGAGCTTCACGCGTGGCCAGATTGGCCTGGGGGCGGCCAGCGCCACCATGATGCTGGCCACCGTCGCGGCCATCGTGGTGCCGTACCTCTACAGCGAGCTCAGAACCAAGCCGCACGAGAGATAAGCCGCATGCATGTCCGAACTTTGTCCCGCCTGCTGGTGTACTGCGTGTTGCTGCTGGCGGCGCTGTTTTTCCTGGCGCCTTTGTATGTGATGTTGGTCACCAGCTTCAAGGACGCTGAACAGATCCGCGCAGGCAACCTGGTGAGTCTGCCGCAGGGGCTGAACCTGGATGCTTGGCGGCTGGCCTGGTCCAGCGCCTGCACCGGGGTGGATTGCCGGGGTCTGCAGCCCTATTTTCTGAACTCGGTGACGATGGTGGTGCCCGCAGTGCTGATCTCCACCGCCTGGGGCGCGGTCAACGGGTATGTGCTGAGTCTGTGGCGTTTCAGGGGCTCGGAGTTCTTGTTTGGCTTGCTGCTGTTCGGGGTGTTCATGCCGTTCCAGGTGGTGCTGTTGCCGATGAGCCAGGTGCTGGGGGATTTGGGCCTGTCGAGCTCGGTGTTCGGGCTGGTGCTGGTGCACAGCCTGGCCGGCATGGCGGGCACCACGCTGTTTTTCCGCAACTACTACAGCGCCATCCCGCGTGAGCTGGTCAACGCCGCACGTCTGGACGGTGCGGGTTTTTGGCGCATCTTCTGGCGCATCGTGTTGCCGATGTCCACACCAATCTTGATGGTGACGCTGATCTGGCAGTTCACCAACATCTGGAACGATTTCCTGTTTGGGGTCGCCTTCAGCGGTGCCGACAGCCAGCCGATCACGGTGGGCCTCAACAACCTGGCTAACACCAGCAGCAGCGTCAAGAACTACAACGTGGACATGGCCGCCGCCATCATTGCTGGCCTGCCGACCATGCTGGTCTATGTGCTGGCTGGCCAGTATTTCGTCAAAGGCTTGACGGCTGGCGCCGTCAAAGGATAAGAACATGGCAGCTTCACTCCACATTGCGGGCATTCGCAAGGTGTTCGGCAAAGGTCCCCGCGCGATTGAGGTGCTCAGCCACATCAACATCGACGTGGCCCCGGGCGAGTTTCTGATTCTGGTCGGGCCCTCGGGTTGTGGCAAATCGACCCTGCTCAACATCCTGGCCGGGCTGGAGGCGCCCACCGAAGGGGAGTTGTGGATCGGTGGCAAAAACGTGGTCGACATGCCACCGGCGCAGCGCGATATCGCCATGGTGTTCCAGAGTTATGCGCTGTACCCGACCATGAATGTGGCGCAGAACATCGGCTTTGCGCTGGAGATGCGCAAGATCCCGCTCGATGTGCGCACCCGCCGTATCCACGAGGTGGCCGCCTTGCTGCAGATCGAGCACCTGCTGGAGCGCCGCCCGGCGCAGCTCTCGGGTGGCCAGCGCCAGCGGGTGGCCATGGGCCGGGCGCTCGCGCGTGACCCGCAGCTGTTCCTGTTTGACGAGCCGCTCTCCAACCTGGACGCCAAGTTACGCGTGGAGATGCGTGCCGAGATCAAACGCCTGCACCTGCTCTCAGGCATCACCAGCGTGTATGTGACGCACGACCAGATCGAGGCCATGACGCTGGGCAGCCGCATCGCGGTGTTGAAGGACGGCACGTTGCAGCAGATTGGCACCCCCTACGAGATCTACCGCCAGCCGGTCAACACCTATGTGGCAGGGTTCATTGGTTCACCCACTATGAATTTCATAACGGGTAACGCAAGCGGTATCGGAGCTACAGGCCAATTTTCCTTTGAAGGTGGGGTTTTGCAGCTGCCCGCACCGGTGGCCGGCGCGGTGACCCTGGGTCAGCGCCCGGAGCACATCCACCTGGCTGACGATGCGCCCTGGCGCGGTGAGGTCACGCTGGTGGAGCCGACCGGTGCCGACACCTATGTGGTGGTGCAGACCGGTGCCGGACTGATCAATGTGCGTGTGCCGCCGAGCACGCCGGTGGCCGTGGGTGACAACGTGGGCCTGACCATCAGCAGCCGCCACAACAACTGGTTTGATGCCCAGACCGGTGTGCGACTTGGCTAAGGTGAACGCCTGGCCCGCCGCCTGGCTCAGAGCGCGGCGTTGACGGTGGGTGGGTGGACGTGGATCTGGCCACAGATCTGTTCAAACTCGGCCGCACTCACCGGTCTCGAGAAGAAATAACCCTGGCCAAAGTCACACCCCGCAGCGGCCAGCAGCGCGCGCTGCTGCTCGGTCTCGATGCCCTCGGCCACCACCTGGATGCCCAGCGCATGCGCCATCGCGATGATGCCCTGGCACAGCGCCAGGTTGGTGGACTGCGGCGCCAGTTGGCGCACAAAGGACTGGTCGATCTTGATGACGTCGATGTGGAACTTCTGCAGATAAGCCAGCGACGAGTAGCCGGTGCCAAAGTCGTCCAGCGAAACCTGGATGCCGTCATCCCCCATGGCCAGCAGCTGTTCGGTTACCCCGGCACTGGTGGACAGCAGCAGGCCTTCGGTGATCTCCACCACGATGCTGTCGCCACCGAGCCCGCGTGCGCGCAGCTGCTCGATCCAGGGGGTGGCCAGCGGGTCAGGGTTCTCAAACTGCACCGGTGACTTGTTGATGCTGATCTGGAAGTCTGGGTGCAGCCGGGCGCGCCAGGCCTGCACCTGGTCGGCGGCCTGCTGGAACACCCATTCACCCAGCGCCCCAATTAGCCCACTGCTTTCGGCCACCGGGATGAACTCGCCCGGGTTGATCAGGCCGCGTGTCGGGTGCTGCCAGCGCAATAAGGCCTCGGCCTTGTGGATGACCCCCGTGGCCAGGGTCACGATCGGCTGATACACCACCCGGAACTGTTGCTCGACCAGCGCCAAGCGCATGTCCCGGGTGAGCTGGGCCCGCCACTGGGCGGCTTCCTGCAGCGCCGGTGTGAAAAAGCTGAAGCGGTTGCGCCCGGCGGCTTTGGCCACATAGAGTGCCTGGTCCGCGTTTTTGAGCAGGCCTTCAATCTCCAGCGCGTCATCGGGGTAAACCGTGACACCGATGCTGGCCGAAATAAACACCTGGTCGAGCCCGAGCTGGAACACCCCGCCGAGCGAGCCCAGCAACTTGTGCAACACCGCCTCCAGATCCGCCACCTGTGGCAAGCCGGTCACGATCACCATGAACTCGTCACCCCCCATTCGCGCCACGGTGTCGACCTCGCGCAGGCAGTGGCGGATGCGTTGGGCGGCCTCGGTCAGCAGCAGGTCGCCGCGGTCATGGCCCAGGGTGTCGTTGACTTCCTTGAAACGGTCCAGGTCGATGAACAGCAGGGCCAGTTTCAGCCCATCCCGCCGGCATTGCTTCATCTCCTGGGCCAGACGTTCACGCATCAGGCGGCGGTTGGGCAGACCGGTCAGCGTGTCAAAGTGGGCCTGTTGCCAGATGGTGGCCTCGGCTGCCTTGCGTTTGCTGATGTCGGTGTGGGTGCCAATCATGCGCAGAGCTTTGCCGTTGGCGTCCCGGCTGATGACCATGCCGCGCGACAGCACCCACTTCCAGCTGCCGTCCTTGCACAACACGCGGTGTTCGTTGCTGTAGGTGGGGGTGAGTCCGTCCAGGTGGTCTTGCCGGTCGCGCCGCACCCGATCCAGGTCGTCGGGATGGGTGTGTCGATCACGGTCTGCCAGGCTGGCTCGCAGGTCGCCCTCCTCAAAACCGTACATGCGCAACAGGCCTGGCGACAGGTACTCTTCGCCGGTGGGTACGGTCAGGTCCCACAGGCCGTCGCCGGTGCTCTCCAGCGCCAGACGCCAGCGTTCTTCGTTGGTCTGCAGCGCTTGTTTGGCGCGGAAGTAGTCGGTGACATCGGCAAAGGTGCGCACCATGCCGCCGTCTTCCAGGACCTTGCTTTTGACCTCCAGCATACGGCCTTGGCGTGTCTCGCGCACATAGTGGGCCGGAGGTTCACCCAGGCCATCGCTGCGCACGTAGGCGCGTGCGTTCTGACTCACAAACAGCTCACGTTCGCCAAAGTCACCTCGATTGAGCTGAAACGCGCTGAACTGCGTCAAGGTGGGGCGGGTCATCAGCAACTCGGGGGGCACCTCCAGCAACTCACACACACGTGGGTTAAAGCCGATGATGCGCTTGTCGGCATCCAGCAGAAAAATGCCCTGACTGATGTTGTCCAGCGTGGTCTGCAGCATGCTGGACTTCTCGTGCAACTCGGCATTGAGTCTGGCCAGCTCCTGCTCTGTCGCTTTGCTTTGGGAGATGTCAGCGTGGGTGCCCATCATGCGCAATGGCTGGCCATCGGCACTGCGGGCAACCAGCATGCCGCGGGTGGCGATCCACTTCCAGCAGCCATCTTTGCAGCGCATGCGCATATCGGCGGCAAAGTAGGGCGCCTGACCACGCTGGCAGGCGTTGGCCTGGGCTTCCAGGTGAGCCAGATCGTCGGGGTGAATCAGAGCCACAAATGTCTGGTAGTCCAGGTTCAGCTCATTACCAGCGTAACCAATCAGCTGCTCCCACTGCGGCGAATGGGTCTGCTGGCCGGTGACCAGGTTCCAGTCCCAGAACCCAGCACCGGAGCCCAGCAGCGCCAATCGCCAGGGGTTGTTGTCTTCTCCGGTGGTTTGTTTGTCAAGCACATCCGCTGTGGTGCGGCTGACCACAGTGGCGTGCGGCGGGTTGACGGCAGAATGTTTCACTGGCGGCGCTGGAGGTGGCTATCCCGTCTGAGGAGTGGCTGTGTAGGCTTCACGAGAAGTCAGTATCTCATGAGCTCAGCGCGCGTCCCGCAGTGAAGGTCAAGCGGCCAAACTCAAGGCTCGGGCGAAGGGGGTGTAGTGATGCGTGGCAACCACAGCTGCACCCGCAGACCATGGGGCTGTGCCGCCAGCGCCAGGGCGTAGCCACCGTGGCGTTGGGTGATCTCTTTCACAATGGCCAGGCCCAGCCCGCAGCCGCCCGGCAACTCGTTGGCGCGCCAGAATCGGTTGAACACCTGCGGCAGGTCTTGCTCGGAGACCCCGGCGCCGTTGTCTTGCACCTCCAGCACCACCTGGTCTGCTTCGGTGCGGGCGCTCAGCGTCACCTCGGTGCCCGGGCCGGCGTAGGTCAGGGCGTTGTCGATCAGGTTGCTCAGGGCTTCGTGCAGCAACAGGGCTTCACCGTTCACCATCAGGTGGTCCTCCCCCTCATAACCCAGGTCGATGTTGTGTTTGACCGCACGCGGTGTCCACTCGCGCGCCACCTCGCGCGCCAGCACCGCCACGTCCAGCGGCGCCAGCTTGGCCTCGACCTCGTTGCGTGCCAGTGACAGCAACTGGTGCACCAGGTGGGCACTGCGCCTGGCGCCTGACAACACCTTGTTGAGCCGGTCCTGCCGCGCCTGCGGGTCAGTTTCGGTCAGCGCCAGTTCGGTCTGGCTGATCAACCCCGCCAGAGGGGTGCGCAGCTGGTGCGCCGCATCGTTGAGAAAACGTTTTTCCTGGCTCAGGCTGCGCCGCACTGCGGCCAGCAGCTGGTTCAGTGCCGTGGCCAGGGCATGGACCTCTTGCGGCGCCTGTGTCAGCTCGATCGGCGACAGCGCGTGCACGCTGAGTGACTGGCGGTCACCGAGCTGCGCCTGAAGGCGTTTGAGCGGCTGCAGCCCGCGCGAGATACCGGCAAAAACCAGCAAACTCATCAATGCCACCAGCAACATCAGTGGTGCCAGCATGTCGGCAATCAGTTCGTTGGTCAGGCGTTGTTGCAGGGCCAGGCTTTTGGCCACCTGCACGCGCAGGCGTTGCGGCGCATCGGCCTCGCCGTAGTCCAGCTCCAGCAGGGCCAGGCGCATCGGTTTGCCATCGATGTGGGTGGTGTAGAGCAGGGCGTCACGGCTGTTGGCCGCCACCGTGACGGCCGGGTCGGGCAGCTTGGCGTTGCCCAGCAAAAAATGCCCTGGCGGGCTCGACACCATGTAACTGACCCGGTCTTGCGGGTCTTGTTCGATGATGTCCTGCGCCGCACGCGGAAAGTCGATCAAGAGCCCCGAGCCAATCGGTTTGACCTGGCGTGCCAGCGAACGCACCGACTGGGTCAGTGACTGGTCGGTGGCTTTTTCAGCGTAACTCAGGGCGATGCGGTAGGCCAGCGCACCACCCACCAGAAACAGCACCAGTTGGGGCAGCAGCAGCCACAGCAGCAGCTGGCGTTTGAGTGACAGACCCTGCCCGGCAGGCCTGGCCTCGGTGTTCATTGCGGCGTGGTTTCCAGCATGTAGCCCAGGCCACGCACATTGCGGATGTTCAGGCCCGAGTCGACCAGCTTGCGGCGCAGGCGGTGGATGTAGACCTCCAGCGCGTTCGAGGCGGAACTCAGGCTGTCGCCGGGTTCGGCCTGCCAGGTTTCCAGCACATCCTCGCGGCTGACCACGCGCCCGGCGTGGGTCACCAGCAGCGACAGCAGGGCCCATTCACGCTGGGTCAGGTCCAGTGGCTCATCTCCCAGCCAGGCTTGGGGCAGGGATGCGTCGACCCGCAGGCGCCGGGTGCTCTGGCTGGCCACTTCCAGGCTGCCGCCAAAGGCCGGCAGGGCGGCGCGGCGCAGCAGCGCGGCGAGCCTGGCCTGCAACTCGGCCATGTCAAAGGGTTTGGTCAGGTAGTCGTCGGCACCGGCATTGAGTCCCTGGACACGGTCATCCACATCGTCGCGGGCGGTCAGGATCAGCACCGGTAAAGCGGGCAGACGTTTGCGCAACCAGCGCAGCAACTCCATGCCACTGATCTTGGGCAGACCGAGATCCAGGATCACACCGTCAAAGCGGTCAGACTCCAGCAGCCGTTGTGCCAGTTCGCCATCGGCTGCGGTTGTCACTGCATGACCGAGCTGACGAAGCTGGGCGCTCAAACCATCACGCAGCAGCTCATCGTCTTCAATAATCAGCAAACTTGACATGTTGTAAGCATAACCCAGCGGATTTCGCCCAAGTTTGATCTGTGAGGGATTTCTCGCGAATCTTGGGTTTGTTGGCCGGTCCGCGCCACACCCGCAGCACCTGGTGTGTTCGGTTTCAGCCAGGCAGGGTGGACTGCACCGCCGTCACCCGGGCCTGGTGCACCATGTCGCCGACTTTTGAGCCACTGGCCCCCATGTCCATGGCCTGTTGGGCGATGGTTTTGGTATCCACCGCCTGCATCACCGCCAGCACCTGCAGCAGCCGGGGGCGCTGTGGGTAGGGGCTGTCAAGGTGCCCGAGTCGGCCACGTGCATCAGATTCACAGGCCAGCAGAATGTCGGAAAAACGCTGTGGTTTGCGCAAAGCATCACAACGTTCCAGCAGGCGCACCAGGGCACTGGCACCAAAGTCGGTGCTGCGGTGGACGTTGCTGTGTTCCCGCGCCACCACGTCGGCGAGTTCGCGGCAGTCGGTAGGCACACGCAGGCGCTCACACAGGCCCTTGAGCAGCCTGGCGCTGCGCTCTTCATGGCCGATGTGGCGTGGCAGCACATCGGCCGGGGTGTTGCCCTTGCCCAGGTCGTGGCACAGGCAGGCAAAACGCACGGCCAGCGGCGCCTGCAGGCGCGCAGCCATGTCCAGCACCATCATCAGGTGCACGCCGGTGTCGACCTCGGGGTGGTAGTCGGCGCGCTGCGGCACACCCCACAGGCGGTCTACCTCGGGCAGCAGGCGCTGCAGGGCGCCACAGTCGCGTAACACCGCGAACATGCGTGAGGGCGTGGCCTCCATCAGCCCGCGCGATAACTCCTGCCAGATGCGTTCGGGCACCAGGTGATCGACCTCGCCGTCTGCCACCATCTCACACATCAGCGCCAGCGTTTCAGGGGCCACGGTGAAGTCGGCAAAACGCGCGGCAAAACGCGCCACCCGCAGGATACGCACCGGGTCTTCGCGAAATGCCGGGCTGACGTGGCGGAACACTTTGTTGGCCAGGTCCTGCTGGCCATGGAACGGGTCAATCAGGGCATTTTTGGTGTCAAATTGGCCAATGTCCCTTATGGTGTCAGGGTGAGTAGCTATGGCATTGATAGTGATGTCGCGCCGTGCCAGGTCTTCCTCCAGCGTCACGTCGGGTGCGGCGTGGATGACAAAGCCGTGGTAACCGGGGGCGGTTTTGCGCTCGGTGCGCGCCAGCGCATACTCCTCATGGGTGCGCGGGTGCAGGAACACTGGGAAGTCCTTGCCGACTGGCACATAACCTTGGTCAATCATCACCTGCGGCGTGGCGCCCACCACCACCCAGTCGCGGTCACTCACCGGCAAACCCAGCAGCGCATCGCGCACAGCACCACCTACCAAGTAAACCTGCATCTCAGTGGGCATGTGTGTCGGCATGGGTGGGCACGGCCCCTGCATCGCGGCTAGCGGTGCAGGCGGTAGGGCTCTTCAAAATCACGGAAATCCTGCTCGGCGCAGGCGCCGTCGATCCAGGCTTTGACGCCCGGCAGCGTCAGCACACGTTGCACATAGTCGGCAATGTCTGGCGGCAAGGGCAGCGCGTAGGTCACCAGCCGGGTGCAGACTGGTGCAAAGTAGGCATCCGCCACCGAGAACGCACCAAACAGCATCGGGCCACCATGCGCCTGCAGCAGCGGCTGCCACATGGCGACCAGACGCGCCACATCGGCACGCACACCGGGCTGGTCGCGCCAGAGCAGGGCGCCGGTGTCGGGCAGCCGCGCTTCGATGTTCATCGGGCAGTGGTTGCGCAGGCTGGTGAAGCCGCTGTGCATCTCGGCGCAGATGCTGCGCGCCCGGGCGCGTGCCGCTTTGTCGGTTGGCCAGAGCTGTTTATCGGGAAACTGCTCGGCCAGGTACTCGGCAATCGCCAGTGTGTCCCACACCACCAAGTCACCGTCCACCAGCACCGGCACCTTGCCGGTGGGGGACACCGGTTTGAGCGCCGCCTTGAACTGCGAGTCCGGCGTGAAGGCGTCAAAACGCACCATCACCTCTTCAAAAGGAATGCCGGCCTGGGTCAGCAGCACCCAGGGCCGCATCGACCAGGATGAGTAGTTTTTGTTACCGATATAGAGTTGGATCATGGCAGGTCGCGGTTCTCTGGTGTACTGATGTCGGGCGGGCCAATCTGACCCAGCCGCGCCTTGAGGGACTGGGTCTGCCCGGTGATCATGGCTGCGTAAATGGTGGTGTTGGCCAGCACTTTCTTGACGTAATCACGGGTTTCGGTGAACGGGATGTTTTCCGCCCAAATGGCGGCCTCCACTGAAGGGGCGCCGGGTTGGCCACGCCAGACCCGCGGGCGCCCGGGCCCGGCGTTGTAGGCTGCGGCGGCCAGGGGCATCGAGCCGGCAAAGTCATCGAGCACCAGCTTGAGGTAACCGGTGCCAATCGTGATGTTGGTGTCGCGGTCATTGAGCTGCTGGGGTGTGAAGTTGCTCAGTCCAATTTTTTTGGCAGTCCAGCGCGCGGTGGCGGGCATCACCTGCATCAGGCCCGAGGCACCCACGCCAGAGCGTGCATCGGTGATGAAGCGGCTTTCCTGACGGATCAGGCCGTAGACATAGGCCGGGTCAAGGTTGATGCTGCGGCTGCGCTCGATCACCGCCTGGCGGTAGGGCATCGGGAAACGTTGCACCAGATCAATCGCGTTGCGGGTACGTTCGCTGGTGTTGATGCAGCGGTCCCACACCGCGTTCTGGCAGGCCAGATCAGCAGCGGCCAGCAGCTCGCGGTCATTCATGCCGCCGGGGGCATGCAAATTGGTGGTGTAGTTCCACTCCCGCACACCCTCGCTGCGCAGGCCCAGGGTGATGGCTTTGAGGGCACGCTGCAGCCCGGGGTTGGCCTGCGCCCGGTCTTTTTCCTGCGCGCTCAAAGGCGTGGGTGCGGTGGGTGGTGTGATCGGTTGGCCCAGTTCCTCCAGCGCCAGCAGTGGGTAAAACCCGCGCACGCTGGCAATACCTTGCAGCAGCTGGCGCGCCTGGGTTTGCTCGGCCTGGTTTTGGCCCGGTTGCAGCAGGGCGCGGGCGCGCCAATAGACCCAGGTGGGGTCGCTGGCGGCGTCCGGGCTCATGGCCTTGATGCTCTCCAGCGCGTCATGCCACTGGTGCTGGCGCAAGGCGGCGCGGGTCCGCCAGGCCAGATGTTCGTCACTCATGGCTTCGGGGCTGGCGTGTTGGAAATAGGGCAAGGCGCTGTCAGAGAGTTTTTGTGCTGCCAGTTTGCCAATCGCGCCCCAGGCCCAGGCACGCTGGGAGTTGGTGAGGTGCTTGCTCCAACGCTCTTCCAAGGCCTGGGCGGCACTGTCCGGGGCGCTGTCGGCCCAGCGGATCAGTGCCAGCACCGCCAGCTCCTGGTTCAGGCGGTGGTTCGATACCGGGCGTTTGATGAGCACGGTCTCGGGTTTTTTGAGGGCGTCGTTGAGTGCCGCGCTGGCGCCGGGCGCCACGATGGCGACCACCTGGCGTGCCGCATCGAGCTGGCGGGCCTCCACCAGCAGTCGTGCCTTGCGCCAGACATCTGCCTCCGACAGCTGGCCTGCGTCAAAGTGGCTTTGTGCCGCCAGGGTGCAGCCGTCACCCGCGTCTTTGGCCGCATACCACTGGGCCTTGACCTCGCTGGCCAGGTCCACCTTGGCCAGGATGTTCTCCATGGCCAGGGTGTAACAGCGCACCTCGCGGTCATCGTTCATGCGGAAGTCGGGCGCGGCCTCGGCAAAACGGGCCCAGTCGCGGCGCTGGCCCAGCAGCAATAGCCAGTCGTTGCGCAGGCGGTCTTCCTGGTAGGTGCCGCGGTACTGGTTAAAAAATGTGTTGACCTCGTCCGACGTGGCGGTGTCCAGCCGGGCGCGCAGGGTCCAATACGCGGCCCAGGGTGCCAGCATGTGGCTTTGGGCCAGCGGTTGCAAGGCGGCCAGTCGGGTGCTGTCGCCTTTTCTGAAAGCTTGCTGCATGTCCAGCAAAACGTTATCGGCTGAGGTTTGGGCGTGAAGCATTGGCGCCGCGAGTAATCCGGCGGCACCAATCAATGTCAAAATCATCTTGAACTGCATGTGGAGATTATGAATAACTCTGATGAACAACGTGCGCAGGACAAAAAGGCTCTGCGCCAACAGCTTCTCGAACAACGCCTGCGCCTGCCAGACCGCGAACAGCGGGTGGCCCTGTTGCGGCGTGTCATGCGCATCTGGCTGGTGGGCCGCCCCGACACGGTGATTGGTGCCTATTGGCCGATCAAGGGTGAATTCAACCCGCTACCGGCCCTGCACCGCTGGAAAGAAGACGGCGAACTGGTCGAACGCCCCCAGCTACGCAAGATTGGACTGCCAGTGGTCGACAAAGTTCACAAGACCATGACCTTTCATGCTTGGTACCCGGGCTGCCCGATGGAAGACGACGCCTACGGCATTCCCAAACCCAAGGACACCGAGGTGATCACCCCCACGTTGCTGTTTGTGGCCTGTGTCGGTTACGCACCGGGTGGCTACCGGCTCGGTTACGGCGGCGGTTTTTATGACCGCATGCTGGCCTCGCTCAATCCGCGCCCGTTTACCGTGGGGCTGGGTTTTGGCACCGACTTTTTGCCCGACTTTGAGCCCGAACCCCACGACATGCCGCTCGACGCCATCCTGAACGACCACGGTGTGGTCTGGCCGGTGTGAACGGTCTGCCCGGCGCCCTCTGATGACAAGGACACCACGGCCATGACTTCTGCGCTTCTGATCATTGATGTCCAACACGCCCTGTGCCATGGCGCCGATGCCGCTTTTGACATGGATGGTGTGATCAAGCGCATCAACAGTGTGTCGGCGCGGGCTCGTGCAGCGGGTGTGCCGGTGATCCTGATCCAACACGAAGAGGCTGATGGGCCGCTGCAGCACGGTGCCGAGGGCTGGCAGTTGGATGCCCGCCTGCAGCTGTCGGATGCCGACCAGCGGCTTCACAAAACCGCCTGTGATTCGTTTTACAAGACGAACCTGCAGGACCTGCTGCTGTCACACGCGGTGGATCACCTGGTGGTGTGTGGCCTGCAGAGCGAGTTTTGTGTCGACTCCACCGTGCGCGCCGCACTGGCCCGGGGCTACCCGGTGACCCTGGTGGCCGACGGTCACAGCACGGTGGACAACGCTGTGCTGAATGCGGCGCAGGTTTCAGCCCACCACAACACCACGCTGGCCAACCTGGGCAGTTTTGGCCCACGCGTGACACCCGTCCCGGCGGCTGAGGTAGCCCTGAGCGCCTGAGCGCGTCAGCACTCCACGATATTCACGGCGAGTCCGCCGCGTGAGGTTTCCTTGTATTTGGTCTTCATGTCGGCGCCGGTTTCGCGCATGGTTTTGATGACCTTGTCGAGCGAGACCACATGTTGGCCGTCACCCTGCAGCGCCATGCGCGCGGCATTGATGGCCTTGACCGCGCCCATGGCATTGCGTTCGATACACGGCACCTGCACCAGGCCTCCGACCGGGTCGCAGGTCAGCCCCAGGTTGTGCTCCATGCCGATCTCGGCGGCGTTTTCGACTTGCTCCGGTGTGCCACCCATCACCGCCGCCAGGCCCGCAGCCGCCATCGAGCAGGCGACACCCACCTCACCTTGGCAACCCACCTCGGCGCCGCTGATCGAGGCGTTGAGTTTGTAGAGGATGCCGATGGCGGCCGCCGTCATCAGGAAGTCGTCCACACCGCGCTGGTCCGGGCGGGCTGGACCGCGGCCATGGAATGGCGCCACAAAGCGGTCGCAGTAATGCAGCACCGCCGGGATCACGCCCGCCGCGCCATTGGTCGGTGCGGTGACCACGCGGCCACCGGCGGCGTTTTCCTCGTTCACCGCAAAGGCGTAGACGTTGACCCAGTCCAGCACACTCAAGGGGTCGGCCAGGGTGCGCTCGGCACGTTCGCGCAACTGCGCGGCCAGCAGCGGGGCGCGGCGCTGCACCTTGTAGGGGCCGGGCAGGGTGCCGCTGTGGCTCAGGCCGCGCTGCACACACTCACGCATCACGCGCCAGATGGTGTGTAGACCGCTGTGGATGGCATCGTCATCGCGCCAAGTGCGCTCGTTGGCCCACATCACCTGGCTGATGCTGCAACCGGTTTGCTTGCAGATCGATAGCAACTCAGCGCCACTGGTAAAGGGGTAGGGTACCTTTTTGTACTCAGTCAACACGGCCTCGTTAGCGGCGCCAGCGGTCACCACAAAACCGCCGCCCACACTCAAATACTTGGCGGACTTGAGTGTTTGGCCCTGAGCGTCAAGGGCCGTGAACTTCATGCCATTGGGGTGCTCGGCCAGCGCCTCGCGCCGGTACATCAGCACATGTTCACGCTCGACAAAAGGGATCGGATGTTGGCCCAGCACATTCAGTGAACGGCTGCTGCGCACACCAACAATCAGGCCGGGCACCGCGTCCACATCCACCGTGTCAGGCGCGTGGCCCATCAGGCCCAGCATCACCGCCACGTCTGAGCCGTGGCCTTTGCCGGTGGCACCGAGTGAGCCGTAGAGTTCGCAGCAGATGCTGGCGGTTTGAGCCAACACCCCCTCCGTTTGCAGCGCCGCCGCAAACAGGCGCGCGGCGCGCATCGGCCCCACGGTGTGGGAGCTGCTGGGGCCAATGCCCACTTTAAAAAGGTCAAAAACGCTGATGGCCATGGGGTGATCTTAGGTGGGTTCAGCGCGGCGCTGAGAGCGTGCGCAGGTCGAGTTCATAAGCCTGGAGTCTGGCCACCAGCTGTTGCCGCTGCGCCGGGCTGGCGCTGTTGTGCAACTGGGCAAAGATGGTGCAGTTGGCCTGGGTAAAGGCCGCGATCTGGGTGCGGTAGTTGGTGTTGGGCGAGTCGAGCAGGCGTTGTTGCAGGGCATGCAGTCGCGCCTGCGCTTGGCTGGCGCTGTCACCGCCCTGCACAAGGGCTTGCAGTGTTTGCCGCAGGTCCTGGTGGCGGCGCAGCATCTCGGCTTCGGCCTGCACCACGTCATAGGGGTTGGCCAGCACACTGCTGGTCAGCAGGCTGCGTTGTGAGTCACTCAGGCGGCCATAAAAACTTTCGCTGCGTTCGATCAGGCGCTCGGCACGGCGCTTGGTCAGCTTGGCCGGGCTGATCTGCACCCACTCTTCGCGCCAGGCCTGTTCTCGTTTGTCCAGTTGGTGGGCCAGGTGTTGCATTTGCGCGGGTGTGAGTTGACGCACCAGGGTGGCCAGGCCGGGCTCGGCCTGGGTCAGCACCACCTGCAGGTGCGCTTTGAGCTGGTCGATGACTTGGCAGGTGAACTGCGGTGTGGTGTCTTGCAGGGCCTGGGTCTGCAGCGAGGCCAGCAGCTTGGCCAGTTGCGGCAGCTCCTGGCTGCGGTGCCAGCTGTGCAGGGTGTCCAGGTCTCGGCGCAGGGCCACACTCTGGGCATCGTTGAGGTCAAAGTAACTGTCCACCCACCAATACGTCAGGCTGGGCAACTGGTCGTACCCCAGGCGCACCATGCTGCAGGCGCCCAGCAGCAGCACGGTCAGCGTCACCAGCAGGGCGCGGATAATGCGAAAAAACGGCAATCGACTCAACGCGGAGCTTGGCATGGCAATCACTCAGACACTTTTTACAGACACACCGCTGGACGTGGTGATCATGGCAGCGGGCAAAGGCACCCGGATGAAAAGCAAACTGCCCAAAGTGTTGCATCTTTTGGCCGGACGTGCCTTGGTGCAGCATGTGGTGGACACCGCGACCGCGTTGCAAGCCCGCCAGGTGACCGTGATCACCGGCCACGGCGCTCCTGAAGTTGAAGCTGCTTTATCAACAGCAACAAGGTCTACAGGCCAATTTGATATAAATTTTGTGCGCCAGGAGCCACAACTCGGCACCGGCCATGCCATCCAGCAGGCGGTGCCGGTGTTGCGTGACGATGGTCTGGTGGTGGTGCTCTCGGGTGATGTGCCGCTGACCCAAGCCGACACCTTGACGCAGCTGATCAGCGCCTGCGCCGGTGACAAACTCGCGCTGCTGACCATCGATTTTGCCAACCCCACGGGTTACGGCCGCATCGTGCGCAAGGGCGACGCGGTGCAAGCCATCGTTGAGCAAAAAGACGCCAGCGCCGCGCAACTCAAGATCACCGAGGTTTACAGCGGCATCATGGCCGTGCCTGCCAAACAACTCAAAAGCTGGCTCGCGCGGCTCGACAACAAAAACGCCCAGGGTGAGTATTACCTGACTGACATCGTCAAATTTGCGGTGGCCGACGGTTTTCCGGTGGTGGCACACAAGATCAGCGACGCGGCCCAGGTGGCGGGTGTCAACAGCCCGGTGCAACTGGCTGAGCTGGAACGAACTTACCAAAAACGTGTGGCACTGCAGTTGATGGAGCAGGGTGTGCGCCTGGCCGACCCCGCGCGCCTGGATGTGCGCGGCACCTTGACCTGCGCGCAGGATGTTTCCATTGATGTGAACTGCGTGTTTGAAGGTTGGGTCAGCCTGGGCGAAGGTGTCCAGGTTGGCCCCAACTGCGTGATCAAAAACGCCAGCATCGCTGCCGGTGCGGTGATCCACCCCTTCACCCACATCGAGGGGGGTGAACCCGGCAGCAAAAATGCGGTGGAGGTCGGCGCGGGTGCGCTGATTGGCCCGTTTGCCCGCCTGCGCCCAGGCGCCAAGCTGGGCGCCGAGGTGCACATCGGCAACTTTGTCGAAGTCAAAAACTCCACCCTGGCCAAAGGCGCCAAGGCCAACCACCTGGCCTACCTGGGTGACGCCACCGTGGGTGAACGCGTCAACTACGGTGCAGGCAGCATCACCGCCAACTACGACGGTGCCAACAAACACCGCACCGTGATCGAGGCCGATGTGCACATTGGCAGCAACTGTGTGTTGATTGCGCCGGTGACCATCGGCGCGGGCGGCACCGTGGGCGGCGGCTCCACGCTGTCCAAAGACGCACCCCCGCTGGCGCTCACCGTGGCGCGCGCGCGCCAGGTCAGCATCCCCAACTGGAAACGCCCAGCCAAGAAATGAGTGAGCCCAGCGACTCACCAAACCCCCAAGACCTGACCGACCAGCTGGCGCAGCTGCAGCGTCAGCTCGATGCCAGCCGCGCCGAGTTGCAGGAGTTCACCTACGTGGTGTCACACGACCTGCGTGCGCCGCTGCGCCACATCCACGCCTATGCGCAGATCATTGCCGAAGACTGGCCTGAGTTGCCCGACGATCTGGCCAGCCACCTAGGCACCATCCGCCAGTCGGCGCAGTTGCTGACCCGCCAGCTCGACGGCCTGGCCCAGCTATCGCGGCTCGGGTCACAGGTGCTGGACCTGCAGCCGGTGTCTGTTGGTGCGCTGGCGCGTGAGGTGGCAGATGAGTTGGCGGCACTGCACCCGGATGTCGATGTGTTGTGGCAACTGGCAGACGATGTGCCTCCGGTGCTGGCCGACCCGTGCCTGCTGCGCCAGGTGCTGCAACAGCTGCTGGGCAACGCCCTCAAATTCAGCCGGGGCCGGGCACCGGTCCAGATTGCCATGGGCTGGCAGTGTGAGCCCGCGCCATCTGCAGAGGCCGAGACCGCTGCACCCGCAGGCATCCGCCTGACCCTGAGCGACAACGGTGTGGGTTTCAGGCCCGAGCAGGCGCAGGCGCTGTTCAAGGTGTTTGGCCGCTTGCATCCGGCGTGTGAATTTGAAGGCCTGGGGCTGGGCCTGCTGTTATGCCGCCGTATCCTAGAGCGCCTGGGCGGCGCAATCCAGATCACCGCCACACCAGACCAGGGTTGTGAGGTGACGCTGTGCCTGCCTGTGGCACCGGATCACTCTTGAATCCATAGCTTCTGGCCCTTGATCTATAAGGGCTAAAGGCCAAAAAGTCTTATAAGTTAGAGCGATTCGGGTAATGGCAAACTAGCACCAAACTTGCTGCGTTTGAGGCTGAAAAAACTCTTCACATTGCGCACATTGGCATCTGCCGTGAACAGCTGCTGGGTCAGCGCCAGGTAGTCGGGCATGTTGGCCGCGTGCACCACCAAGCAAAAGTCCGGCCCGGGGGAGACGCGGTAACACTGCTGCACCGCGTCGATGGGCGCCACCCGCTGCTCAAACGCCTCCAGCGCGGCTTGGTCCTGGCGGTCCAGCGTGATCTCGACCACCGCCGTGAGCCCGTGGCCCAGCTCGCTGGCGAGTTTGTCGGTGCTGAGCACCGCGATCTCGCGCTCGATCAAGCCGGTGTCTTTGAGGCGTTTGACGCGGCGCAGGCAGGTCGGCGGCGACACATGGACCCGCTCGGCCAGTTCCTGGTTAGACAAAGCCGTGTTGGTTTGCAGCTGGGCGAGTAACTGCAGATCGATGTTGTCGAGTGTCAGGGCGCTCATGGGGTGGATCGTTTCAAGAGTTTTTGGCGCAACATGGGCCACAGCAGGTTGAGCGCCAGCCCGGCCATCACCAGCGCGGCGGCACCCAGTTTCCAGGGCGGCAGGCTCTCACCGAGCCACCAGGCCGAACAACCCATGCCAAACAGCGGCACCAGCAGCGCCATCGGTGTGATGGTGGCGGCGCTGTAGCGGCTCAGCAACCAGCCCCAGGCGGCGTAACCAAAGATCGAGTTACCCCAGGCCTGCCAGGCCACAGCGGCCCAGGCCACCGCGTCGGCGTGTTGCAGCCCGGCCTGCAGCGCGGGCCAGCCTTCCACCCAGAGCGACAAAACGGCTAGCGGTGGCACCGCAAACAGGCTGGACCAAACCACATAAGCCACCATGTTGATGCGCCCCGCAGCGCGGCACGTCAGGTTGCCACCGGCCCAGGACAAGGCCGCCAGCAGCACCAGCCCCAGGCCCAGCACCGTGGTGCTGCCGTCGGTGTGCAACACAATCACACCCAGCCCACTGGCCGCCAGCAGCAGCGCCAGCCATTGCACCCGCTGCAGGGTTTCACCCGCCAGCGCCATCGCCAGCCCAATCGTGAAAAACACCTGGACCTGGATCACCAGCGAGGCCAGCCCCGGCGAAATGTGCCCGTTCATGGCCACAAACAGCAGCCCGAACTGCCCCACGCCAATCAGCAGCCCGTAAGCCGCCAGATTGCGCCAAGGCACCGCTGGGCGCGGTATCAAAAACACCATCGGCATCACCACCATGAAGAATCGCAAGGTGGCAAACAGCAGCGGCGGCATCTGGCCCAGCGCCAGTTTGATCACCACAAAATTGCTGCCCCAGACGGCGACGACAGCCAGGGCAAGCAAAAAGTGGCGCAAAGAAAGTGATTTATTCATTCATGGAAACTTTATTTGTGAAATATTTAAACACATATCTTGTTATATGAAATATCACGTCAAAAAATGTAATAAGTAGACTGCATATTTCATACGTGAGCTTCTACGATGCAGTCCATCACTTTTTGGAGCAGCTTATGTGTGGCATCGTCGGCGCAGTATCCCAGCAAAACATCGTTCCCATTCTGGTGCAGGGTTTGTCCCGGCTGGAGTACCGGGGTTATGACTCTTGCGGTGTGGCGGTGTATGCCAACGGCCTACAGCGCGCCCGCAGCACCGCCCGTGTGTCCGAGCTGATGGACCAGATCGCCACCACCCATTTGCAAGGTACTACCGGCATTGCCCACACCCGCTGGGCCACCCACGGTGCCCCGGCGGTGCACAACGCCCACCCGCATTTCAGCCATGGCCCTGGGGCTGATGCTGCCAGCCGCCCGGGGCGTATTGCCTTGGTGCACAACGGCATCATTGAAAACCACGACGAGTTGCGTGCCAGCCTGCAGGCCAAGGGTTATGTGTTTCAGAGCCAGACCGACACCGAGGTCATCGCCCACCTGGTGGACAGCCTGTACGACGGTGATGTGTTTGAGGCCGTCAAAGCCGCGCTGGGCTCGCTGCGTGGTGCCTATGCCATTGCGGTGTTCTGCAAGGACGAGCCCCATCGCCTGATTGGCGCCCGCGCTGGTTCACCGCTGATTCTGGGTGTGGGGCCAGACAATCAGGCGCACTACCTGGCCAGTGACGCGATGGCGCTGGCTGGTGTTACCGACCAGATCGTGTACCTGGAAGAGGGCGACGTGGTCGACATCCAGCTTGGCAAATATTGGCTGGTGGACAAGGCCTTCAAACCCCTCACGCCAGCCCAGCGCCCGGTCAAAACCGTGCATGCCCATAGCGGCGCGGCCGAGCTGGGCCCGTACCGCCACTACATGCAAAAAGAGATTTTTGAGCAACCGCGCGCCATTGCCGACACGCTCGAAGGCGTCAACCACATCCAGCCCGAGTTGTTTGATGGCGCGAACGCCAGCGCCGCCCGCGTGTTCAAGGAGATTGACTCGGTGCTGATCCTGGCCTGTGGCACCAGCTACTACAGCGGCTGCACCGCCAAATACTGGCTCGAGAGCATCGCCAAGATCCCGACCCAGGTCGAGGTGGCCAGCGAGTACCGCTACCGCGACTCGGTGCCCAATCCGCGCACCCTGGTGGTCACCATCACCCAATCGGGCGAAACCGCCGACACCCTGGCCGCGCTGCGCCACGCACAAAGCCTGGGCACCCAACACACCCTGACCATTTGCAACGTGTCCACCAGCGCCATGGTGCGCGAGTGTGAGCTGGCCTACATCACCCGCGCCGGTGTCGAGATTGGTGTGGCCTCTACCAAGGCCTTCACCGCGCAACTGGCCGGGCTGTTTTTGCTGACGCTGGCGCTGGCGCAATCGCGCGGCCTGCTCAGCGAGGCGGAGGAAATGCGCCACATCAAGGCCATGCGCCACTTGCCCGCCGCGCTGCAGTCGGTGCTGGCGCTGGAGCCGCAGGTGATCGCCTGGGCGCAAGACTTTGCCGCCAAGGAAAACGCGCTGTTCCTGGGCCGGGGTCTGCATTACCCGATTGCGCTGGAAGGCGCCCTCAAACTCAAGGAAATCAGCTACATCCACGCCGAGGCCTACCCGGCGGGAGAGTTGAAACATGGCCCGCTGGCGCTGGTGACCAGCGCCATGCCGGTGGTCACCGTGGCGCCCAATGACGCGCTGCTGGAAAAGCTCAAGAGCAACATGCACGAGGTGCGTGCACGAGGTGGTGTGTTGTATGTGCTGGCCGACGCAGACTCCAAGATCGAAAGCGCCGAGGGCCTGCATGTGATCCGCATGCCTGAAAACTACGGTGAACTGTCACCCCTGCTGCACGTGGTGCCGCTGCAATTGCTGGCATACCACACGGCTTGTGCACGCGGGACGGATGTCGATAAGCCACGTAATTTGGCGAAGTCGGTCACTGTTGAGTGAGGGGGATCACTGACTAGTATTCCTATTCCGCGCAATTAAAGTCGTAAACAGGTCATTAAAGTCGTAAACACGGGCCTAGCATTCATGCGGGTTTGCGGGGTGTTGGATTTTGGAGACGTTATTTAAAGTCGTAAACACGCACTGCTTCCCGCTTGAAAAGGTTGAAATTGGGCGTGCTTTAAGCTGTGGATGAAGCCATGTTTGGATGAGCTGATTAGAAGCTGCTGCTCTGGGGCAGCTTTTGGTCGACAGAGATCGCGCTGTTGTTGAGGAACCATAAAGCGGTTACTCAAATGGAATGTTGCAGCCGCACTTACGACATTGAGGCAGGGGAAGTCTGTTTCGGGTGTGCGGAATGCCAAGTCTAAGGAGCTGAGATTTCTGATGACTCATGTGGGCCAAAAGCTGCCAGCCGCCAACGGCAGTTTTTGGGAGGGACACGGCCTAGACCAAATCAACTGGTCGCGCAGTGTGTAAACATCTACGTCTTAGTAAGCACCAGAGTACGTATTCTGAGCGGTAAATCATGAGGAGAGAATGGCATGGCGGAGGCAGGCGGGGCAACCACTCAGGCAGGGATCTTTTATCAAAACAGTGTCGCGGCGCTCTATCTTGCCGATCTGCTGGAGTTGGGCGCGGAGCCCCCCAGAGAGCGAGTCATTGAGGTTCGTGTCGAAGCACCTACCGATGTTGATGACATTGTGGTTCGGTATGCAGATGGTCACTGCCAGTATTTGAACGTCAAGATTGACATCACGCCAGGTGGTGACCCCTGGAAAGCGTTATGGAAGAGTCTTCGTACCCAGTTCAATCGGATGGACTTTGGTGCATTTGATCAGCTGACCGTCGTTCTTGAAGGATTGACCCCCCAAGCAAAGAGCCTTCGTGAGCTATGCCAGCGAGCCGGGTCATCTTTGGATGAGGCCGCATTCCGGGCGAGCTTGGCGGAGGCGCACTCCAAACTCCTCTCAGGGATTGAGTCGATTGTCGGCTCTCCTGCGGAGGTTCTGGAAATTCTCCGCCGCACCATGGTTCAGATACTTTCGGAGGATCAAATATCCTCCGAATTTTCGCGCCGAAGACTTGGCGATAGATTTGTACTTCCCGCAACGTTATTGACGACATTGCGTGACATTGCTGGAGGAGGCGCACGGGTCCGTGCCATGTTTCATGCCGCACCACTGCGTCGGCGTCTCGTTCTTGAGCATGACATAAAAATTCTTGAACCAGCTGAATGGGGGGTGCCCGCGTACAGGGCTACCGTCGCAGCTACGTCGCGAATCCAAATTCCTGGGACCTCGATCTCTGGCTCGACAGAAGATTTATTTGTCTGGCCTCGCGCCCATTTCTATGAGCGAGCACAGATATCAGATTTTGAAGATGAAGACCTACTTGACCGTCCTACTGAGATCTCTGTGGGGGTCGATATGCAGGCCTTTCCTTCGGAGCATCTCAATCGATGTGTTGTCGTCGCTGGACCGGGTCACGGTAAGTCCGCACTGCTAATTGCAATGGCGGGGCGCCTTGCAAAAGGACCATACGTGCCGGTTCTTATTCCACTCGCCTCGCTGGCAGTCGCTGCTATCGGTGTCATAGAATTTCTTATGACGGAGGTCAATCGGGATTTTGAAATTAAGGCCGATTGGCAAAGGCTCGCAGAGCAGGGCTTGGTAGTAATGCTCTTTGACGGCCTAGACGAGATTCCACTAAGTTCTCGACCAGCGCTATTGAAGCGAATCGAAACCTTCTCTGCTCGTTATTCAACCGTTCCGTGGATGCTCACTGTGCGCGATCCATCGGTCCTTTCGGAGCCTTCCGATTCGAGATTAATAGAGTTGCTCCCACTGAATGACGAAGACATGGTGCGCTTCGTGGAAGTAATGAAAAGACGGCTATCTACGATCGATGTATACGCATTCATTCGTCGCTTGGACATTCATCCGGACATTAAACGATTGGCAAGGATTCCCTTATTTTTAAGCATTCTGTTAGCAACAGTCAACGATGTAAACATTAACCTTCCCGCCACTCGGTCTGACCTAATTGAAGGGTATCTAAAGACCCTATTCAACCCCCATATCCACAAAGCTATTGTCGGTAGGAGCGATCATGGAGGGTTGCTGCGCGAGGTTGCGGAAACACTTGCTTTTGAGCGACTGGAGAGACAGGAAATCGGTGCCAGCGAACGTGAGGTTCGTGAGATCATTTCTCGTACCGCGCAGAGTACTGCTGAAGCCGAGATGATATTCGAGCGATTGCGTGCGAACGGAATTTTGAGACAACAGAGCTCAATCAGGTTGCAGTTCCCATTTCCAATTGTTCAAGAGTATTTGGCATCGTGTTACTTGATTCGACGATCGCCTGAGTCTCTAGCAAATCGAATTGATGATGCGATCCAGCGACCGTGGGCTCAAGTTATTCAGTTTTCTCTAGAGCAACACCCAGATCCTGTTCCAGTCATTCGTGCCATGCTGGACAGGGCAGACGACGCTTTTTTCACCGGCCTTCGACTTGTTGGGCGATGCATTGCCAATGGCACGCGTGTTAATGCTTCAATTCGAGACGAGGTTGCAGACAGGCTTGTCCAGTTTTGGGTTGGTGCGTCGCTTGCCGCGCGTAGTCGAGTGGGCGGTCTGATTGCGGAAAGCTTTTCAAATCCCATGCGGCCGGCCTTGAGGAAGGCAGTGCATCACGTCTGGTTAATGTCTGATGGTGGCGGGCAAATTGTGTCCAGTGAAAACGATCAAGAACTGACAATGAGCGTCTTAAGCGGAATTATGGACCGTCCGTTAGATAGATTTGTTCACTATCACAGCTTCAAGCCAGCCGTTAGTGCTGCAGGCGATGTCGCTTTCAGAGCCATACTTGATCGACTCCTTAAATCCGATGCAGGCCCGCATCGGGAAGGTCTAGGCAGTTTGTTTGAACACTTCCTGCCAGGTAGCGTTTCGAGAGATTTAGTGCTTGCTACTGCATCGGATGATCGCTTGCCTCGAAAGACTAGGCTGCGGATTCTCAACATTGCGGGTTCGCCATTGAATGAGGAGTCAATTGAGCTAATTCGAAATGCTTTTTTGCAGGAGGACGAGGGCGAACTATGGTCGGCAATACGTCTGCTACATGTCCATCCTCTTCGCGAAGATGAGTTCAAGCGTATTTTGCGGAACGAACAAGTTCCACTGGAGCGACGCAAGAGGATTTCTGGATATTTGAACCAACTATTCGCAACGGCAGACGAACGCAACACCTTCATTGCGACTTGCATCACTGAATCTGAGCTCCACCCGGATATTCTTGACATCATGCGCCTCTTCTCTGCTCGGTTCGGAGATAGGTTGGCATTCACACAAGTCTTGGAAAAGATCAGTGACGGACGCATAGATCTGGCCGCTCAAGCAATTTCTTTGCTTGGACATCACCCTGACCGAATACTTGCAGAACGGGCAGCTGACCTGGCCGAGAAGCACGTAGTAGATGTTCAACATGCCGTGCAGCTGGGGCGTTCCGCGACAACTGGGATGTTGTATGTCTTTGAAATGGATTCATTCTTGAGTGGAACGCTTCGTCACGCAGCTCCCCACGCAGGTATAGGTCGCTGGATGCAAGTGGTTGAACAATGGTCCTGTCGCGATGACCTTGGCGGTGTTCAGAAACTTGAGCTTCTGACTTGCGCTTCTCAACTCGGGGCCGTCCGTGCGCGTGCTAGGCTTTTCGCCGAAGTTCTAAGCCTTGATCCTGACGCTGCAGTGTTCGACTTGGAGGATGATTACGGACACATTATGAGCAGCGCGATTCGGGAAGTTCAGCGTCAAAACACTCGTCTGCCGCTTTCCGTCGGGGAGAAATTCGTTCGGGCGAAAAGACCAAATCTGCCACAGGTGGGAACATCTGTAATAGCAGCTCACGGTAACCACGACGCGCTTCAGTTGCTACTTAAGCTTCATAGGGAAATCACCGAGTGGTTCGTGAGAAGCACCCTGGAAGATGCCATCGAATCACTGTCTGCAAAGCTGTGCGTGGCCGTAAGGCGAGATGGTGACACGCTCAGCTAGCCCATTCACTCGTCATAGAATTGCGCAGCTTCAATCCTCAGCAGCTTCCGTGAAGAGGTGTCAGACAGCGTGAGGTCGGCATGCGGCGCTCACCGGCTGCAATAAGTGGCCGATTGACATTCTAGAGATTTGGGCATGCAGCTAGGTCACTCTGGAAAGAAGTCACGGATGTCCGCAAATCCCCGTAAGCGAGAACCTACCACTACATCGTCATAGGCTTGCCGTGCCCCACCCATTTGTAGGAGGCTCATTTCTCCTGCGTTAGACCTCTCTGGGTGGCACCAATATGCGCTGGTGTCGAACGAGTAGTGAGCGCGACAGGCGTAAGGGCGTGCGTCATAAACCGAACACGCATCTTTCACAAGAAAAGGGCATGGAACCCCGCTGAAATCCTCTAGCGAATGGCGAACTGGTTGTTTGACTACAGCCATGGGCTTTCGGGAAACCATAGAGAGTCGATCCGCTTCAATGTCTGAAATACTGACGTTCATTTTGCAGCAGTCTGAGCATCCCTTGCCGCAGGCAACGTAGGGCTTCACTGCATGACTGAGGTCAGTCATCAAGGTATATATTTTTCCTAGCTTTGACTTGGCAGATGAGTTTTCGCGCCGGAGCCGCTCGGCAATTACGTCATCTCGGGCATCCAGGTCCTTTGGCATGGCCGATAAGAACTCGGTCAACTTTGATCGAGAACGCGCTTTTGCTTCTTCAATCTTCGGGTTCAAATCGCTTAACTCCCGAATGGCTTCACAGGTCGCGCCACCTGCTTCTCAAGTCGGCCATTGATCAGTGCAAACAGCGCTTCGAATCGCGCAAGACTCTGGTCTGGCAGCATCTTGTCAGGCTCCGATGCCATCTTTTTAAGAAACAGCCGTGTTGGACGGGTCTTATGGAAGGGAATCCCAAGCTCTGCAAGACCTGCCTCAATTCGTTTTGCAACTCGCGGGATGTTCGCGTTGAGCTTCAGGGTCTTGTCTTTCAGTTCTGTAGCATAGCTCTCCCGCAACAACGCCTCATAAACCGTCGGATCCAACAAGTCCTCAATATCAGCCTCGATCGGAGGAGATGCGAATGCTTCCGATACAAACACGACGTTTTGGTCGCGGATGAGTTTCGCCTTCAAAAGCTCGTCTTTGGTTGCCTTGGAGTCGCGTTCTGTGTCGAGCAAGACCAACACGTTGAGAGCCTCGGATGTCAGCAGAGCGACCATGTAGGATACCTTCTGCGCGCCTCCCGCCGGAGTCATTGTTAGCGCAGCGCTCAGGGTTGTCTTCCCCTTCTCCGCTGTGTAGGTACTGACGGCGCTCAAGATCCAAAAATCCGTGACCCCCTCGACGACCAGATTGTTGGGCCCCACAAAAAGGCTCTGGGCAAGGTCATATCCGAGGGCGGCCTGAAGAGGAAATAGAGTTCGAGCATCACCCGTTGGATCGTTTGTGACGGTCGTACCGGTTTCCTCCGCTATGTTGACGGTTCGGACTGAGTCCAGCGCATGTGTCGGCACCATGAACGGTGAATGTGTAGAGTAGAGAATCTGGTTTACGAAGTCAGTCTCCAGGTGGCGTAGAAGGTCTGACTGGGACTTCGCGTGTAGGTAAAGACCTGGTTCGTCTAACAAAATAACCGCGTTTTCGGCGAGGCCGCCGTCGGTGTCCGCTGAGAACGTGATGTAAAAGGCAAAAAACCACTGAAATCCACGGCTCCTCTCGTTGAGGTTGATTTCAACATCGTAAGTGTTTGTTGGGTCCGATATGATTGTGTCAAGGTGGTTTGCGTCCAAATTGAATCGAATTTTGAGCGCACGATCCTTCCATAGGCGTTTGATCTCACCTGTGACAACGGCGCTCGCTCGATTGGCAAGTTGGTTTCGCGTTTCGTGATCACCATTTCCGTGAAGCTGCTGCAGTTCATCAGGTTTGAGTCCGGCGACTTTGCATAGCTTCTCGAAGTTCTTGTCCGAATCGGGGTGCTGGCCTTGAGACTTGCGTTGGAGGTATGCTGCAACGTCTTGGTGCCCATCAAGCTCGGGGTATTCGTCAACGTAAATGAACTTGGGAATAGCCCCGATAACCCAGTTTCGTGCCTTTTGCTGGGCATCTTTGTCGCCTACGATGGTGTTGGCCAAATCTTCCAGTTCCGAGAGCAGCTCCTCTTGTTTTTCGGTGAGATCAGCGTCCGTGCTGGCCAGAGCTGTTCGGAGGGCCTTTGCTGCAGCGGCAGCCTGAGATGCCCACGCATCTCGCGTTTTCGTGGTTGAAGTAACCGTTTCAAAGGCATCAGCCGCCGCGTCCAGTGTTGTGGCTACCTCCTGCTTCTGTGCCAAGGCGCGCACTGCGGCGGAGACCTTTTTGACCTTGCTTTTTATGTCGTTTTCATCAAATGGAATCGCTTTTAGATCAAGAAAGCCCACAGTTCTAGTTTTGCCTTGGTAGCTCCTTCCAACTGTGACCTTTTCCACATCAGTGGCACGCGGCAGCACCTCCAAAAGAGCCTCTTTGTCATCGTCATCGAGTACCCAGGTGGTAGACAGGACGGGCGTTTCCTCTGTGCACTCTTCGAGCCGTCTGTGCCGAGGGAAGTCTTTGATGGGTTTCAATGCTTTGAACCCCTCTATCGGATTCAGGCTATGAAGCGCTCGCAGCAGGTTCGACTTGCCGCTTTCATTTCTCCCTAAGAGCGCTGTGATGCGAGAAACCGCGATATCTCCGCTGTCATTGATAGAGCGATAGTTTCGAACTCGAAATGCCTCCAGTTTCATAGTTCTCCCTGCCTTGTTAGATGTGCGCAATGATATGCGGAGTCTATTTGGTCAAAGTCGTTTGATTTGTCAGTATGTGAAGTGAGTCGGCAGCTCACTTACCTTTCGGTTGCCTCTTTTCGTTGCAACTTAATGGAACCATTGATCATGCTTGTGTACCGGTTCAAAATCTGACCACATACTACCAAGGTAGCACCATCACGATGGCAGAAAGTGCCTCATCAGAGCTTTTCGACCTCCCTCCCTCACTGCTCAGTTGGTTACCAGGGGAGACGCTTTTCAGCCTAGTCAGCAGGCAACATGCTTTTTGGGGGTATCTGGGAGCGTGCGAAACCTCCACCATACTCTTTGGTCGACGGCAGGCGGGTACTCACCACGATTTCCCCAATGAGTTGGATGAATTTTGCACACGAACAGGCAGCGTATTGGGTGCACCGGATGATTTGGCGCTTGACCATACGCTGCTGTCTTACTACCGACCATTCTCCTCGGCTGGCTTGATTTCTGATTGCCTTGCGATGATGCGTGGTAAGTCAGTCAACCACCTGAAATATCGGTTGGGGCTCCTGACCAGCAGCTTTCGCGCCAATCATCCATTGAAGGCCTGCACGGTTTGCATGGATCAGGATGTCGCTGAAACCGGTTGGGCTTATTGGCACCTGGAACATCAATATCCTGGTGTTTGGTTTTGTGAGCGGCATGCGGAGCCACTTCATGAAGCCACGATCAAGTCCACGGGTGTCAACCGGTTTCTGTGGGCACTGCCAGACAGGCGCCATCTCACCCTCGACTGGTTGCAGAAGTCGACCGATGCACAGGCGCTGAAGGCGTTGGCTTCCACAACGTTGCAATTGTTGCGGCAAAACCGTGCTATAGGATGGTTGGATGGTGCACATGTGGTGCCAGTTTTGCGTGAGGCCATCCGCCAAAAAGACTGGCTAACGCCGAACGGCAACTTGCGAGTCAATGATCTGACGCCCAGCTACCTGGCTTGGACTCAAAAGTTGCGCGGACCCATGGAGTTGAGCGCTTTGCCCTCCAATGCATCGGTAGCGGCTTCCCAGATCGGACGACTGCTGAGGCCTTGGCGCACTGGCACCCATCCCTTGCGCGTGCTTGTACTCATAAGCTGGCTATTCGACAGCGCCGATTCCTTTTTGGCAGCATACGACAGCTGCCATGCGCCTGGTGGCCATTCGTCCGAGCCAGAATCACCCGACAGTGAGCAACCGTGCGTGTCCGTATCCCCGAATGATGAAACCAGGGCACAGTTGGTGACTCATGTACGCGCAGGTATGTCAGCCACAGCAGCCGCGAGTGCTGTTCATGTGACGGTTGGGACTGCGATGGCTTGGTTGGCACAGGTCGGTGTCAAAGTGGCCAAGCGACCCAAGACACTGACATCTGCGGTTCAAGAGGTGTTGAGAACAGATTTGCTGCAAGGCTTGGACAAAACGACAGCGGCCAACAAACATGGCATTTCAGTGCAAGCGGTAACCCGTTTTTTGCGAACTGAGCCAGGATTGCATCAAGCATGGCAACAAGCAGTATTTCTGAATCGACAGACGCAAGCACGTAGTGCTTGGGCTGCGGCACTGGCCGCGGACGGACATCTGGGAACCAACTGGCTGCGAGCACAGGATCCATCACGGTATGCCTGGCTTTATCGAAATGACCGAGCCTGGCTTCAGGTCAATCTGCCACCGGTCGTGGCACGTACACCTGTTGCATCTCGGGTGGACTGGGATGAACGGGATTTGGTCTTGAGTGCCGAAGCAGAGCAAACCTTGGAAGATCTCAAGGCCGCTCAGCCCAACAAGCCATTGCAACTCTGGCAGCTTTGCCAGGCGATGCCGCAGCTCAAACCAAAACTCTCAGCACTGGACAGGCTTCCACTGACCCGCCGCGTCATTGAACGTGGGTTGAGGCGATCCAAGGCCAAGTTGATCAAAGACCTTCTGTAGGCGCAGCAACGCATTGGACAACTTGTTGAAAGGTAAATATGTATAAATGCATTGTGATATGCTAAATACATGATTCGATCAGATATCAAAGCGCGCCTGGAACGTGCCCGACACGTCTGCAAGGTGCATGGCATCACACAAACGCAGATTGCGGAAGATTTGGCTGCCAGCCAATCTCAGGTCAGTCGCATTCTCAAAGGGCAAGGCGTCAAAGCCTCCAGACTGGCAGAAGAGATATGTTTGTATGTCGAGAAGTTCGATGGGGGCGTGACGGCCGACTCGGTACGGAGCAATGACGAGTTGGTGAATGCCTTGACCCTCACTTGGGATGGCTCTGCTGCACATGCCAAAGCGCTGTCTGCAGTGATTCGGTCGTTATCAGCCTTAGGCCCGCTTCATGGCAAGGCGCATGCCAAAGGGGAGGGCATATGACCTCTCTGGTCCGCCCCGTTCCCTTGCCAGAGGAACTCGATCGCGGCTATTTGGGTCGAGTGATGCGCATCAACGGACTGCTGACGGAAAAAGATGCCCAAGAAAACATGCTCAGGATGTTCTGCCTTGAATATCTTTCACAGCATGAACGCTCATACCTGGAGTCTCTGAGTCTGATAGCTGGACAGTCGCTGGAACATTTTGCGCAGAGGCACTCAACCATTCCATTCAGACGCGCCATCACATCGTTTTTGCCTGATCTGCCGCATGGCAGTCCGGCGCGCCGAACACTTCTTTCCAACAGTGGCATGGTCCCAGCACGCGCAGGTGCTTATCTTTGTACCGCATGCGTTTCGGCCGATGTTGAGTTCCATGGTGTCAGCTATTGGCGGCGCGATCTCCAGTTGCCGGGTCAACTGTGGTGTCCAAAGCATGAGACTCCGCTTCACTTTGTAGCCAATGAATCGGCATTTCTTCAGCCGCCTGCCATATTCGCAGATAACTCCGCACTGGTTCTGAAGGAGTTGGTGGACGAGGCTAAGAAAAACCCAAGCGTTCAGAGATTTCTAGACATCGTTTCCGGGTTGATGGTTCGAGTGGCGCCGTTGGACGTGAAATACGTGGCACTGGCACTTCGCAAGAAAGCGGCAGCACTCGGCTTGCAAACGCATGGGGGGCGGGTGAAGCAGCCATTGCTGAGTGACCTCATCAGATCGGCATTCCCCCGTCAATGGCTGAATACCGTGTTTTCTGGGCTGGCTGAGAAGCCCGATGGCCAGATATTGAATCACGTGGATGGGGTTTTGTACATGCGAACCTCCGCGTCTTCGGTCTCGTCGTATGTTCTGGCCTGTGCCGTCCTCTATGACACAGCAGACGATGCGTTAAATGACCTATTTGGCGCTGCGAGAACGCATGCAGATATACCGGAGCGCAAAATGCTGGTTCCGACCGAGCAGGAGCGCCAGAGCCTGATTGATGCCTATATCCAGTACAAAGGGAATCATCTAGCGGTATCCAAGATGCTCCATATCGCAATGCACAGAACCCAGTCCCTTTTTGGAGGACTGGGCCTGCCGAACTTGAGCAGCAGATCCGAGGCCAAGAACCCAATGGCTGCAGTCACGGCCTTTCGCGTCAATGAGAAGTCAAGTTCGGAGAGTGCCACGATTGGTGGACTGTCCATGGATGAGATGGACGATCTGAATCGCAAATCAGGCCCTCTGCTGACCATGGCTCTCACGGCCATGGCTGCACAAGATCCCCAACGTCGTTCTGGTGCGAAGAAGAAAAGAGCGCACCTGCCCGTGGTCATCGGTATGCATGAAAACGCACCTTCAAAAACGCATCAGATTTGCGAGACTGAACCCCAGAACTGAGACCACATGGCATCGTTACGCGGCAAGAGGTCTTCGTAGCGGGCCATCTTGACCGGATCTTTGCTCCGAAACGCTGCCACAGCGGGGGCGACTGCTGCCAAGTAAGTCGCGGCAGCCATCCTGAAATCATTGAGCGTCAGGCTGCCATCGTTTCGCTCCAGCGCCACCCGGTGTGCTGCGATCCAAAGTGCCACGATGAGGCGCTGAATACCTCCGGTCAGTTCAAGTATCAGGTTCGCCAGTTCGTCGTCGACAGGGAGTTTCTTCTGGACATATTGGTATTTGCCCAACTGTTCCAGAAAATTTTTTCGGTAGTTGCTGTCTGTTACGCTGTCGAAATGTTGAAACACATGGTAGCCAGACGTCACGATCCGTTCAGTGGTGCTGAGGCGACGGGTCAAGGCGCCGATGCCATCGGGCGTGCCCGACAGAAGCAAGGGCACATGCCATGTGTTCATCAAGATCAAAATCCATTTCAGGAATTGATCTTCGACGATGCTCAACTCTGGTGCTTCACTGGGAACGCCAGATCTGGTCCGGCGCTTTTTAAGGGTTGCGAGTTTGAACAGGTTTTGAACTTCGTCCAGGTGAAGGAGGCCAAGCAAATGCGATGTGGCCCACTGCCGCCAAGAGTCGAGCATCTTCATGCCATCGCGCCGTTCTTTGCTGAGCTCGGAGGCAAAGCGGTTCTCTCCCGTTACCCGGTCCGACTCACGCATGAGGTCTGTCCCAAGGTCGACAGTTCTACCGCTGGCGGGAACATTGATGGACAGCCAGACGACCTGTTTATGAGGTCCAACCATGCGTGGAAAACTGCCATGTTGAATCACTTGCTGTGGGTAAATTCGCAGACAGCGCAAGACTCCTTCCGTTTTTCCAGTGCCGGAGTGCCCAACGACCGCTCCACTATATGCCGGTGCCCGACTGTGGCTGTAAGCCACGCGATCTCCACTGACCGTCGCCCAGGTGGCTGCAACAGTAGGGTCCAGGTATCGGTAGTTTTGTCTGATCATTAAGTCGTTGGTCTGATGTAGACGACATTCTTCAACGCCTGGGATATGGAAGTCCCGGATCGCCATCAAGTGATGCATAGCAATGTGGGGCGGTATCCCGTCCATGGAGTGCAGCCGTTTGGGAAGCTCAGTCAAAGCCTTCGCGGTCTCCATCCTGGATAGGATCGGTCCCAGCCCCTGCGTCAGGATATTGCCAGCGTAGGGGTCCAGCATGTGCAGATTGGACATGTTAGGCCTCATCATCATCATCATCATCACCAGCACGCAGGACGGCACGCATCATCTCCTCATGCGCCTCCATGGCCTCGTCGCGAAGTTTGTCGGTGGTGGTGGCCTCAGAACCGCGCAGGTTCGAGGCACAAGCCACCTCAATCAACCGGGCCTCGGTCATCGTTGGCGAAGCCCCCTGGGCCCTGGCGATCGCTTCCTTCGTCAATAATATGGCGTTGTCGCGCAGTGCTGTCACCTGGCGAAGGAAGTCCAAAGCGCGAAGCGTGTTGTGATGTTCAACGTCAGCGCGTCCCATTCGGGTGAATGCGATCGAGTCTGCGAGTTCATCGAATGTGACCTCGACCGAGGTCTTGGCCTGGTCGGAAATCTGCAGTTCAAGCAGCCCCTTGCCGCTGACATTCGGTGTCCAGATACGTCCAACAGAGCCAGGGTAGTAATGAACCGGAAGCGACCAACCCTTGAAGTTGCGTGACTCGGTTGTCCATTCTTCGTCCTGGATGGTTTTGGAGACGTAATCGTTGCCGCTGTAGACAATCGAACTGTGACCAACGCGGGCATTGTCAGGTGGCAGGAGTGTTGTGATCAAGTCAGCTTGGGGAATGTGACGTTGCAGACCGATGCCCATTGCGTCTCCCCAGCGCCACAGCCCGGCAGGGCTTGGAAAAACACCTGCCGCTGCCATATGGGCATCAACCCGGTGGCGTCGATCCGCTGTCAGGTTGTACTCAGCAAAAATCAGATGCAGATACTGGACATACTCGCGCACAGTCATTGCCGACTCTGAGGGATGTGACTTTCGCAGGTCAAATTCGGCCCGTCGATAGTCCATCGCACCGGGCAAGAACAAGAACTGAGCATCCTTTTCGATGCGATGCAGGACCTCAACCAAGCCTTTTAAGTCTGGACGATAGGGCGGCGCATACGACATGCAGGGGATCAATTTAATGGCCGTGACACTGGCGGCTTTTGACAAATACTCACCCCGATCACACATCAGCTGGTAGCACATGGTTGGGAAGGGGTTGAGGCTCAGGATGGGTTGATAACCCCACATGTCCCCAAGAAGTGCTGGATCCGAAACTGAATTGAAGAGGCTGATCTTGGCTGTATTCCAGCTCGGGCCAGTCAGACAAACATAGAAGCCCACAATGGCCGTGGACCAGACATCCACCACGATATAGACGATGGGGCGCCCCACAATCCAGGCTCGATTGAGAGACGATCTCAGGTAAATGTCGCCCACCGTTGAGTCGATGGCCCAGGTATGGCCTGGCCCCGCAACACCCTTCCAGTTGCGCGCGATCAAGCCGCGCAAAGACCGTTTGAAATGACCGAGGGTGGTCGCTTGCAACAGTCGTTTGAGGCGTGGGACCTCGACCTCTAGTACGCGCCGGATTTGCCGGTTGTTTGGATACTCGCCCAATTTGAGCTCAACGGGAACCAGTACGCCGTTCTCCTGGCGGTACTTTTTGACAAAGGAGCTCTCTAAGATAAGGGTACAGCGCTTTGCCATTGCTGGTTTAACCGGTGTTTTGATTTGGTTGTCACCGGCGATGATGGATGCTCGCCACTCGGTGCTCATGCCTGGTTGCTTGGGTGGCAAGTCGATGCCATGCGCCTTGGCGATCCGTTGTTTCTGAGTTTTTCGTCCGGGTTTCTTGCGACCACCAGGGTCACAGGGCCGCTTCACATTGGGCGCACCACAGCGGTCGCGTCGTGGCAACAGGCTGATCTCGCTCAGACCAAGACGGCAAAGTGTTGACCACTGCTTGTACACGTAGGCACGGCAAACCTTGCCAGTCGTCATCGCCTCACGTACAAGTCCGCCTAGGCCTCCATGAACCAGAATGCTCTCCTGCATTTTGTTGGCATCAAGAAAGCCCGCCATGGACTTGCATCTCTGAGTGAAGATGACCAGGTCTTTGGGTGACTCAATGGGCACGAAATAAATGGGCTCGCGGTCAATCTCGACCGTGATCAGAAGTTTGTTTGTCGCCAGTCGCTGCAAATAGTCGCGATCCATCCATATGAGCTCGCCAATGAGCGCCGGTGGTGCCTTCTTGCGAGGGCACTTGGTTGTTTTGAGTTTCCTGCGGCCGCCTGGTCTGGTTGGAGCATCGTCGGCGGTCTGGATACAGACACAAACCGTTTTATTGATGCTGGCCTCGTCGAATATGACGCGGTAGATCCCTGCCGGGTAGGCATCGGAGCTGTCGTCAAGAAGCAGTCGAAACACCTGGTTTGACATCAGTTCCATGATGTCCTCCTGGAAGCCACCGGGTTCAATGCGACAAAATCATCTTGGCTCAGCAGCTTGATCGGCAAGTGAGGTCGCCAACCGGTTCGCAGATCCATGGGTATGACACCCGTCCATACCGCCTGCCAGAAAGCTCTCTGGGCGAGATCCTTGTTTCCAAGGGCAGCAGTGATGACGTCCAACGTGTAAGTGAAGGTGTGCCCCAATGTTTGGTTGACAACATGGACGGCAATTGCTCTGTCGGAGGCAGCAACGGTGACGCCAAGTCCCCATGGAGCAGCGCGACGTAAGGTGACCCCAGCTGACTCGGAAAACAGATCGGGGGTGATCAAAAGCCACACCACATCACGTGCATTCCAGTACGCCTTCTCGATTGCGAGAAGCTCGCGGTTGCGCTTTGTGAGTTTTCTGCCATCGGGTTTGTAAGCTACAGCCAACAACTCTAGCTGGCCAGACGGCATTCGAATGACTAGGAGTTGGTCTGTTGTCATTACCCAATCGTCTGAAGCCCCATCACCATTCACACGCGGGTGTTTGAAACCGAGTTGCCTAGCGATGTTTAATGTGCCTGGGTAGCTCTTGCCACCGTGGCGCACATCGTACAAGGCGAGTTCAAATGGTCCGTCCTCCAGCGAGAGCTTTTGCTGCTCCCGCACATCAGCCAGGTCATTGATCATCGTTGAAAACAGCAGTCCGACCCACTCACCGTCGGACAGCAGCTCTCGCTGTCTTTGCCGCCACATCATCAAGTGTGAGCGCCCAAGGCTGGCGGGATCGCCCCGGCCGACCCTGTGCCACGGAAGGTAATCTATGTATGTCCCTGTCCCACGTCCCTGCCGGACGAATCGTGCCAGCAGTGTTGGTGTAAACCGTTTCTGTGTTCGCATGAGTTTCCCCTTGACGCCAAGACGAGCGATTCCACCGCCCGCCAAATTGGCGTTCGTCAACAAATTGATGAAAAAGGGGGATTGACGAACCAAGTTTTGGTCCGTAGACTTGTCACTGAAGATAAAAGTCTGGGAATCCCCCAGGAAGACGACGTGTGGTTTGCCGACCTCACGTCGTTTTTTTTTGAGCTTTTAAGTCATTGGGTTCCTTTCTGCGGTCTGTTTTTTGGGGTGGGCGCGATGGTCCTTAGACGTTCTGCGCTGTTTCCAACAAAGGCAATCGATTGCTCGAACACGGGTCTGGCCAGAAGAGGGCCAAGACGAATCAGTTGTCCCTCTCTGAGTTTTTTGGGGCGCCTCCATTCCTGAGTGACAGGAGCCAGTCGGCGACGTCGCTGGTCAGTGCAAATCGGCCTTGGCGGCCTGGGACCGTGAATGTTGACAATGTCAAAGTGCCATTGGCCACTGCTTTACGCAGGGTGTCTGTGCTGCGAAATCCCAATAATTTGGCGAGGTCGGCACCTCCGACTAGGTGACCATATTGTTCGGTGAGTGTTTGCCCGAGAGGTAACGGCGGTGGCTGCATTGGGGTGATATTCATGATCGTGGATATTCCCGGAATTTGCCGATTTAAACCACTTAGCATATAAATCAATGGTTTCATGACTGTTCATTGATCAAAAGATATGCTGATATCGATTTTTGTGCTTTCAATCATTCATTGAATAGAAGAAATATCTAATATTCTTTTTAAAACTGGTGAAAGGTTGCGGATGGGTCAGAAAAAGGTAGGCCGTCCCCGGAGGTGTGAAATTGATTGTTGTCAGTCAGCCTATTGGGCTTGGACGGTCAGAGAGATGCTGGGGTTGGATTTCGCAAAGATCGAACGGCTGATCAATCCTGACTGTGCGGCTCCGCGAGATGACAAAGGAGGCTACCGTCAACCGCAGTTGTGGAGAAAGTACGGTCGGGGTGATGTGAGTCCTTTCGGTAACGGACATGGTGACAGCAAGAGGCCAACTGCGGTGGTGGTGGCTGAGCAATATGCCCCTGGTTCCAGCGATATCTTCCACTCCCCCCTGTGGAGAATTTTAAAAACGCGTCAGCTGACTAAAACGGAGGCGAAAAAAATCTGCGAAAAACTTGCAGATCCCGTAGCCCTTTATCTCCGACAGAGATTCCCAAATGCCAGGTCTTTGTGGTTCGCTGTTCTGAAGATGGATGTTGACGCGCTCAAAGACCTGAGCTGCATATGCCATGTCGACGCATTGGCCGTTCTGCTGCTCTACAGAAAATACATCAGCTGGTACGCGGAGATGCTCTCTGCAAATTATGTCGAACAGTGGTTTCAGATGATGGTTCAATCCGACCAGGCATTTGCTGTTGTTGCCTCGAGATTGAAGCCACTTTTGATGAACCACGACGCCCGCCTGTTTAGACCTAAGCTGGAAATCCAACTGGGAGGCAGCTTGCCTGTCAAAACACGCCCACGGATGACACGGGCCTGGACTACTTACTTGGGGGTGCTAGCAATTTCAAGTAGCTGTTCGTCTATCGGAGTCGAATTTGATTTGCGGGAATGATGTCCAGAGTGAGTCATATCAAAAACCGATAAAGTTGAAACTTATCTCAAGAAATCCCGATGGAAGAACTTCTAAACCGCGATATCTACGGCCCACAGGGCGCTCTGCAAATCGAGGAAATGGGCTCCATTGCTGTGTCCATCGCCAATCGATGGCAGCTGGGCTGGCCAGAGCGTGTCACAGCGTTGATCAAAGCCCGTGTTTACTTGGTCAATCTGGATGCCCAGCTTGAGCGGGAACTTGATGCGTTGGCCGATGCAGTGAATCTCCAGCACCTCACGCACAGTGAAATTCTGCAGGTCTATGGGGTCTCGCAAGATCCGCCGATCTGGCAGCACAATGCGCTCTTTCCCCTTCCACTGTTTGTCACCTACGGTGAAGACCGGACTGATGCTCAACGGGCCGACGAAGCTGCATTGCGCAAACGCCAAGAGGCGTTCACTTGGTAACAGAAATGAACAAGCCCGAAATCAAACCGGAGGAGCGCCGCGTGCGCGAGCTGGTGTTGCTCAACCCTTGGACCGCCACCACGCATATCTACCGTCTGGATGCAACAGGCCTTTACCTACTGCGTAAGCTAGGGCCGGTCAGTGTTGGGACGGTGGACCGCAACGGTCGGTGACGACCATGTTTAAAGGCTGCGGGTGACATGCTGGTTTTTCTGGATACGGAATTCACCGACTTTGTCAAACATGACCTGATTAGCCTCGCGCTGGTGGCCGAAGACGGGCGGGAGTTTTACGCCGAGCGAACGGACTTCAAGCAAGACGAGTGCAGCGACTTTGTGCGCAAGGAAGTTTTGCCAGTTCTGAACCGTGTCTCAGGAGCTTCCTGCGACCGCAGACAACTCACACAGCGGCTGCACGAGTGGTTTGAAACATTGCCGGAAGCTGCCACGCTCATCTTTGATTTTGAAGGGGACTGGCTGCTATTGGCGTCGGTTTTGCTGGATGTGACCCACAAGAAGCTACCGCCCAACGTGGGGGACAAACTTCACTTGGACAGGCGCACCATCGCGCATCCTGTGTTTGACAAGGCCAAGAATGCCACCTACACACCGCAGTGGCCACCGCACCACGCCCTGGCTGACGCACGGGCCCTGATGGTCGGGTGCCGCGCCTGGAAGGTCTTCATGGAGCCTATCAAGAGGATTCAATGATCATGCGTACATTGACTGATTTAGAACTTCTGTCAAATGTCACCGAGGCATTGGTGGCGTCCAGAAGACCAGAGTGTTGCCGCCGATACCCAATTCGCCCTCTTTACTGGTTGGGGATTGATAGGCAAAAGCACCGCTTGAACGCGGTGTCCACCGCAGTTTGCAGAACATTACAGGTGTGTCACTCCGTCACCGACACAAGTACCAGAACCCTGTCATTCCAATATCGGCGTTAACACTCGCACATATGCGGCGCCAGTCTGACAACAAAAACGCATCAACCTCACGACACAAACTTCAAATCGATCCATCGAGCGTCGTTACTGTCGCGGTGATCCATCCTTCTGCGACAGTCGTCCATGACTTGAATCAACCCCAACCGCCACCATCTGGTTTCATTGCAGCTACCGCGCATGGACGAGTTCCTATGCGTCCTCCCGAATGTCCGTCTCTGTCCTGTTTCTGATTTCTTTCCTTCTGCACGCCTTTGTCGGCTGGACAGTAGCACCCGATCTCCTTGCAGTTCACCCGTTGTTGGGCATGGCATTTTGGGTGGCGCTGCTGCTATCGGCACTGCTGCTTCCCATGGGGTTTCTGGGGCGGCGTGTTGCCAGGCCCAAATTGGCCTCCCTTCTGACCTGGTTGGGTCTGCTGTGCATGGGGCTCGGGTCATCTCTCTTTGTACTGGCTTTGCTGCGGGAAGTCGCACTGCTGGTGATGCAGGGTTTCGACAGGGTTTGGCCCGCAACGCTTGCAAGCGTTGACCTTGCGAGCTTGCGTTTTGACTCGGCGCTGTTGGTGCCGGTGTTGGGTCTGCTGGTGACGTTGTGGGGATTCTCCAATGCACGTCGAACTGCAGCAGTAGTGAGAGTCGATGTCCCGATTGCCAACCTGCCTGACGCACTGCAAGGCTTTCAGATTGCACAGATCAGCGACATTCATCTGGGCCCCACCATCAAGGGCCCGTATTTGCAGCGCATCGTGACCAGAGTTAATAGCCTGGGTGCTGACCTGGTGGCCATCACCGGTGATCTGGTCGATGGTAGTGTTGCAGAGCTGCGAGATGACGTGTTGCCTCTGGTGGATTTGACTTCCACACACGGCAGCTTCTTTGTCACCGGCAACCATGAGTATTACTCCGGGGTACATGGTTGGATCGATACATTGAGAGGCTTGGGTATCCAAGTGCTGATGAACGATCATGTGGTGATTCACCACCACCATGATGCACAGGACCCTGAGCCTGCCACGATGGTGGTGGCTGGTGTGACAGACTTCGGAGCCCACCACTTTGACAAGGCACAACGCAGTGACCCTGCTCGGGCGATGAACGGTGCACCGGTTGACGCTGTGTTCAAGTTATTGCTGGCCCATCAGCCCCGCAGTGCGCCTGATGCACTGCAAGCGGGGTTTGATCTGCAGCTCTCGGGTCACACGCATGGTGGCCAGTTCTGGCCCTGGAACCACTTTGTCAGATGGCAACAGCCCTTCACGGCGGGGCTACATAGGTTGCAGTCCCTGTGGGTTTACACCAGCCGGGGAACAGGGTACTGGGGACCACCCAAGCGTTTTGGTGCACCTTCTGAGATCACCCTGCTGCGACTTGTCCGTGCTTGAGGGTCGTGAAAGACAAAGCATCATCAATTGCTGAACGCTGGCAAGTCAGCCACCGCACCAACGCTTTTCCTTCATCTTTCTACAATCCGCTCCCTATAGGACCAAACCTGATGCCCGGACAACCGAGACCCTGATCGTCTTCTATTGATCCATCCGGTGTCCTACCCCGTTTGAAGTCGTCTTTCTTGTTCACAGTTTCTCTCTCATTTCTCCAAGGACCAGCGCCCCATGCCAATCTCTGCTTCCACCCTCACTGCCCTGCAAAAGGCCGGTACCGCCATCTTCCATGCCGACGAAAAGTTGAAAAGTGAAGTCGCAGCCTACGCCCAACGCGCCAACGCCGCCGTCCTCAACAACCCCTACAGCCTGGGCAACGCTGCCCTCATCGAAAGCTGGCAAGTCACAGCCCGTCTGTCCAAGAGGCTGTCGGGCATCGAAGAAGAACTGCGCGAGCTCTATCGCATTGCCGGTGAACTGACCGAAGAAGACCTGCCCATCGTGCGCGAGACTCGCGCCCTGAGCGCACCTGCCAGCGCCCCCACCAGCACAGGCACCAAGAAGGCGGCCAAGAAGACTGTCACCAAAGCCGTCGACCTCAGCGCCACCACCGTCAAGGTGAAAAAAGCGACCCGAAAACAAACGGCCAAGGCAACCAAGGCGCCAACCGCTGCACCCACCGCCAAAGCAGCTACACCGCTTGCAAAAGGTAAGAAGACCGCAGCCAAGACCCCAACAGGCAAACCGACCAGCAAAGCGCCAGTAACCCAGCCCGCGACCAAAGCCATTGCCAAGGGCGCCAAGGTCAAAGGCGGTACCACAGCAGTTGCCACCCAGGAACTCCAAGGCAACCCCGCCAAGCTCCTGGCCTATTTGTTGAAGATTCTCAACACCGACAAGTTTGAGCACATCATCCAGACTGCGATTTCCAAAGAGACCAATATTCCCGTGGGCTCCATGACTGCGGCGCTGGCTCGCCTGATCAAAGAGGGCCGTCTGGTGGCCGGTCCTCAGGGCAGCTACAAGCTGGTCAAGGTGGCGGCCAAGGCAACCAAGAAGAGCCCGGCACCGGCAAAAACACCAGCAGCAGCTCCTGAGAAGACCCCGGTACAGGCAACTACCCCTGCACCAGCTGCGACAACAGCGCCTGCAGCTGCACCTGCTCCGACACCAGTCCAGCCTGAAGTCCAGACAGTTGCGACGCCTGAGGCTCAGGCCTAAGCAGGACGATCTCTCAGGCGTATGAAGCTGCTTGTGCGCCTTCTGAGTCTGGGCTTGTGGCTGAGTCTGTGGCTCGGTGCCTCCCAGGTCCAGGCCTGGGGCGTACAAGGCCATCATGTCATTGCCAATCTGGCCTGGGCTCAGCTGACACCACAGGCCAAGGCAGAAGTGTCCCGGCTACTGGCACTGGAGCCCGGAGAAACACTGGCCTCCATCTCCACCTGGGCCGATGAGCACCGCAGTCCCAGCACGGCACGTTGGCACTATGTGAACTTCCCCAGGGAGTCCTGTGTGTACCAGCGTGAGCGCGATTGTCCCGATGGCCAGTGTGCGGTGGAAGCCATCGAAAAGCAAACCGAGGTGCTGGCTTCAAAAACCTCGGATGACAAAAGACTTCTGGCACTGAAGTACCTGGTTCACTTCGTTGGTGATGTGCACCAGCCCTTGCATGCAGGGTATGGTGATGACCGGGGCGGCAACAGCTACCAGATACAGGCCTTCGGAAAAGGAAGCAACCTGCATGCCTTCTGGGACAGTGGACTGATCAAGACTTTGCAGGAAGACACGGACACTCTGAGCCAACGTCTGTTGGTCAAGACCCTCAAGAGCTCGACAGCACCGTGGAACGCGGCCCGGGCTGCCCAGGCTTCCTGCAGGATCGTGGCCAGTAAGGGTTTCTATCCGGGTCGATTTGTGGGCCAGGACTACGTTCAGGCATTCACGCCGGTGATGGAGAACCAGTTGGTGGCAGCTGGTTCAAGGTTGGCAGAATTACTCAATCGGGTGTTGCATCAGTAGATGATTAGCGGGGCTGGGACGGTGCAGCACCCCAGTTAAGTCAAAGCCAATGGTCGCGCCACTTTCTCGTACAGAAAAATCGGCGATGGCAACGCGGTACTGCTGTGATCGATTGGATCGTTTGTGAGTGGCTCGGGTTAGCTGACAGATTTTGCACATTCAAGCGCATAGCGCTGAATCGCCACGGGATCGCTGTCAATACGACTGCTTTTGGGGCGGCGCTGCATAAACCACCCAACCAACTCGTTGATAGATTTTTCGCTCACATAGACTTGACGGTCCAGGTCTGGGCGACCCATGCTGGGCGGCAATGCCTCATCCCAAGACTCAAACGCATCTGGGGCCGGGGCAATGAAACAACCAGCATGGGTGGCTGATTGAATGAGCACCCAGCATTGGCCCTCACCTACACCATACGCAAAAAGCGAGGAAGGCTCTTTCTTCAGACTCGCCCATGCTGGCGTGGGAGTTACTTCCAGAGGCGTCTGCTGGGACTCCAATGGTCTTGTGTTGTCTGGTTGCAGGACGTGACTGGATGGACTTCGTAGCTCAGACAGGGCTTTTAGCGACCTCAGTTTCTCAACCATCGCCTTTTGTCTGGCGGCCTCTTGCGCTTGGTCCTGAAGGCGTTTTTCTTCTGCCAACTCCAGCGCCCTGCGGCGCTCAGCCTCAAACTGCTCCAGCAACGCTCGTGTGTTGTTGACCAACAGTTCACGTTCTGCCTCTGTAAGCACCCTCCCGCCGCCACCGCCCTGCCCATGGACACCAGACGTCTGGACAGCACCATACCGCTTTGCAAAGCAGTCCGATCCCAAGACAAGCAGTTGACCACCCTCTTCGACAACATGAATCCGAGCATAGACACCGTGCCCGCAGTGCGGTTGTTGACAGCGAACGCGGTGTGCTTGATCGACAGCCACAATGGCGAGCAATCTATGCGACTGATCCGTCATCCAACATCTCCAGCTACGAGGATTGAGCAAGTTTTGCGAACTAGGGTATGCAGATCATGCAGTGCCAAAGACACTGCATGGGCAGTGACATTTTGCATCTGAGTCATGGTTGAGCCAACGGTGCAGCGGCCAATTTCATCCGCGCCGAAGAAACACCGCAGCGGCTGAGTTAACCCTTACAAGCTCCGTTCTGCTGGAGAACAAGGGGGCAAAAGGCGGATTGCTACGTCCCACGACTTCGACGTTTGTTCAGTACAGTCAGCCGGTCGTCGCAGCCCGGCAATGGTCTGGGCACCCTACTCAGCGCGAATGAGGGGAGGCTATTGCAATTTCTATCTTCTGTTGCTCAACAGCCGAACTCTTCGCGGGCGAGGTGTCACCAAAGGTCGACGAGAGACTCGCATCTTGTTCGTCTTCTCCTTTGCAACCTCCTCAGAAACAGGCCGCGTTGCGACCCAGAGGCCAAAAACACTAATGAGACCAGCAACGATGCTCAAAACAAGAATGTCCATGTCGTGCCCTTTGCCTGTTGCGCCCGGTTGGGGTTGCGCAGCGCAACCCTTTCTGAGGCGACTCAATCAACTCATTTCTGCGAAAGTGACTCTGAATCACCACTCAAGTCTACCAATCTCACTGTTGAGAAAAGCCACGTTGGGCTTAGACTTACGAACAAAATAGCGAGGCGTCAATGAATACCGCATCAAACGCGACAAATAGAGGGTTGCCAGAGTAGTTTTCCTAAATAATTGGCTACACAAAATGTCAAACGAATTGCTGATTGCTTTTGTTATTTTTACCTTTGTTCTGTGCGGAATTGGGCTTTACGTCAACACGCACAGGTTAGAGGATGTGAGCCCCAGCTCGAAGCCCAAGAGTGATGCTGATAACGCTGAATGAGTCACATCCTGGAGACTGACTGATGTTCGATTACTTGCTGCTTTTCATTGTTAGCTGCATCATCTTTGGTGGTGGCCTCTATCTGAATTCTGAGGCGAAAAAGTACCGAATCAAACGCGATAGCGGTTCGAATGAGCCACAGCATGTGCAACGTGACGCTGAATAGCCGAAGTCTGGCGACCACCCAAGAGATGAGTCAACAGATGGCCGAGGCAATTGAAGTTGGCACTGCTAATGTGTATGCAGATCTGGGCTATGTCGACCCAGAAGCTATGCAACGCTAATCTTCACTGGTAGGGTATGCCACTGTTGGCACCAATGCACTCATTTACTTCCTGGGTTTGAACCCGAATCCCCAGGCAGACGCTCACGGTGCATGATGGCAAACACCGCCAATCCGACACCGCCAATGGCTATCAGTGCAAATGCGATGACAAGTCCTGCAGCAGTGGTCATGGCTTCAATGTTAGCCCAACACTTGGCATACCATTGCAATGGCAAATCAGCATCATTTTGGCCCTCACCACCGATTCAGGACCACCCATCCAACTAGCTTTCAGCGATTGTGAACATTGACGCCACACCTCGACAGCAACTGCTGCGCTGACGTCATGGCCCATTTCCAGTAACGCTTTCTGCACGTTGGTTGCGGCTTGGGGATCCCATTCTGCCGAGTTCGGAACTCCACTCGCTTGTTGCGTTGATATGGAGACAAGTTCGTCCAAGTTGGCCTGCCTCCTTTGATGGTCTTCCTGCTCCAGTCGTTCGTAATCAGGACTTCCAAATTCACGGCCAATTGGCACCATATCGAGCCAAGCTCGTTCCTCCTCGGAACGCCAGATAAAGCGCATGGAATGTTGATTCCGGAGACAAACTGATCCAGCATTTCGGATCAATATTGAGCCACCTGGTTAAAGATAAATTTGGCTATTCGGTTGTGGATAAGTCTACGTCATTGGCTTGTTCTTGATGGTCTCCTTTCCCTGATTTCGGTTTACTTGTCTTGCGTGGTGTTCGTACCTGCGCACTGGAATTCTTGAATCTCCAGCTCTCATTGCCCGTCTCCACGATGTGGCAGTGATGGGTCAGTCGGTCCAACAGCGCTGTCGTCATCCTTGGGTCTCCAAACACATTGGCCCACTCCGAGAAGCTCAGATTGGTGGTGATCACCACGCTGGTGCGCTCGTACAGTTTGGACAACAAATGAACCAGCAATGCCCCGCCCGCCTGGGTAAAAGGCAAGTACCCCATCTCATCAAGGATCACCATGTCCACGTACATCAACCGGTAAGCCATCTGTCCTGACTTGCCTTGCGCCTTCTCTAATTCCAGGGCATTGACCAACTCCACCGTAGAGAAGAAACGCACCCGTTTGCCATGGTTACGGATAGCTTCTACGCCTAGGCTGGTGGCCAGATGCGTCTTGCCCGTGCCTGGTCCGCCAATGAACACCACGTTGTGTGCAGATTCCAAAAACTTCATCTGGTGCAAGTCCCGAATCAAACCCTCATCCACACCAGCCTGGGCGAAGTCAAACCCGGCCAAGTCCCGATGCGACTGGAAACGGGCCACCCGCATCTGGTACGCCATGGAACGCACCTCACGTTGCGCAGCTTCTGCCTTGAGCAACTGGTGCAGCACCGTCTCATGGTCCAGTGTCTTGATGCGCGCCGTACCCAACACTTCCGGCCATGCACTGGCCATGCCGTGCAAACTCAAACCCTTCAATGCGGTCACGATGTCATTGGACATAGCTGACCTCAATCTCACCGCCTCGCAGGCTGTCGTAGCGCGTCACGTTGGCCAGCGGTGGGGTTTGTAGCGTCAGTGGCGTATCTACTTCACCAACCGTCATGAGCCGGGATTGGTCCTTGAGATGGGCCAGGGTGTTGAGCACGTGCTCAACCGTGCCCGAATTGGTTGCCCTATCTATCGGTTTCAGCAAAGGTAGACATGTGGAGTGCGTTGGGGTATCCAAGAACTGGCTCAAAGCTGCCTTCAAAGCTATCCTGGGCGTGTCACCTAAACGCCGAGTCACGTCCCCTGTGACTACCGATGGATCAAACAGAGAACACCTTGACCGCCTCCACCAGTCTCTGCGCCTGAGCACCCATGCTGGTTGCCGCAGCGCTGCTTTGCTCCACCATGGCTGCGTTCTGCTGAATCATCTGGTCAAGTTGCGCCACGGCCATACCCACCTGGGATATGCCTGCTGATTGCTCCTTGGATGCCACGGTGATCTCTGCCATCAGGTCATTGACACGTTTGACCTGAGTAACAACTTCATTCATCGTGCCCCCTGCATCTGCCACCAGGCGCGATCCACTTTCCACGTCGCCGACGGAGTCATCTATCAGTACCTTGATTTCTTTGGCCGCCGCCGCCGAACGTCCTGCAAGGCTGCGGACCTCGCTGGCCACCACAGCAAAGCCACGCCCCTGATCGCCTGCGCGTGCGGCTTCCACCGCAGCGTTCAGCGCCAAGATGTTTGTCTGGAAGGCGATGCCATCAATGACGCTGATGATGTCGGCAATCTTGCGGCTGGACGCACTGATCAGTGTCATGGTGCTCTCCACTTTGGCCATCGCCTGTCCACCTTTTTCGGCCACATGCGTAGCAGTCAGGGCCAGCTGGCTGGCTTGATGCGCCGTGTCTGAATTCTGTTTGACCGAGGCGGTCTGCTGCTCCATGGCAGCAGCTGTCTGCTCCAGGCTGGAGGCCGCTTGTTCGGTTCGGCTGGACAGATCTGCGGTAGCTGCAGCAATTTGTTGGCTGGCCACTTGCACACCCTGGGCTTGCTCAAACACATCAGCCACCAAGGATTGCAGGTTTAGTCCTGCCTGGTTGACGGATCTGGCCATCAGGCCAATGTCATCGCAACGGTCCATGTTTAGATCAGGTGCTGCCTCTCCGCTGGCAACTTGTTGTGCAGCCTGCGCCACTTGGCCCAGCGGTGTCGTGATCTGTGCCTCAATAAACCAGTCGACCAGCAGCAGGCTAACTGCAATGACCGCCGCCGCCCCTGCCAACACACCGCCAGTCAGATCAGACCAGGTTAGGGCTGTTTCGGCAGCAACACCCAGGGCAAGCAACGGCAGGCGCACTCGCCAGGCGGTGGGCAAGAGTTGCAACGTGCTGCTCCAGCGCATTAAGCCGGTGCGCACAATCAGCCCGCGGTGAAACGCCAGACCTGAAGCTGTCCCTTCCTTGAACTGCTGATACCTCGTCTGCGCAGCATCAATCTGGGTGCGTGTTGGTTTTGTGCGGACCGATAAATAACCTGTCAACTTCCCGTGCCGACGCATCGGCGCCGCATTGGCAACAACCCAGTGATGGTCGCCATTGCTACGCCGATTCTTCACCAGGGCACGCCAGGTTTGTCCTTCCTTCAAGCTGTGCCACATGTCGGCAAAAGCCTCCACCGGCATGTCAGGGTGACGCACCATGTTGTGGGGTTGTCCCAGCAACTGTTCAGGCGAGAAACCGCTGGTACGAATGAACGCGGCATTGGCGTAGCCGATGTGGCTGTTGGTGTCGGTGGTGGACAGAAGGGTTTCCGAAGCCGGAAACTGGTATTCACTCTGGGTGACGGGCAAATTGGTTCTCATGGATGAACTCCGGGTGACAAAGTGGATGTCACTTTTAAATGGTTGACGGGCGCGATCTTTGATCGCGTTAAAGTGACTTTTTTTGCAGCTGGTTGTGCAGCAATTACAAGAGTTGGAAGTAAAAAAGACTCCCAATGTCGAGCGTTATTGGTTGGCGCTGCAATCCTGATCTTGGTTGTCGGTTGTGCTCATGGTTCTGTGGCAACCTCTTACCTTATCGACCCGTTAGAGCTGATATAGCCAACGCCAAACAGCATCGGCGTCAAGAACCCAGGTGCACTTTCGAGTGGGTGACGATATTCAGGTTGTTGCAAATTCCATGTTGACTCCCTCAATAAGCTGTAAGTGAAACGCTCAATGCACAAGTTCGGGAAACAGACCCAGGTCCGCACTGTTCATGAGCTTCTCGATGTCGATCAGAATGAGCATGCGGTTCTCCAGCGAACCAATGGCCAGCAGGTGATCACTGCCGATGGCAGATGAAAATTCGGGAACCGGGCGTAATTGCTGCGGGCTCAGGGTGATGACATCGGAGACACCATCAACCACCATGCCAACAACACGGGTGCCAATGTTCAGAACAATCACCACGGTGAAGCTGTCGTAGTTCACCGGGCTGAGCTTGAACTTGATGCGCATGTCCACAATCGGCACGATCACACCGCGCAGGTTGACCACACCCAGGATGTGCTCGGGTGCATTGGCCATGCGGGTGGGGCGCTCAAAGGAGCGGATTTCCTGCACCCGCAAGATGTCGATACCGTACTCTTCCTCACCGAGTTTGAAGGCCAGGAATTCGCTGAGGGCAAGGTCTGAGATGCCCGCTTCTGATGCAGTGAAGCTTGTTGTGTTGTGAGGCATTGTTGCCGTCTGATTCATGTGACCACCAGTTATTTAAATATCAAAAAACATCAATTTATAACAAAATTGTATGCTTTTTGATATTTTTTCATGCCTGGCAGTGCATGACCCTTCCGGGAACGTGGAAGGGTGCATCGAAAGTGACCTGGGGTACTCGTCGGATGAGTGGGCGGGTCCCCCTGGCTGTCAATGTTCGGTCTGGAGCAGGCAGAACCCGATCTGCTGCACATGCTTCCAGCCTGGAACGGGCACCCGCATTGCAGCGGTTCCGGTCTTAGAGACTTGCGATCTGCCTGCTCTATAGCAGCCGTTGGCAACCAGGGAACGACAGGCAGCAAAGTGGCGCACATTTCGTCAAAACGGGTACCGGCTATATGGTCGGAAGCCGACACCTGTGTATACCCGCTTCAGGGAAGTCCAGTGGTCTCTTGCTAATTCCTCAAACACCCCGTCGACCACGCAGGCGTGGAAGTGCGCATGCCCGTTCAGGCTGGAGCCGAAGCGGTGGATGAAGGCCATTGCGTCAATGTGTGGCGCCGCCTTGTTCACTTGGGTCGCACCAGCGCAGTGGGCACGCAGGCTTTGCGCGACGATCCGCAGATAAATTCGCAGCACCATGTTGAGCACTGCCTCGTGGCGCTGCGTGAAGTGACGCAGGCGCTTCGGGACCGACAGCATCCATTGGCGCACAGGCAGGTGCGGGAAAACATAGTTCGTCAGGTGTGCGGCCGCCTCCTCCATTTGCCGCGTGTTGCACGACGGGCACACGCAACGGCCTTCGCAGCAATTGGCCACAAAGCAGTCGTGCCCGCTATCATCACAGCACGACCGGACAAAGCCATGCGCCAAGGTGGGCGGCGGCGGCAGAACAGGTGGGCAGCGATCGTCAGTGGGATACATCAGCCCAGCCCGCACCGGAGACCGAGTTCGATCAGCGCATCACCTGGTAGGAGGCTCGTGCCTGATGCCTGAATAGTGGCCGTCAGCGGTCATTTTCCAGACATCAAGCAGTGCTTTGGGTGCAATTCGGCGGTCCATTCAGCAAATCGTGATGCATGCCGACCGGAAATCGACGATTGACGCCTGCACCCGGCGTCAGCCGTGCTTCCCGAAAGCTGGTTGGATTTTCTTTTCAATATTATGTCGGAATGCTTTACAGCTCAGAAACTGACCAATCGTAAGTTGTTGATTTAAATGGGTGGCATAGGTCTTGCAGCGTCTTGACTATCACAAGCTGGAGAATTCAATATGTCCAATAACCTGATTCGCTCGATTTTGCTGGCTGTCACGCTGGCGGGTGCTTCAGTCGCCAGTCAAGCCACGCCGGTGACTGTCACATTCAACGAAGCCGGCGCCCCAGGCCTCGGGGTTCTGGACGGCACAACGTTCTACCAGAGCTACGGCATTGCCAATTTCACAACCGCTATACGCTTCGGCGCCGACCCCCGCCTGCCGGACGACGGTTTTGGCATTACCAACAACGGCAGTTCTGGATCGGTGATTTTTGGCGAGGACATCTCTGCACTCGGCATGACTTGGGCGGTGTCGGGCCAGGGGGTCACTTTCGTTGCAGAGTTGTACGACGCTGCAGACCTGCTACTTGAGACGTTCAGTTCCGGTGGTGTCGGCCTTTTCGGGAATGCCTCGTTCGCAGCCAGCAACGTGCGCAAAGTTGTGTTTCACGACGGCGGCACTCAAGTTGCGATCGACACGCTGACCTATACGCGCGGCACTGTTCCCGAGCCTGCCACGTTGGCGTTAGTCGGCTTGGCGCTAGCTGGCGCAGCCGTTGCACGCCGACGCAAGGCCTGACACGCCAGACCGGGCCTCGACGGATAGGCTTTCCAACCACACGAAGCCAAGTATCGTCAGACAGAGGTGGTATCAAACCACGAAAAAACTCTGTCGATGACTGGCTCCGTGACGTGGTCTCACCAAACTGCGCCTGACGATAGAGTCATTTGCGCAGGCTCGGGCACTGTTACCCCGCAACGCTTCAAGGTAGCCGCTTGGCTGGGTCATCGATTGATACGCTGATCAACCTCATAGTCCGGTGACGGTTGTGCCGCCACATCCCAGTCTGCTGACTCGATTTACATCCCGTCACTCACTTGCACATCACCGTCGTCCCAGATCGGTGGCTGGTATGACGGCGACAATCCATAGCCAACGTCCGGTTTGGAGGATCCAAATCGTGGACGGCTACTTCCGGTAAGGGCACGATGGCGAAGGCCATGAATGGCTGCTGAACAGGGCTGAACTGGACAACCGGGAAGCCGACTATCGGGAGCACCCGCTATCAGCCTTGAAGAGTCGTTGGCCTGAATTTTGGGTTTTTCCAGATGGCAGCCTTCAATAGGCTGGAAGCGGTCTTACATTCTGCTCCAAAGCGGTCGCTCCAATTCGAGCTAAATACGCTTCTCAAGAATGGGATTAATGACAGTTACGACCACACCATGACCAACAATGCGTGGACCCTCTTGCACAGTGAATTTAAAGCCCGGATAGAGTCGACCATTTTGATACTCTGGTACCAGTAGCCATAGGTTTGCTTTTGCACTTTGACCTGGCGAAACTGACTCCTTTCCAATGTATTCATGGGCAGCATCGTTCAGTGAGTCAAGGCCGAAATCATGAGATGGTCGATACCCTGACTTCGCAGCAGAACGGCGCCCACCAAACTCAGTCGCAAGAAGCGTAATCTCTGCCTCAATGTCTGGAGGACGGGACGTGATTGCCATAAACCCAAAATCTATATGATTTGTTGAGACACTGCTTTCGCTGCAATGCGGGTGCCAGTTCCAGGCTGATTCCGGACTTCTGCTGCACTCCAAAGCGGTCAAGAGCGCTTATTTTTCTGTGCATTGTTTCTAGACTGGGGTTACGACGGTGTTGGACCCGCATCATTTTTGGGTCTGGTGAGCAAAATCCATACATAAAAATTAATGAAAATCGGAATCTGCCAAGCTGCGGTTCAAAGCCATGTTCCCCGAATGCTGGTACCGAAATCAGCGCCTTGGAACCTTCAAATTGTCGCAATTGTTCAAGTGTCTTAGACGAATCCTGCCAAGCGTTACACATCAAGTTGTGTGACGCGACCGATGGCACGCCGACAGTTTTGCTAAGGGAGGAGCGACGCGCGCTATTGATCGCATCAATGAGCTGCGTGTTGTCAATACCGTAGTTGGTCATAAAGTCCTCTTGCCAGGCACAGATGAGACAAAGACAGTTTTCTCCAATGGCTAAAAAACCATATCGTCGGTTTACCCCGTATCCTAAAATTGCCAAGCGTGCAGATCTGATTCAACGCGAAGATATTTCCCCGCTTAGTCGACATTCACGAACGGCAACTCATGGCCCGAGGTCCCAATTGGCGTTAAAGGCCATGACACTTCTTGTATTTCACCCCACTGCCACATGGACACGGATTGAATCGCCCCGTGTTTCGTGGAGGCTGGATAGTTAAAGTGAAACCGAGGATTGCCTCGAATTTTCCAGATATTTTGCAGCCTCAGAGCAGTCATACATGGATGTCTGCATTTGGCCCCAACCTGCGCCGACCCAAAGCAATGGAATGGACGCCCCCACCCTAAACGGCATCGATGTGCCAAAGTGGAGTTGCGTAACAACCACCTCACAGATAGGAGCGTCCACCATGAAGGCTACAACTATTGGCATTGACTTGGCAAAGAATGTGTTTCAGGTGCACGGGGTCAATGAATTTGGCAAGGTTGTATTGAAGAAGCAGATTAAACGTGAACAAATGGCCGCATTTTTTGCCAACATGCCGCCTACTCTGATCGGAATGGAGGCGTGTGGCAGCGCCCACCACTGGGCCCGAAAGTTGCA